>NZ_JBBJSS010000001.1:0-1019117 GCF_038898415.1 Priestia sp. SB1 | reverse complement strand
CGGCTGAAGGGATCGGTCTTGAAAACCGACAGGGGTGTTAAAGCCCGCGGGGGTTCGAATCCCTCTTCCTCCGCCATTTATTTATATCATATTCATATCATCGCGGGGTGGAGCAGTTCGGTAGCTCGTCGGGCTCATAACCCGAAGGTCGCAGGTTCAAATCCTGTCCCCGCAACCAAAGTGGTCCCGTGGTGTAGCGGTTAACATGCCTGCCTGTCACGCAGGAGATCGCGGGTTCGATTCCCGTCGGGACCGCCATTTTGTTTGGCTCGGTAGCTCAGTTGGTAGAGCAAAGGACTGAAAATCCTTGTGTCGGCGGTTCGATTCCGTCCCGAGCCACCATTTTAAGACGGCGATTGTGGCGAAGTGGTTAACGCACCGGATTGTGGTTCCGGCATTCGTGGGTTCGATTCCCATCAGTCGCCCCATCTTAAGTAACGCGGGTGTAGTTTAGTGGTAAAACCTCAGCCTTCCAAGCTGATGTCGTGAGTTCGATTCTCATCACCCGCTCCAAATAATGGGCCTATAGCTCAGCTGGTTAGAGCGCACGCCTGATAAGCGTGAGGTCGGTGGTTCGAGTCCACTTAGGCCCACCATATTCCACAGTAGCTCAGTGGTAGAGCTATCGGCTGTTAACCGATCGGTCGTAGGTTCGAGTCCTACCTGTGGAGCCATACGGAGAAGTACTCAAGTGGCTGAAGAGGCGCCCCTGCTAAGGGTGTAGGTCGTGTAAGCGGCGCGAGGGTTCAAATCCCTCCTTCTCCGCCAGTCGTTTTAAATTTAAATATGGCCCGTTGGTCAAGCGGTTAAGACACCGCCCTTTCACGGCGGTAACACGGGTTCGAATCCCGTACGGGTCATCTTAAAAAGGTTTGCATATATGCAAACCTTTTTTTATTTGCGCTTTTTTAAAGATTAAGTAAACAGGAATAATAATTAGGAATAATTACCATGAATTTTCAGAATAAAAAGTAAGTTTTAAGCAGGATTTTCCCTATATCATATGGAATTATTCATAAAGTAATAAAGTATGAAGAGTATGGAATAAAGAGTAATTTTAAAGAACATTTATTCTATTATATTTGTAGAAAAGGTTTATGTTTTTACTATAAAAGGGAATGAGTGGTAAGAAGCGTATATTATGTGCGTATATTATGTTTGAAGTTAAAGGGGTGGCAAAAGTGAATCTAGCGGTTCAGCCTACTGAATTTGATGTTCATTTGTATCACGAAGGAAACTTATTTCGCAGTTACTCTATTTTCGGTGCGCATCAGGTAACGGTAGAAGGAATTGAAGGCGTACGATTTTGCGTGTGGGCACCTCATGCAAAGGGTGTAAGCGTTGTAGGTGATTTTAATAAATGGAACGGTTTTCAACATTCAATGGTTAAAGTTAATGAAGAAGGTATTTGGATGACATTTATCCCTGAATTAGAACAAGGGACTATTTATAAATATGAAATCATCACACAAAGCAATCAAAAAAAATTAAAAGCAGATCCATACGCTTTCTTCAGTGAAGTGCGTCCAAACACTGCGTCTATTGTTTACTCATTGGATGGGTACAAATGGAACGACCAATATTGGCGTAGAAAGAAAAAACAGCAAAATATATATGAAAAACCACTGTGTATTTACGAGCTGCATGCAGGGTCTTGGAGGACTCATGAAGATGGCAGCCTTTATACATACAGTGAATTAGCACAGGAGCTTATTCCTTATATTGCTGAACAAGGTTTTACACATATTGAGTTATTACCAGTCATTGAGCATCCGCTCGACCGATCCTGGGGATATCAAGGAACTGGATACTATTCTGCTACCAGTCGATACGGTACACCTAAAGAGTTGATGAACTTTATAGATGAGTGTCATCAAAATAATATAGGCGTTCTTTTAGACTGGGTACCCGGGCATTTTTGTAAGGATGAACATGGTCTGTATATGTTCGATGGAGAACCTACTTATGAATACAAAAAAGAACCCGACCGTGAAAACTATGTTTGGGGAACAGCTAATTTCGATTTAGGCAAGCCTGAAGTACAAAGTTTTCTCATTTCGAACGCTTTGTTTTGGTTGGAGTACTTCCACATAGATGGATTTCGAGTAGATGCTGTAGCTAATATGCTTTATTGGCAAAATTCTTCTGGAAAAGCAGTAAATGATGGAGCTGTCAGCTTCTTAAAAAAATTGAATGAAGCTGTTTTTAAATCTGATGAAACGATATTAATGATGGCAGAAGATTCAACGGATTGGCCCCTTGTTACAGCACCTACGTATGAGGGCGGTTTAGGCTTTAATTATAAGTGGAACATGGGATGGATGAATGACGTTTTAACGTACATGGAAGCTGGCGTGGAAAGACGTCCCTATCTTCACGATAAAATGACCTTTTCACTAATGTATGCGTTTAACGAAAACTTTATTTTGCCGCTTTCTCATGATGAAGTCGTACATGGGAAAAAATCATTGCTTAATAAGATGCCAGGTGATTACTGGCGCAAGTTTGCACAGCTTCGACTGCTATATGGATATTTCTTTGCACACCCTGGAAAAAAGCTTTTATTTATGGGCGGAGAGTTTGGCCAATTTGATGAGTGGAAAGATTTAGAAGAGTTAGACTGGATGCTTTATGACTTTGACATGCATCGCAATCTTAACGGATATATGAAGGATCTCATCAAGATTTATAAAAGAAGCAAGCCTTTATATGAATTAGACCATAATCCAGATGGATTTGAATGGATTGATGTTAACAATCATCATCAACAAATTTTCTCCTTTATTCGCAAGTCGAAAGAAAATCAGGAGATTTTTATAGTTGTTAGCAATTTTTCTGAGTATCCATATCATTCTTACAAAGTTGGAGTTCCAGTTGAGACAGAGTACATTGAAGTTATTAACAGTGATGACGAAGTGTACGGCGGTTCAGGCATTGTAAATAAAAAGGCATTAAAATCAGTGGATGAATCGTTTCACGGTCAACCTTTTTGCATTGAAATGAATATTCCGCCGTTTGGCATTAGTATACTACGAGCAAAGAGAAAACGAGGGGAGAGAAAACAACATGTTAAAAAAGAAATGCGTAGCGATGTTATTGGCAGGAGGAAAAGGTAGTCGGCTAAGTTCACTTACAAAAAATCTAGCAAAGCCAGCTGTACCATTTGGTGGTAAGTATCGAATTATTGATTTTGCTTTAAGTAATTGTACAAATTCAGGTATTGAAACAGTAGGTGTATTAACACAATATCAACCGCTAGTTCTCAATTCATACATTGGAATTGGAAGCGCTTGGGATTTGGACCGACGGAATGGTGGCGTCACAGTATTGCCTCCATACGCGGAGTCAGATGGAGTAAAGTGGTATAAAGGCACGGCTAGCGCTATTTATGAAAATTTAAACTATTTGACACAATATGATCCTGAGTACGTACTGATTCTATCAGGTGATCACATTTATAAAATGAACTATGAAAATATGCTTGATTATCATATAAACAAAGAAGCAGATGTAACGATTTCTGTTATTGAAGTACCTTGGGAAGAAGCGAGCCGTTTTGGTATTTTAAATACAAATAGTGACCTAGATGTAATGGAGTTCGATGAAAAGCCACAGCGCCCTAAAAATAATCTAGCTTCTATGGGGATTTATATTTTTAAATGGAGTATTTTAAAAGAATATTTAGAAATGGATGCACGCAATCCATACTCAAGCCATGATTTTGGTAAAGATGTTATTCCGCTTTTACTAGATGAAAAGAAAAAGCTAATTGCATATCCATTCCAAGGTTATTGGAAAGATGTAGGAACTGTAAAAAGCTTATGGGAAGCGAATATGGATTTGTTATGTGATAAAGACGAGCTTAATTTATTTGACTCTTCATGGAAAGTATACTCTGTTAACCCTAATCAGCCTCCTCAATATATTGCGCCAAACGCCTGCGTGGTGGAGTCATTAGTAAATGAAGGGTGCGTTGTCGAAGGAAACGTAGAGCAGTCCGTGTTATTTCCAGGTGTACAAATCGGTTCAGGTTCTGAAGTTAAGAAAACGGTTGTCATGCCTACTGCAAAGATAGGCTCTAACGTATATATTGAAAACGCAATTGTTCCATCGGACATTGAAGTTCCAGACGGTACTATCATTCGACCGACCAAAGGAAGCGAAGAAGTAATTCTTGTTACTCAAGAATTGATTGAATCAGTTGCTAAATGCATTTAACGAACAGAGAGGATGAACGACATTGAATAATCAAATGCTTGGTATTATTGATGCTTGTACAAACACAACAGCGCTGCAGCCTTTAACCTTTTATAGATCGATTGCTGCCATTCCTTTTGCAGGGCGCTATCGATTAATCGATTTTACGCTTTCTAATATGGTGAACTCTGGAATTTCGAGCGTTGCCATTTTTCCTCGTGATCGCTATCGCGCATTGATGGATCATATAGGTTCAGGAAAAGAATGGGATTTGGATCGGAAGCGAGATGGATTGTTTATCTTCCCTCCTATGACAAGTGATTTACACTTAGAGAGTCCATCACTATTCACGCAGTTCCGTTATCATATTGATTATTTCTTAAGAAGTAAGCAGGAATACGTATTAATTGCTAATAGTTATACGATATGTACAGTTGACTTTGAGCACGTGCTGCAGCGTCATATTGCTTCAAATGCAGATATTACTGAAATGAAGCAGGGTGATAAATCGCTTAATATGTATATTATTAATAAATCTATTCTAGTTAATATTTTGCAAAATGAATCGCATGATTTTTATACGATTAAAGAAATGGTTCGATATATGGCACAATCTCATCGTGTAGAAAAGTACGAGCACCATGGATATACGGCTGAGATTTCTAGCTTAGATGCCTACTATAAAACAAGTATGGAAATTTTATCTCCAGATGTTTGGAAGCAGTTATTTATCAACGAACGTCCTGTTTTCACTAAAGTAAAAGATGAACCGCCTACTCGTTACGCAAAAAAAGCGGTTGTGAAAAACTCAATGATCGCAAACGGGTGCGTGATTGAAGGACATGTGGAAAATAGTATTATCTTCCGAGGCGTTAAAATTGGAAAAGGTACGGTCGTTAAGAATAGCATTGTGATGCAAAAAGGCGTTATTTTAGAAAATAGTGTATTAGAAAATGTTGTTTTAGACAAAGATGTGAAAATAGGAAGTAATGAAACGTTGCTAGGTGAGTCAGGTCTACCTAGAGTCATTGCTAAAGGAACAACTCAAGGAGCGTTGATGAAGTCGTGAATGTATTATTTGCTGTATCAGAATGTGTACCTTTTATTAAAACAGGAGGATTAGCAGACGTAGCAGGTGCCCTGCCTAAAGAATTAAAAAAGTTAGGAACGAACGTATGTGTAGTCATGCCAAAGTACGGAACCATTCCTCAACATTATCAAGATGAAATGGTGCTTGAAAAAGTTATTCATGTGCAGGTTGGGTGGAGAAGACAGTACTGTGGGATTGAATCGTTAACGATGGATGGCGTTAAATATATTTTCATTGATAATGAATATTATTTTAAAAGAGATAGCTTATATGGGCACTACGATGACGCTGAACGATTTGCTTTCTTCAGCAGAGCTGTGCTTGAAGCTATCCCATTTTTAGAGAATGAGCCTGATATCATTCATTGTCACGACTGGCATACGGCTATGATTCCATTTTTACTTCGTGCTAATTATGATATGTATGATCATATCCAGACGGTCTTTACGATTCATAACTTGCAATTCCAAGGAATTTTCCCTAAAAGCAATTTATATGAGCTATTAAATTTAAATGATTATTATTTTACTACAAGCCAGCTCGAGTTTTATGGGAATATTAATTTTATGAAAGCGGCTCTTGTATCAGCTGATAAAATTACCACGGTAAGTCCTACATATCGAGATGAAATTCAAATGCCCTATTACGGAGAAAGTTTAGATGGATTATTGCGTCAGCGAAATCAAGATTTAATTGGGATTGTAAATGGAATCGATGAAGAAGCTTATAGCCCAGACGCAGATCAGCTTATATCTTATCCATATTCTGTAGAAGAGATTGAAGGAAAATATAAAAATAAAAAAGAGCTCCAGCGCTATCTTGAATTAGAGGAAAATAAGGATGTTCCAATTATTTCGATGGTTACAAGGTTAACCCAGCAGAAGGGATTGGATTTAGTCAAGCACGTTTTCCATGAGACGGTTAACTTAGGAGCCCAAATTGTTATTTTAGGAACTGGCGAACACGAGTTTGAGCAGTTTTTCCGTGAGATGGAAGATACGTACCCGCAACAAGTAAAAGCCATTATTGGTTTTAATGAGGAACTTGCTCATAAAGTTTATGCCGGTACGGATTTATTTTTAATGCCTTCCCGTTTTGAGCCTTGCGGACTCGGACAATTAATAGCCTTAAAGTATGGAACCATTCCAGTCGTGCGTGAAACGGGCGGCCTGAATGACACGGTCAAAGCTTATAATGAATATAGCGGAGAGGGAAATGGCTTCTCTTTTAAGAATTATAATGCTCATGACATGCTTCATACGTTAGAAAGAGCTGTTTCATTTTATCACCAGAAAGATGTATGGAAAAAATTAATGATGGATGCTATGAGTCAGGATTATAGCTGGGGGCAATCGGCATTTAAATATAATCAATTGTATTCAAATTTGACATCTACTCCATCGTGAAAGGGTGAGCAGATTGTTCTCTGATAAAAAAAGCTTTCAAGAGGCTTTTTTAAAAAAGCTGGAAATGACATATGGAAAGAGCTTTAAAGAATCTACTGTTCAAGATCACTATCATACATTAGGAAATATGGTGCGAGAGTATATTAGCAGCGATTGGATTTCAACCAATGAAATTCATAGGTCTTCACATACAAAGCAAGTGTATTATCTTTCTATCGAATTTTTATTAGGCAGACTGTTGGGTCAAAATCTGTTGAACTTAGGAATTCGGGAAGTTGTAAAAGAAGGATTAAGTGATCTGAATATTTCACTTGAAAATATTGAGGAAATCGAAGTAGACGCAGGATTAGGAAACGGGGGATTAGGCAGGCTTGCTGCTTGTTTTTTAGATTCTCTTGCTTCACTTAATCTTCCTGGTCACGGTTATGGGATTCGCTATAAACACGGTTTGTTTGATCAAAAGATTGTAAACGGCTTTCAAATTGAGCTCCCAGAACAATGGTTAAGGCATGGGAATTCATGGGAAGTACGTAAATTAGATCAAGCAATCGAAGTGAACTTTTGGGGCGAAGTTGAAATGGTACAGGAAGACGGAACATTCTCTTTTCGTCATGTAAAAGGAGAACCCGTCTCTGCTGTTCCTTATGACATCCCGGTTATCGGGTATAAAACAGATACAGTGAATACACTTCGCCTTTGGAATGCGGAGCCTTCATCATTTCCAGTACATAAAGATGTGATGGAGTATAAGCGTCAAACAGAGGCTGTATCAGAATTTTTATATCCGGATGATACACATGAAGATGGTAAAATATTAAGGTTGAAACAGCAATATTTTCTTGTGTCAGCTAGCTTACAAAGTATTATCAGAGCACATCGAAATACCTATCAAACACTTACAAACTTTCACGAAAAAGTAGCCATTCATATTAACGATACGCATCCTGTACTTGCGATTCCTGAGCTAATGAGAATTTTACTGGATGAAGAAAAAATGGAATGGGAAGATGCATGGCATATTACGTCCAATACCATTTCATACACAAACCATACGACTCTTTCTGAAGCCCTTGAGAAATGGCCGATTGATTTATTTCAACCCTTGCTTCCACGAGTGTATATGATTATTGAAGAAATTAATGAGCGCTTTTGTAAAGAATTATGGGAAGCATATCCAGGAGACTGGCAGCGGATTGAAAATATGGCTATTTTAGCGCACGGGCTAGTAAAGATGGCTCATTTAGCAATTGTGGGAAGTTATAAAGTAAACGGCGTGGCAAAGATTCATACTGATATTTTAAAAGAACGAGAAATGAAAGATTTTTATCAGTTTTATCCTGCTAAATTTAACAATAAAACGAATGGAATTACCCACCGGCGCTGGTTGTTAAAAGCTAACCCGCAGCTTTCCTCTCTTATTACCGAGGTGATAGGAGATAAATGGATTAAACAGCCGCATTCTCTTATAAAGCTCCAAGAGTATGTGGAAGATCCAAGCTTTTTACAAGGACTAAAAACAGTAAAACAACAGCGTAAAAAGCTGCTTGCCGATATTATTCAAGAGCAAACGGGAATTAAAATAGATTCACATTCTATTTTTGATGTACAGGTTAAAAGGCTTCATGCTTATAAAAGACAGCTTTTAAATGTACTGCACATTATGTATTTGTACAATCGATTAAAAGAAGACCCTAATTTTCAAATCGTGCCTCGTACATTTATTTTTGGTGCGAAAGCTTCTCCCGGCTATTATTATGCAAAAAAAGTCATCAAGCTAATTAATTCTGTAGCTGATGTTGTCAATCATGATCCACAAACATCACCGTTTTTAAAAGTCGTTTTTTTAGAAAACTATCGAGTGTCACTTGCTGAGTATATCTTTCCTGCAGCGGATGTCAGCGAACAGATTTCAACCGCCAGCAAAGAAGCTTCGGGAACGGGAAATATGAAATTCATGATGAACGGAGCGTTAACTCTTGGTACGATGGACGGAGCGAACGTCGAAATTAGCGAGGCAGTAGGAAAAGATAATGTCTTTATTTTTGGGTTAAAAGCCGAAGAAGTATTGAGCTATCAGCAAAATGGAGGATACCGTGCCTATGATTATTACCATCATGATAAGCGGATTCGACAAGTGCTCGAGCAGCTCACAAACGGCTTCTTACCTGACACATATGACTTATTCGAGCCTATATATGATTCATTATTAATGCAAAATGATGAATACTACGTACTCCGTGACTTTGACTCATACGTTACGGCACAGCAAAAAGTAAACGAAGCTTATGGAAATGAAAATAAATGGCTTCAAATGAGTGCGACGAACATTGCACATTCCGGTTTTTTTTCTAGTGACCGAACGATTGAGGAATATGCATCTGATATTTGGGGAATTCATTCCACTAAAAATTTATTAAATCAATAAATAAAAAAGGTGTAGTCAACGACTACACCTTTTTTATTTTATCTGTTGTCACCGTTTAAGAAATCACCTAAAGAACCAAGGATACTGCCTTCGCCTTTACCTCCCGTTGGTGAAACTGCACTTGATAAAACGCGATCGGCTAGTCGACTAAAAGGAAGAGATTGAATCCAAACTGTTCCCGGTCCTGACAGAGTAGCAAAAAACATGCCTTCTCCTCCAAACAGAGCTGTTTTAATTTTCCCTACATACTCGATGTTGTAATTTACATCACGGGTCATGGCCACTAAACAGCCAGTATCCACACGAAGGCGTTCACCCGGCTGCAGCTGTCTCTTATGAATGGTGCCGCCTGCATGCAAAAATGCGAGGCCATTGCCTTCTAATTTTTGCATAATAAAACCTTCACCGCCAAAGAAGCCAGTTCCTAGTTTTTTTTGAAAGTCAATACCAACGGATACGCCTTTGGCGGCGCATAAAAAGGAGCTTTTTTGACAAATAATTTTATGATCGAGCTGCTCTAAATGGACAGGAATAATCTTACCTGGAAAAGGTGAAGCGAAAGATACTTTTCGCTTGTGATATCCGTTATTTGTATATACCGTCATAAATAAACTTTCACCAGTTAATACGCGTTTTCCAGCACCTTTTAGTTTATTAAAAAGTCCGCTGCTGTTGGAGGAAGAACCGTCACCAAAAATGGTTTCCATCTCAATATCATCTTCCATCATCATCATTCCTCCAGCTTCTGCTATCACACTTTCTGAAGGATCTAATTCAATTTCAACAAACTGCATGTCATCTCCATACAATTTATAATCAATTTCATGTGCATTCATTATGTTCACCTCATTATTAATTCTAATCTCCTATTCATTCGATGTCATCTCCCATAGCTCCTACTAAAAATAGAAAAAAGAGTAGTATGAAGAACTACTCCTTTTCAGTGTATGGATCTTTCTCATAGGCCGGTAAATCTCCAAATATGGTCATCGTACCTTCTTCATCCAGTGCATTTTCATATCGCTCATGCTCTTTTGAAGGGTAAATAGGAAGAGGCTGTCCATATAAATCGGTAGCGGCAAAGTTTTCATAATCTTCAACGTACCCAATAGCTTCATCCGCCTCAATATAGGTTTCACTATAGTTAGACGTATCTTCTATAAAATCAGAAGGAGATTCAGACGTCCCGTAACGCGCAACGTCTTGCCAAGAATCTTCTGCGTCGTATCCTGTCGTCTCGGTATCGTCATAGTCGTATTGACCAAATGGGTGATGGAGAACATTTTCTTCTACAGGTCTGTGCTTTGGAATATCCTGTGATGGGCTATGTTCTCTACAGTATAAAGTAGTTGGTACAGCCTGAAGTCTTTCAAACGAGATATCTGCTCCACATACTTTGCATGTTCCATACGTGCTGTGAGCGATTGCCTGCAGTGCTTCTTCTATTTCATGTAGCTCTTGTTTTGCATGTTCATTTAGTGCAAGGTCTTTTTCACGCTCGTATGTTTCTGTGGCTGTGTCACCAGGGTGGTTATCGTAGCTTGAAAGTTCTCCTACAGCATCGTGAGCGTCGCTTCGAGTTAGACCAAAATGATCATTTTGATCAAAGTGCGATTGAATATCAGCCTGCTGCTGCTGTAAATTTTGTTTTAACTGACTGATTTCTTGTTTTGAAAGTGTCATGAAGCTCCCCCTTAAAAATTTAGTGTGCTTTTGTAGTATGTGTTAAAAATTCAAAAAAACACGATTCATATTAGGAGGATTTGGGGTATTCATGAAGCTAAGAGAGAAATGGAGTGGAAAATTAAAGAAAGGTAAAGGTTATAGAAAAGGGTATGATAAAAATAACGTTCTTGAGGGCTAAAGAGTACTAAATAGATCATAAAGATTTTTTTATTGGTTTACTGAAAAGGCGTAATTTAGACAAGCGAAATTAATTTTTGCTCATGAATCGCGATGCTAGATTTTTTTGAACTGAAAGTTTATAATAAGTTAGTTACAGACTTAAGAAAAAAAGATGAACGGGGGGACGTAGTGTGATTGCAACGACCGAACAGTTAGTACAAGAATACATTAAAGATGCGATTGAGTGTGCAAAAAATGAAAATCAGCCAAAATTGGTCAGTTTAGTGAAAAAAGTAAGACCTATTGACCCCCTTATTTTTTATGCGAACGGACATGACCAGTTTTATAAAGAACGCTTTTTTTGGAAAGATCCCAACAGTTATTATACATTTGTTGGATTAGGATATGCGCATACTATTTGCACCAATGCGGCAAAAGAACGTTATTTCCACATTGAAAATGAATGGAAGCGCTTTATAAAAGAAGACTTTTATAAAAATAACCAAATTTTCCCTGATGGGACAGGTCCTCTTTTATTTGGAGGATTTTCATTTGACCCAAATCAGTATCGAGAAAACTATTGGAGTGATTTCCCGAGTTCAAAATTTATGATTCCAACTGTGTTATATACCCAGGTAAATAAAGAAGGATATCTTACCGTTAATATGATGGTTAAAGGACAAGATTCTGTAAAAGAGCACATCAATTATTTCGAAGAGGTCCAAAAACTTGTTCTTTGTGAAGAGTACGACGGGGAATCTCATATTTCACCTTTGCTGTTGGAAAAAGAAGAAATTGGGGTAGAGAAATTTAAAGGAAATATTGAAAGAGCTACTACTTTAATTAAGCAACAGGTTATAGAGAAAGTGGTTCTTGCTCGCCAATTAAAAGTAAAATTTAATGAAGATATTTCTACTGAATACGTGCTTCAGCGTCTGTTAAAGGAACAGCCAACTAGCTACACATATATTTTAGAGGGAGAGCATCAGCATTTTATCGGCGCTTCCCCAGAAAGACTAGTACAAAAACAAGGAGATTACGTGTTTTCCACTTGTTTAGCGGGTTCGATTCCAAGAGGAAAGACAAGGCAGGAAGATCACGAACTAGGTGAGGAATTGCTTCAGGATCCTAAGAACTTAATTGAGCACGATGTTGTTGTTCATATGATTAAAGAAGCGATGAATTCTTATTGTTATGAAGTAGAAATTCCAAGTAAGCCAAGTTTATATAAAACAAAGCATATTCAACATTTGTATACACCTGTGAAAGGGCGTATAAAGGAAGATGTGACGCTATTTTCATTTATTCAAAAGCTCCATCCAACACCAGCGTTAGGAGGATATCCTCAACAGGAGGCCTTGCCTATTATTCGAAAGCTCGAATCCTTTGACCGAGGGTGGTACGCAGCTCCTTTAGGATGGATGGATATCAATGGAAACGGTGAATTTATAGTAGGAATCCGCTCGGCTATTATTCAGCAAAAAGAAGCTGTTTTATTTGCGGGCTGTGGAATTGTAGCAGATTCTACGCCTGAAAGTGAATATGAAGAAACAAAAATTAAATTCAACCCGATGCTTTCAGCTTTAGGAGGGATTATGCGTGGAACACATTAAATCATTAACAACGTATATTGCGTCATTCGTGGATGAATTAGTAGAAGCAAATGTTGAAGAAGTAGTGGTCAGTCCAGGGTCACGTTCAACGCCTATTGCGATGCTTATGGCTGAGCACCCTGATATTCATGTGCATTTAAACATTGATGAACGTTCTGCCGGCTTTTTTGCTCTAGGAATAGCAAAAGCAAAGAAAAAACCAGTGGCGCTTGTATGTACATCTGGAACAGCTGCAGCGAATTATTATCCTGCAGTAATTGAAGCTCACTACTCACGCATTCCTTTAGTCGTTATCACAGCCGATCGGCCGCACGAGTTAAGGGATATAGGTGCCCCGCAGGCAATTAATCAGAATCATCTTTTCGGTCAGTATGCGAAGTGGTTTGTAGATACAGCTTTACCAGAAGAAAGTGCAGATATGAATCGTTATATTCGAACAGTAGCTTCAAGGGCTGTTCATACAGCTCAAGCTATACCGAGCGGTCCTGTACACATTAACGTACCTTTACGTGAACCGATTGTACCAGATTTGTCTATTGAAGATTTATGGAGTCAGGGGAAACGCGGTAAATCATATGTGGCTGCTATTCATGGAGAAGCATCTCTATCTGAAAAAGGATTCGAAGAAATTGCGAAGCGCCTAGAGGGAACAACAAAAGGACTTATTATATGCGGAGATCAAATGTCTTTAAAAGCAGTAGACAGCGTATGCCGTTTAGCTGACGCTTTAAGCTTTCCGGTGCTCGCAGATCCGTTATCACAATTAAGAAGCGGCAAGCATTCAAAAGAAAATGTAATAGAGACATATGATACATTTTTAAAAAGTGATAAGGTTGATGAGCGTTTTTACCCCGAAGTTGTCATTCGTTTTGGCGCGATGCCGGTATCGAAACCGCTATTGCAATTTTTAAAAGCACACGAGCCGAAAGAAATGTTTGTAGTTGACCAAGGTAAAGGCTGGAGAGATCCTACTTTGCGTTCAACAGTGATGATTGAAGCCAATGAAACATTATTTTGTGAAGAACTGATCAAGCGCCTTTCAGCGAATCAAGAGGAGTCTACTTCATGGCTGAGTCTATGGAAAAAGATTAATGCTCAAACTGCACAGGCTCTCAAAACATTAACTTCTGGCCAGGAATGGTTCGAAGGACAAGTAGTTCAAGAAATTGTGGATGTAGTACCTGAAGGCACGGCTTTGTTTGTTGGAAATTCAATGCCTGTTCGAGATATTGATTCTTTCTTCTTAAATACGGAGAAAGATATTCCACTTTTTGTAAACCGAGGAGCAAATGGAATTGATGGTGTGGTTTCGTCTGCTCTAGGCGTAAGCACGGCTTACGATCACACCGTTTTATTTATTGGTGACCTATCTTTTTATCACGATTTAAATGGTCTGCTGGCAGCTAAGATGCATAATTTAAATTTAACCGTTGTGCTAGTTAACAATGACGGCGGAGGAATTTTTTCATTTTTACCGCAGTCAAAACAAGAAAAGCACTTTGAATTTTTATTCGGTACGCCAACTGGATTGAATTTTGAGCATGCCACTCGTCTGTATGATGGCACATTTTCTTCAGCAAGCAGCTGGGAAGAATTTCGACATGCAATGAACCATGCTTTCACAAAAGGCGGGTTACATGTTGTAGAGATTCGCACAACTCGTACAGAAAATGTAGAGACTCATCGCAGTTTGTGGAAACTTGTTTCCGAGGAAATAAATTTGTCAAACGGTGAGGAATAAGCAATGATGTATCAATTAAATGGTGTATCTTACTATGTGCACACCGAGGGAAAAGGAGAGCCGCTGCTGCTTCTTCACGGCTTTACCGGTTCTTCTCAAACCTGGCGTACCTTTATGAAGAAATTCGTTAAAGACTATCAAGTGATTGCTGTTGATATTATTGGTCATGGCCAATCAGCAGCTCCGAAAGAAATCAAACCATATTCAATGGAAGCAGTTGTTGAAGCACTGCATGAGCTGCTTCAACAGCTATCTCTATCACAGGTGAATGTAATTGGATATTCGATGGGAGGAAGGCTTGCTCTCTCATTTGCTCAGCGATATCCACACCTTGTGAAAAAGTTGGTATTAGAAAGCGCATCGCCTGGTTTAAAAACGCGAGAAGAACAAAAGCTAAGAAAAGAAAAAGATGAGCAGCTGGCGAGCCGCATTGTGAAAAATGGAATTGAAGAATTTGTGAACTTTTGGGAGGAAATCCCTCTTTTTCGTTCTCAAAAGCAATTGCCTAGCTATGTTCAAGAAGCGGTGCGTCAAGAAAGACTTTCGCATACAGAAATCGGCCTTTCCAACAGCTTGAAAGGAATGGGAACAGGAGTCCAGCCGTCCCTTTGGGAGAAGCTGGACGATCTGTTGATGCCGGTTTTGCTTATTACAGGAGAAGTAGATCAAAAGTTTTGTTTAATTTCCAAAGAAATGCAAACATTAATACCAAATGCTACTTCTAAAATTATTTTAGGGACAGGCCATGCAATTCACGTGGAACAACCCGAGATTTTTGGTAGAATAGTAAGTGAGTTCTTAGCTACTACATAATTAGGAGGAAATAAAGATGACAGTTGAATGGACATCAGTACGTCAATATGAAGACATTTTATACGAAACATATAACGGAATCGCTAAAATTACGATTAACCGTCCGGAAGTGCACAATGCATTCCGTCCAAAAACAGTAATGGAATTGATCGATGCATTTGCTTATGCTCGTGACGATGCAAGCGTTGGAGTAATTGTATTAGCAGGTGCTGGGGATAAAGCATTTTGCTCAGGCGGAGACCAAAGAGTTCGCGGTCACGGCGGCTATGTAGGAGAAGATGAAATTCCACGTCTAAACGTTCTAGATTTACAGCGTTTAATTCGCGTAATTCCAAAGCCGGTTGTTGCAATGGTATCAGGCTATGCAATTGGTGGAGGCCACGTTCTTCACGTTGTATGTGACTTAACAATTGCAGCGGATAACGCAGTCTTTGGACAAACAGGTCCTAAAGTTGGAAGCTTCGATGCAGGATATGGCTCTGGTTACTTAGCTCGCATCGTAGGCCATAAGAAAGCACGTGAGATCTGGTTCTTATGCCGTCAGTACAACGCTCAAGAAGCACTAGACATGGGATTAGTAAACACGGTCGTTCCATTAGAACAGCTTGAAGCTGAAACAATTCAATGGTGTGAAGAGATGTTAGAAAAAAGTCCAACCGCTCTTCGTTTCTTAAAAGCAGCATTTAATGCTGATACGGACGGCTTAGCTGGTATCCAGCAATTTGCGGGTGACGCAACGCTTCTTTATTACACAACGGACGAGGCAAAAGAAGGTCGCGATGCATTTAAGGAAAAACGCAATCCAGACTTCCAACAGTTCCCACGTTTCCCTTAAACAGCTGAAACAGCTTGGTGATTATCATCAGGCTGTTTTTTCAATTTGATTTAGTTAATTAGTATAAAAAGGAGAGAAATTTATGAGTGGCCAAACGATTCCTAATGGGCTTATGCAAAGAGCATATTTGACGCCAAACCGAGTGGCGGTAGAAACACTGCAAACGTCGCTTACTTTTCAAGAGCTTCATAAGCGTGTTCAAAAAGTAGCGCAGCAGCTTTCGTTTAACGGTGTAAAGCAAGGTGATACCATTGCTTTATGCATGAAAAACAGCGTGGAGTTTATTGAGATTTTACATGCGGTTTCTTATATTGGCGCTCGGGTGCTGCTCGTCAATACTCGTTTGACAAATGAAGAAATCAATTATCAGCTAACAGATGCAAACGTGTCGTTGCTTATTACGGATGAAGCATTTTTAACGAGAGAGTTCCAAAGTTCCATTACTCAGCTTCCTTTATCTTCTTTAAAAAGTTCTCCAGAAACAGAAACGTATTTTCAGAAAACGTGGAATCTCGAGGAGACGTTCACCATTATGTATACGTCTGGAACAACAGGTAATCCAAAAGGAGTGCTGCAGACATATGGAAATCACTGGTGGAGTTCCATTGGTTCAGCGCTTAATTTAGGATTAAATGAAAAAGACTGCTGGCTTATAGCGGTTCCTTTGTTTCATATTAGCGGATTATCCATTTTAATGCGGAGCGTCTTTTACGGAATGAAAATCATTTTAGAAGAACGATTTGAAGCAAGAGCGGTGAATGAAGCCATTGAAAACAAAGGAGTAACAATTATTTCGGTTGTCACTTCCATGCTATCGAATATGCTGGATGAATTAGCTGAACGTAAATATCCAAATACATTTCGCTGTATGCTTTTAGGAGGAGGACCCGCACCGCTTACTATTTTAGAGGCTTGTGTGAATAAAGAAATTCCTGTTTATCAAACGTATGGAATGACAGAAACATCTTCACAGTTCGTTACGCTTTCACCTGAAGATAGTTTGCGAAAACTGGGATCAGCAGGTAAACCATTATTTCCGTGTGCAATGAAAATTGTAGATGAGAATGGAAATGAAACACGTGAAGCAGGAGAAATCATTGTTAAAGGTCCAAATGTTACAAAAGGATATTTAAATAAACCTGAAGCTACTAAAAAAGCCCTTCAACAAGGCTGGTTCTATACAGGAGATATCGGGAAAGTGGATGAAGAAGGCTTTCTATATGTATTAGACAGACGTTCGGACCTTATTATTTCAGGTGGAGAAAATGTATATCCAGCTGAAATTGAAAATGTTTTGTTGAAGCATCCGGCTGTTAAAGAGGCCGGTGTAACGGGAGTAGCCGATGGAAAATGGGGACAAGTTCCTGCAGCATGCATTGTTATAAACGAAGACGTTTCAGATGAAGAGTTATCTTTACACATTCAACAATTTTTAGCAAAGTACAAACTTCCAAAGTATTTCGTTCGAGTAGAGGAGCTACCGCGAACGGCCTCTAATAAAATCATACGCCGGAAGCTATCATCGTTCATACAGAAAGGAATTTAATCGATGATTATCAAAAAAGTACATCTTTATAAAATTGACATGAAGCTTCTTTCTCCTTTTTCAACAAGCTATGGTACGGTCCAGGATCGAGAATTGATTTTGCTTGAAGTAGAAGATGAAAAAGGATTTACAGGATGGGGAGAAGTCGTTGCTTTTTCATCTCCTTGGTATACGGAAGAAACGATTCGGACATGTTTTCATATGTTAGACGATTTTTTAATTCCTTCTCTTCTTCACCAGCAGCTTCAAAAACCAGAGGATGTTCAAAAGTTATTCAAACCTCTAAAGCGCAACAACATGGCTAAAGCAGCTTTGGACTGTGCTGTATGGGATTTGTATGCAAAGCGCCAAAATAAGCCCTTAGCCGAAGTAATTGGCGGAGTAAGGCCTGCTGTAGAAGCTGGAGTGGTAGTTGGCTTAAATGATATTTCCATCATGAAAGAACAAATAAAGACTTATATGAAAGATGGTTATAAGCGCTTTAAAGTGAAAATTAAGCCAGGCGCTGACTATGAGCTACTGAAACAAATTCGAGATGAATTTCCAAGCATTCCTCTTATGGCTGATGCCAATTCAGCCTATACGTTAAGCGATAGTGATTCATTGAAAAAACTAGATGAATTGAATTTAATGATGATCGAACAGCCGTTAAGTTCGGATGATATCCTTGATCATCGATTATTACAAAAGCAAATGAAGACGCCGATTTGCTTAGATGAAAGTATTGTGAGCTATGAAGATGCACGTCATGCAATCGAACAAAAAAGCTGCAAGATTATCAATGTGAAAATCGGTCGAGTTGGCGGAATGTCTGTAGCAAAAAAAATTCATGATTTATGCGCCCTACACGGTGTAAGGCTTTGGGTTGGCGGAATGTTAGAAGCCGGGATTTCACGAGCTCATAACATCGCCCTTGCCACACTGCCTTCTTTCACGATACCAGGTGACATTTCTGCGTCGTCTCGCTATTGGGAAAAAGATATTATTAAGCCCGAAGTAGAGGTAGAAGCCGGAGTAATAAAGGTGAAGGAAAAACCGGGGATCGGATACGATATTGATAAAAAGTTTATCAAAACAATCACAGCATTTGAAAAAGAATACAAATAATTAAAAACCGTTTTTTATGAAAAACGGTTTTTTTATTGATGTTGGCAATGTTTAGTAGAAAAATAGGACAAATTTTTTAAAAAGAGCACATTGTTCCATCAAGCGTGTCAAAACATGTTATGATGGAGTAGTTTGATGAAAAAAGTCGAAGGATTTTATCGTAAAAAACAAAATTATTTTTGAAAATAGGTTGATAGTTTTCTAAGTTGTCCTATATAATGTGTTTATAACATAACACAATATGTTGTTTGTTAAACAATAATAAAATACTATATTTTGTGTTTTCCAGTGAAAAAGGTGTCTGATAAAAAGACTTAAAAGGGAATTTGGTGAAAATCCAAAGCTGTCCCCGCAACTGTGAATGCTGATGAAATAAGGAGATCCACTGTGAGTAAACATCATGGGAAGGCCTTAAAGTAAAAAGAAGCATAAGTCAGGAGACCTGCCTTTTTTATGTCGTTTTATCTTCTTCGGGAGGTGAGAGGGTAGAGCGAGGATTGAGAAAAGACTTAGTGTCTTCTTCTATCTTCGTTCTATTCGCTCACCGAGGTACGGTGAGCGATTTTTTATTTTGAAGTGAAGAGAGGAGCCATATTTATGGTGAATACATTAAAGCCTACAATTCTACATGAATTAACTGCATATATTGAACGTTTAAAAAAAGAATTTACGCAGCTTGATTTTTCTTTGTATGAGGAAAAGGTTATTCAAACTGTTACAGTAAAGGAAAATATGACGGACGAAAAGGTTGCAAACGTACTAATTTTGGCAGCCCTAGAGCGTATTTCAATGGAAGAACCAGATTGGACGTACGTGGCGGCAGACGTCTACTTAAACGAACTATATCGAAAAGCAGCGGACAACCGAGGTTATGATAAAAAAGAGAAGTACGGTTCGTTTTATCAGCTTATTCAAGAACTAACAAAAATCGGCATTTATAATAAACAGCTATTAAAAACATATACAGAAGAAGAAATTAATGAAATTGCTTCAGTCATTATTCCTGAACGCGATCGTTTATTTACATACATTGGATTGCTGACATTAGCAGATCGCTATTTAGCGACATCACATGATAAGCGTGTATACGAATTACCGCAAGAACGTTTTCTTATCATTGCTATGACGCTGATGTCTCAAGAAAAGAAAGAAAATCGAACAGCATTAGTAAAAGAAGCGTACTGGGCGCTTTCTAGTCTATATATGACGGTTGCCACACCAACACTCTCAAACGCAGGAAAGAGCTACGGACAGCTATCTAGCTGCTTTATTGATACGATTGATGACAGCTTACGCGGTATTTATGATAGCAATACAGATTTGGCCACGCTTAGTAAAAATGGAGGCGGAATTGGTGTCTACCTCGGTCATATTAGAAGCCGAGGAAGTGATATAAAAGGTTTTAAAGGCGTATCATCAGGAACAATTCCATGGATGAAACAGCTAAATAATACGGCTGTAAGTGTCGATCAGCTAGGTCAACGACAAGGAGCTATTGCCGTGTATTTAGACGTTTGGCATAAAGACATTTTTTCATTCTTAGACGCGCGTTTGAACAATGGTGATGAACGCCAGCGCACGCATGATTTATTCACTGGCGTATGTTTGCCAGATTTGTTTATGGAAAAAGTAGAAGCACGTGAAGACTGGCACTTATTCGATCCTCACGAAGTTCGTACGCTGATGGGCTACTCGTTAGAAGATTTTTATGATGAAGAAGAAGGCAGCGGTTCGTTCCGCACTCGTTACGCTGAGTGTGTAAACAATGAACAGCTTTCAAGAGAAACAGTGCCTGCTATTGAGATCTTCAAGCGCATTATGCTTTCGCAGCTTGAAACGGGAACTCCTTATATGTTCTATCGTGATACGGTTAACCGAGCTAATCAAAACCGACACGCGGGCATGATTTACTGCAGTAACTTATGTACAGAAATCACACAAAACCAAAGTACAACGGTCGTAACAGAGGAAATTACGGAAGACGGAAAAATTATTATTACAAAGAATCCGGGCGATTTTGTTGTATGTAATCTTTCTTCTATTAACTTAGCGAGAGCCGTAACTGAAGATGTACTTGAACGTTTAATTCCAATTCAAGTACGCATGCTTGATAATGTTATTGAGTTAAATGATTTGCCGGTACTTCAAGCAAAGCTAACGAATCAAAAGTACCGCGCAGTAGGGCTTGGCACATTTGGCTGGAACCATTTGCTTGCCTTAAAGAAAATAGCATGGGAGACAGATGAAGCGGTAGCATATTGCGATGAATTGTATGAACAAATTTCTTACTTAACCGTGCAGGCAAGCATGAACTTAGCTAAAGAAAAAGGCGCATATCCATTATTTAAAGGCTCAGATTTTGAGTCAGGCGCTTATTTTGAAACACGTGAATACACGAGCGAAGCGTGGAGTGAACTGCGTAGCGAAGTTCAAAGCAATGGGATAAGAAATGGATATTTAATGGCTGTAGCACCTAATTCATCAACATCTATTATCGCGGGTTCTACGGCAAGTATTGATCCGATTTTCCGTAAGTTTTATTCAGAGGAAAAGAAAAACTATAAAATCCCAGTGACGGCACCAGATTTATCGCCAGCAACAAACTGGTATTATAAGTCCGTTTATTTAATTGATCAGCACTGGAGCATTAAGCAAAACGCCAAGCGCCAGCGTCATATTGATCAATCTATTTCATTCAATTTATATGTACAAAATGATATCCGAGCAAAAGAGCTGCTGGATCTTCATATGACGGCATGGAAAGAAAAATTAAAAACGACCTATTACGTACGTTCAACATCAAGTGAAGTCATTGAAGAATGTGAAAGCTGTCATAGTTAAAAGGAGTGAATAATTGATGACAAGCATGTTAAAACGAGAATTAATGAACGAAACAGCTCCGAACCGTTCGACAGGAATCATCAACGGCAAGAGCTCCAATATTCTAAACTGGGATGACGTCCGATTTTCATGGGCGTTCCCTAAATACAAGCGTATGCTAGCTAATTTCTGGACGCCGTTTGAAATTAATATGGGTCAAGATATTAAACAGTTCCCTCAGTTAACCGCTGACGAACAAGAGAGCTTTCTAAAAATTATTGGCCTGCTGGCGCTACTGGACAGTATTCAATCAGATTATGCTAGCAAAGTAGCTGACTATGTAACCGATTCTTCGATTAACGCTCTAATGATTATTTTAGCGCAGCAAGAAGTGGTTCATAATCATTCGTATTCATATGTTTTATCAAGTCTTGTACCAAAAGGAAAACAAGATGAAGTATTTGAATACTGGCGTACAGACGAAAAGCTTCGCGCACGAAATGACTTTATTACAAACGGATATAAAGCATTTAGCGAAGAAGCAACGGTTGAAAACTTTTTGAAGTCTATGGTATATGATGTTATTTTAGAAGGACTTTTCTTCTATAGCGGATTTGCGTTCTTCTATAATCTTGCGAGAAATCAAAAGATGGTGGCGACATCTACGATGATTAATTATATCAATCGTGATGAACAGCTTCACGTTGGGTTATTTGAAAAGATTTTCAAGGAAGTACTAAATGAAAATCCAGCTTATCGTACGGAGGAGCTAGAAACGTTTGTAGTTGAAACGTTCCAAGAGGCAGCTCGTCTTGAAATTGAATGGGCGGAATCTGTTATTGGAGAAAAATTCGACGGCATTACGATGAAAGAACTGCAGCAGTACATTGAATATATGGCGAATAAACGCTGTAATCAGTTAGGCTTCGGTCGAGCTGCTTTCCCAGAAGCACCGATTGAAAATCCTCTTCGTTGGATTATTGCTTATCAAGAGGTAGATTTAGGGAAAACCGATTTCTTTGAACAGAAATCACGACAATATACAAAAGCATCAGATGCAAATGGATTTGATGATCTATAAACACAAAAGCTGACTAATTTCCTTATTGATTAGTCAGCTTTTTTTAAGTGAATAAGTCCAAGTTCTAACGCACGTGTGGTAATTAAGTCATCAATTTCTTCTGGAATGTTTTCAAGTGTTCCCCATTTGTATGTCCATAAATGAGTAAATGATTGTACATAGATTGGAAAGGTTTGTTCATTTGCTTTTATGGCTTCTTCTTTAAAAAAATGAATCAGTTGTTCAGTCTTCATACTAGTCTCCTTTTTTATGATCTTGAAGAGAGAAAAAAGACAACCCAGAGGCTGTCCTTTTGCGGGTTACGCTTCAGTTGGCTTGAACGTTTTACAGTCTGTTTCATAGCTGCTTGCTGCATGTTTTCCGCTATGACTTACTACGTAAATTTCTTCTGCACTGCAGTGATTTCCATTTTTCCAAAAGTGACAGTTATTTACTTCACAAAGAATGTTTTGTTCCAACGTTAACCCTCCTTTGTATGTGATAGCTATAGTATGGTCAAAATTCAACTAACTTATAAGAAAGGTGGTAGACTTTCATTTTAATTGAGAATTTTTATCAATTAAACATTGACAAAGAGAATCATTCTCAATTAAACTGTATATATAGTAAAGAATACAGGTTGTTGTCAAATCATTAAATGAATAATTAATTGGGAGGGAACAAACATGTCATCAGTCATGGTTGTAGGAGGAGACAGGTTAAAGCATATTACAGATCGTCTAGCGGGAGAAGGGTTTAATGAAGTAATTCATTTAGATGGCCGTAAAAGCAATATGGTGAAGCGAGAAATTCCCGAACATATTGGGTTTGTATTAGTTATTACGGATTTTATTAATCACAATATGGCAAAAGTCATTAAAGAGAAAGCAAAAAAACAGCAAAAACCAATTTATTTCGTCAAACATTCATGGAGTGCTATTCGTAAAGTGATTGAGCAAATTTCATGATTTAATTTTTGATCATTATTGAGAATGAATTTCAATTAGGGTGGTGAGACATAGATGGAACCGATGAAAGTGCATATAAAGACACTCTCCAATAACCACATCGAACAATTTATTCGATGTCCGTACAAATTTTATCAGCAGCAGCTTCTTTTGAAAAAGACATCTATAGATTGGAAACAGCATGTTCAAGTAACCGTCCATCAAATCATTAAAACATACTATAGCAAGCCAGTTGAGTATCGCTCAAACCTCTATGTTTTACAGCTTATTGAAAAATATTGGCGTCTAAAGCCAAATATGTTTTCATCACCCATTCACTATTACGATGTGTTAGCTAAAGTAAGTGATTATTTACTGAGGTTTTTAGGCGAGAAAACACATGTGGAGCTACCACTTTTTGTGTTTGAGAAATACAGCGTTTATGTAGAAGAAATTCAAAGCAACCTTTCTCTGACCATTGATTTTGCTGCATGGACAGAGAAGTCTTATACGGTAACAAAATTCATTCTAGATGACCATGAAGAAGTGAAGAACGCAATGAAAGACTTTATTATCGTTTTTTCGAAACAAGCTTTTAAAAAGGTTCCTGAACAAATTCGTTTTTATTCATTATTAACCGGAGAAACAACAACTTATTATATTGCAACAGGCGATTATGAAAAAGCCATACTTCAACTACATATTGTCAAAAGTGTGTTAATGGAACCAAAACATTTTCAAAAGAACTATGCATCCAGTGAGTGTGAAAACTGTCCTCTTAAGCAAGAATGTGATGAAGAAGGGGATGTGCGGCCCACACTGCTGGTGTAAAGGAGCGTCATTTACATGAAGGAAATCTTACTAGCTTATGCGAGTATGTCAGGCAACACAGAAGCAATAGCCGATTTGATCGAAGAAGAATTAGTCAAGCATGGATTGCATGTGAAACGAGCAGAAGTATATGACATTGATGCTTCGGACCTTGTATTGGCAGAATCTATTATCTTTGGAGCTTATACGTGGGGAGATGGAGAGCTGCCAGATGATTTTTTAGATCTTTATGATGAAATGGATGATATAGATCTCAGTCAAAAGCAGATGGCTGTATTTGGTTCAGGTGATTCATCATATGATGTTTTTTGCGGAGCAGTTGATTTAATTGAAGAAAAAATAAAGGGACGCAACGGAAATATAGCTGTTCCTGGTTTGAAAATCGAGCTTTCTCCCTTTGGAGAAGATGTAGAAAAATGTAAGGTATTTGCTAAAGACTTTGCTGAAGTAGTGGCAAAATCTGCTACTTCATAAGAAAACCCGGTCAAGTGCTGACCGGGTTTTTAATATGGCTTCTTTTTGCTGTATTCTTTATTATCTTTCATAAATAGACGCCAGAAATAAAAGAATCCAGGAAATAAAATCGCAAAGCCAACAATATACACAATAAATAACGAATGGAACGCATCGGGATGTGTAAATCCATTCTCAATCGTTACGTTTGGATACACGACATACGGTAAATGACTTCGTCCGTATACGTAACTTGCTAAGAAATATTGAAGGACGATTGATACCACGGCTAAACGAGGCATTCCTTTTCCTTTTTGAGAAGGCAGCAGCAGAGCAATACCAGCTACTACAAATAGACCTACAGACCCGTAAAGAAGTGGCTTAAACTGCATCATTTTATCATATAACCAGCTGGCTTCTGATTGCATTGTAATCATAATAAAGATAGCCATTAGCAGTGAAAGAGGTCCTGTAATGAGCGCATCGCGCCGATAGACCGCATAAGCTTCCATTTCGTCAGATGACTTCGAGTAATCTGCTAATAAAAGAGACGACAGAAACAGGGAAGAGGTAATGGCAAAACCAATAAATGAATAGACGTGCGGACTTGAAAACACTTTTGCTAAATTTAATCGCTGCGTTCCGTCAATTACATCAATAAATCCACCTTGACTTACGGGCAGTACGGCGATTAAAAAAGCAGGAATTAATACGCCAGATATACCAGATACATAAACCAACGCTCTCCGATATTTGAAGCTGCCAGCATAGTGTGAAAACACTAAAAATCCGCTTCGAATAGATAAGAGAAGTAAAATGATACTCCCCGGTACTAGTAGCACTGTTCCAAGCGTAAATGTAGCTCGCGGAAAAAAGCTAAACAGCGCAACAACAATCGCAACGATAAATACATTGGTTACTTCCCAAGTAGGCGAGAGATATCTGTTTGCTACATCTGTAGCATTTGTTTTCGTACGGTTAATATAGACCATCGACCAAAAACCAGCTCCAAAGTCCATCGTTCCCATTACAGCATAGATAAAAATGAAGCCCCATATTACAGTAATTGCTAGTAATGAATCACCCATATTCTCACATCCTTTTTAATCTGCTTGCGCAGCAAGCTCTTTAGAAAGCGGATTTCGTCTAAAATAAAACACCAGTACAAGGGCGACTGCGGCCACGAGTACGATATAAACAAGCAAAAACAAGAAAAATAAAATATGCAAATTAGCAGAAGTAGTAACGGCTTCTGATGTACGCATGATGCGGTAAATGACCCAGGGTTGTCTGCCTGTACATGCGAAAATCCATCCGAATTCAATGCCCATAATCGCGAGAGGGCCCGTTGCGACAAATGCCCACATGAAAACTTTAGGGAAGCTTTTCTTCTTTAAAAACTTGTACCAAACAACGCCCACTAGCGCCACTAAAATTAAAATCGATCCGATAATGACCATACCGTTAAACAAGGTATGCACAAAAAGCGGCGGCCAATAATCTCTAGGGAAGTCATTGAGTCCAGTAATCACTGTATTAAAGCTATTACCCGACAAGAAGCTGAGCATCCATGGAAACTCAATGCCATACTTGACTCGCTGTTCTTTTTCATCTGTAAATCCGCCTAAAGCTAATGGCGCATGATCTTGCGTTTCAAATAGACCTTCAGCTGCTGCAAGTTTTTCGGGTTGATATTCGTATACTTTTTGCATCGATTCATGTCCATTCAAAGCTGTTACAAAAGAAAAAATCCCGCCGATTACTAATCCCATCATCAATGCTTTATGATGAAATTTATATTCTCTTGGATTATGTTTTCGCGCACGAAGCATTTTAAAGGCAGCGACTGAAGCAATGACAAAGCCTCCGGTTGTATAAGCAGAAACGGCTACGTGACCGGACGTTACAAAGAAACTCGGATTAAAGAAAGCTGCCCAAGGATCTACGCTTACAATTTCGCCATTTAAAATTCGAAAGCCAGCAGGTGTTCCTTCAAATGCGTGCACGTTTGTAATTAAAACGGCAGAGGCAAGAGCGCCTATTGCTACTAAAATGAGACTGATAATCCTCATTTTTCGAGAAATACGGTCCGCTGCGTATACGTAAATAGAGAGAAAAAGAGCCTCAATAAAGAAAGCATAAATTTCAATTTGAAAAGGAAGAGCCATCACTTTTCCTACGATTTCCATAAAACCCGGCCAAAGCAACGCTAATTGCACACCAGCAATCGTTCCCGTAGGAATAGCGACTCCAAGCAGGACAGCAGCTCCTTTTGTCCAGCGCTGTGCCATAAGTTCATAATCTTTATCTTTTGTTTTGTAGTAAAGAATTTCAGCCAATAAAATCATGAGAGGAATGCCGACGCCAAGAGTGGCAAAAATGATATGTACTCCCATGTTCAGACCAAACATTGAACGTGCAGTAACTAAATGATCCATTCATTTTTCAACCTTTCCAGTAAAGTATTGATAAACCTTATTGTCCACTTTTTACCACGCTTTATGCATCAGAATTGGTAAAACATATAACTTGAAAATAGTAATCATTACGATTATAATAAGTATATATTGTTTTAAAGGAGAGATATTTAATGAAAACAAATATTCATCCAGACTATCGTAAAGTTGTGTTTATGGATACAAATAGCGGAACATCATTTTTATCAGGATCTACAAAACAATCAAATGAGACCGTCCAATGGGAAGATGGCAACACATATCCGCTTTTAAAAGTTGAAATTAGTTCGGATACACATCCATTTTATACAGGAAAACAAAAATTTGCTGATAAAGGCGGCCGTGTGGAACGCTTTAAGCAAAAATATAAATTACAATAAAAAAACTAGCCGAGAGGCTAGTTTTTTTATTAATATAATGCTTTTTTCAACGTATCAATGTTGTGTTGCATAATGGAGAAATAATCTTCTTTATTTTTAACATCGTTTTTCGTTAATGACTCTAAGTTATGAAGTGTTAAAGCTTGAGCTCCCACTTCATTTTTTACAAGTGTAGACACTTTAGGCTTTAAATTTTGGTCAAAGATAAAGTATTTGATATGGTCTTTTTTTGCTTGTTTTACGATGTTTTCTAATTGTTTTTGAGACGGCTCATTTGTAGGAGATAAACCCGCTACGCTAATTTGCTTTAATCCGTATCGTTTTTCCCAGTAGCCGTAGGCTGCATGTGATACTAAAATTTCTTTATGAGGTGCGTCGCCAATCGTTGTTTTTAACTCTTGGTTCACATCTTCAAGCTGAGTCTTTAAGGATTGGAAGTTCTTTTCAAATTCTGCTTTTTTATCTGGTTTTAATTCAACAAGTTCATTTTTAATATTTTCTGCTAATTGAATAGCTAAAATAGGATCAAGCCAAACGTGAGGGTCTGTATCTCCGTGGTGATGCTCTTCTTCATGTGCATGTTCGTCCTCATGGGCATGCTCATCTTCAGAACTCTTTGCTAGTTCAATTCCTTTTGCAGCTTCTACTAAAGCGACATCTTCATTCTTTAGCGTAGACTGTGCTTTATCTGCAAAGCCTTCAAGCCCAATTCCTGAGTAAACGAATGCGTCCGCGTTTGCGATTTTGACCATTGTTTTTGTGGTAGGTTCAAATGAGTGAGCATCTACACCGGTTGGTAAAATGCTTTTAGCTTCTACATATTTTCCACCGATTTTTTCAGTGAAATCCTGTAAAGGGTAAATTGTTGTGTAAACTTCTAATTTTTTATTTTTATTATCAGATGCGTTATTTGCACTGCTTGAACTGCACCCTGCAAGGGCTGTTCCAATTCCTAATGCCAGCACCATTAAAAGTGGTTTGAATTTCATTATGTTGCTCCTTCCGTTCGTATCGTAACCATTTATGACCTATGTTATTATATCGTAATTATTACGATTTGAAAACTAAAAATTTACGCACTTACTGTAAACTTAGGAAGGGGGTCTTTGAAAGTAGCCCAATCTTGATTCATTTCCTCATTTGTCAGCAAACAGTGGTCTAAAGTTTCAATTATTTCAGCTTTGTTCATATCAATACCAATCAATACAAGCTCGTTAATACGGTCTCCAAATTGTTCATCCCATTTTGCTCGTAATTCAGGTTCTTCCTTTAAGGTTTGTTCCCTTTCCTCTGCTGTGTACGTTGCGACCCATTCACCCGCTCCTTGAATCATAATGGACGTACCTGCTTGAGAAAGAAGTCCTGCCATATGGTTACGTGAAGCAAGCCAGAAAAATCCTTTTGCACGTACAATATCAACCGGCCAGTCCTCTAACCATTTCATAAAGCGTTCAGGATGAAGGGGACGATTCCTTCTATATACAAAAGAAGAAATACCAAACTCTTCTGTTTCAGGCGTATGGTGTTCTTCATTTAATTCTTTAATCCACCCGGCTCCTTGACTAGCTTTTTCAAAGTCGAATAAGTCGGTATGAAATATGGCTTCAAGTTTTACCTCACTATTAATTGTTTGGATAACAGTGGCCTCTGAGTTTAATTTGTGAAGAACAGCCTGCAGCTCATCTGCATCATCTTTTGTTAACAAATCAACTTTGTTTAATAAAATGACATTTGCAAATTCAATTTGATCGATTAATAAATCAACCACTTCTCTTTTATCGTTTTCATCCGTTCCTTCTTTGCGGTCTAATAAGCTTTCGCCGGATGAAAAGTCTTCCCAAAAGCGATTAGCATCTACTACAGTGACCATCGTATCTAATGAACATTTCTGAGTTAAATCAATGCCAAGCTCTTCATCAATATAAGTAAATGTTTGAGCAACAGGGATAGGTTCGCTGATTCCGGAAGATTCAATGACAATATAATCAATATCATCATTGTCAGCGAGGCGTTCTACCTCTTTCATTAAATCATCTCGAAGCGTACAGCAAATACAGCCATTTTGCATTTCAACAAGTTTTTCTTCTGTTCGAGAAAATCCGCCTTGTTTAACTAAGTCTGCATCAATATTTACTTCGCTCATGTCATTGACAATGACCGCGACCTTTAAACCTTCTTTATTTTTTAAAATATGGTTCAAAAGAGTTGTTTTACCTGACCCAAGGTATCCGCTTAAAACGGTAACGGGAATTTTTTTCACTGTTATAACCTACTTTCTTGTCTTTAAATAATAATGATTACGATTTAACACTTTTCATCTTATAGGAAAAAGTATTATAATACAAGAAAGAATTTTTTTTATGAAGGAGAAGACAGCAAATGAGCTTATTACAAGATGTTTTAGAATTCAACAAAAAATTTGTAGAAGAAAAGAAGTATGAACTTTACGAAACAAGCAAATTCCCTAATAAAAAAATGGTTATTTTATCGTGTATGGACACAAGATTGGTAGAATTGCTTCCGCACGCTTTAAATCTGCGTAACGGAGACGTGAAAATTGTTAAAAATGCAGGAGCACTTGTTTCACATCCATTTGGAAGTATTATGCGAAGCATTTTAGTAGCTGTGTACGAGCTACAAGCTGATGAGGTATGTGTAATTGGTCACCATGACTGCGGAGCAGGTAAACTTCAGGCGGAACCTTTTTTAGAGAAAGTAAGAGCAAAAGGCATCTCAGATGAAGTGATTAATACCATTGAATATTCTATGGACTTGAAAAAATGGTTAACGGGTTTTGATTCAGTAGAAGAGACTGTTCAGCATAGTGTAGAGACAATTCGTAATCATCCTCTATTTTCAAAAGATACTCCTGTACATGGACTAGTTATTGATCCAAATACAGGAAAGCTAGATGTTGTTGTAAATGGGTATGAAGCAATCGAAAACAACTAAAGCTTAGTGTGATTTTTTCTCAGGTACTTCATCGATGCCACCCGGATGGAACGGGTGGCATTTTAAAATGCGTTTTATAGTCAAATAAGATCCCTTTACGGCACCAAAGCGTTTAATGGATTCAACTCCGTACTGGGAGCAAGTAGGGTAAAACCGGCACCTTGCCGGAAGAAAAGGCGAAATTCCTTTTTGATATCCTTTTATAAGTAAAAGCAAAAGCTTTGCAATCATTTATTATCACGTTCTTTCTTTCGTGTTTGCTCATACTATAAGGGATAGAAGGAATAAAAAGCAACTAAAAGAAATAAAGGTTATTAAATGGATGAAATATATCGGAATTGCATGTTATGATAGGTGAAAGAAGAAAAAAGGAGTGGTATTATGCCATCAGTAGAAAGTTTTGAGCTAGATCATAATGCAGTTAAAGCACCTTACGTAAGACACTGCGGTGTTCACAAAGTGGGAAGCGACGGCGTTGTAAATAAATTCGATATTCGTTTTTGCCAACCAAACAAACAAGCAATGAAGCCGGACGTTATTCATACGTTAGAGCATTTATTAGCTTTTAATATTCGTACTCATGTAGAAAAATACGATCACTTTGATATTATTGATATTTCGCCTATGGGATGTCAAACGGGATACTACTTAGTAGTGAGCGGGGAGCCGACTGTACGTGAAATTATTGATTTGTTGGACGATACGCTAAAAGATGCAATTAACATTACTGAAATTCCAGCAGCAAATGAAAAACAGTGCGGTCAAGCAAAACTTCACGATTTAGAAGGAGCAAAACGCTTGATGAAGTTCTGGTTAGAACAGGACAAAGAAGATTTAGAAAAAGTATTTGGCTAAAAATAAGCAGTCCGCTGGGCTGCTTATTTTATTTGGAAAAAGATGAAGACGTTTCTCTGAGTCTAAAGAAAGGGAAATGTCTCTTTTTATGAAAAAAATGTTTTAATCAACTAAAAAAGGGTACAACTATACTATATAAAGAGTTCATAAAGGAGCGAACAACATGGCAGCAAATGTAAATGAAATTGTTAATAAACAAGTGGCAAACTTTAGTGTAATGTACATAAAACTTCATAATTTTCATTGGTACGTGAAAGGTGAACAATTCTTCACTCTTCATGAAAAGTTTGAAGAGCTGTATACGGAAACAGCTACAATTATTGATGACCTTGCAGAACGCCTTTTAGCACTAGAAGGAAAACCTGTGGCAACAATGAAAGAATCGTTAGAGCTTTCTTCTATTAAAGAAGCGGATGGAAGCGAAACGGCTAAAGACATGGTTGCTTCTTTAGTAAGCGATTTTGATACGCTAACTGCTGAATTAAAAGAAGGAATGGATGCAGCCGGTGAAGCGGGCGATGAAACAACAGGAGACATGCTGTTAGCTATTCATCAAAGCTTAGAAAAACATACGTGGATGTTAAAGTCATTCCTAGGCAAGTAAGTAAAACCTGCGAGCAATCGCAGGTTTTTTTATGATAAGATGGACGAACACTTTTTTTTCACCGGCATATACTGTAGGGATATGACTGCTGAAAGGGTGAAAAAAGTGGATATGCAGAAGCTTTCTGTCTTGATAATTTCAAGTTTAGGTTCACTGGCTTTTTTTTTATTTGGAGAGTGGGACTATTTACTAATGGCTTTAGTAGCATTAGTGGCAATGGATTACTTGACAGGCACGATTGCAGCTTTTATAAATAAACGTTTATCTAGCAAAGTAGGTTTTAAAGGAATTGCCAAAAAAATTTTTATTTTTGCCATGATTGCTGTAGCAAACTTTATCGATTCTGTATTTTGGGAAAACGGTCATATTATTCGAGATGGAGCTATTTTGTTCTATATTTTAAACGAAATGATTTCAATTACAGAAAACGCAAGAATTGTAGGGGTTCCAATTCCAGAGCCGTTAAAAAAAGCAATAGCGATTTTAAAAGACCGCTTTAAATCGTAGAGTGTATAAAAAAAGAATAAGATACACATAAGAAAGATAAGTTGGCACTAGAAAGAAGGAGCTGAATATCTTTCATGACAAAAAAATATTATGTATCTCTGAGTTCAGGGGAAATCAATCAGTCAAATACTGCTTCAGATTGGAATTATGCGATTGAAGCAACAGATGAAGAAGTGGAGCAGCTGAGAACCTATTTAGATCAGCGCGCTTCAAGCGATTGGTCAAGCTTTTGGCGATCCCATATTCCGTATCTGGAATATCATCATGATTCTCAAAATGATATGTACGATAAAACAACAGTTGACATATATGCCATGCTTTATCAGCTGGGAGACGATGAAACAAAATCACATATCAAACAGATGAATATTTTATCTTCAGATAGAACGGAATAAGGGGTAAAATGCAAAGAAAAAAAGTACGAGCATACTTTTCTTATCAGGTATGGCCATAATGTATGATAAAATAAGGGAAAAATCAAATGGAGTTTGAGTCGACCATGTACACATTTAAGGATGCATATCATAATCAAGTATTTTTATCATTTGAAAAAAATCCATTCTCGAAAACTCCACGTCATGTTTGGGTCGTATGCAGGTATGAAAATCAATGGTTGCTAACGAATCACTCAAAACGAGGTTTAGAATTTCCCGGAGGAAAACTAGAAGGCAATGAAATACCAGAAGAAGCAGCGGTTCGAGAAGTGTTTGAAGAAACAGGCGGAGAAGTCTCTTCTTTAACTTATATTGGTCAATATAAAGTAGTAAGTAAAGGAAAGACCATTATTAAAAATATTTATTTTGCTACGATTGGAAATGTAATTAAAAAAGAAGACTACATGGAAACAGATGGTCCCGTAATGATTGACGAACTACCTTCGGGCATTCAACAAGATGATGCGTACAGCTTCATTATGAAAGATAATGTTTTGCAGTATGTAATGAAATATGTAAAGCGAACATTTTTGTAAAAGCATCATATCAACGAAAATACCCCCGTTTGTACGGGGGTATTTTTTATGAGCGTCGAATCAATTTCTTTTCTAGATAAGCCACGCCTTGGTACATAATCGTAGCGAAAATGGCAATTAATAATAAGCTGAGAAGAACAAGAGTAAAGTTGAAGACTTGGAAACCATAAATAATCATATATCCAAGCCCTTTTGAAGAAACTAAAAATTCTCCTACGATGACGCCTACCCAAGATAAACCGACGTTTACTTTAAATGTGGAAATAATGGCAGGCATGGAAGCTGGAAGAATTGCTTCTTTAAAACAGCGGGTTTTCGTTGCCCCGAAGCTTTTTAGTAATTTAATATAGTTTGGATCCACTTCTTTAAAGGCTGTGTAAACGACGATGGATGTAATGATAACGGATATAATCGCTCCCATCGTTAAAATTGAGAAAAATCCTGGCCCAATTGCTACAATTAAAATAGGGCCCAGCGCTACTTTAGGCATGGCGTTTAAAATAACGAGGTAAGGGTCTAATATATGTGCAAGCCTAGTTGAATACCAAAGGGCCGTTGCAAGTAAAATACCTAGCACTGTGCCTAAAATGAAGCCAAGAACTGTTTCGAATAACGTAAAACCAATATGTTCTGCCAGCGAGCCGTCGGCAAGTTTAATTAAAAATAAATGCCATACTTTAGTAGGGGAACTGAAGATTAAAGGGTCAATCCACTTTAAACGAGAAGCCAGTTCCCAGAAGCTAAAAAAGGCTAAGAAAATGACCAGCTGTACGCTCAGTACTAATCGTTTTTCGCCCCGAACCTTGCGAAGGTAGCTTTCGTGAAGAGTATCTAGGGAGCTAGTGGGTTTCAAGTTGATCAAGCTCCTTCCATATGTCCATAAATAAATCGTTATAGACAGGATGCTGTCGTGCTTCAAACGGAGAGAGGGTTCGTAAAATAGAAGGAACCGTGAATGTTTTTGCGATTTTTCCTGGCTTGGCTGAGAATAAAAAGATTCGGCTGCTCATAGCAATGGCTTCGCCGATATCGTGCGTGACCAAAACGGCCGTTTTTTGATAAGTCATCAGTGTTTTGGAGACAAGTTCTTCAAGCTTGAGTTTTGTTTGAAAATCAAGTGCTGAAAAAGGTTCATCCAAGAGTAAAATAGCGGGGTCAATGGCAAGTGTTCGGACTAAAGCGACGCGTTGTCTCATGCCTCCGGATAATTGGTGTGGATATAGGTCATCTACGCCTTGTAGACCAATTTCTTTTAGGAGCAGCAGTGCTTTACTCTCCGTTTTGTCTGTTAGCTGTCCGCGAATTTCAAGCCCAAGTAAAATATTTTCTTTAATGGTTTTCCACGGAAACAAATAATCTTGTTGAAGCATATAACCGATGTTTGGAACTGATGTTCCGATATTTTCACCGTCTATTGTGACAGAGCCTGACGTTGGTTCAATCAAGCCTGCAATAATCGATAGAAGCGTCGTTTTTCCACATCCGCTTGGGCCGAGAAAGGAAACGAATTCTCCTTCTTCAATAGACAAATTAATATGTTCAAGTGCAGTGGTAGCAGACTTTGTCGTAAGGTACATATGTTGAACATCTTGAATGTGAAGTTTTGTCATATTACTCCCTCATTGCATCTTTTGCGAATTTTGTGTTGACTAGCTTGCTGTGATCAATGTGTCTTGGAAGTTCTCCAGATTCGTCCATGATTGTTTGTAAATGATCCCACTCTTTCTCATCTAATAAAGGGTTAGTTGCAAAGGATTTTTGCGATTTATAGCGGTCAATAACAGTTTTTAGCGTGTCTTTAGGTGTATCTTCAAAATACGGTGCAACCACTTCAGCAATTTCATCTGTGCTATGTGTATTCACCCATTTTTGTGCTTTGTAAATAGCTCGAGTAAATTTAGCTGCTGCTTCAGGGTTATCTTTTAAATAGCTTTCTTTGGCCATAAATGTTGTATAAGGAACTGTTCCTGATTCTTTTCCGAAGGAAGCAACGATATGTCCTTTTCCTTGTTTCTCTAAAATACTAGCCGTTGGCTCAAATAATTGAACGTAATCTCCAGTACCAGAAGCAAAAGCATTCGCAACGTTAGCAAAATCAATGTTTTGAACGAGTTTTACATCTTTTTTAGGATCAATATTATGCTGTTTCAACACATATTCCCCTACCATTTGCGGCATGCCGCCTTTACGTTGACCAAGAAACGTTTTGCCTTTAAGCTGATCCCATGAGAATTGATTGACCTTTTTACGCGCTACTAGAAATGTTCCATCGGTTTGGGTTAGCTGTGCAAAGTTGATGACGGGATCACTAGACCCTTGTGCATATACGTAGATTGACGTTTCCGAGCCGACTAAGGCGACGTCGATGCCATCAGATAAAAGTGACGTCATTGTCTTATCTCCGCCCCAAGTTGTTTTTAAATCTACCTTTAGTCCTTCTTCTTCAAAAAAGCCTTTTGAAATAGCGACGTACTGGGGAGCATAAAAGATAGAGCGAGTTACTTCGCCGACACGAACCGTTTGTACAGATGTTGTTTTGCTGCAGCTAATTAGTGGAATGAGTAAAATCATAATAGCAAGCAAAGAAAAAAGCCATTTAATTGGTTTCATAAAGCAAGCCTCCTTAAAGTAATAAAATATTTTATGATAATGTATGTAAAGAAGTGGAAGAAGGTGAGTGCCTATATAACTATGTGGAAAATCAAAGAAGTAGTAGTCAACGACTGAAAGTAAACCTTAGCGGAAGAAAGTAGGCTAGTTATATAAAGAATGGAGGAAAAAAATGAAAGATGGAACAATTCTTCATAAACAGCGTTTCCCATCATCAAATCCTCGCGTGACGCTGTGGGTGATTACATATGCATGTCAAGGGCTTAAGATTAAAGGAATGCTTGCAGAGCCAAAAGAAAAAGGAATGTATGACGGCTTTTTATACTTAAGAGGAGGTATTAAGAACGTAGGAACGGTTCGCCCTGCTCGCCTCATTCAATTTGCTTCACAAGGTTTTATTGTGATGGCTCCGTTCTATAGGGGAAATCAAGGAGGCGAAGGAAACGAAGATTTTGCAGGAGATGATCGTTACGATGCTTTTGCTGCTTACGATTTACTGAAACAGCTCCCTAACGTCCACCATGACCGCATTCATATTTTTGGGTTTTCACGAGGGGGAGTGATGGCTTTACTCACAGCCATTGAAAAAAAAGACAGCCGTTCTCTTGTGCTGTGGGGAGGCGTCACGGATATGGTGCTGACATATGAAGAAAGAGAAGATTTAAGAAGAATGATGAAGCGGGTGATTGGAGGAACTCCTTCTAAATATCCTGAAAGATACGAATGGAGGACACCTTTGCATCGTGCTCATCTCGTCGAGCCGCCGGTCTTGCTTATTCATGGTTTAGAAGATAAAAACGTCTCAATTGATCATTCCTATCAGCTCGAATCTAAACTAAAGAAGTCCAATAAAAAAGTTACCAGCTGGTATTTTGAAAACTTTCCACATGCTTTTCCACCAAAAGAAAACCGAGAAACGGTAAAGAAGTTAACGAAGTGGATGAAAGCGCAATAAAAGATATGCTACGATAGAAAAAACAAGTAGAATAACAGTGAGGAGTGAGAGAAAATGGGGATGCCGCTAGAATTAAATACAATGATTGTGACAAAAGGCAACGAAAAGCGTGTAACAGATAACATTTTTCAAGTTGAGAAAAAAGGATATCGTTTGTATCCGTTAGATATTCCATTAAACATTCACAAAACGAAAAATGGAGAATGTATTGGAACTGCTGTTGTGCGTAAGGTAGAAATGGAGCAGGAAAAAACCATTGTCACATATGAACTGACAAAATTACATTCGACTAACTAAAAAACCGATCGTCTATAAGACGATCGGTTTTTTATTAGACTCTAGGTCCGCCTAATGTTGAAATGTCCGATGCTACATCATTAAAACGCTTGAAGTTCGCTTTGAATTTAGCGGCAAGTTCAGTTGCTTTTTGGTTATAAGCTGTTGCATCGTTCCATGCTTTAGAAGGCTGAAGCACTTCATCAGGAACTCCCGGAACATGAGTTGGAATCGATAAACCAAAAATAGCATCTGTTACTGTTTCGGTATTAGCTAGTTCTCCTTCAAGAGCTGCTTGAACCATAGCTCGAGTGTAACTTAACTTCATTCGTTCACCCACGCCGTATTCACCGCCGGTCCATCCAGTGTTTACAAGGTAGACATTTACGTTATGTTCATCGATTTTCTTTCCTAGCATTTCTGCATAAGTTGTTGGAGCAAGAGGTAAGAAAGGCTCACCAAAGCATGTAGAGAAAGTAGCCTGTGGCGATGTTACGCCGCGCTCTGTTCCAGCTAATTTACTAGTGTATCCGCTCAGAAAATGGTACATCGCTTGTTCTTTTGTAAGCTTGCTGATTGGAGGTAAGACGCCGAAGGCATCAGCAGTTAAAAAGACAATAGCTGTAGGGTGCCCAGCAACGCTTGGCAATACCGTATTATCAATAGAGTCAATTGAATAAGCGGCACGAGTATTCTCTGTTAAACTATTATCATTGTAATCTGCTACTTTTGTATTTTGATTCAACACTACATTTTCCAGTACTGCGCCGAAGCGAATTGCATTAAAAATTTGCGGTTCTTTTTCTTCGGAAAGCTGAATGCACTTCGCGTAGCAGCCTCCTTCAATATTAAATACACCAGAGCTTGACCAACCGTGCTCGTCATCTCCGATTAAACGACGGTTTGCATCAGCAGAAAGCGTTGTTTTACCCGTTCCAGATAAACCAAAGAATAATGCAACGTCACCTTCTTCTCCTACGTTAGCAGAACAGTGCATGGATAGAATATTGTTTTGAGGAAGCAAGAAGTTCATCACTGAAAAAATAGATTTTTTCATTTCACCAGCGTATTCAGTTCCTCCAATTAGCACAATGCGTCGCTCTAATGAAAGAATAATGAAGGTTTCAGAATTCGTCCCGTCTGTTTCAGGATCAGCTTTGAACGTTGGAGCTGCTACAATTGTAAACGGCTTCACATCATCATTTGTTTTTTGTTCAGCTGAAGGGCGAATGAATAACTGCTGAGCGAATAGGTTGTGCCATGCAAATTCATTAACTACTTGAATTGGTAACTGATACTTTTTATCAGCTCCAGCATATCCATTAAAAACAAAAAGTTCATCCTGTTTCTTTAAGTGGGTTAAGACTTTTTTGTATAGCGCATCGAATCGCTGAGCAGAAATTGGCTGATTGACGGGTCCCCATTCAACCGTTTTTGAAGATACAGCATCGCTTACAATAAATTTATCCAAAGGAGAGCGACCTGTATATTTTCCGGTTTCGACTGACACAGCACCTGTAGAAGTCAGCGTTCCTTCGCGTCGAGCTAGAATTTTTTCAACAAGTTGTGGAACAGATAATTGGTGTTTTGTTGTTTTTAATTGAAGCAAACCATTTAATTCGATAGACATATCAACAGTACTCATGTGCACTACCTTCCTTTTTAGCTATTATTTATTCATTAATGTTTGAAATTTATAATTAGTATAACACATTTATTTAATTATTCTATACTATTTAACTAAAAATGTTTGTGTATTATAAAAAAATGTACGTTATACCTATTTTAGACACATGTATATGTGCTAGAAGCGAAAAAAGTGAAGCTATTTCAAGTGAAAGCCTTTTTTTGGTCTGTCTTGTTAACCAAACTTCGTGATCATTCTTAATAAGGTATACTATTTTTAAATTTGAGTATGTTACATTAAAACAGATTCAAACATAAAGAGATGATTTCCATTTGAATGTTGTTGACAGTGAAGCGCTTTTTCATGTATTATATGTCCTTGAACGGATACTCTCTTATCCCGAGCTGGTGGAGGGACAGGCCCTGTGAAACCCAGCAACCATCGTCATTTTTTTGTGTAGACGATAAGGTGCTAACCTGATGCAAGGGCACAACCTTGATCGATAAGAGTGAAAGGCTTATGTAGAATTTGATACCTTTCCTCGATACAAGGAAAGGTTTTTTTATATTTTTTAACGTGTAATGAAAATAAGGGAATGAGTACCGTATCACAATGTATCGTATTTATAAGGAGGAAAACTGATGTCAACACAACGTCGTCTGTTCACGTCAGAATCTGTTACAGAGGGACATCCCGATAAAATTTGTGACCAAATTTCTGACTCAATTCTTGATGCTATCCTAGCAAAGGATCCAAATGCTCGTGTTGCTTGTGAAACAAGCGTAACAACTGGTTTAGTTTTAGTAAGCGGTGAAATTACAACTTCTACTTACGTGGATATTCCTAAAACAGTTCGTGAAACAATTAAAGGAATTGGCTATACTCGTGCAAAATACGGATTTGATGCTGAAACTTGTGCAGTATTAACATCTATCGACGAGCAGTCAGCTGATATCGCTGCTGGTGTAGACCAAGCGTTAGAAGCACGTGAAGGTCAAATGTCCGATGAAGAAATCGAAGCAATCGGAGCTGGAGACCAAGGGTTAATGTTTGGTTATGCATGTAACGAAACAAAAGAATTAATGCCTCTTCCAATTTCATTAGCTCATAAACTTGCTCGCCGTCTAACAGAAGTACGTAAAGAAGAAATTCTTCCTTACCTTCGCCCGGATGGTAAAACACAAGTAACAGTTGAATATGATGAAAACAACAAACCTGTTCGCATCGATACAATTGTTATTTCAACTCAGCATCACCCAGAAGTAACGTTAGAGCAAATTCAACGTAACTTAAAAGAATATGTAATTAATCCAGTTGTTCCAAATGAGTTAATTGATGAAAATACAAAGTATTTCATTAACCCAACAGGACGTTTCGTAATCGGCGGCCCTCAAGGAGATGCTGGTTTAACTGGTCGTAAAATTATCGTTGATACTTACGGCGGATATGCTCGTCACGGCGGCGGTGCATTCTCTGGTAAGGACGCAACAAAAGTAGACCGTTCAGCAGCTTATGCAGCTCGTTATGTTGCGAAAAACATTGTAGCAGCTGATCTTGCTGATAAATGTGAAGTACAACTAGCATATGCAATTGGTGTTGCACAGCCAGTATCTATTTCAATTGATACATTCGGTACAGGAAAAGTTTCTGAAGAAGTACTAGTAGATGTAGTACGCAAAAACTTTGACCTACGTCCAGCAGGCATCATTAAAATGCTTGATTTACGTCGCCCAATTTATAAGCAAACAGCAGCTTACGGTCACTTTGGTCGTACAGATGTGGAGCTTCCTTGGGAGTTCACAGACAAAGCTGAAGCATTAAAAACTCAAGCTTTAGCTAAATAATAAAAAAAATCTCCGTGAAAACGGAGATTTTTTTTATGCCCATTGAATACCTTCAGCAGATTTTTCTACGACATCTTCATATTCTGAAAGCAAATGCTGAAAAATGGCGTCCCATGATTGAGTAAGAGCATAGTGTCTCGCTGCATGGCCAAAGTGAAGCCGCTGGTGCAAATCATCAAGTAAACCTGTAATAGCCGAACTGAATTCTTCTAAGGAGTGAGGTTTGCAAAGGTAGCCGTTTCGCCCGTGCTGAACCATCTGTTTAACTCCTCCTGCATTTGCTGCCACCACGGGAGTTCCAGAAGCAAGAGACTCCAGTACGACATTTCCGAACGTTTCTGTTTCTGAAGGGAAAACAAACAAATCAGATGAAGAATAGATATGAGCAAGTTGCTTACCTTCAAGAAAGCCTGTAAATGTCATATGCTCAGATGCTTGCTGTTGCATTTGTTCTTTTAAGGGACCATCTCCCACAATAAGCCAGTGAACTTGGTGGCGGATATGATCAGGTAAAGATCGGGCAATTTTTAGTAAAAAATCAGCGTTCTTTTCTTTAGCTAACCTTCCTACATACGTTAAGATGTAGGGTTTTTTTATATTATATTTAATACGAATATCAAAGCGGTCATAGTGGGGATGGAACAATTTGTGATTTACCCCTCGCGACCAAATAGCTACGTTGTGAAACCCTTGTTTTTCTAGCTGCTGTTTGGTCACTTCGGAGGGAGCGAATAATTTTTGTACAGGTTTATAAAACCATTTCATATATTTTTGCAGTGGTACACGCATTTTTTCAAGTTCATAGTGAGATAAATAATCATCAAAATTGGTATGATAAGAGCCGACAAGAGGAATACCTAATCTTTTTCCGTAATAGGAGCCGGAAAGCCCCATTGTAAAAGGAGTGGCCAAATGAATAAGAGAAGGGTTGAATTCCTGCAGCTGCTTTTTAATTTTTAGAACGTTTGGCAATGAAAAACGGCTGTTTGGATAAAGGAAAAACGGCATGCTAGGCGAGCGGTGAACATACGTTGAAAACGACCGATTATGAGCAAATTCAGGAGCAAATACCTGGATGGGAATTTGCTTTGATTTGACATACTGAGTAAATTGATAAAGTGTTTTAGCAGCTCCGTTAACTTCCGGAGCAAATGTATCTGTAAATAAAGCAATTCTCATGAGTACTCCTCCTATCAATTAGACTAAAAATATGTTCAGTGAAACAGCACCTGAAAAGATGCCGAGTATCAGGCCTACCATGACATCCGTCGGATAGTGCAGACCGAGATAAATTCTTGAAATGCCTACCGTTACTGCAAGCGGCAAAAGAACGGCAGCGAAGGCTGGGTAAGTAATCATCAGAGGGGTAACTAACGAAAAAATAGCCGTTGTATGCCCCGATGGAAATGAATGATCTTTTAATGGATTTTCTAATACTTTTGTATGCTTTAGTTGAATATAAGGCCGTTGTCTCGGATATAGCTTCTTAGCAATGGCAACAGGAATATGGCTAACGGCTAGAGAAAAGGCACAGGCGTAAGCGACGGATGAAGGATGCAGAAATAGTAGCAAGCACGCTATCACAATGGTAAACGTGGCTCCGCCGGCATGAGTTAGTAAACGTAAAAATCTATTTAAGTGCTTTCGATCAAAATGTTGATTTACACTTTTGAATAATCGGCATTCGGCATCGTATACATACTGAATTAACTTGGCTTTCATAGAGTCGCTCCCTTTTTAATAAATACGTCTTTATTATTCAGTTTAATCTTTAATTGTGGAGGCAGTACTAAAACGATGTAAATTAATATGGAAATTTCTTTACAATTGTGGAGAGAATAGAACATGATTAGAGAGTTTGTGGAGATACTAAAAAAATTCCCTCAGTATGACTTTCTGAGGGAACGTTTCCTTTATAATGAAGAATCAGATTTCTTAATAGACTTATAATACTGCCCTTTTTCTACATATTCTGTACGAATGCGCTGCATATCTTTTAAATCCTCCTCAGTCAGAGTGCGGATTACTTTAGCAGGTCGACCGAGTGCGAGAGTATTAGGTGGTATTTTTTTACCCGGAGGCACTAAACTTCCTGCACCGATAAAAGCACCTTCACCAATTTCCGCACCGTCTAAAATAATAGAGCCCATGCCAATGAGCGCGCGTTTGCGGATGATGGAGCTGTGTAAAATAACTTGATGTCCTACTGTCACATCATCCTCAATAAGCAAAGGAGCATTTGGGCTTTGATGGAGTGTTGATTGATCTTGTATATTTACTCGTTTCCCGATAATAGTAGGCGAAACATCTCCTCTAATAACGGTGTTAAACCAAATGCTACTTTCTTCACCAATGGTGACATCTCCAGTAATCGTGACATAGTCTGCGAGGAAGCAGCTGGGTGCAATATTAGGCATTTTTTCTTTATACGGATAAATCATCAAATCATCTCCCTTTATTAGTTGAAAAAAAGTAGTAAATCTTCTAATGTAAGTGTACAAAGGTTTTTAAAGCAGGTAAACAAAAAAAGGAAGAAGGAGTAACTCAAATGCATAAATGGGAAGCAGTAAATCCAAAAGGCGTTATTGTCATGGTCCATGGAGCAGCGGAGCATCACGGGCGCTATCGCTGGCTGATTGAGATGTGGCGTTCGGTTGGAATGCACGTAATCATGGGAGACCTTCCTGGCCAAGGCTTAACAACGAGAAGAAGAGGACATATCCTATCCTTTGATGAATATGTATATGAAGTGGAAGAATGGGTACGTGAAGCGCAAAAATATGATTTGCCTATTTTCCTGTTAGGACATAGTATGGGAGGACTGGCGGTTATTCGTACGCTGCAGACAAAAAATCTTCCTATATGGGGTGCGATTCTTTCCTCACCTTGTCTAGGATTAAAAGAGCAAGTACCAGCTTACTTAGATATGTTATCTAAAGGATTAAATAAAGTCATGCCGAACAAACTTTTTGATTTGGGTCTTACTGTTGAAAAAGCAACAAGAAACCAAGAAGTTCGAGATGAAGATGAAAACGACTCACTGTACGTTACAAAAGTTTCTGTAAGATGGTACCGAGAATTGATTCAAGCTGTTAACTTAGCTTTTAAAGATATCGATCGTTTGCCGGATGTTCCGCTTCTTGTGATGCAGGCAGGAGAAGATAAAATTATTGAAAAGCTGATTGTTAGACAGTGGTTTGATGAAATAGAGCTAAGTGAAAAAATCTACAAAGAATGGTCTCAGCTGTATCACGAAATCTTTAATGAGCCTGAAAGAGAATACGTTTTTACATACGCGAAAAGCTTTGTTGATCTTCACATTTAATGAGTGCTGTCAGAAATTGAGGTGAAAATAAATGAAGATTCCGTCTCGTCCTATTTCATTAATGAGAAAAATTTATCGAGAAGTGTTTCCCGTCGTTCATCATGAGCTTAACCATTGGCGGGAACGGGCAAAAGAGATTCCTAATAAAGAATTACGCACTCAAGCATTGGCAAGTATCGATACAAAAACTTTTCATTGTGAAGGAGGCGGCATCCTATCGATTTTAGCGAAAGAAAACATGATTGAATGCGTAAAATTTATCGTTGCCTACCAAACAATCAGCGATTACTTAGATAACTTATGTGACCGCAGCAATTCGCTCGATCCTAAAGATTTTGCAGCCTTACATGAATCGATGCCAGATGCGTTGACTCCTCATGCACCTCTTGGGGATTACTATCGTTTTCGAACGGATAAAGACGATGGAGGATATTTAGCGGAACTTGTCCAGACTTGTCAGCAGTCCTTGCGAAAAGCCTGTAATTACCATATCGTCTCTTCACATTTATTAGAACTAGCTACTTATTATTGTGATTTGCAAATACATAAGCATGTTGAAATCAAGGAAAGAGTTCCACGATTAGAGAATTGGTTTGATGCTCACCGGCACAGTGTTCCTGAAATGGAGTGGTATGAATTTTCAGCGTGCTCTGGTTCAACGTTAGGCATTTTTTGTTTGGCCGCTTACAGTTTTCAAGAAGAGATGACCAAAGAAATGACGGAGAAAATAAAAGCGGGATATTTTCCTTATATTCAAGGTTTACATATTTTACTCGATTATTTAATTGACCAAGAAGAAGATAAAGCAGGAGGAGATTTGAACTTTTGTTTTTATTATCCTCACTATCAGCAAATGATGGACCGCTTTTTGCATTTTGTTGTAAAAGCGGACGAATATGCTAAAAAACTGCCGGATTATCACTTTCACTGCTTTATCTATAAGGGACTCCTGGGCGTTTATTTGTCCGATCAAAAAGTGAGGGCACAAAAACATGTTCATGTGAATGCACGTCGATTAATCAAAGCGGGGGGAGCACTCAGCTACTTTTTCTATATCAACGGACGCTTGTACCGAATGTTAAAAAGATAAGCCATATGCGGCTTATCTTTTTTCAATAGCAATGATGAACGGAGGATTGTTTTGCTGATTCATGAAGCGATATTGTAAAACATGGACGTCTTTTTGATCCAGATTTTGGACGTACGTTAGTAAATCGTCTCTTTCTTGTTTCCCTTGTTCGTGTCCGTGATAAATAACGAGCACAATCACTCCTTCAGGTGCTAGCAAATCAAGTAACTGCTCAATTGCAGAAATTGTTGTTTCAGAAGTGGTGACGATGTCTTTATCTCCACCTGGTAAATAACCTAAATTAAAGACAGCGCCCGTCACTCGTCCATTAATAGAGTGGGGAAGCATGCTTATATTGCTATGGCTTTCTTGGATAAGCGTGACTCGTTTTTCTACATGATGTTCTGTCAATCGCTGCTGAGTTGCTTGAATGGCTTGGGGCTGAATGTCAAATCCATATACACGACCTGTATCTCCGACTAAGTTGGCTAAGAACAATGTATCATGTCCATTTCCTGCTGTAGCATCAATCGCGACATCTCCTTCGGCCACAGCATTAGTGAGCAACGTGCGGGCAAAAGGCAGGATACGTTCTATTTTCATCTTTCCATCAACTCTTTTTCGTAATATTTTCCTTGATAGCTTTGGCGACGTTCGAGCTCTTGATCAATGGCATTTAATACGCTCCACTTATTTACGCTCCACATCGGTCCGATCATGAGGTCTATCGGTCCATCACCGGTAATACGATGAACAATCATCTCAGAAGGGATTACTTCGAGCTGATCGCATACAAGCTTTACATATTCTTCAAATGAAAGAAATTCAACAAGGCCCTTTTCATACTGTTTGACCATAGGAGTTCCTTTTAGTAAATGAAGCAGATGAATCTTAATTCCTTGAACGTCTAATTTTGCTACTTCCCGTACCGTTTCCATCATCATCTCAGGTGTTTCTAAAGGCAAACCATTAATGATGTGAGAACAAACGCGAATACCGTGTTTTCGAAGCTTTGCTACACCATCTACATAGCATTGATGATCGTGTGCCCGGTTGATAAGCAGTGAAGTTCGTTCATGAACAGTTTGCAGTCCAAGTTCTACCCATAGATAAGTTCGTTCATTTAATTCAGCCAAGTACTCCACCACATCGTCGGGGAGACAGTCAGGGCGCGTGGCGATAGAAACCCCAACAACTCCGGGAAGCTTTAAGACCGCTTCATATTTTTCACGAAGCTCCTCAACAGGAGCGTGAGTGTTAGTGAATGCTTGAAAGTAAGCAACGTATTTTCCGTCTTTCCATTTATGATGCATTTTTTCACGGATTTCGTTAAATTGTGTCACAAGATCATCCGCTCTGTTTCCAGCGAAATCTCCTGAACCGGCAGCGCTGCAAAACGTACAGCCGCCGTGAGCTACCGTGCCGTCTCTGTTTGGACAATCAAATCCTCCATCTAAGGCTACTTTAAATACCTTATGGCCAAAGTGGTTACGTAAGTGGTAATTCCAGGTATGATAACGTTTGTTTTCAGATTTATACGGAAATGGGTTTGTCTGATTCAAATCAGCAACCTCCTTTTTACATGCAATATACATCAACAAATTGTATCAAAAACGTGAAAAAGTGCCAAACAAATTTAAGGATGCTTATATTTAACAGGTTCTTCTTGTCGTAAAGGAGAGTAAAGTTGCGCAAAATAAGACAGAAATGAACGAATAGGAGGAATAGACAATGACAACTCGTCAAGCAGTGGATCAACTTATGCAGCAGTGTGAAGATGCTATTCGCTTTGGACAAGGTCAGTTACAGGAAGGCATGAAACAAGAACATTACAATGACACTGAATATACAAAAGCACAGGAAAAATTAGAAAATGCTTATAAAGAAATTGAAGAGTTTTCTCACAGTGCAAATGCACAGCAAAGAGAGCAGCTATATCGCATGCGCCTGCAAGTTCAGCAGCTGCAAAATAAATTGATTACAACTCAGCATTAAGGAGAGGATTTTATGGCAACTCGTTCAAATCAAAATAACCCGGAACAAAAAACAAAAAACGGGATCAACAGCAATGATATTGAGCTAGGAAAAGATTTTGATCCTGTAAAAGAATTAAAAGCACGGAACAGCAAGCGTGCCCAGCCGGTTCGTTCGAAGCAAAAATAAGCGGTAAAAAGGTGATTTTGCATGATATTGTCATGTGAAATCACCTTTTTAAATAGTCAGCGAATTTCAAATAAATTGTCTATATGTAAAAGCATTGCGAACCCTTTAAGAAAAGACTAGAATGTACGTTGGCATTCGAATAGATAGGGGGGAGATCAATGCCCAAGTCACTTTGGTTTTTGATTATTGGTATGCTTGTAAACGTAACGGGAGCTTCGTTTTTATGGCCTCTCAATACAATTTATATAAATGAACATTTAGGAAAGTCGTTATCCGTTGCAGGAGTGGTTCTTATGCTGAACTCTGCTGCAAGCGTAGTGGGTAATTTACTAGGGGGAACGCTTTTTGACAAAATTGGAGGATATAAATCCATTTTATCAGGAATTATTATTACCCTTGTTGCATTAGTGGGACTGGTGTTTTTTCATGGTTGGCCTACATACGTTGTTCTCTTGGTTATTGTAGGATTTGGATCTGGTATTGTGTTTCCATCTATGTATGCAATGGCAGGCTCAGTCTGGCCACAAGGCGGAAGAAAAGCATTTAATGCGATGTACGTTGCTCAAAATGCAGGAGTGGCTATTGGCGCAGCGGTAGGGGGCGTTGTAGCATCCTATTCATTTACGTATATTTTCTTAGCTAATACAATTTTATACGTTATTTTTCTTCTTATTGCTATTTTTTCATACCGTCATATTTCGGTTACAGTTGGGCAAACGAATGTCCTTAATGAAGCCGGTAGTATTCAGCACAAAACGAAACTGACGGCCCTTCTTATTTTATGTACAGGATACGTATTATGCTGGGTCGCGTATGTTCAGTGGCAAACAACGATTGCTACGCATACGCGTGAGTTGAATATACCTCTTTCTAGCTACAGTTTGCTTTGGACGATTAACGGCATTTTAATTGTAGTCGGTCAGCCTTTGATTGTGCCTATCATTCAAAAAGTAGCAAAGACATTAAAAGTACAGGTTCTAATTGGAACGGTTATTTTTGTGGCTTCTTTCATCATCGTGGTGAATGCCACAACATTTTCGCAGTTCTTAACAGCAATGATTGTGTTAACAGTTGGAGAAATGTTTGTTTGGCCAGCAATTCCAGCTGTCGCAAGTCAGTTAGCTCCATCAGGAAAAGAAGGGTTTTATCAAGGCGTAGTCAACAGTATGGCTACTGCAGGTAAAATGATTGGCCCTCTCTTTGGAGGCATTATTTTCGATGCGTTTAATATGTCTACCCTGTGCTATTTATTAATTGCACTATTGTTATTTAGCATGTGTACAACATGGATATACGATTATAAATTAAAAGAAAAACGTCAGCGTTCACTAACCATCTCTAAATAAATAGAGGTGGTTTTATTTTTGACTGTTCAATAAACGTAGGAATGTCTTCAGTATTCCTTTAATAATATAGTAAGGGTCGTGACAAGCAAAGAAAGGAGTATATACCTGTAAAAATGTAAGCGTTTTCTAATTATATAACTTCTTGGGGGGCTAGAATATGCTTAGTATGATTGGATTAATTGGAGGATTATTGCTGCTCATTGTATTAACGATGAGAGGCATGAATTTATTTATAGCAGGTCCGCTTAGTGCTTTAGTTGTTGCGTTAACAAGCGGAATGCCTTTATTTCCACAGCTGGTGAAAGAAGGAGAAGCAAATTTTGTTGGGAATTATATGTCTGGTTTCACAGGATTTATTGCTTCTTGGTATTTAATGTTTCTATTGGGCGCCGTTTTTGGAAAAGTGATGGAAGACAGCGGGGCCGCTGATAGTGTTTCTCGCTGGATTGTCAGTAAACTAGGAATGAAAAGAGCAGTGTTGGCGATTGTACTTGCCTGTGCGGTCTTAACATATGGAGGAGTCAGTCTGTTTGTAGTAGCATTCTCTGTCTATCCAATGGCTTTAAGCTTATTCAAACAAGCTGATTTGCCGAGGCGGTTTATCCCTGCTGCTTTAGCATTCGGTTCCGTTACGTTTACGATGACCTCGGCTGGATCGCCTGAAATCCAAAACTGGATTCCAATTGAATATTTAAAGACTAGTCCGTATGCAGGATGGGAAGTTAGTTTAGTTGTAGCGGTAGTGATGGCTGTATTCGGCTACTGGTGGTTAAAGCGCTTGATTTCAAAAGCAGTTAAAAATGGAGAGCGTTTTATATCACGCGAGAAAGATCCAGCAGTAACGGAAAATCAGTCTCTTCCTAATCCGTTATTAAGTTTGCTTCCGCTTGTGGTCGTGCTCATTATTTCTTTTGCACTTCATAAGCCGCTTCAGCAATCTGCGTTGATTGTCGCACTTTTAAGCGGTATTATTGTCACATACATTGTGAACCGAAAACACTTTAAAGGATTTTGGAATGCAGCATCAGAAGGGACGCTTGGAGCGTTAATTGCAATTGGGAATACAGCTGCTGTCGTAGGTTTTGGAGGGGTTGCTAAGGCTGTTCCCGCGTTTGGAGTGGCTGTAGATGCCATGACGCATATTCCAGGCAGTCCGTTGATAGGGGGAGCTATTGCGGTGAGTGTTATCGCGGGGATGACAGGTTCGGCTTCAGGAGGTCAGGCGATTGCTTTGCCAATTTTAGCCCCTCACTATCTAGATGCTGGTGTAAATCCAGAAGCTCTCCATCGTGTAGTAGCTATATCTTCTGGCGTATTAGATTCCTTGCCTCATAATGGTTATGTCGTCACCACAATTAATTCTATTTGTGGAGAAACTCATAAAGATGCGTATGGATCAGTTGCAGCGATGACGGTAATTGTTCCGCTTGTTGGTCTCGTACTTGCGATTATCCTGTTTTCTTTTGGATTTGGTATTTAATAATAGCTGTTAAAGAAAGTAGAGGCGGGGACAAAAGTATTTTAGCTGAAGGAAGATCCGAACGATAAATCGTTCGGATCTTTTCATTATTATGGTGAACTCGGCTTTTATGTGTTTAGTTGCTTTAAGCTGTTGATTGGAGCGCAAGATGAAGCCTTGCACGGAAATGAACAGTTTTGTAGCAAGGAGTCCAGATATCCTATTTATTCAGCTTTAGATAGGATTAACTTAATTATGTCTAAATCTCTTTGTTTGGCGTTGTATGTATGTTTTTGGGAGAAGTTGTTCATATATAAGAATGAAAGAGGGGATTTAGCAACAAAGCAGTGAGGCAGTGTAGAAACTTTTACAAAATCCGTTGAACAACTTGCAGTTTGCGAACATATTATTTACAATACAAGGTAGTATGATGTAAAAACTATGATAAGGAATAGTAGTGAACGAAGCGAGCTAAGAGAGCTGACGGGTGGTGCGAGTCAGCAAACGGGCGTTCATGAACTCACCTTGGAGTTGTAAATGTGAAGTAAAGTAACATTTACCGTCTATCCGCGTTAAGGAAAATGAGTGAGTACATAATTGTGCTAATTTGGGTGGTACCGCGGGAAGTTTATTCAACCTCTCGTCCCTTTGTTTGAGGGATGAGGGGTTTTTTAGTTTAATTAAATACAGCTGGAGCGTACAAGGAGGATTATGTATGGCTTTTAATCATGAAAAGATCGAACAAAAATGGCAAAAAGTTTGGGAAGAAAATAAAACATTTAGAACAACAGAAGATGAAGGAAAGCGTAAGTTTTACGCATTAGATATGTTCCCTTATCCATCTGGGGCGGGTTTACACGTTGGGCATCCAGAAGGTTATACAGCAACGGACATTTTATCTCGTATGAAGCGTATGCAAGGATACAATGTACTTCATCCAATGGGATGGGATGCATTCGGACTACCTGCTGAGCAGTATGCATTAGATACAGGAAACGATCCGGCTGAGTTCACTGAACTTAACATTAATAATTTCCGTCGTCAAATCAAATCGTTAGGTTTCTCTTACGATTGGGAGCGTGAAATTAATACAACTGATCCTAACTACTACAAATGGACGCAGTGGATTTTCTTACAGTTATATAAAAAAGGCTTAGCTTATGTGGATGAAGTAGCTGTTAACTGGTGTCCTGCGTTGGGAACAGTACTTGCAAACGAAGAAGTTATAGATGGCAAAAGTGAGCGCGGTGGGCATCCGGTTGAGCGTCGTCCAATGAAGCAGTGGATGCTTAAAATCACAGCTTATGCAGATCGTTTACTAGAAGATTTAGATGATCTTGATTGGCCAGAAAGTATTAAAGAAATGCAGCGAAACTGGATTGGCCGCTCTGAAGGAGCTCACGTTCACTTCACAATTGATGGATATGACGAAACATTTACTGTGTTCACAACGCGTCCTGATACGCTGTTTGGGGCAACGTATGCCGTTTTAGCACCTGAACATCCGTTTGTGGATAAAATTACGACAGCCGAACAAAAAGAAGCGGTAGAAGCGTATTTAGATCAAATTAAAAGCAAAAGCGATTTAGAGCGTACAGACTTAGCTAAAGACAAAACGGGCGTATTCACAGGTGCTTATGCAATTAACCCTGTAAACGGTGAGAGAATGCCAATTTGGATTGCTGACTATGTTCTAATGAGCTATGGTACAGGTGCAATTATGGCTGTTCCTGCTCATGATGAGCGTGATTATGAGTTTGCTGTTAAATTTGAACTGCCGATTAAAGAAGTAGTAGCGGGTGGAGACGTTTCAAAAGAAGCTTATACAGGCGACGGCGAGCACGTTAATTCAGACTTCTTAAATGGTCTAGACAAAGAAGAAGCAATTTCAAATATGATTCAGTGGCTTCAAGAAAATGAAAAAGGTGAAAAACAAGTAACATACCGTCTGCGTGACTGGTTATTCAGCCGTCAGCGCTACTGGGGTGAACCGATTCCTGTTATTCACTGGGAAGATGGCACAACAACTGCAGTTCCTGAAGATCAGCTTCCGCTTGTTTTACCAAAAACAACTGAAATCAAGCCGTCAGGTACAGGTGAATCTCCATTAGCAAACATTGATGACTGGGTGAACGTTGTAGATCCGGAAACGGGCAAAAAAGGGCGCCGCGAAACAAATACAATGCCTCAATGGGCAGGCAGCTGCTGGTATTACTTACGCTACATTGATCCAACGAACAGCGAAGCATTAGCAGATGCAGACAAATTAAAAGAATGGTTGCCGGTTGATATTTATATCGGTGGAGCTGAACACGCTGTTCTTCATCTATTGTATGCTCGTTTCTGGCATAAATTTTTATATGATATCGGCGTAGTTCCAACAAAAGAGCCGTTCCAAAAACTGTTTAACCAAGGTATGATTCTTGGAGAAAACAATGAAAAAATGAGTAAGTCAAAAGGTAACGTTGTAAACCCAGACGAAATCGTAGAAAGCCACGGTGCAGATACGCTTCGCCTTTACGAAATGTTTATGGGACCGTTAGATGCATCCATTGCTTGGTCAACAAAAGGGCTTGATGGTGCACGCCGTTTCTTAGATCGTGTATGGCGTTTACTTATCGAGGATAATGGTGAATTAAGCAGCAAGGTTCAAGAAAGCAATGATACTACACTTGAACGCGTATATCACCAAACGGTGAAAAAAGTAACGGAAGATTACGAAGGTCTTCGTTTTAATACAGGTATCTCTCAACTTATGGTATTCATCAACGACGCATACAAAGTTGATGTGCTGCCAAAGCAATACGTAGAAGGATTTGTGAAGCTATTAGCACCAATTTGTCCTCATACAACTGAGGAATTATGGAGCAAACTAGGCCACGAAGATACGATTTCATATGAAGCTTGGCCTGCGTTTGATGAAGCGAAGCTTGTAGATGATGAAGTGGAAATTGTCGTTCAAATTAACGGTAAAGTACGTGCAAAATTAAACGTACCTGCTGAGGCATCTCGTGAAGAGCTTCAAGATATTGCAATGGCTAATGAAGATGTTCAAGAGTTCATTGAAGGTAAGACAGTACGCAAAGTGATTGCTGTGCCTGGTAAATTAGTAAACATCGTAGCTAATTAAGTATTGATGTAGAACAGCCCCCCTGACTAAAGAGCAGTCAGGGGGGCTGTTCTAGACCTAAGCGTCTGATGTCCCCCTTTCGGGGTTGACATCAGGCCCTTAGTTTACGATTGGAAAAGCTTAGGTAGGCTGCTGCTTAAGCTTTTCTTATTTAGTGGCATAAAGGTATTTGAATTTGCTACAATAGCGATAGCAAGCTGAATGAAAGAATAGAGAGGAATGACGAAGATGGAAGAAGTAAAAGTGATTACGCCTGAAGAGCTTCAAAAACGCGTTGAAAATGGAGAAGAGCTTCATTTAGTTGATGTTCGCGAAGATGAGGAAGTAGCAGAAGGAATGATTCCAACTGCTAAACACATTCGTATGAATGATATTCCAACTAATGTGGATTATTTCGATAAAGAAAAAGAATATATTTTCATTTGCCGTTCTGGACGCCGCAGTGAAAACGTATGTTACTACCTTCAAGAACAAGGTTATAAAGTAACAAATATGGTTGGCGGTATGTTAGAGTGGGAAGGAAAAACGGTTAATAAATAAGAAAAAGCGCCTTTGACAGGCGCTTTTTTCTTTTGGAATGAAACTTCTACCATTCGACTAAAATGATAGTAGCAAAACAAATGATGACTAAATCTATAAAAGTCTTCATAAAAATAGAGGTAGGAAGAAGTTGAAAATCAGTACGAAAGCCATCATTGAGAGAAGCAGTCCATTCTGATTGAAACAAATTTGATAGGACAAGGTGGTAGAAGCTATGATACAGGTGAAAATGTTTGATAAAGAGCATGAAAAAGATTTAGAGTTTGCGGTGAACCGATTTTTACGCAAATTAGAAGATGAAGACGTCGTGGATATTAAGTACCAAGTCACAGTGGATGTTGATCGTGATGAGCAGGTGTACTGTTTTTCAGCCATGGTTATGTATAAAGCCTAGCATATTATGCTAGGCTTGTTGCAAATTCTCCTGCATTACTGCCAGCCAAACGGCCTGTTACAAGGGCAGAAGTAATATTGTATCCTCCAGTATATCCGTGGATATCAAGAATTTCCCCGCAGAAGTAAAGGCCTTGCATAAATTTAGAAGACATTTCTTTTGGGTGAATTTCTTTAACGGATACTCCGCCTCCTGTGACGAAGGCTTTCTCTAAAGAAAGTGTGCCGTTTACAGCAAATTCAAATCGTTTGCACATTCTCGAGAATTCTCTCAGTTTTTCATGCTGAAGCTGTCCCGCTAGCGCTTGGCTATCAATGTCTGCTTGCTCGAGTAAAAATAATAGATAGCGTTCAGATACAAAACCTTTTAAAACATTTTTAATCGCTTTTTTCGGCTCTTCTTTTGTTGTTTTGACTAATTGTTGAAAAATCTCTTCTTCGTTTTGGCTAGGAAATAAATCAAGAGACATTTGAACAGTGTTGCTTTTTTGTTTCTTTAACTCTTTAACAACATATTGGCTGCAGCGAAGAGCGGCAGGGCCAGAGATGCCAAAGTGAGTGAAAATCATATCCATCTGATGAGTGATGACAGGTTTGCCTTTTTTATTAAGTACGCTTAGTCCTACGTTGCGAAGCGATAGACCTTGAAGCGTTTTTGTTTTAATAAAGTGTTCGCTAGATGTAATAGGAACTTCTGTTGGGTAAAGTTCAGTAATTTTATGACCTGCATCTTTTGCCCATTGATAACCGTCTCCTGTCGAACCCGTATGAGGCACTGATTTTCCGCCTACTGCAATCACAACGCTTTTCGTTTGGATTGCTTCTCCGTCTTGAAGCACAACTTCTTTCACGGTGTTGTTTTCATAGTTTACGCGTTTAACGGCTGTGTTTGTGCGAATTGTTACACGAAGACGGTGAAGTTCACTAATTAATGCATCAACAACAGATTGTGCTTTATTGCTAACCGGAAACATACGCCCGTGATCTTCTTCTTTTAATTTAATTCCAAGGCCTTCAAAATAGGAGATGATATCTTCGTTATTAAAAACAGAAAACGCACTGTATAAAAAGCGTCCGTTTCCTGGAATGTGTTTAATAAGTTCATCAATCGGAAGGCGGTTTGTTACATTACAGCGGCCCCCTCCAGAAATGGCAAGCTTTCGTCCGAGTTTATTGCCTTTATCAATTAATAATACGTTTGCACCTGACTCACCAGCTGCAATCGATGCCATCAAACCAGAAGGTCCTCCTCCGATTACGACTACATCATATATCATACTTTCACCAACCTGTCTATTCTTAAAAAATTTTAGTTTGTTCACTGACAAATCTCTCAACATTGGATAAAATGGGCTATAGTCTTTGTTTTTTAGCTTGTTGACGAGTGTGAGTGAGTATAAGACCTTTCTTAGTGTATACTCTCACTTGCTTCTTTTCAATTCTATCATTATTATCAGTATGTAACATTAAGTATCGGAGGCAAACGTATGTCTGATTCAAAATTGTTAAGAGGGACCTTTGTGCTAACGCTTGGCACTTATGTATCCCGAATTCTGGGAATGATTTATTTATTTCCATTTGCGATCCTTGTTGGAACCGTAGGGGGAGCACTGTTTGGTTATGGATATAACCAATATGCTATTTATTTAAGTATTGCTACAGCCGGTATGCCAATGGCCGTATCGAAATTTGTATCAAAATATAATGCACTCGGTGATTATTATACGAGTAGAAGAATGTATCGGGCCGGCATGAAATTAATGCTTGTCACAGGAATACTTGCATTTTTACTTTTATATTCGTTAGCGCCTGTTATGTCTAGAATTACACTTGGAGGTTCTGATTTAAATAACTCCTTAGAAGATGTAGTAATGGTTATGCGAATGGTTAGTGTTGCGTTAATTGTAGTACCGATGATGAGTTTAATGCGAGGATTTTTCCAAGGTCACCAGTCTATGGGTCCAACAGCCGTTTCACAGGTAGTTGAACAACTTGTGCGGGTTGTCTTTTTATTGGTATCTACCTATATTGTGATCAAAGTTGTGCATGGAAGTCTTGCACTAGCCGTTGGATTTGCTACAATGGGTGCTTTTGTAGGAGCTCTTGCTGGACTTGCCGTATTAATTTGGTACTGGAAAAAACGAAAGCCTCATCTCGATAAAATGGTGAACGAGCAGACGGTAACGCCTACGCGTATTTCTACCGTATCCATTTTTAAAGAGCTGCTTACGTATTCATTGCCCTATGTATTTGTCAGCTTAGCTATTCCGCTTTATCAGTATGTGGATCAATTCACATTTAACCGTGCGATGGTAGCGGCTGGACAAAAAGAAATAGCGGAGTCCATGAACGGAATTGTTCAGTCTTATGTTCCAAAGCTTGTGATGATTCCTGTTTCATTAGCTACTGCATTCGGTTTGACTCTTGTACCAACGATTACACGTTCATTTGTGAATAAAGATTATAATGTATTGCAAAAGCAAATTGATCAAACATATCAAACGATTATGTTTCTTGTGCTGCCAGCATCTGTAGGGTTAATGGCTTTAGCTGGTCCAGCATATACGTTTTTCTTTGGAACAGATGCATCGGATGCGGGTGGAAATGTCTTGCTTTATTATGCACCCGTAGCTTTATTGTTCTCGTTTTTCACGGTTAATGGAGCTATTTTACAAGGGATCAACAAACAAAAATATGCTGTTTTAAGTCTATTATTTGGATTGATTGTGAAAATTGTCGTGAACGTGCCATTTATTCTTATGTTCCACGAGATCGGTTCAGTTTTAGCGACAGCACTAGGCTATATCGTATCTCTTGTTTATATGTTTGCGCTTATTCAAAAACACGCAAAATATAACTACAGTGAGTTTATAAAACGCTCTGTGCTCATTCTCATTTTTGTTGCGATTATGGGAATCAGCGTAAAAATTGTTTCAGTAGTAATTGGTCTGTTTACAACCCCAGGACGATTCTCTGCCACGGTTATTACGATTATAGGAGCAGCAGTAGGCGGCCTTATTTACTTTATTATTACCTATCGTTCAAGCCTGCTTGAAAAAGTAATGGGAGCGAGGGTAACAGGTGCAATTGAACGAAAGATACTGCGCCGAAATAAACAGCGCAGTGCATAAGAAGATGACTCGTTAGAGTCATCTTCTTTTCAAAAAAAGGAGGATATTACATGCGTTTGGATAAATTGCTTTCTACCATTGGGTACGGAAGCCGAAAAGAAGTTAAAGGTCTTTTAAAGACTGGAGCTGTTAAGGTAGACGGTACAGCGGTTAAAGATGCTAAGGTACATGTTAATCCAGATGAACAAGAAATAACTGTGCATGGCGAAGCCGTTTCTTACCGAGAATTTGTTTACTTTATGCTGCATAAGCCGCAAGGTGTCATATCAGCGACGGAAGATTCTCTTCATGAAACAGTTTTGGACTTATTGGAAATTGACGATGCTGTGTATGACCCATTTCCGGTAGGGCGTTTAGACAAAGATACAGAAGGGCTCTTGCTGCTGACAAATGATGGTCAGCTTGCACATCAGCTGCTATCTCCTAAAAAGCACGTTCCTAAAACGTATTTTGCAAAAATTAATGCGCCGGTGACTGAAGAAGATGCTGAAGCATTTAGACAGGGTGTCACTCTTGATGATGGATACGTAACAAAATCAGCAGAGTTAAAGGTACTAACAAGCGGTGTGGAATCAGAAATTGAATTAACGATCGTTGAAGGGAAATTTCATCAAGTGAAGCGTATGTTTGAAGCAAGAGGAAAAAAAGTAACGTATTTAAAACGTTTATCTATGGGAGCTTTGCTATTAGACGAGTCGTTAGATTTAGGAGAGTACAGGGAGTTAACGGAAGAAGAACTAGCTTTATTACAAAAATCAAATGCCTAAGAAGAGGCGAAAGAAAAAGGAACCTAAGTCTAAAATGGTTCCTTTTTTTGTCCACTTTATTCGACAAGTGAAACATTTCACGTTAAAGCACTTAAACGAGTACCAACTCTGCTTGACGTGCAAATGGAGCGGGGGACTATGCACTCGTCCAAGTCTTGACTTTCTACTGCGTAGAATTTTATCTCTATATATAAATCACTTACTACCCTTGAAATAAACTTACTAGGATGACATCTTGACCTTCTTTTGCGTAGTCGTCCATGTACCGCGACTTGGGCTGCGAACTAAATCATTATATGCTAACACATTCAAGTCACGCTGAATGGTTCTTGGTGTAATACCAAATTCGTCTACGAGCTCTTGCGTTGTAACTGTTCCATTTTTACAAATGAACATATAGACCGATTTGATACGAGTTAGCATTCGATTAGTTGAAGGTTTCAAAAAACCACTTCCTTATTCGTTTTTCGTAAGGCACAACTTCTTTATAACTCTGAGATGTCAAGCACTATTTCAGTCCTTATCCTTATTGTACACAAAATCGACAGAAAAATAAAAGAGAAAACGCAAATTAACACAATATTTACAAAAAATGATATAAATATGTAATCCTTTCGTAACATCTCCTTCCTCTATTTGCACATTTTTTATAGTATATGTAAACAATAAACAAATAGAATCCGTTTTTATCGATTGTGCCTACAAATTATTTCCCGGAATTTTGACTCTGTAAACCTTTGATATAAAAGGAAAGAGACAATTATTTCTTTCTATATAAAGGTATGATAAAGTTAAATTTACCAATAGTAATGATAGATACAATCTGTAAAAGCAGGCAAAGGAGGCACACAGATGACAGCAATTAATTGGAAAGAGGAAGTGCAAAAAAGAGAAGCTGAAATTCTAGCTGAGACGCAGCGTTTTTTGCAAATTAAAAGTGTTTTGACAAGCACAGAAAAAAAAGAAGAGCCATTTGGACCTGGAGTTGCTCAAGCGCTTCACTTTCTTTTAAACAAAGGAAAAAATGACGGGTTTTCCGTCAAGAACGTAGACGGATATGCAGGTCATATTGAAGCGGGAGAAGGAAAAGACCTTCTTGGCATTTTGTGTCACGTAGACGTCGTTCCTGAAGGAGACGGGTGGTCGGTTGATCCATACGGCGGTGAAATAAAAGACGGGAAAATTTTTGCTAGAGGAGCAATCGACGATAAGGGCCCGACGATGGCTGCTTATTATGCGATGAAAATTGTGAAAGATTTAGGGCTTCCTCTATCTAAGCGGGTTCGAATGATTATTGGAACGGATGAAGAAAGTGACTGGAGATGTGTGGACCACTACTTCAATCATGAAGAGATGCCAACGATGGGATTTGCGCCGGATGCGGATTTTCCTATCATTTATGCTGAAAAAGGCATTACAGATGTAGAAATTCGCCAGCAGCCCATTGAAGGAACAAAGGGAAGCGTCCAGCTTACATCATTTGTCTCTGGGCGACGCTACAATATGGTTCCTGATCTTGCAACAGCTGTTCTTGAATTCCATAGTGAAACGGATATTAAAAATAAATATGATCAATTTTTAAAAGATAAGTCTTTAAAAGGTTCAATAACCGAAAAGAGCGGTGCGTATACACTTACTCTAGAAGGAGTTTCAGCACATGGAAGCGTGCCTGATAAAGGGAAAAATGCTGGGCTTACACTTCTTCGCTTTTTACACACATTAGAACTTGATGAACAAGCTAATCAGTTTGTAGGTTATGCAAATGCGTATTTAGTCCAAGATGCACTAGGAGAAAAAATGGGCTTAAATCGCAAAGATGAGGTCACGGGTGATTTAACGATAAATGTGGGAATCATGTCTTATAATCAAGAAGAAGCGGGGCACTTTGGCTTAAATATTCGCTATCCTGTATCAGCTCATATTGACGATATTATTGATACGATTAAAGAAAAAAGTGAATCTTATCAAATGACTATCAAACATTTTACAGATTCTAAACCACATCACGTCGATCAAAAACATGAGCTTATTCAAACGCTTCAAAAGGTTTACCAAGAACAAACAAATGAAGAACCTACGCTTATTTCAATTGGAGGAGGAACATATGCCAGAGCATTAGAAGCGGGTGTGGCATTTGGACCTCTTTTCCCAGGCCGTGAAGAAGTAGCGCACGAAAAAGACGAGTACATGGTAATTGAAGATTTGCTTCGTGCAACAGCTATTTATGCACAGGCTATTTACGAATTGGCTAAATAAAAAGAGGTTGAGACATAACGAAACGAATCCAATTTAAAGGTGAATAACTAGGATACATGAGCTGGACTGTTTGTGACACCGCAGTTGATTTCCATGCAAGGCTTCGCTTTCCGCGGGCGGCCGCTGAGTCTCCTCGTCGCCTGGGCTCCTGCGGGGTCTCACCTGTTCTGCTTTTCCCGCAGGAGTCTTCGCCTTGCCCTCCAATCAACTGCTAGAAGTAACGAAACCGATGAACCTACATTCACCATCACAAAAAAACGAACCATGAATCAAACATGTTGATCAATGGTTCGTTTTTCATTTGAGCTAAAATCCTTTTGTTCCAGCCTCTTTATTATTCATATGAGAATAGGTCGCTTGATAAATAACGTTCACCTGTATCGCAAGCAATACATACGACCACTTGATCAGGAGATAATTTTTTGGCTACCTCGATAGCAGCATAGCACGCAGCGCCAGATGAAGGACCGACTAAAATCCCTTCTTCAGAAGCTAGGCGTCGCGTAATATCGTAGGCTTGTTCATCTTTAATTTTTAAAATTTCGTCGTAAACCTCTATGTTAAGCGTATCAGGAATAAATCCAGGGCTTGTTCCTACAAGCTTGTGCTTTCCAGGTCTTCCTCCAGATAATACAGGAGACCCAGCTGGTTCCACAACATGAACGGTCATATTTGGGTAGTTTTCTCTTAGGACTTCACCTGTGCCCGTGATCGTTCCGCCTGTTCCAGCAGTAGCAACAAAAGCAGATAGGTCTTTTCCTAAATCGTTCATTGCCTCAATAATTTCCTTAGCAGTCGTTTTTCGATGTGCGTCAGGGTTTGCATTATTTTCAAACTGCATGGGCATAAATGCATTTGGAATTTCTTTTGTAAGCTCTTCTGCCTTACGGATTGCGCCAGGCATTTTTTCATCGCCAGGTGTTAGAACAACTTCAGCACCATATGCTTTTAACAAGTTAATTCGTTCTTGAGTCATCGTATCGGGCATGACTAAAATAGAACGATACCCTCTTGCTGCTGCATTCATAGCTAAGCCAATACCTGTATTTCCGCTCGTTGGTTCAATAATGGTGGAATTTTCATTGAGCAAGCCTGCTTTTTCAGCTTCCACGATCATATTAAAAGCAGCACGGTCTTTTACACTACGGCTCGGATTAAAAAATTCTAGTTTTAAGTAAACGGATGCTCCATCTGCTGGTTGAAGACGATTCAATTTAACAAGAGGTGTCTCGCCAATCAAATCAGCCATATTGTTAACAACTTTCATTTTTCTCATCCTTTTCTTATAAAAATTCTCTGTATTATTTCTATGATAACACAATTTCTTATTTTTTAAGCACATGACAAATTTTCAGAAAAACCTCTCTATTTGATCCAGAAAACCTTTAAAATAAATCTAGCTCTTTTTGAACATGACAAATTGGGGAAAGATAATGAAAAGAAAAGGAGGGATTTGATGAAAAGTGATCAACACTATTTTATTGGAATCAACGTGCCAGTCTCCATTGCATATCAGGCAGAAAATTGGGCAAAAGAATTAACACCTTTTCCTTTTAAACAATGGACATACCCTGACGATTATCATATAACACTACAATTCTTAGGATTTGTAGATAACAAAAAGGAAAAGCTGATTAACCGCTTAAAAGAAGTAGCCTCCCGTCATTCAAGTTTTTCACTGCAGACCGTTCAGTACGATGTGTTCGGTGCGTATAACAAGCCTAGAGTGCTTTATGTAAGCCTTAAGCCAAATGATAAGCTTGTGAATCTACAAAGGGATATACAAGCTGTATGGGGAGACCTAAGCGGCTTATACGAAAAACGTCCTTATCGTCCTCATATTACGATTGCAAAGAAGTGGGGAGGGGAAGCCGGGCTTTCGGAAGAGCAGTTAAAGCAAACGTCGGTTGAAGAACAGTTTCAAGTAAGTTCATTTGCCCTTTTTGAAGTTCATCCTGCTAGCAAACCTAAATATAAAAAAATACTATCTTTTTCATTGCAGTCACAGTAGCATATGAACATACAAGCATGGAGAGAGGTTATTTAAAGATCACTCTTATTAAAGGAAAGAAAACGCCGATGATAATAGAGAAACAATCGGTGAACCAAGTGTTAGAGGAATTTTAATTAGGGGATTGATGTAAACGTGGCGCAGCTACTTAAGGTGCAAGATTATATTTCCCGTTATGAAAAAGACGTTTATCACTACACGTCTCAGTTTAATCATTTAAAAAAACATAATTGGAAGAAAGCAAAGCAATTGTTTGAACAAGGGCTATTACATGGCCCTCCTGTAAAAGAAGAAACAAAAGCTCAACGTTCATTTTTGCAAAAAGCAAAAGAGCGGTTTACAAGGAAAAAAGAAACGCTTGAAGTGGAAGAAGCGTTCTCTAGCGATAGCGTGGAAAATCAAGAGCTATTGAGGTTTACAACTCTTCCACAAACAGCGGAAGATTTGAAAATATTGTTTTTAGAAAATGTATTTGATCTTCAAATGAAATGGGCTACATCCACTTTATTTGAGTTCTCGCAAGCAGATCGTAAATATTACCATGATGAAGCTCTCCGTTATTTTATTCAGCGCTTTCCTGATACGTATCTCGTGATGTACAAGCCTGTTTTCCTGATTAATAAAGCTCCGGTAGAAGGGGATATCATTATTGTTACTCCAACGGAAACCCTCTGTATTTGTTTAATAGAAACATATAAAAGTGCTGTTTTTCAGTATTCAAAGGAAAATTTTTGGACAGAGTTAAGAGGAAGAGATCAAAAAAAGATATTAAATCCGTTAATTGGGTTAAATCGAATGGAGCAAATTGTCCGAAGTATCTATCGTACTCACGATATTGAACATAGCGTAAAGAAAATATTACTAAGCAGAAATGGATACATTGACTACGCTGCGGAGCCTTATCAGGTTGAATTTGTAGATGCTAGAAAGTATGAAGAATGGTTTTATGAACTTAGGAAATCTAAAGCGCCTTTAAAGTTTAAACAGATGAAAGCAGCTCAGGTACTGCTCGAACACAGCCAGAGTATTTATTTTGACCGGGAATTCGAAGCAGATGAATAATCCGAACATTCATGCTATGAAAGTGCTTTCGTTTTTGCGTTTGCTACATATAATGCTACTAAAGAGGTAATTGGCATAAGGAGGAGAAAAGGATGACTGGTGATAATAAGTTTCAGGCTTATTTAGATCAAATAGATCGTATTACTGTTTTAGTTCCAACTTCTTATCATGAAGGTCAAATTGATTTTTTTGTGATTAAAGGTGCACAAATGCATGAGACCATCTCTATTGAAAACGTACATGAATTAGAAGGTTTTATCAAATATGAAGGTAAGGTTGAAGAGAGCATAGAAATTGGACATTCGTACGTTATCTGTGATAATCACGGGGAGAAAGTTCCGTTGCAGGTAGGGGCTGTTATACGAACAAAAGAGTTTGATGAAAGATTTTATTATAATCAAAATGATTTGGGTGCAGCCTTTTATTCAGATCATATTATGATAAAAGTCTGGGCCCCGACTGCATCAGCAGTGGTTTTAAAATTAATACATGCAAATAGCGGAGAAGAAGAACTGTACGTTATGACTCGTCAAAGAAAAGGCGTATGGGAAAAGGAACTTCCCTTAGATAAAGAAGGGTATTATTATCGATTTTTAATAGATGTAAACGGTCGGACAAATGAAGCGGTGGACCCTTATGCCGTTGCAGCTACAGCAAATAGTGAATACGGAGTTCTGATAAATCTTCATACAGCCTATGTTCATCCCCATGAAAAGCCGCCTTTCCTTCAGCCAACGGATGCCGTTATTTACGAAATGCATGTTCGAGACTTTTCTATTCATCCTTCAAGCGGGATAGAAAAAAAAGGTACGTACCTAGCTGTTACTGAATCAAGCGGTCAGCCAGGCAAACCAACAGGCCTCCATTATTTAAAAGAGCTAGGAGTGACCCATCTTGAATTTCTTCCTATTAACGACTTTGGCGGAGTAGATGAATTAAATCCTCATGCTTCTTATAATTGGGGGTATAATCCATTGTTGTTTAATGTGCCGGAAGGAAGCTACTCCGCTGACCCTTCAAATCCCACCACTCGTATTGTTGAAGTGAAGCAATTAATATCAACGCTTCATCAACAGGGATTCCGTGTTATTATAGATGTAGTTTATAATCACGTATTTGTACGAGAAGAATCACCTTTTGAAAAAATTGTTCCGGGCTATTATTTTCGACATGATGAGTTTGGGATGCCTTCGAACGGGACGGGAGTAGGAAATGATTTTGCTTCTGAACGGAAAATGGCGCAAAAGTTTATTATCGATTCAGTATTATTTTGGATAAAAGAGTACGATGTTGATGGTTTTCGTTTTGACCTCATGGGAATTTTAGATATAGAAACGATGAAAATCATTCGGAAAAAAATAAATGAAATTGATTCTACTATTTTAGTGTTTGGCGAAGGCTGGGATTTAAATACGCCTCTTCCCCACACTCAAAAAGCAATGATGGCGAATGCCCGCCAAACACCTCAAATCGGCTATTTTAATGACCGCTTTCGAGATTCTGTAAAAGGAAGCACGTTCGATGTGTATGAAAAAGGTTTTATCAGCGGGAATATTCATCAAAAAGAAGCAGTGCAATCTGTGATAGCGGGTAGCATTCTGGATAAAGAAGACAGTCCCGCTTTATTTATAAATCCAGCACAGTCAATTAATTATGTTGAATCACATGATAATCATACGCTGTGGGATAAGTTAACGAATTCAAACGGAGAAGAAGACGAAGACACTCGTAGAAGTCGTCATCGCCTTGCTACTGCTATTGTGCTTCTTTCACAAGGCATACCGTTTCTTCATAGTGGTCAAGAGTTTTACCGCACTAAAAAAGGCGTAGAGAACAGCTATAATTCACCCGATGATATTAATGCACTCGATTGGAATCGAAGAAGGGAATTTTCTTCTGATGTGAATTGGGTTCAAGAGCTGATTCGTATTCGCAAACAGCACGATGCATTTCGCTTGGGGGATGCTTCAGCGATTAGGCAGCATGTCTCTTTTCTAAACACGCCGCAATCCGTTATTGGCTATTGCTTATCAAACGTATTGGCTTACGGTCCGTGGAAGAATATTATTGTGTTTTTTAATCAAGGCCTAATGGAAGAAAAAGTAGTTTTGCCAGAAGGACCATGGAAAATAGCACTTGATCATTGTAAAGTATATAAAAATGGGTATCCTACTATAGAGGATAATGCTATAAATGTTCCAAAGCTTAGCGTTCTTATTTTATTTCAAACGTAATTATTGTCTTCAACCACTTGACGAAAAAAGTGTGATGGAGATAATATTTATAAAGGATGGCTATTGATACATATCCTCAATAGCCGTCTTTTTTATTTACTAAGAAAATAACGTCATGATGTCTTAATAGATTGCTTTATTGAGTGAAATTTTTAAACGAAATGTGTGTGTTGAAATTGAAGGTGAATTGGTTGGAAGATATATTAGGAAGCGAATGGGAAATTACTCCTGCTGGCGGAGCGACAGGAGAAGCTTATTTTGCAAAATTTCAAGACCGAAAGCTTTTTTTAAAGCGTAATTCATCACCTTTTTTAGCAGTATTGTCAGCTGAAGGAATTGTACCGAAGCTCGTGTGGACAAGACGAATGGAAAATGGAGATGTGATCACAGCTCAGCACTGGCTAGATGGTCGAGAATTAAAACCAAAAGATATGAATTCGAGTCGAGTGACAGAATTGCTTAGTAAAATTCATCATTCAAACGAGTTATTAGATATGTTGAAAAGGTTAGGGAAAACACCGCTTCTTCCCGGAGACGTGCTAGCCGATATTCTAGAGAACGTGGACGAGCGACTTCAAAAAGAGAGTATTGTAGAGCAGGGAATCAGCTATTTACAAGCAGAGCTTCCGTCCATTCAGACAGATAAATATGTGGTATGTCACTGTGATGTGAACCACAATAACTGGATGCTTGGAGAGAATACGCAGCTATATTTAATCGATTGGGACGGAGCGATGATTGCAGATCCTGCTATTGATTTAGGTTTATTGCTTTATTGGTACATCAATCCATCTCAGTGGGAAGAATGGCTTGAGCATTATGGGGTTGAACTAACTGAGAACTTGAAAACGAGAATGAAGTGGTATGTGATAAGTCAAACCATTTTATTCATTGAATGGCATCGTTCGAAAAATGAACATTCTGAAATGAATTACTGGCTTGAATATCTTCGGATGTTGCTCGTCAACGACATTCAAGCACAGTAGCAAAGGTTATGACAAGGTAGATAGTTCTTGGACCCATTGTGATAAATTTTGTTGATTGGTTTGAATATGTTCGTCTAAATGAGCAGCACTTTTTGCATCTTGCGTGTATTTATAAACGTTTTGTAGTGTTGCTTGTACGTCTGTGCTAGCATATCCTTTTGCTAACATTGATTGAATTAAACGTTCAACCTGTTCACATTCCGCAACCGTTCCGCAGCAATCACTTTGATGATTAGATAAAATATCTTTTACTATATTCATTTGGTGTTCGGCATTTAAAGGCATTAAGCATCATCCTTTCTCGTATGATGCTCTTATTTTTTTCTATCTAAACACAATTATGCATGAAAATGTCGGTTGTTTCGAATAACCGACATTTTCAATGCGTCAAAATAAATTAAAGAGGTGCAACATGAGATTACGAAACAAACCTTGGGCAAAAGATAAAATTGCTGAAAATCCCCAATACGTGGTTCCAAATCCAGCGGAGTATAAAGGAAACTGGAAAGAAGTTTTTGGAAATGAAAATCCTCTTCATATTGAAGTAGGAACAGGAAAAGGCCAATTTTTAGTAGGGATGGCTAAACAAAATCCGCATATCAACTATATTGGAATTGAAATGTATGAAAGTGTCATCTTAAGTGCTCTAGAACGATTGATTGAAGAAGAGCTTCCAAATTTAAAGTTGTTGAATGTAGATGCTAACCATCTTAGTGAGTTTTTTGCAAAAAATGATGTGGGTCGCGTTTATCTCAATTTCTCTGATCCATGGCCAAAAAAGAGACATGCCAAGCGCCGCTTAACATACAAAACGTTCTTAAGCATGTATGAAAATCTACTGGTTGATGGTGGAGAAATTCACTTTAAAACAGATAATCAAGGGCTATTTGAGTATTCATTGACAAGCTTTTCAGAATATGGACTTCTTCTCAAGTACATTAGCTTAGATTTGCATAAAAGCGATTTTGAAGGCAATGTTATGACGGAATATGAAGAGAAATTTTCGCAAAAAGGCAGCCGCATTTACCGCTGTGAAGTAAAATACCTGAATGAAAAAGACTGAGTTCCTCAGTCTTTTTTTGTTCAAAAAGAGAAGGGGATAGTGATAAAATAAAAAGGAATATAATGGAGGTGTAAAATGGAAACGCTAACAATAGGCGAATTAAAAGTTACATGGCTTCGTGGAGGGAATAATCATTTAGATGGAGGGGCAATGTTTGGTGTTGTTCCAAAAGAGCTTTGGACAAAAAAATATCCCATTTCAGACGGGAATCGAATTCCCATGAGGACTGATCCTTTGCTCGTTCAAACTGAAAAACACCTCATGTTAATTGATGCAGGTATAGGAAATGGGATGTTGGATGAGAAAAAAAAGCGTCATTTTGGCGTAACGGAAGAATCATTTATTGCTGAAGACTTACAAAAGTTAGGGTTCACGTGCGAAGATATTACTCATATCATTATGACGCATCTCCACTTTGATCATGTGTCAGGCTTAACAAAATGTATCAACGGAAACTTTTCCTCTGCTTTTCCAAATGCAAGAATTTTTGTTAGTGACATCGAGTGGAATGAAATGAGGAATCCTAATATACGTTCTAAAAATACGTATTGGAAACAAAATTGGGAATTTATTCAGCATCAAGTAATAACATTTAGCGACAAAGATGAAATTGTGCCTGGAGTAACGGTTCATCATACCGGCGGTCATAGCGATGGTCATGCTGTAGTTATATTAAAAGGAAACAATGACATCTTAGTGCACATGGGCGATCTTTTGCCAACACATGCACATCAAAATGTCTTATGGGTAATGGCATATGATGACTATCCAATGACTTCGATTGAACAAAAGCAGCACTGGTTAGCTTATGCCTATGAGCATCAAGCTTGGCTAAGTTTTTATCATGATGCTTTTTATCGAGCTGTAAAATGGGATAACAAAGGAGAAATAGTTGACGAAATTAAACGGGTGTATTCAGCGTCAATTCAATAATAGCACCGCTTTTTTTATCAATGAAAAACTCGTAATGTTCCTGTTTTGCATCACGTGTTCTGATAATTCCACCTGTATAACCATAAAAAGAGAGACCATGCTTTTGAATGACCTTAGTCGTCGTTTCAATCCATGAGCTGTCGATTGCCCCATTTTGTTTAAAAGCGCTTTTAACAATCGTAAGGGCTTCCGATGAGGAAATTGACGACGTTCTTTTTTGAATAATATAAGCGCTTGCAAATCCGACTGCAGCTCCTGCTATTAGTTGAGTCCATTTCACGTTATTCACCTGCTTTTTAAGGATATGTTTTCATCATTATATCAAATTGTCGAATGCTTTGTTAAGTTGAGTCATAGAAGAGAAGGACGGAACTAGCAACTATTTCCGGTTTTCGATACAATAAAGAAAATGATACATAAAGGAGAGTATATATGAACAATGAAACGCTATCTCTATTTAAAACATTAACGGAGTTACCAGGTGCCGCTGGAAACGAACATCAAGTACGTTCATTTATGCGCTCGCAAATTGAACCCCTTGTAGATGAAGTCATTCAAGATGGGTTAGGAAGTTTATTCGGCGTTCGCTATAATGAAGAAAAAGGTCCTAAAGTAATGGTAGCAGGACATATGGACGAAGTAGGATTTATGGTTACGTCTGTAACTGATAAAGGAATGCTTCGTTTTCAAACTCTAGGAGGATGGTGGAGTCAAGTACTTCTAGCTCAACGCGTCCATGTTGTGACAAAAAAAGGTCCTATCACCGGCGTAATTGCTTCTATCCCTCCCCATTTATTAGACGAATCACAGCGCAACAAGCCAATGGCCATTAAAAATATGATGATTGATGTGGGCGCAGATAGCAAGCAGGAAGTAGCAGAAATGGGCATTCGTCCTGGCGATCAAATTGTACCGATTTGTCCGTTTACGCCAATGGCAAATGAAAAGAAAATACTGGCAAAAGCATGGGATAACCGCTATGGGTGCGGACTTGCGATTGAATTATTAAAAGAAGTAAAAAATGAAAAATTGCCAAATATCTTATATTCTGGAGCTACTGTTCAAGAAGAAGTAGGACTTCGCGGTGCTCAATCAGCTGCGAATATGATTAAACCGGATTTGTTTTATGCACTAGATGCTAGTCCTGCTAACGATACGTCAGGCGATAAAAATGCATTTGGACAATTAGGAAAAGGCGTATTACTTCGTATCTTTGACCGTACGATGGTCACACATAGAGGAATGAGAGAATTTATCTTAGATACAGCTGAGACAAACAGCATCCCTTATCAATACTTCGTTTCTCCAGGAGGTACGGATGCAGGGCGCGTTCATACTTCTAATAACGGAGTTCCTTCTGCAGTGATCGGCGTATGTTCACGTTATATTCATACCCATGCATCTATGATTCATGTGGATGACTATGCAGCTGCAAAAGAATTATTAGTCAAACTTGTACGCTCTACAGACCAAACAACGCTTGATACGATTAAACAAAACGGATAAAGAAGAACAAAGCAGCTGCTTTTGCGGTTGCTTTGTTTCATCATGACAGGAGAAAAAAATGAAAATTGCAATCGGAACGAAGAACCCAACAAAAGTAAATGCAGTAAAAAAAGTATTTGGAGATACTTTTACATATGTAGAGGTAGACGTGCAGTCCGGGGTGTCACCACAGCCTTTTTCTGATGAAGAAACCATCCAAGGAGCGATTAACCGCGCGCGTGCTGCTGTTAAAGAGACAGGTGCTGATATTGGCATTGGACTTGAAGGAGGGGTACAGGAAACACCTCATGGCTTATTCCTTTGCAATTGGGGAAGTCTTGTTACCTCTAAGGACCTTGAACCGATTTTAGGTGGAGGAGCTCGTATTCGGCTTCCTGAAGCGGTAGCCGACATGCTTCGTCATGATAAAAAAGAATTAGCCGAAGCTATGGAAGTGTATACAAACCAAAAAAATATTCGAAAAAAAGAAGGAGCAATCGGCATTTTCACCAATGGGAATTTAGATCGGACTTCTATGTTTTATCAGGTTGTTTTAATGCTAAAAGGACAGCTGGATTTTAGGACAAATCAAGCTGTTCAATAGGAAATTCCTTTGTAACCCTTTATAATAGAAAAGCATCAGTGTATGATAGTTGCAACAACTCATATACTATGTTTTGATGTAGAAGGATCAAAAAATGTATAGGGCTTTAGCCGTTTAAATACGAAAGTAAAAGAAAAAGTGGAGGAAAGAAAAATGGAAAAAATGCAAACAATTGAACAATACAAAGAAGTCATTAAAGAGGGAAAGCATATCATGATGTTTTCAGCAGACTGGTGCCCAGATTGCCGAGTAATCGAGCCTGTGCTTCCAGAAATTGAGGCGAATCATAGCGAGTATACATTTCACTATGTGGATCGCGACGACTTTATCGATCTTTGTGCAGAATTAAGCATCTTTGGTATTCCAAGCTTTGTTGGTTACAGCAACGGAGAAGAAACAGGACGTTTTGTCAGCAAAGACCGTAAAACAAAAGAAGAAATTGAAGAGTTCATTAACGGCTTAAATGCATAAAACAAGTGAAGACTGATAGCGATAAATTGCTATCAGTCTTCATACATAAAAATGAGAAAAGGAGGCGTAAATATGGCGAAAATGAATAGTCAAAAGATGAGAAAGCTACTTGAAGAGCGATTAACGGGTGCGGATTGGTCATTTTTATTTGACCGTGAAAAAGATACGCTTCGCGTTGAACATAAGGAAACGAAAAAAGGTGTAACCATTTCTTTACCTGGGTTAATTGCAAAATGGGAAGAAAAAAAGGAAGCGGCTCTAGATGAAATGGTATATTATATAAAAGAAGCTCTTCGTGTTATGAACGATGAACAGCAGGTAACGGGAAAAGAAAAGCGCATTTATCCAGTTATTCGCTCAACGTCTTTTCCGGATAAATCGAATGAAGACGTGCCGTTGATTTATGATGAACATACAGCTGAAACACGCATTTATTATGCGCTTGATTTAGGCAATACATATCGTCTATTAGATGAGAAACTAATTCGTAAGGAAAATTTAGATCTATCCGCAGTGCGGGAAATGGCTAAATTTAATCTTCGCTCTTTGCCGATTTCACATAAAAAAGATACGGTAGCAGGCAATGACTTTTATTTTGTAAATCAGAACGATGGATACGATGCAAGCCGAATTCTTAACGAGGCATTTTTGCAAGATTTTGCTTCTAGTGTTTCGGGCACAATGGCTGTAGCAGTACCTCATCAAGATGTGCTGATTCTAGCTGATATCCAAAACGAAACGGGTTATGATATTCTTGCGCAAATGACCATGAGCTTTTTTGCAAGTGGACGTGTACCCATCACAGCTCTTTCATTTTTATACGAAAACGGTGAGCTAGAACCTATTTTTATTCTAGGAAAAAATCGCAGTAAAGGACGGGACTAATTATGAATCTTTTTTATAATAAAGAAGGTATCGGCGATACGTTAATCGTCAAGCTAGAAGATATTGCAATTGAAAATCGCACGTTTGAAACAAAAAGCGACGTTGTGCGTATCTTTGATCAAAAATCAAATACAACGGCTGGCTATAACATCTTTCATGCTTCTTCTAAGTTAAAAGTAGAGGGAAATGGTTCTCTTGAATTAACAGAAGAAATGGTGGAAGAAGTAAATCGTGTACTTAGCGAAAGCGGTTTTGAAGGTAAACTTGAAGTGGATTTATCTTCTAAGTTTGTAGTTGGATATGTTCAAGAAAAAGAAAAGCATCCAAATGCAGATAAGCTAAACATCTGTAAAGTAGATGTTGGCACAGAAACACTTCAAATTGTATGTGGAGCACCAAATGTAGACGCAGGTCAAAAAGTCGTCGTAGCAAAAGTAGGAGCGGTTATGCCAAGCGGTATGATCATTAAAGATGCAGAGCTGCGCGGTGTACCTTCTTCAGGCATGATTTGCTCTGCTAAAGAGCTGGCGCTTCCGAACGCTCCTCAAGAAAAAGGGATTTTAGTACTTGAAGACAAATATGAAGTAGGTCAGCCTTTTCAAGCATAAAAACAGAGTGTGATACTAATTTATAGGGCAAAAGCAGGATGTTTTTTTACACGTATATTTCAAAGCGTTACAGTTGCTGAAAAGCAATTGTCAATTCTTAAAAAGGTTTGATAAAATTAAAAGCCACTAGTATAGACTAGTGGCTTTTTTCGCGTTTAATTATGAGTGCTAATTAAACATGAAAAAATATTTTTGCAAAGAGGAATTTTACTGTATAAATAAGGGAAGCAAAATAGTAGATTTTATAGTAAGAGTTCAAGCATACGTGATAGAATGATAAATGAAAAGATAGTATATATATCCATCTCAGAGAATACTTTGAGGCCAAAGGTAAATAAAGGATGCATGGATAGCTTTTTGTAGATGTCGCAGCACTGCGATATAAGAGGCTAAACGAAGTAAGATAGTCTGATAGAAAGAGTGATAAAAATGGGTTTTGTACGAAAAGTAATGGATTATTTACTAGGATACGAAGTGAAAGAAATCGTTGTAGACGAACATGGAAATACAACGGAAGAATACCCTTTAAATAGAGAAAAAACAATTCCTAAAAAGAAGGCTACTAAGCCTAAACAAATGCAGTCAGTTCATCAAAAGCCAGTGATGAAAGCAGCGCCAAAACCTTCTGTTCCACACTCGGCCAGAACGCAAAAGCGGAATTACAGTGAAGAGCAGCAAGATGTTCATACAAAAGTAGCTTATCAATACCCAAAAGGAACGTTTCGTTTCCCTTTAATTGATGATACGGGAGAAGCAAAAAAGGCAGCAGCTCCTAAAAATGAACCAAGGCCTGTAGCAAAAAAGGCACCGGCTCCGTTTTATCAAGAGCCTGTTCGCAAGTCGGCGCTAACGCAGCCTAAGTCAGTATCTCAGCCGTTAAAAGCGGTATCTGAAAAGAAAGAAGCGATTCCGCAAGTAAGAAAACGTCCGTTCCGTCCGACTGAAATCCCTTCACCTGTTTATGGGTTTAATAAGCGGCCTTCTAATGTTGTACAAAACGGAAGTGAGGAAGTAGTAGAATATGAGCTTCCGAGTACACAGTTATCAAAAGCAGCGTTTGAAGATGAAATTTACCGACGAGCGATGAATACGTCTGTTGTAGAGCCGTTAAGAAAACCAGTTTCTAAGCCTATAGCGGAAGAAGCACAGATTCAAGAAACGGAAGAAATGATGCAACTGTCTTCTCAGCGTTTTGCTCAGTGGAAGCAATATGAGGAAAATCAAAAAGAGAAGATATCATTTCCTGAAGAAAAGCCAAGTTCTTCAGTAGCCGTAAAAGAACAGGAAGAGGTTCCAACTTTTGAAGAATCACATGCGGTCGAACCGTTAGTGGCAAAAGAGAAAGCTACCGACTGGGATTTGGCGGAAGAAACAGCAGTAGCTGAAGAGGCTCCAATTTCAAAGGAAACGCCTCCGTTTGAATCATCCGTTTCTTTCCAACAAGAGATCGGAAATGAAGCTGAAGAGGCAGAAGCAGAAACGTTGATGGAAGAAAGCCCAGCGTTTTTACAAGCAGAAGAAGTAGAAGCACTAAAGCCTAGAAAGAGAGAAGAAGTTCCAGCCGCTGAAAAAGAAAGTCACGTCATTCTAGAAGAGCCAACAAACAGTGTTCATGTTGAAACAGAACATGAGCTGAATTCTGAAAGTTTACATCCATCGCAACCCGCAGCTGATGAATGGCAACCAGAAGCGGTATCCGCTGTTGTGCACCGAGAGCTTGAAAATTCAGTGATAAAAGAGGAAGAGAGCAGGATGCAAGAAAGTCAAGAGTTACAAGGACAAGTACAGCAAGAGTCAGCTGTAGAACCTCTTGTACCTGCAGAACAGCCAGGGAATGCTGAACGAGCTCGCGGTAAGCGATTAGTGCCTTTTAACGTGATGATGCTGAAAAAAGACCGCACAAAGATGGATAACAGCGCTCGAGAAAAAAGTCAGCCGTCCCAAGGTTCATACCAAACGCCGAAGGCAGAAGCTCTGCAAAAAAAAACGGAAGTAAGTAGGCAAGAAGAAGTTCACGGTGAAAAAACCGAAGAAGCGGTTCCGCAGGCTTCATTAAAATCTGAAGAACCTGTAAATGTAAAAGCTTCTTCTCCTTATACATTTCCTGGAATGAACTTGCTTAACATTCCTCCAGCTGCTATTGAAGAAGATAATCAATGGGCGGATGAGCAGCGTGAGCTTTTGGATATGACATTAAAAAACTTTAACGTTCGAGCTAAGGTCGTAAACGTCACGCAAGGTCCTACCGTAACCAGATTTGAAGTACATCCTGAACCCGGTGTGAAAGTGAACAAAATTACGAATTTAACAGATGATATTAAACTGAGCCTAGCCGCGCGTGATATTCGAATTGAAGCGCCAATTCCAGGGAAAAATACGATTGGAATTGAAGTGCCAAATCGTCAAAGTAAGCCGGTGTTAATTCGCGAAATTTTGAGGCATCCTTCTTTTAGAAAAGATAACTCTCCTTTAACGGTGGCGTTAGGGTTAGATATTTCAGGAACGCCGGTTGTGACTGACTTGAACAAAATGCCTCACGGTTTAATTGCTGGAGCGACGGGGTCTGGTAAAAGTGTGTGTATTAATACCATTATCGTCAGCTTGCTTTATAAAGCTGCGCCACACGAAGTCAAGCTTATGTTAATTGACCCTAAAATGGTTGAGCTAGCTCCTTACAACGGCATTCCGCATTTAGTCAGCCCGGTTATCACGGATGCGAAAGCAGCTACTACAGCTTTAAAGTGGGCAGTAGAGGAAATGGAGCGCCGTTACGAACTGTTTGCACATGCGGGCGTACGTGATATTACAAAATACAACGAACGTGTAAAAGAACATAATGAAAAAAGCGGGGAGCTGCCGTATCTAGTTATTATTATTGATGAACTTGCCGACTTGATGATGGTATCTCCAGGGGAAGTAGAGGAAGCTATTTGCCGTATTGCACAAAAGGCAAGAGCGTGTGGCATTCACTTATTGCTTGCAACGCAGCGTCCTTCCGTAGATGTTATTACAGGCTTAATTAAAGCAAATGTGCCAACGCGTATCGCATTTTCTGTTTCTTCGCAAGTTGATTCACGTACAATTATCGACACAGGAGGAGCAGAGAAGCTATTAGGTAAAGGTGATATGCTGCTTCTTGAAAACGGATCTTCTAAAAGCGTTCGAATTCAAGGGAACTTTGTTTCAGATGAAGAAATTGATCGCGTTGTAGATCATGTCAAAAAGCAAATGAAGCCAACATACTTATTTGATCAAGAAGATTTGTTGAAAAAGCAGCAAAGCTTTGCTTCAAATGAAGAAGATGAGCTTTTCTATGAAGCATGCGAGTTTGTGCTAGACCAAGGCGGTGCATCTACTTCCAGTCTGCAAAGACGCTTCAGAATGGGGTACAATCGCGCAGCGCGCCTAATTGATATGATGGAGCAGCAAGGAATTATTTCAGAAGCAAGAGGAAGCAAGCCAAGAGATGTACTCATTACCGAAAACGAGCTTCAGGAAATGGAAAGTCAAACAGCCACTTCTACATTTTAAGCTGTTTTTCTGCATGTAGGTTAAAAAAAGAGGCTATGCAAAATCAGCAGGATACAGCTTTATGTGAGCTAACGCTCTGTCACTGTATCCGCCGCCTCTTTTTTTCCTCCTTTAAGTTCGTTTATACAGAATTTGAGTAGGGATTTTGGAAGAAATCCATCAGGAAAAAAAGGAAAAGGTTTGTCAGAACTAGTAAAATGATTTACTATATGTAAGGATAATGTGTGTTTTGCTTTTTTAGCATGTGATAGTTTGCTATCATTTCTCACCAGCTGAAACATATGAGCTGAAGGCGTTTAAAGAGGACAAACCAAAATAATTAGAGTACGAGTGAAGAGTAATGACAGAAGAAAATCATGAACTGATTAACTTTAATGAAATTCGTGAACAAAAGCAGCTTCAGTCTGATAATGCTATTTGCGACTTTTACAATCAATATTTCTTTTTTGTGAACCGCTATACGAATATACGAGAAAAAGTGCGGGCTTCACATCTATTTAAAGAGTTAGTAAACTTGCCTCATGAGGCGGCTCTATCTGATTCCCATGAACAATTATTTTTTCAGTGGTTTGCATTTGAATATGTAACCATTCAGGGGAAAACCCTGCTGCAGCTGTTTTTAGCTGATCAGGCGAAGCAGAAAACAGAGTCGTTTTTAATTCAAGGAGCCTTTTTTTTGACGAGTGTACTAGAGCCAATTATTGTGTCTAAAGTACCTAATTCGTTTTTCTTAAAAGGATATACCCCATTGACAAATGAGCAGGTTATCATCAAAGATGTAAGAGGAAGATTTGCAAATTTAGAGGAACAACAAGTAATTTGGATTCGAAAAATAAAATCAATCGGATATGACGTGTTAATTGACTCTTTCTTTTTAGGACATAAACAACGCATTGAACAGTTAGTAACCCAATATAATGACAAAAAAAATGCAATGACATGGCGATCGTTTTTAAAACAACAGGCTATATACTATGTGATGAAGCCAAAATAAAAGGCCGTTTCGCAATGGAAGAGAGTAGAAATGGAGTCATGGAGTTATGTTATAAGAAGTGATATAATGTACGAATGTTATCGTGAAATCAGCAATCAAACGACATTTATATACGTTTGTAAGAGCAATTCTAGATAACCGTCATATACTGTCTTACAGATAGACGAATGTTGGAGGTTCTTTATATGACAGTTTACCATTTTGTAGGTATTAAAGGAACAGGAATGAGTGCGCTTGCGCAAATCCTAAACGATATGGGCTTTCAAGTTCAAGGATCGGATATTGAAAAAGAAATTTTTACGCAAAAAGCACTAGAACAGCAGGGAATTCCTGTTTTACCATTTGATAAAAATAATATTAAAGACGGCATGACTGTAATTGCAGGAAATGCTTTTCCTGATACGCATGAAGAAATTGCAGAAGCAGCTTCAAAAGAAGGAGTCAAGCTTGTACGCTATCACCGTTTCTTAGGTGACTTTATGAAACAGTATACGAGTGTAGCCGTAACAGGAGCACACGGAAAAACATCCACAACGGGTATGTTAGCGCATGTGATTCAAGGAGCTGAACCTACTTCATATTTAATTGGAGACGGTACGGGTAAAGGTGTAAAAGACAGCAAGTATTTTGCGTTTGAGGCATGTGAGTATCGCCGCCACTTCTTATCTTATACGCCAGACTATGCAATTATGACGAATATTGATTTTGATCACCCTGATTATTTTGCCAATATCGATGATGTATTTAGCGCGTTCCAAGAGATGGCACTTCAAGTCAAAAAAGGAATTATTGCCTGTGGTGACGATGAACATCTTCAGCAAATTCAAGCGAAGGTACCTGTTCTTTATTACGGATTAGGCGAAGAAAATGATTTCCAAGCACGTAATATCGTAAAAAGCACAACAGGCACAACATTTGACGTGTTCGTTCGAAATACATTCCACGCATCATTTGAGATTCCAGGGTATGGCGACCATAACATCTTAAATGCACTTTCCGTTATTGCACTTTGTCATTATGAAGAAATTGACGTTGCTGTGCTGCAAGAGCGTTTTAAAACATATCAAGGTGTAAAGCGTCGTTTCAGCGAAAAGAACGTTGGCAAACAAGTGCTAATCGATGATTATGCACACCATCCAACGGAAATTAATGCAACGATTTCAGCTGCTCGTCAAAAGTATCCAAACCGTGAAGTTGTGGCTGTTTTCCAACCGCATACGTTTACGCGTACACAAACGTTCTTAGAGGACTTTGCAGCAAGCTTACAGCACGCTGATAAAGTATATCTATGTGACATTTTTGGATCAGCCCGTGAGCATCAAGGTAAATTATCAATTGAAGATCTACGAAGCAAAATCAGCGGAGCTGAATTAATTAATGAAGAAACAATTGAATCGTTAAAAGACCATAATGAAGCTGTATTAGTATTTATGGGTGCTGGAGACATTCAAAAGTTTGAAAAACTATATCAGCAAACCGTATCATAAAAAAAAGGCACTCTCCTGAGTGCCTTTTTTTTATTTCAAAACTCATTTTAAATTTTCAGGGTTTAACGCTTTTAATTCTTCAATGACAAATAGCCCGTCTTTACGAATCAACACGTCATCGAAATAAATCTCACCGCCGCCGTATTCTGGGCGCTGAATCATCACCATATCCCAGTGAATATTTGACTTGTTTCCGTTATACGCATCTTCGTAGCACTCGCCAGGAGTGAAGTGGAAGCTTCCGTCAATTTTTTCATCAAATAAAATGTCTTGCATTGGATGTTGAATATACGGATTTACGCCAATCGCAAATTCGCCAACAAAACGAGCGCCTTCATCTGTATCAAAAATGCCGTTGATGCGTTCTGTATCATTAGCGGTTGCTTCAACAATTTTACCGTTTTTAAATGTTAAGGATACATTCTCAAACGTAAAGCCTTGATAGTTAGAAGGAGTGTTGTAAGAAATTGTTCCGTTTACAGAATCACGTACAGGAGCCGTGTATACTTCACCGTCCGGAATATTCATTTCTCCGGCACACTTCACTGCAGGAATATCTTTAATAGAGAACGTTAAGTCTGTATTCTCACCCGTTAAACGCACTTTGTCCGTACGGTTCATGAGCTCAACTAAAGCATCCATCGCTTTGCTCATTTTGCCATAGTCTAAGTTGCATACATCGAAATAAAAATCTTCAAATGCTTCTGTACTCATTTTAGCAAGCTGCGCCATTGAATCGTTTGGGTAGCGAAGAACGACCCATTTTGTTTTTGGAACGCGAATTTCTCTATGTACTTTTTTACCGATCGTATTCCCTTGGATTTTCATTTTATCTGCCGGAACATCTGATTGTTCAAAAATGTTTGAACCAGAACGTAAGCCAATATAAGCATCCATTTCTTTCATCACATTTGCTTCGAAGTCTGCCATCATATTGTACTGCTCTTCTTGTGCACCGTTTAAAAGAGCTCGGTCTACCGAATGATCTTTTAGCAGTACAAACGGGTAGCCACCGGCCTTGTACGCTTCATCTACAAGTGTTGTCACAAGCTCGCGCTGAAGTCCAAAGTTTTCGATTAATACTTTTTCTCCTTTTTGAAGGCGAACAGAATAATTAATTAAATTTTTAGCTAATGTTGCAATTCTAGGGTCTTTCATAAATAGTGCCTCCTTAAAATAACAATGATTGATGATTCACTTTCTATTGTACCCCACTGAGCTTATTTTGTTTGTTTTTATGCTTTAAAATCCTTTTTTTCTTTAGGAAGGGAAATAACTCATATATCGCGAAATAATGTAGCAATCTTCCCTTTTTATGAATAAATGCAGAGAGAATATGGTAAAGTTAAAGAGTCTATAGGGAATAGAAGGTTTAATTGTTTATAAAATTGGGAAAGTAGTTATAACAAGAGAGATGAAAATAGGAGGTGCCTTGCACAGATGGTTATTATTCTTTATTTAAGCGCTGCTATTGTTGCCATTGCGATTTTTTACCTGGTGGTTTCCGTGTCAAAAACATTGAAATCCGTTCAGCACACATTAAATTCAGTGGCAGGTACTTTAGACGGTGTAGAAAAGCAAATGACAGGAATCACAGCTGAAACAACTGCACTTTTACATAAGACTAATCTGTTAGCTGAAGATATTCAGCGTAAATCCGAAGCGCTGAACACAGTCGTGGATTCTGTTAAAGGCGTAGGTGACTCAATCCAAGACCTAAATAAGTCGATTAAAAGCGTATCATCAAGCGTTTCAGAGAAAGTAGAAGAAAATAAAGAAACTGTTGCTCAAGTCGTTCAATGGAGCAATGTTGCATTAGACGTATGGGAACGTATAAAATTAAGAAAACAGAAAAAAATTGACGCGGAGCCTGTACCTGTTGAAGTAAAAGAAAAAGCGGTTCAACGCTCACGCTCATTTTCATAAGGATGAACTTTAAAGGAGGAGACGCATATGTCAAACAAACCAAATAAACCAAACAACACTTCAAATAAAGGCTTTTTAGTAGGAACAGTGATTGGAGGAGTTGTAGGAGCTGCAACGGCATTATTACTTGCTCCAAAATCAGGTAAAGAGTTCCGTTCGGATTTAAATGAGCAGGCAGCTTACGTTCGTTTAAAAACAGAGCAAGCGAAAAACAGTGCTGTTGAAAAAGGACAAGGGTTTGCTCAAACGGCTAAAGAAAAAACGGCTGGTTTATCACAAACATTATCTGAGCAATCTTCACAAGTAGTGGACAAAGTGAAAAACTTCCGTAAAGTAGATCCTGAACACGAAGCATTACCTCCAACGAGCTTAGAAGTGCTTGCTGATGAAGTGGAGTCTCAAAGCAACGAAGACGTTCAACAGAAGCTAACAGAAGCTCAAAAAGCATTAGATGAAGTGGAAAGCACAGTGCCACGACCATAATAAAGAATCAAAAGCGTTTAACCTATAGGGTGAACGCTTTTTTTGTATGTAATTTAGGTTGAACGGCAAGTAAATGTTAGTTTCATGAGAGGGATTTTAATTTAACAAGTTCTTTTCTTTCTATGCTGAAAATAACTTCACCTTATAAATAAATTCATTAGCATTATACATAAAGCTGAGCACTCTTTTTGTATGGAAACGGTCAAACCATGTAAACTTAAGAGTAAGTACAGAAAGGGTGAAAAAAATGAAAAAGATTTCAACAGTTGAAGAGTTCGAACAAGTTATTAAGGAAAACCATCGCTTTTTATTTTTAAAGCACAGCACGACGTGTCCAATTAGTGCAGCTGGTCATGAGGCATTTTCAGCGTTTGCTTCTAGTCATGAAGACATTCCTTCTTATTATCTTCATGTGCAAGATTCACGAGACGTATCCAACTATATTGCTGAAACGTATGAAGTGAAGCATGAATCACCTCAAGCGCTTCTGTTTGAAGATGGAAAAGTGAAGTGGCACGCTTCTCACTGGAACATTAACGAAGAAGAATTAGCGAAAAATGTAGCTCATTAATTGAAAGAGGCTGGTACAAAAGCAGTTTAGGTGAAGGAAGATCCGAACGATTAATCGTTCGGTTTTTTTTGTAAGCTGATTGCGGTTTCATCCACTTTTTCGTACAATAGATGTAGTTTAGCACATAAAAGCAGAGAAGCCCCTTACATATATCCTCCATCACCTATCATCTTGTGTAGTAACCCTGCTAAACGGATTTTTTAAAATCAGTGAAAGGGTGGACGTACATGACGAATTCAGATCTTCAGCATTTGCGATCTCAAATTGACGAAGTAAATATGAAACTGTTAAAGCTTATTAATGAGCGAGGCGAGCTTGTTCAAGAAATAGGAAAATTAAAAGGAATGCAGTCAACCAAACGGTTTGACCCTGTTCGTGAACGAGCAATGCTTGATGCGATTTTAAGCAAGAATGAAGGACCGTTTCAAACATCTACGCTTCAACATATTTTCAAAGAGATTTTCAAAGCTCATTTAGAGCTTCAAGAAGATGATCACCGTAAAGCACTTCTTGTATCCCGTAAAAAGAAGCCGGAAAATACAATCGTTACGGTAAAAGGAGAAACAATTGGTGACGGACTTCAGCGTTTTGTAGCAGGACCTTGTTCCGTTGAAAGCTATGAGCAAGTAGCAGCCGTAGCAAAAGCCGTAAAGCAGCAGGGTGTGGGGATGCTTAGAGGCGGAGCCTACAAGCCAAGAACATCTCCTTATGATTTTCAAGGCCTTGGCTTAGAAGGACTGCAAATTTTAAAAAGAGTAGCTGACGAATATGATTTAGCCGTTATTAGTGAAATTGTCGACCCCGCTGATATTGAAACAGCTGTAGAATACGTAGATGTGATTCAAATTGGTGCTCGTAATATGCAAAATTTTGAGCTGTTAAAAGAAGCGGGTGCGGTGAAGAAGCCTGTCTTATTAAAGCGGGGCTTAGCCGCTACGATTGATGAGTTTATTAATGCTGCTGAATACATTGTATCAAAAGGAAATGATCAGCTGATTTTGTGTGAACGAGGAATTCGTACGTATGAGCGAGCAACGCGAAATACGCTGGATATTTCAGCCGTTCCCATTTTAAAACAAGAAACTCATTTACCTGTTTTAGTCGACGTCACGCATTCAACAGGAAGACGAGATTTGCTTGTTCCAACGGCTAAAGCGGCTCTTGCCATTGGTGCGGATGGAATTATGGCAGAAGTTCATCCAGATCCGGCGGTAGCACTTTCTGACTCAGCTCAGCAAATGGATATTCCGCAATTTACAGAATTTATGAAGCAGCTAAAACCTATATGTAACTTAAATTTATAAAAAAACGTAAAAAAGAAAAATTCGTATACTTTTATGACAAGTTTGAGGCACTTAATGGTTTCAAGCTTGTTTGCCTTTCGTTATAATAAAGATAAGCGAAATTATCACGTATTTTGAAAACAGTCGATAACTTTTGTCAAAATAGGAAAGAATAAGTGCAAATCCAAAAAACAAGAATTTATGAAATTCTCGTGAAACTTGTCGGAAAAAGGCGGTAAATACGTTGCGGTGAAGCACATAGTATCGTATAGTAGTTACAGATATTCGCTATCATTCTGTGAGTGCATATGATATAAATTCGCGATTCACTTTTTTTATTTACTTACTATACACCGTCTTTTACATTGTTACATATAAACTGGTAAAATTGTCTTTGCACACGTAATAATAAGGGCATAACAGGAATGATTTAGATGCATACAGGGTATCTAAGCTGTATGTAAGAGTGAAGGAGCTAGAAATAGCCATTCTATAAAGGAAGATGGATTTATATACGTAAATACAAGAAATGAAATAAGGATAAAATAAACGAAATGTTTTTCGATAAGGAGTGTTTGTTGTGAACGTAACAATTTATGATGTAGCAAGGGAAGCAAGCGTGTCGATGGCAACGGTTTCTCGTGTGGTAAACGGAAATCCAAATGTAAAACCATCAACTAGAAAAAAAGTATTAGAAACAATTGAAAGACTAGGCTATCGTCCGAACGCAGTAGCGCGTGGATTAGCCAGTAAAAAAACAACGACAGTAGGAGTTATCATTCCTGATATTTCAAATATTTTCTATGCAGAGTTAGCGCGTGGAATCGAAGATATTGCAACAATGTACAAGTATAATATCATCTTAAGTAACTCCGACCAAAATCAAGATAAAGAACTTCATCTTTTAAATAACATGCTTGGTAAACAAGTAGACGGAATCATCTTCATGAGTGGGAATGTAACGGAAGAACACGTAGAAGAGTTAAAAAAATCACCGGTTCCAGTTGTACTTGCAGCATCAATCGAATCAACTAACCAAATCCCATCTGTAACTATTGATTATGAACAAGCAGCTTTTGATGCAGTGCAATCACTAATTGACAGCGGTCATAAAAATATTGCATTCGTTTCAGGCACGCTAGAAGAACCGATCAATCATGCGAAAAAAGTAAAAGGGTACAAGCGTGCTCTTACTGAAAGCGGATTGCCTGTACGCGATTCTTATATTGTAGAAGGAGACTACACGTACGATTCAGGTATTGAAGCAGTTGAAAAACTATTAGAAGAAGATGAAAAGCCAACTGCTATTTTCGTTGGAACGGATGAAATGGCATTAGGCGTTATTCACGGGGCACAAGATCGCGGGTTGAATGTACCAAACGATCTAGAAGTTATCGGTTTTGATAACACAAGACTTTCAACAATGGTTCGTCCTCAGTTAACATCTGTTGTACAGCCAATGTATGATATTGGTGCAGTAGCGATGCGTCTCTTAACGAAATACATGAACAAAGAAACGGTAGACAGCAGCATTGTACAGCTTCCTCACCGCATCGAGTTCAGACAATCAACAAAATAATACCTGTGAATGAATAAGAACGAATCCAAAGTTCAGACACGGGGAGATAGAATATGAAAAAAATTGATATGCTCACACCTATAGGGATACTAATTGGTATCTCTATGGTTGTGTTTGGGGTTATTTCAAGTGGAGGAATGAGCGGTTTTTTAGCTTTTATTGATGTGCCATCGATTTTAATTGTACTGGGAGGCGTTTTTGGTACGCTGTGCGTGAGCTTTCCGTTAAAACAATTAAAAAATATGGGAAGAGTAGGGAAACAAGCGTTTCAATCGAAAGAAATAAACGTAGAAGAAATTGTAGGAACATTTGTACATTTATCGGAAAAAGCGCGTCGAGAAGGGCTTCTATCGTTAGAAGCAGAGCTTGAACAAATCGATGATTCATTTGTGAAAAAAGGTATTTTGCTAGCCATTGATGGAGTAGAACCAGAAATGATTCGAGAGCTGCTTGAAGCTGAAATAGCTGCAGTAGAAGAAAGACATGCGAGAGGTCGAAGTATGTTTGAAAAAGCAGGCGATTATGCCCCCGCTTGGGGAATGATTGGGACGCTCGTTGGGCTAGTGCTAATGCTTAAAAGCCTTAATACCCCTTCATCGCTTGGGCCTAACATGGCAATTGCTCTTTTAACGACTTTCTACGGGGCGCTGCTTTCAAACTTGTTTTTTCAGCCAATCGCAGCTAAATTAGCTGGTAAAACGGAGCATGAGCTTTTTGTTAAAGAAGTGATTATTGAAGGTGTCATCGGCTTGCAGGCGGGGCAAAATTCTCGCTTTGTGCAAGCAAAGCTAAAAGTATTTGCCCCTGTTGAAAAACGAAAGCTGGAAGAAAAGAGAGAACACGTTCGTGAAGCGTAGAAGAAAAAGGTATTCGGCACAGTCACCAAAATGGATGGTAACATTTGCTGATTTGGTGACGTTAATATTAGTTTTTTTTATTTTACTATTTTCAATGTCTAGCGTTGATAATCAAAAGTTTCAGACCGTTGTCAATTCGCTTACAAGCGGTGGCTCATTAGCTTCTGTAGAAAAGAGCCAGCAGTCTCAAAAGCTGGATAACATTTTAGCGAAAGTGCAAAATTACCTGAAGGAAAATAAGCTTCAGAATGTTATTACTGCTAAGCGAGATGAACGCGGAGTTGTGCTTATTTTACAAGAACAGGTGCTGTTTGAAACAGGACAGGCAGACATTTTGAAGAAAGGTACCCCTTTCCTGGATGAATTAGGAAGGTTATTCAGTACTATTCCAAACGATATTAAAGTAGAAGGTCATACCGATAATCGACCTATTCACACCTATCGTTATCCATCTAATTGGGAACTATCGGCAGCGCGTGCCAGCGGCGTCATACGTTATTTAACGAACCACTTTTCTCTTTCTGCTAACCGCTTTGAAGCACTTGGATACGGAGATACAAAGCCGCTTGTTCCGAACACGTCTAATGACAATTTACAAAAAAATAGACGCGTCGAAATTATTATTTCAGATCCCGAAGCACAGTGAAAAAGGCCATACGTTTGTATAGCCTTTTTTTAAGAATGAGATGTATGAGAACGAATAGGATAAAGAGCGCGCTCAAGAGTTTGAGCGTTTTTTTCTGTTATTTCTGGTTTTCTTGGAATTGGCTGATAGATATTAGGTTCATCATCCCACTGCGTGCAAATGGGGTGAGGCGATACTTTTGTCCATTTTTCAAGCCATGATAGAGGAAGCATGCCTTCTGCCTTTCGTTCAATCATTTCAAGCCAAATGAATGACCAAGCCCGAGGAACAACCCGCCAAATATCATAACCTCCTCCGCCAACCGCAATCCATCTTCCCTGACAGTATTCATGGGCAATTTCATGAGCAATTTTAGGAATCTCACGGTATATTTTCGTGGTGCCGCATAAATGAGTGAGCGGATCGTAATAATGAGAATCGGCTCCATTTTGTGTCAAGATAACATCTGGTTTAAAAAAAGCAGCTACTTCTTTTAAAGAGGTCTTATAAACGTCGAGCCAAGACTCATCTTCCGTATAAGCATCAACAGGCACATTAAATGAATAACCATAGCCTTCACTGTGCCCGCGTTCGTTAACGTTTCCCGTGCCTGGAAACAAGTAGCGTCCCGTTTCATGAATGGAAAGAGTACAAACGGAAGGATCGTCATAAAATGTCCATTGCACGCCGTCACCATGGTGAGCATCTGTATCGACATAGAGGACGCGCGCGTTGTACTTTTGCTGCATATATTTGATGGCTACCGCGCTATCGTTATAAATACAGAAGCCGGAAGCTTTTCCTCGAAAGCCGTGGTGCAATCCTCCTCCTAAATTTAGAGCATGCTTAGCTTTTCCAGTCATCACATAATCTACAGCCGTAAGTGTACCCCCAACTAAAAACGCACTGGCTTCATGCATGTTGGGAAACATAGGTGTATCTTCTGTTCCAAGACCAAAATCTGCTGCTTTTTCAACAGAAAGCTCGCCGCTTCCTGCTAATTTTACCGCTTGAATATAGCTAGTATCATGGACAAGCTGAAGTTCTTCATCAGATGCCATCCGCGGTAATACAATATCTTGATTGCCTAAAGCGCCAAATTCCCGTAACAGTTCATATGTTAGTTGAACACGAAGCTGGTTAAACGGATGATTATTGCTGAATTTGTACGAAAGAATATCATCTGAATAAATAAATACAGCATTACTAGTCATTACGTCATCTCCGGTAATTTAGGCCATAGCACCTCATAGCCGTTTTCTTTTAATGTATTTATACTAATCAATGGATTAATAGCTTGAATGCGAAGCACAAGGATTTTATATCGTTCATCTACATCAGGGTAGACAAGTACGCTTAAGATGTTTGTTCTCTTTGAACCAAAGAGGGATGTAACTTCAGCGAGCACGCCAGCCTTATTTTCTACTTTTATTTCAATTTGTGAACCTGGCTTATTAGTGCCGGTAAGTTGAATAAACGTATGTAGTAGATCTCTTTCGGTAACAACTCCTACTAACCGCTTGTTTTTTGTGACGGGAATACAACCGATTTGGTGTTCATAAAAAATGCTTGCAATTTCTTCAACAAAATCAAGAGGGTGAGCTGTAATGACTTCTGTTTTCATAATCATCCGCACGGGTTCGGATAGAAGAGCAGATGTATAAGTATTATCTAAAATAGATGGACTTGCATCTCTTACGTCTCGATCAGAAATGATGCCAACTACGTGATGAAGGTCATTAACGATAGGAATATGTCTAATCTTATGTGTATCTAAAAGTTTCATAGCTTCAGCAATCGTATGGTCGGGGGTTAAGGTAACGAGATCGGTTTTCATCATCTCTTCAACAATCATCAGACACAGCTCCTTTTCTTAAAGGTCAGCTCAATACATAAAGCGATTTCGAAAGCGCAGGCTATCAAATTCTTGTATGCTTTCTTGAGGGACTCTGCTCCCGATTCTTACCATCAAACAATTAGCAGGGTGGGAGCTAATCTCCGGATCATCTGTGGCAAACCACGTCAGTCCGCCTTTATTCATCATTTTCTCCATAATTTTGCGGTAATCCCACACATTTAGCCCTGTTCCTTTTAAATCCCAATGCCAGTAGTATTCTGTCGTAATGACAATATAATCTTCCATTGCATCATCCATCATAGATACGATAAGCAAGTTTTTGCCAACAGCGTAGCTGCGAAACGGGGCAGCTACCTCTATAGCTCCTAATTCGATTAAATTCTCCATATTTCCTTCCGACCATCGTTCTAGAGGATCGGGATATAAAAAGGTGACATAACCAATGATTGTATGATGATGACGAGCAATAATGATTCTACCTTCAGGCAAGTTGGCAATCTCGATCAATGCTTCTTTTTGCTGTTCAGGTGGACGAAAGGCCGTTAGTTGCTCATGAAAATCAAGTTGTTGCAAGGTTTGTGAGGAGACAGGTCCTTCAATAACAATTGCTCCAACCGCTGTTTTTAGTTCTTTCATATTGTATGTTTGGGAATGTTTCACATGAATCACCACCTTCAAGCAGTCTTATCTGTATTATAATACAAAAAAAACTCTACATTAAAGCGTTTTCAAAAAATTAAATAAAAGAAAAGGAGTTTTTTCAAAAACATAGAATAGGAAATTAAAAGAGATTCTTGTTAATTCGACACTTATATAACAAAGGTTGTCATATAACAAGGGAGACTATTATCCCAATTCCGACAAATAATTTTTATAAAATTGTGAAAAGTCTATTTTTGTTATATAATAGGTTTGTAAATTTTATACATAAGGGGGAGTTTGTGATGAAGGTGGAAGCGCTTCCTGTAATTGAAGGGGTATACAACTTACAGGACTACGATAAAACGTATCAAACCTTTGACTGGTCACAAGTGGAGAAGGAATTTTCATGGCATGAAACAGGTAAATTAAATGCAGCTTATGAAGCAATTGATAAGCACGCAAACTCTACGCGTAAAAATAAAGTTGCGCTTTATTATCGAGATGCGCAGCGCAATGAAAAATATACATTCAAAGAAATGAAAGAATGGTCAAACAAAGCCGCAAACGTGCTAAAACAAGCAGACGTAGAGAAGGGAGATCGTGTGTTTATCTTTATGCCTCGCTCTCCGGAACTTTATTTTGCATTGTTAGGCGCGGTGAAGCTTGGCGCTATTGTTGGGCCTTTGTTTGAAGCATTCATGGAAGGTGCAGTAAAAGATCGTTTGCAAGACAGTGATGCAAAAGTGTTAATTACAACGCCTGAACTGCTGAGCCGCGTTCCGGTGAAGGATTTGCCAGCTTTAAAACACATTCTCCTTGTAGGGGAAAATGTAGCAGAAGAAGGCATTCAACTAGATTTTCTGAAGCGATTAGAAGCGGCGAATAAAGAGGTGGAGATTGAGTGGGTAGATAGAACAGATGGTATGCTGCTTCATTATACATCAGGTTCAACTGGAAAACCAAAAGGGGTGCTTCACGTTCATAATGCAATGCTTCAGCATTATCAAACTGCTAAGTGGGTGCTCGACTTAAAAGATGACGATGTGTATTGGTGTACAGCAGATCCGGGTTGGGTAACGGGAACTTCCTACGGAATTTTTGGTCCTTGGCTTGCTGGAGCAACAAATGTGATTGTAGGAGGACGCTTTAGTCCAGATGCATGGTATCAAGCACTTGAAGATTTTGGCGTAACGGTTTGGTACAGTGCGCCTACAGCATTTCGTATGCTAATGGGTGCTGGAGATGACTTAGTTAAACGCTATGATTTAAGCAGCCTCAGACATGTATTAAGCGTGGGAGAACCATTAAATCCTGAAGTGGTACGCTGGGGAATGAAGGTTTTCCAAAAACGTATTCATGACACGTGGTGGATGACTGAAACTGGAGGTCAGACGATTTGTAATTACCCGTCTATGAAAATTAAACCAGGATCTATGGGAAAACCTATTCCGGGTGTACAAGCAGCAATCGTTGACGATCAAGGACAAGAGCTTCCACCTTATCGAATGGGTAACTTAGCAATTAAAAAAGGCTGGCCATCTATGATGCATGCAATTTGGAACAACAAGGAAAAGTATGAGTCATACTTTATGCCAGGCGACTGGTACGTATCAGGTGATTCCGCGTATATGGATGAAGACGGTTATTTTTGGTTCCAAGGCCGAATTGATGACGTTATTATGACCGCAGGAGAACGAGTTGGTCCATTTGAAGTAGAAAGTAAGCTTGTTGAACACCCTGCTGTAGCAGAAGCGGGTGTCATTGGTAAGCCTGATCCTGTGCGTGGGGAAATTATTAAAGCGTTTATCGCACTTAGAGATGGGTATGAATCTTCAGATGAACTGATTGAAGATATTCGTCAATTTGTGAAAAAAGGGTTAGCTGCTCATGCAGCTCCACGTGAAATCGAGTTTAAAGATAAGCTACCTAAAACACGAAGCGGTAAAATTATGCGTCGCGTTTTAAAAGCGTGGGAATTAGATTTGCCAACGGGCGATTTGTCGACGATGGAAGACTAAGGAGTAAACGTTTCAATCTTTGTATGGAAAATAAGTGATTTTTATAAAGTTCAAACAGCCAGCTGTTTGAACTTTTTTTTGGACTTGAATTTTAAAATGAAATCATTCATAATTGTGGGGTGTAAACTTTTAAATAAAATAAACTGCAGTGATAGGAAGAAGTAATACTTGTCTCCCTGTTTAAGAGAGCTGATGGTTGCTGAAAATCAGTACATAGACAAATATGAAATACGTCCTTGAGCATCTTTTGTGAACTTACAGTAGCAAAAGACGGGTAGACCGTTACATCATTTAAGTGGGAAATAATTTATTTCCAAATAGGGTGGTACCGCGATATTTTCGTCCCTTCTTTTTTAAGAAGGGGCGTTTTTTATGTTGTTCAACAAATTGTAACGAGCAATTAGATAAAGGAGAGAATATAACATGGATATTTTACAAGATCTTGAGTTTCGAGGGCTCATTAATCAACAAACGGATGAAAAAGGTTTAAATGAACTTTTGAGTAAAGAGTCTGTTCGTTTGTACTGTGGATTCGATCCAACAGCCGACAGCCTTCACATCGGCCACATGCTTCCTGTTTTAATTTTGCGTCGCTTTCAACAAGCTGGACACCAACCGATTGCATTAGTTGGTGGAGGTACGGGTCTTATTGGAGATCCAAGCGGTAAAAAAGCAGAGCGTACGTTAAATGAAAAAGAAACGGTTGCTATGTTTAGTGAGCGTATTAAAGGTCAGCTTTCACGCTTCTTAGATTTTGAAGAAGGTGAAAATGCAGCGGTTATTGCGAATAACTATGACTGGATTGGCACGTTAGATGTTATTACATTCCTACGAGATATCGGTAAAAACTTTGGTATTAACTACATGATGGCAAAGGATTCTGTTCAATCTCGTATCGAATCAGGCATCTCATTTACGGAATTCAGCTACATGATTTTACAATCATATGATTTCTTGAACTTATACCAAACGTATAACTGTAAGCTTCAAATTGGTGGCAGCGACCAATGGGGAAATATTACAGCCGGCTTAGAATTAATTCGTAAATCAGAAGAAGATGCAAAAGCATTTGGATTAACAGTTCCGCTTGTAACAAAAGCAGACGGCACGAAGTTCGGTAAAACAGAAGGCGGAGCAATTTGGTTAGACGCTGAAAAAACAAGTCCGTATGAATTCTACCAGTTCTGGATTAATACAGATGATCGTGATGTTATAAAATATTTAAAATACTTTACATTCTTATCACATGAAGAAATTAATGAATTAGCAGCATCTGCAAAAGAAGCGCCTGAAAAACGCGAAGCACAAAAAGCACTAGCAGCGGCGATGACTACGCTTGTACACGGTGAAGAAGCTCTTGAGCAAGCCATTCGTATTTCGCAAGCTTTATTTAACGGAAGTATTTCAGAGTTAACAGCAGAAGAAATTAAGCAAGGATTCAAGGATGTTCCTTCTTACACGCATACAGGTGAAGATATTGGTTTAATCGATTTACTTGTAGAAAGTAAAATCTCTCCTTCTAAACGTCAAGCGCGTGAAGATATTTCAAACGGTGCGATTTACTTAAACGGTGAGCGTGAGCAAGATTTGCAAAAAACAGTAGGAGCAGAAGACCGTATTGAAGGTCAATTTACAGTAATTCGTCGAGGCAAGAAAAAATATACGCTTATTCAATACGCATAAAAAAAGGCCGAAAGGCCTTTTTTTGTATAAAGAAAGTAAAAAAGCCGCTCCATAGGGAACGGCTTTTTACTATTAACGAGAGTAGAACTCTACGATTAGTGCTTCGTTGATTTCAGCAGATAATTCAGAACGCTCAGGTAAGCGAGTGAATGTACCTTCTAATTTCTCAGCGTCTACTGTTAAGTAGTCTGGTACGAAGTTGTTAACTTCAAGCGCTTCTTTCACGATTGAAAGGTTGCGAGATTTTTCGCGAACACCGATCACTTGACCAGGTTGTACACGGTAAGATGGGATGTCAACGCGTTTACCGTCAACTAAAACGTGACCGTGGTTAACTAATTGACGAGCTTGACGACGAGTGCGTGCAAGACCCATACGGTATACTAAGTTATCAAGACGAGCTTCTAAAAGAATCATGAAGTTCTCACCGTGCTTACCAGTTAATTTACCAGCAGCAACGAATAAGTTACGGAATTGACGCTCAGTTACACCATACATGTGGCGTAATTTTTGCTTTTCTTGTAATTGTAAACCGTACTCAGAAATTTTCTTACGTTGACCTGGACCGTGTGGACCTGGAGCGTAAGGGCGTTTTTCTAATTCTTTACCTGTACCACTTAGAGAAAGACCTAAGCGACGAGAGATTTTCCAACTTGGACCTGTATAACGAGCCATGATGACTCCTCCTTGTTTGTGTTTTTATTTTATGCAAAACAAAAACAGACACATTCTAGCGATATGCTCATTTTGTTTTCATGTACCATCGCTCTAGCAGCAGAGAGTTACACGATACACCATCTTTTTAAAAGAATTGCTACTTCTGTAAAACAACCTTTTAATGAGGAACAAAATGAAAAAACATAAAGAAGATTGTATAAGCTGCAATATTTCACACAACGAGTATTATAGGTGTTTCCTCGTATAAAGTCAAGGAAGATTGAAGATTAAAAGATTGTAAAAGAAAGGATATATTCATTTGAAGTATGAAAAGAGAAGAAAGAACGTAAGAAAACGGTGGTGATGGCTAATCAAACGTTTGTTTAATAAGCAAAAACCGCTGATTTGCAGCGGTTTTTTTGCTTATTCATATTTAAAGAAAAGAAGTGAGTTCTTTGACGAATTCTTCAAGATACTGTTGATCGATTTCATCAAAGCGATTTTTGATTGGACTGTCAATATCAAGAACACCTAAAAGCTGACCGTCTTTTACAATTGGTACAACGATTTCAGATTGAGAAGCGGCATCACATGCAATGTGGCCAGGGAAGGCGTGAACATCTTCAATTCGCTCTGTTTTTTGATTTTGAGCTGCTGTACCGCATACACCTTTTCCAAGTGGAATACGAACGCAAGCCGGCAGTCCCTGGAAAGGTCCAAGCACTAACTCCCCGTCTTCCATTAAATAAAAACCTACCCAGTTTACTTCATTTAAAAATTGATTTAGCAAAGCTGAAGCATTTGCTAGATTAGCAATCGTATTGCTTTCTCCTTCTAATAAGGCGCGTAATTGCTTAATTACTAATTCATAATCCTTTTGTTTTGAGCCGCTGTAGTTTTCGACATTAAACAATGTATTCTCCTCCATTCAACATAAGATTTAATGAATTTTTATCAGGAAACGTCAGTTTTAACGCTACTTTGTCGATAAAAGATTACAGGAACTAAAAAGCCTATCACGAATTATGTAGAGAGGCTACTAAAATCCTTTTTAAATACTGTAACGATTTCTACACAATTTTGCAATCATATGTGTTTTGTAAAAATAAATCGAAATGAGGTGTAGATAGATGGCTGTACAGTCAAAAACGAAAGAGAAAATTATTGATGCGGCCGTTTCTCTTTTTAACGTAAAAGGTTTTGATGGTACGTCGGTGCGCGAGATTGCAGGAAAAGCGAAAGTGAACGTAGCGAATATTTCATATTATTTTCATAGCAAAGAAGGATTGCTTGAAAGTTTAGTGATTTCTTATTTTGAAGGTTATATTGGGGTGTTGGAGCAAGCATTTCAAGAAATGAAAAAGCTGTCTTCAACAGAAAGTATGATCGTAATGATTCGAGCTATCTTACATTACCAGCACGAAAATAGGCATATTGCCCGGCTCGTATATAGAGAAATCTCTCTTGACACGATTTTAATTCGAGAAGTTATGACTACGTATTTAACCAAGGAAAAATACTACTTAAAAACAATCCTTGAAAGAGGGATGAAAGAAAAGGATTTTCGAAAGCTGCACGTTTCCTTTACAATCATTGAGCTTAAGGGCATGCTGTCTATGCCTTATCTTCATCCTCAGTACCTAAGTGAAGTTCTTCATATATTGCCTCACGAACCGTATTTTGTTCAGCAATATGCGATTGAGCTTGAGCGATGGGTGCACACAACGGTATGTTTGCCATATGAACGGACAAACAAACTTCGCGTTCAATTATCTTAAATGAAGCTCTCTATAGCCTTGGCCTAAATCCTTCGCACAGTGGGCGTCTGACCCATATACGAGAGGGATTTTTTTCTGTTGGGCTGCCTTTACGACAAAGGGAGCTGGATACGCTTCCTTGCACAAAGGTTTAAACAACCCTGCACCATTATAATCCAACGCCAGATCTTTCATTTTTATTTCATCGAGTATTGATAAAATAATAGGGGAAAGTGTGTCTTCATATGGAAAGCGAGTTTGAAATTTATGTACGAGTGTCATATGACCAATGCGCTTGGGCTTATAAACGCCTAAATTGGCCTGTACAGAGCGTAATACCGTGTTGTAATACTTATCATATACTTTGCTTACGCTGCCAAACTTCTGTACAATATGTGCAAATACGTCAGCGCTAAAATCCAGGCAGTCATATCCTTCTTCATGTTTTAAGAAATGGACAGAAAGGATGCTGTCATCGAGACAAGGACCATACTCGTTTAAGAAATCTGTTGTTTCTTGTTCAAATCCTTCAATAAAGTCAACTTCCAATCCGACATTGATACGAATATCGCGCTCAAATTCTTTTTTAACTTGCTGTACGTTTTGAATGTAGCGATCAAGTTTGTCAGGATCCATTCCGCTGTCGCGATCAGGCGTCGGATCACTGAAGCTTTTTGGTAATGGAGCATGCTCTGTAAACGAAATCTCGCCAAAGTTCAGGGAAATCGCCTGTTCAACATATTGTTGCAATGAATCAGGTGAACCGTGTGGGCAAAATGGAGTATGAATATGTTTGTCAACTTTCATAAAAAATGCCTCCTTTTTTCTTCTTTTTCCATTGTAACGACACAAAGTGACTCCATGCCAATATTTTGTATAAAAAAATTTAATTTTTTGCTCAAAAGTTGGACTTTACATGGTATCATAAAAACATTGACGCAAAAAAATTTAAAGGATTAAATTCACCCTTTTTATAAATAAGAAACTTGTCATGTAGAACGCACTGTAAGGGGGCTTAGTATGGAATTCATTATAGCACTAATCATACTTATTATCGGATTAGTTGTGTACGGAATGTTTTCACGTAAAAAGATTTATCAAGAAATTGATCGCCTGGAAACGATCAAAGTCGAATTAGCAAATACGCCAGTTGCAGAGGAAATTTCAAAAGTAAAAGAATTGAACATGACAGGTCAAACTGAAGAGCTATTTGAACGTTGGCGTGAGCAGTGGGATGAAATTATATCAACTAATCTCCCGAAAATTGATAAAGAACTGTTTGAAACGGAAGAAGCAGCAGATAAATACCGGTTTAAAAAAGCGAAGCAGTTATCTATACATATTGATCAAGCCTTAGAACAAACCAAGATAGATATTGAAAACATACTTACTGAACTTCAAAATTTAATTGGTAGCGAACAAGATAATCGATATGATATTGAGGAATTAAATCAGCTTCACCGCCACGTGAAGAAAAAATTGCTCGCACATCGGTATTCCTATGGAAATGCTGAAAAAACGTTAGAATACGCAATTAATACATCTAAAGAGCAGTTTAAAAAATACGAGGAAGAGACGATTAACGGAAACTATCTTCAAGCACGTGAGATTGTTCTTCAATTAAAAACTGATTTAACAGCTATTGATTCGTATTTAGAACAAATTCCAAAAGTGTTAGTTGAGTGTCAGACCACTCTTCCTGTTCAGTTCAATGAACTGCTTGACGGGTTCCGCGAAATGAGTGAGCAGGGATATGTGTTAGATCATCTGCAAGTAGAAGAAACGGTAGAGCTTTTAAAACAAGAAACTGCTGAAATTATTGCAGATATTGAAGAATTATATGTGGAAGAAGCGATTACAAAACTAGATGATGTGAACGAACGCTTAGAGCAGTTATATGACTCACTTGAGCATGAGGTTTTCTCCTATCATAAAATGAACCGTGAATCTCATACGGTATCTAACTTCCTTCGTATGCTTCAAGAACGAAACCGTGAACTTCGTGAAGAAACGCTATTTGTACAGCAGAGCTATCATTTTAAAGAGCGCGATTTAGACGTATATTATAAAATGGACCGCGAACTAAAACGATTGACTAACTTGTACTATAATATTTCGGACAAGGTGGCGGAGCACAATTTAGCCTACAGTGTGATCCAAGAAGAACTCGAAGACGTTTCCAAACAGCTTAACCAATTAAAAGAATCTCAGGAATCCTATAGCGATATGCTACAAGCTCTTCGCAAAGATGAGCTCTCGGCTAAGGACAAAATAGAAGAATTGAAATCTCAGTTGATTGAAGCAAGACGCCTTATTCAAAAAAGCAACCTTCCCGGTGTTCCTGAAGAATACAAAGTGCAGCTTGAAAAAACGGTTCATATCTTAAATGAAGTAACCGCTAAGCTGAAAGAAAAACCGCTTAATATTCAAGCTGTTCAATCTTTACTTGAAGATGCTGTTGGTTTTGTTCAGGATACATTTGATGAAACAGAGGCAATGTTAGAAGAGGCGCGACTCGTTGAAAGAGTGATTCAATACGGTAACCGTTATAGAAGTACTCATCACTCGATTGCACAGTCTTTAGAAGAAGCAGAAGAAGCGTTTCGTCATTACGAATACAAAGAAGCATTAAAACAGGCATCTGCAGCTATTGAGCAAGTAGATCCTGGTGCGCTGGATCGTATACAGCGTATTGTATCTTCACAGAGTTAAAAAGCTCGTGTCCAAAGGACACGAGCTTTTTTATGACGCTTTTCTTTGTATACTATCTGTGTGATGTGTACCTCTTGCAATACTAATAATATAGCCTATGAAGGCAGCAGCAACTGTTGGAATAAGCCAGCCAAGGCCTTGGCTATAAAGCGGCAAATAGTTTTTGAAAAAATTGTCTATGCTTGTTAGGATAATTCCTGCTGCTTTTAACCCGTCAAAAATGCTCAGAATCGAGCTAATGATTACGGCTGTCACATATACTTCTCGACCAAACGAAATGGCTCTTTCAATTAATGATAAAGCAATTAGCGTAATGGCAATAGGGTATACAAAGGTCAAAATAGGTATGGAAATAGAAATTAATTGAGTAAGCCCTACATTTGAAATAACAGCACTAAACAGCATTAAAATGACAACAAATGTTTTATATGACATGCTTGGCACCAGCTGCGTGAAAAATCGTGCGCAAGCAGAAGTTAATCCGATGGCTGTCGTTAGACAAGCAAATGTAATAGCGAGTCCTAAAATAATGGTGCCAAACGAACCGAATAATGTTGTAGCTACAGCTGTTAAAATAGCTCCTCCATTTTCTTTCATACCAATTGCTTCTACGCTTGAAGCGCCGACATACGCGAGAGAAAGATAAACGATAGCTAACCCAGCAGCAGCAATCAACCCGGCTTTGATACATACCGAAGCAAGTGTTCGTTCGTCCGTTACGCCTTTTTCCTTAATACTGTTGATAACAACGATGCCAAATACGAGAGCTGCAATTGTATCCATTGTCAAATATCCATCAATAAAGCCGCCCGTAAATGGAGAGGCTATATATTTGGCGTGAGGTTCTTGAAAAGAACCCATAGGTGTCATTAAACTTTTGATAGCTAAAAGAGCTAATACTGCGAGCAGTAAAGGAGTTAGAATTTTTCCTATGCGATCAACAATTTTAGTTGGATTCAATGATAAATAAAGTGTTAGGCCAAAGAAAATAACGGTATAGACCATTAAAGGAATCTTGCTTGCAACCGCATTTTCTGATAAAAATGGGGTCACACCGATTTCAAACGCTACCGTATCCGTTCTGGGTATACCAAAAAAAGGGCCAATTGCTAAGTAAAGCAATATAGTAAAAGAAATCCCGAAAATAGGGTGAACTTTTTTAGCTACTTCGGTAAAGTTTCCATTACTTTTAGAAACAGCGATTATCCCCATAAGCGGAAGTCCTACACCTGTAATGAGAAAACCGATAATGGAACTCCAAGTGTGTGTTCCGGCTTGCTGTCCGAGCAAAGGAGGGAAAATCATATTTCCCGCTCCGAAAAAGAGAGCAAACAGCATAAGACCGATGGCAAGTATTTCTTTGTTAGTGAGTGCTTTGGTTTTCATAATGCCTCCTAGTGTTTCTTATGTTGATGATTAAATTTTCTGACTTTTTAAAAACTAAAAGTACGTGATACATACTACCACATTTATGGAATCATATATAGGTTTTTTTGAAAAAATCTAAATAGTTTATTAATAATAAAAGGAACGCCTAATTTAAAAAAATACCAAGGTGTGGTATGATAATACGTTGTTCCGAAAAAATGAAGAAGGGGGCGCGCATCCTTGATTTATTTAGATAATAGCGCTACAACAAAACCCTATAATGAAGTCATACAATCTTTTACCAAAGTAGCTACAACTTATTATGGCAATCCATCGTCCCTCCATCAATTTGGCGTACAGGCGGAGAATTTGTTGAGCCGTTCACGTGAGCAAGTAGCAGAATTGCTGCACGTATCGTCAAATGAAATTATCTTTACATCAGGAGGAACAGAAGGGAATAATTTGGCTATTAAAGGCGTAGCGATGCAATATAAAAGCCGAGGTCAGCATATCATTACGACAAATATTGAACATGATTCCGTTCATGAACCATTTAAGCAGTTAGAAGCACTAGGATTTAACGTTACGTATGTTCCGGTAGATTCAAGTGGATTTGTGTCACCTGCGGCTATTGAATCAGCTATTACGGATGAAACCATTTTAGTATCTGTTATGCATGTAAATAATGAAATTGGCACCATTCAGCCAATTGAAGAAATTGGACAGATGCTCACGAACTATTCGAAGGTGCTTTTTCATGTCGATCATGTGCAGGGGGTTGGAAAAGTTCCGCTTTCTTTAGCAAATCATAAAATTGATTTATGCACATTATCAGGACACAAAATTCACGGCTTAAAAGGAACGGGAATTTTATATAAACGAAATGGAGTTCAGCTTCATCCGTTGCTTAGCGGAGGCTCTCAGGAAATGCAGCATCGATCAGGCACGGAAAATGTTCCGGGAATCGTAGCATTTGCTAAAGCACTTCGTTTAACACTTGAACATGCAGCTCAGAATCAGCAAAAAATGCAGAAAATAAAAGCAGAACTGATGGACAAACTTTCTGCTCACGAAAGAATCACGATTAATACGCCGAATGAGCATTCAGCTCCCCATATTATAAATTTTACAGCGCAAGGTATTAAAGGTGAGGTTTTTGTTCACGCTCTTGAAGAAAAAGGAGTGTTTGTATCAACTACATCTGCCTGCTCATCAAAACGAAAAAAGCCAAGTAAAACGCTTTTAGCTATCGGTAAAAATTACGAAAAAGCCGATCAGTCCATTCGTTTGAGCTTGTCAGGATTAAATGACTATAATGAAGTAACGCCCATTATAAATGCTATTTTCACAGTAATTGAAGATCTAAAGAAAGTAATGAGGTAAATAACTATGATATATAACCATATTTTAATTCGATACGGAGAAATCTCCACTAAAGGACAAAATAGAAAAAAATTTGTTGCGCAGCTAAGAAAAAATATTGTAACGGCTCTTAGTGCATTCCAAAACATTCACGTAAAATACACAAGAGACCGCATGTATATTCACTTAAATGGTGAAAATCACGAGCCTATCATTGAACGTCTTCAGCAAATCTTTGGTATTCAAAGTTTTAGTTTAGCATTAAAAGTTGAAAATGAACTTGAAGCCATTCAAGAAGCAGCGCTAGAAGCAATGAAAGAATTTGATATAGAAGGAAAAACGTTCAAAGTATCTACTCGAAGAGCGTACAAACAATTTCCTCTTGATACAAACGAATTAAATTATGCAGTAGGAAGTCATATTCTACGAAATACAGAGCATCTACAAGTAAATGTAAAAGAGCCAAGCGTAAATGTACGAGTAGAAGTGAGAAGTGAAGCAACGTATATTACATGTTTTGATTATCGCGGAGCAGGGGGTCTTCCAGTTGGTACGAGTGGAAAAGCGATGCTCATGCTTTCTGGAGGAATCGACAGCCCGGTTGCAGGATACTTAGCTATGAAGCGCGGTTTAGAAATAGAAGCGGTTCATTTTTATAGTCCGCCTTTTACAAGTGAACGTTCTAAGCAAAAAGTAATTGATTTAACGCAAAAATTAACGGCTTATCACGAAAAAGTAAAGCTTCACATTGTACCGTTTACAGCTGTACAGCAAGCGATTCAAAAGCAAATTCCAGAGAATTATACCATGACCTCTACACGCCGTATGATGCTTCGAATTACGGACCTTATTCGTGAAAAAAATGAATCGTTAGCTATCGTAACTGGCGACAGCTTAGGGCAAGTAGCTAGTCAAACGGTTGAGAGCATGTATGCGATTAATGAAGTGACGAATACGCCAATTTTGCGTCCGCTTGTGACAATGGATAAAACGGAGATTGTGGAAATTGCCCGTAAAATTGACACACATGAAATTTCGAATCGTCCGTATGAAGACTGCTGTACCATTTTTACGCCAAGCTCACCAAAAACTAAGCCAAAGCGTGAAAAAATAAATCGATACGAACAATTTTATGATTTTGAAACATTAATTCAAGAAGCGGTAAATAATGTAGAAACGCTTGAGATGACAGCTTCTTCGGCTACAAATACCGCAGACAGCGTAGAAGATTTGTTTTAAAAGTAAAATTTCATAAAATTACCAAAAAAATAATGTATGATGCCATGTGTTTTGACACAATCTATATTCAACAAGGAGGTGAAAACACATGGCAAACACAAACAAATTAGTAGCTCCTGGTTCAGCAGCTGCTATCGACCAAATGAAATACGAAATCGCTTCTGAATTCGGTGTAAATCTTGGACCAGAAGCAACAGCTCGCGCTAACGGATCTGTTGGTGGAGAAATCACTAAACGCTTAGTTCAAATGGCTGAGCAACAACTTGGTGGTAAATAAGTCATATTAATTAAATAATGATGGCTAAAAAGAGTGGGGGAAACCTCACTCTTTTGTCTTGTTTGTTTTGTCACGTATAATAGAGACAAGATCAAGCTTTATAAAGTAAAGGAGATGTTGGCGATGGGGACTTTATTTTACGGCGGCAAAATATATACGATGCTAAAAGAAGGTGAGCATGTAGAAAGCGTATATGTTGAAAAAGGATTCATTGAAGATATAGGCGCAGAAGAAGATCTAAGAATCAAATGGGGTGCTGAGATTGACAAAGAAGTACACCTCAAAGGACACCCAATGTATCCGGGCTTTGTAGATAGCCATCTTCACTTAATTGGTCACGGTGAAAAGCTTCTTCGGCTTGATTTGTCTCAAGCTACTTCTCGGGAAGACGTGTTGAGGCGTGTTCGACAAAAAGTAGAGAGTACACCAAAAGGAGAATGGGTGATCGGGGAAGGCTGGGATGAAAATCAGTGGGAAGATTCCTCATTGATTCAGTATCAAGATCTTGATCAGCTTTCAACTGAACATCCTATTATGTTGAAGCGAGTTTGTCGTCACGGATTAGTAGCGAACGGAACAGCTCTTAAAATAGCCGGAATTACAGCTGAAACACGTGATCCGGAAGGAGGTATTATCCAGAGGGATGAAGCTGGAAATCCTACCGGTTTTTTGGCTGATCAAGCGCAAGAATTAGTAACGACTCATATTCCTCAAGTATCAGAAGCCTACATTCGACAAGCGCTTTCAGTGGCCATTAAAGATTGTGTTCGGCACGGATTAACGGGTGGACATACGGAAGATTTAAATTATTATGGAGGCTTTCTGCGTACATATCAAGCATTTCAAGACGTTATTCATAAAGAAAAGCAGCTGTTTCGTGCTCATTTACTTGTTCATCATGAAGTTGTAGATGATATGTATACATACTGTGAAGAAAAGAAAGACACATCCGATTTTATCGAAATAGGACCAATGAAGATTTTTGCTGATGGTTCGCTTGGCAGTCAATCTGCGCTTTTAAGCTTTCCCTACAAAAGCGACCCTTCTACAAGAGGTGTAGCTATTCAATCACTAGATGAATTAAAGCAGCTAGTGCGGAAAGCGAGAGAATTGGGCATGACCGTTGCAATTCATGCGATTGGTGATTTAGCGTTTCAATATGTAGTAGAAAGCATCGAGCAATATCCTCCTCAAACAGGGCAAAGAGATCGTATCATTCATGCGCAGATTTTACGAAAAGATTTAGTTGATCTTGTAAAAAATCTTCCTGTTGTATTGGATATTCAGCCTCGATTTTTAGCCAGTGATTTTCCATGGGTTATTGAAAAAATTGGAGAAGAGCATTTGGATTATTGCTATGCGTGGAAAACGTTATTGGACGAGGGCGTTATGTGTGCAGGGGGATCGGATGCGCCTATTGAACCTATCAATCCAATGTTAACGATTCATGCAGCGGTTTCAAGAAAAACTTCTCCAAACAGCTCGGTCGTTTACATACCTTCTGAGCGACTGACTGTATTTGAAGCTGTTCAGCTGTTTACGTTAGGAAGCGCGCAGGCCATTCATCAAGAGCATAAAAAAGGATACGTTCAAAAGGGTTATGTAGCTGATTTTACCGTATTAGAAAGAGATCTGTTTGAGATACCTGCAGATGATATTCCATGGGTACGGGTGCAGATGACTGCTATTGATGGAGAAATTGTATATCAAAAATAAAAAGCGCCCAAGGGCGCTTTTTGTTATAGAAATGTACGCTTAACTCGTTGCCAGAAAGAGTTATCTTTCAGCTTAACCGTTTTAATTTGACGGTCGCTTAAACGAATTTGAACTTGATCAACTTGACGTGCATTTAATGCTTCGTTATCTATTCCAATAATTGGATTGTGGTTGTTGTCATTGGATAGTTTTAAAGTGAGCGTATGCTCAGCGCTTAGGATGAATGAAGATCCTAATGTACGATAGTTATTATTATTTAACGATGCCAATTCGCTGACTTGCATACAAGGAATTAACGGATCAACTACGGCTCCATTTACCGATTTATTATAAGCCGTACTGCCTGTTGGTGTTGAAATAATCATCCCATCCCCACGGAATGTTTCAAAGTGATTTTCGTTAATAAAAACATCTAGACTGAATGTTTTTATAACACCTGATCGAATGGAACATTCATTTAAGCAATAAAAAGAAGTTCCTTGATCAATTTGAGTTTGTAAAACGGGAAATCGACGTACTTCTATATTTTCTGTTGTAATAGCTTCAATCATTTTATCCGTTTCATCAATATGAAAATCGCAGTAAAAGCTTAGCTGATCTGAAGTTGTGACACCAGCATATAAGCAGTCATCTCGAAAGCCAGATTGACGGACAGCCTGCAAGAAAGCTCCGTCACCGCCAATACTTACAATGATGTTAGCGCTGTCGAAATGGTCTACTACATGAAAATCATATTGTTTTGCAAGTTCAATAAGTGGACTTACGAGCGTCTTTGTTTCCTGGTTTTTTGGATGAAAGAAATAAACGTTGCGACGATTTGGCATAGATAGTTCCCCCTTGTTTGTCTGATATGTAAAATATTAGCGATAAAGTAAACTTTTTAAAAAAAGTTTGTTACAATAATTATAGCATTATTGCTTTAAAAATTAAAAGAATAATCTTTTAATTCTGACACCTAAAAAGGAGGATTTTCATGAACAAAAAAAGGTGGATTGCTCTTTTGATTGCGGCCTGCTTATTCATTTTCTCTGCGATTGTTAATGTTGGTTTTTCAGTCAAAGAAGAAAAAGATGACGGTCTGGCAGGCATATTTGGAGGAGACGACAGTGAACTATCAGAAACAGTTATCGAAAAAGGGAATGCAGCTAAGAAAATTGCAGTACTAGAGGTCAATGGAACGATTCAAGATACAGGAAGCGGTTCCTCTCCGCTTATGTCTCAAAATGGTTATAACCACCAAGCATTTTTAAAGCAGCTAGAGGCTGCAAAAAATGATAAGGCAGTTAAAGGAGTCATTATTAAGGTGAATTCACCGGGCGGGGGCGTCGTTGAAAGTGCTGAAATACATAAAAAAATTGAAGAGCTGAAGAAAGACACGAAAAAGCCAGTTTATATTTCAATGGGATCAATGGCTGCTTCAGGAGGCTATTACATTTCAACAGCTGCTACTAAAATCTATGCAATCCCTGACACTTTAACAGGTTCACTAGGTGTAATTATGCAAAGCGTTAACTATGGCAAGCTGGCGGATAAACTAGGAGTAGAATCTGTTGTTATTAAAAGCGGGGCTCATAAAGATATTATGTCTCCAACAAGAGAAATGACCGGAGAAGAAAAAGAAATTATGCAAACACTTGTAGACAACTCGTATGATGGTTTCGTCAATGTTATCTCTGAGGGACGCCACTTGTCTAAAGAAAAAGTGCGTTCTATTGCAGATGGACGAGTGTACGATGGACGTCAGGCTAAAGAGCTGAAGCTGGTCGATCAACTAGGCTATTTTGAAGATACGGTAAAAGGAATGGAGAAAGATTACAAGTTAAAAGGTGCACAAGTAATTCAATACAATCAAGGATTCGGACTGCCTTCTTGGCTTTCAATGAGCATGCAAAAAGTAATTGGTGGAGATGAACAAGTTACCGCAATGTTAAAAACATTTGCGCAGCCAAGCTCTCCGCGCTTGATGTATTTATATGCAGAATAGAGGTGGGAACATGGAAAATCAATCTCATTCAACCGAATCAAACGACACTATAAAACATGAGCCAGCGGTAAGTGCTCCAATAGGTAGTGAATTCCATTATGCAGGCTTTTGGATGCGCTTTTGGGCATATCTTTTGGATCTAGCTGTAGTAGCTAGCTTGAACTCCCTGCTGATCAAACCCATTTTCCATTTAGCAGATATTCCTCAAGGGGATGGATTTTTTTCTCCCTATACGATTGTGACGGTGATTATCTTTTATGGTTATTTTGTTTTAATGACCAAGTATTTTGGACAAACGCTTGGAAAGATGGTGTTTGGGCTTAAAGTAGTATCACTGAAAGACTCCACTTTAACTTGGCCTGTTGTGCTGTTTCGTGAAGGAATTGGACGTTATATTTCTAAAACAGTTTTTTTACTTGGCTATTTGTTAGTTGCTTTTTTACCTAAAAAGCAAGGAGCGCATGATTACTATGCAGATACAACCGTTATACATGAAGGTACAATAAGCAGATAATAAAAAGAGGCTGGGGCAAAAGTATTTAGACAAATTGAAAAACGAACCATTGATCAAGGTGTTTGATTAGTGGTTCGTTTTTTTGGTTATGGTAAACGTAGGTTTCATGTGTGTAGGTCTTTCTAGCAGTTGATTGGAGGGAAAGCGAAGCCTTGCACGGAAATCAACTGCGGTGTCGCAAGCGGTTAAGCTCATGTATACTATTTGTTCGTCTTTAAATTGGATTCATTTCGTTATGTCTCAACCTCTTTTTATTGTTTTCATAAGGTTTAATATTCTGTGTTTTGGAGATAATGTGAAGCTAAGAAGGAGTGAAGGATGTGCTATGGCTTTTATGGATATTGCTAGCACTTTTAATTGTTATTGTACTTATTGTATGGACAAACATCACGCTATTTGTAGAGCTTCATCATGTCCGAGATAACGATTATTACAGAGTGAGACTCAGGGCTTGGTTTGGTCTTATTCGCTATACATATGAAATTCCGGTAGTGAAAGTAAAAAAAGATTCTCCTCGTTTGCTTGTTGAAAAGAAGAAAGGAATGGGTGATCAAGGAAAAGAAGACGAGAATTCATGGAGTGATTATTCTGTAGAAGACGGGTTAAGCATGTTAGAAAATGCGAAGCAATTCCTTGAACAGGTAGTCGGTTTTCATAAAATTTTTCGTCGTTTCTTACAGAAAGTGACGGTAAGGGATATTAAATGGCACAGCCGTTTCGGCTTAGGTGATGCTGCGTTAACAGGCGTACTTACCGGGGCTGTATGGTCTGCAAAGGGGGGCATAGTTGGTATAATCAGCCGTTATATGAAACTAAAAGATATGCCTGTAATGAGCGTTACCCCTGTATTTCAACATCTTTGGTCAGAAACGGTATTTGAGTGCATAATTTCTTTTCGAGTTGGTCAAGCTATTCTAGTAGGTTTACGGACCTTGAGATACTGGCGGCATACGTCCAAAAAGCGTCGCAAAAGATGGAAGTCGTCAAATAAGAACAAGACACACTCTGTGAAAACATAAGGAGGTTATCTTAATGGCAGAACATCCAATTAAAAGTTTAATGTCGACAGCTATGGAAAATTTAAAGGAAATGATTGATGTTAATACAATCATTGGTGATCCCGTAGAAACACCTGATGGCAGCGTTATTTTAACTGTCTCAAAAGTAGGTTTTGGCTTTGCAGCGGGCGGAAGCGAGTTTGGAGTAGAAGGGCATGCGCCATCTTCTCCAGGGCAGCATCAGCAAGAATCAGGTCATCCATTTGGCGGAGGTAGCGGTGGCGGTGTATCAATTACGCCAATTGCCTTTTTAATTGTGAGTGGAAGCGGAATTAAAATGCTTCACCTTAATGAAAGTACACATTTATATGAAAAGATTTTAGATACAGCACCTCAAGCAATTGAACGCGTGCAGCAAATGTTCAAGCGAAATAACCATCAGCAGGATCATCATAATCAACAAAATCAGCATCATGACGGTGCAAATGATTTTAATTTGTAGGGATAAAATAAAGCTTTGCTTGCTTCTTTGAACGATAAAAGAAGCAAGCAAAGCCTTTTTTTATTGGGCATGTTTTCTAGCATATAGCGTTATAGTATGTATGTCATTTAATTGCAATATAGAGACAGACAAGCTAATATGAACAGTGTACATACTTATTTAAAGGAGGAATTATTCGTGACTAAATTTAAAGGTAACGATGTAACATTATTAGGAAATCAAGTAAAGGTTGGAGACAAGGCGCCAACCTTTACCGTTTTAGCAAATGATTTATCAGAAGTAACGCTTGACAGTACAAAGGGTTCTGTTCGCCTAATCAGTGTAGTTCCTTCTATTGATACTGGAGTTTGTGATGCGCAAACTCGCCGCTTCAACGAAGAAGCAGCTAAATTAGATAACGTAAAAGTATTAACAGTGAGCGTAGATTTACCGTTTGCTCAAAAGCGCTGGTGTGGTGCTAATGGCATTGATAATGTTCAAACATTATCTGACCACCGCGACTTATCTTTCGGCGAAGCATATGGTGTAGCTATTCAAGAATTACGCTTATTGGCTCGTTCAATCTTTGTAGTAGACTCAAATGACAACGTAACGTATGTTGAGTACTTACCAGAAGTAACTGAGCATCCGAACTACGAAGCAGCAATCGAAGCAGCTAAAGCAGCTAAGTAAGATTGTCGATGGCGTTCGGCAGAAGGCGGAAAACAATGTTTTTCGCCTTCTTTGTGTTTTAAGAAGCTTTTATGATAAAATATGATGTTCCAAATAGGACGTTTACTCATTTATATAGATATCATTTCATTACACAGGAGGCAGAATATGAGTCAATTAGCTAGTATGGAAAAGCTATTTGGTGTAATTGATCAAACAGCTATTATTTTAAGAAAAGAACTAAACTGCGTATATTTAGAAGCAGTAGCTGAAACGGGAGAAAACTTGTTTCAAGGAACTATTTTGCAAGAAGAGCTAGATGAGGTAACCAAAAAACGTTTAAAAAAAGAATACGATTCAATCACGCTTGATCATTTTGAAAAAGAAACGATTCGAAAAGCATATCAGCTAGCTATTTTAAAAGGGATGAAAGAAGCAGTTCAGCCTAACCACCAAATGACCCCTGATGCTGTAGGACTATTTGTCAGCTACTTAGTTGGAAAATTCATGGCAGGAAAAGATAAGTATACGCTTTTAGATCCAGCAGTAGGAGCTGGAAACTTATTAACAACCATTTTAAATACACACGCTGCGTCAATTGAACATGTATACGGTGTAGATGTGGATGATTTATTACTTCAACTGACATATGTAAATGCAAACTTACAGAAGCACAGCGTTCAATTATTTAATCAAGACAGCTTACAGCCGCTTTTTATTGATCCTGTTGATTTAGTTGTCTGTGACCTGCCGGTTGGTTATTATCCAAACGATGAAGGGGCAAAAGAGTATAAAGTAAGAGCTGAAGAAGGTCATACCTATGCTCATCACTTATTCATTGAACAAAGCTTGCGCCATGTAAAAGACGGAGGATACGTAGTAGCTCTTATTCCAAATAACTTGTTCGAATCTGAACAGTCTCATTTATTACAGCCGCTGCTAAAAGAGGAAGCAATCGTTCAAGGAATCGTTCAGCTGCCGCTTTCAATGTTCAAACAAGAGCAGGCTGCTAAGAGTATTATCATTCTTCAAAAGCAAGGAGAAGGGGTAACGGCACCTGAGAACGCGCTGCTTGTGAATTTGCCTAAGTTCAGTAATCGAGAAGCAATGAGTGATATTATGGCTCAAATGGACCAATGGTTTCGCGTTAATAAAAAGTAAGTCTTTTTCGAAAATAATGAATATTTGCCGGTAGCGTTTTCATGATGTATAGCTCTTGAAATCTATTGTCGTGAATGATTAAATGAATAAGGATAGAAATCGTGTCGAAATGCATAGAATATTGTAGAGATTACACTTTTATGTTCTGTTCGTTATGTTTATGATGCACGTATAATAAAGAAGGAGCTGTTTTTTTATGTCAAAAATCATGGCAATCAACGCCGGCAGTTCTTCACTTAAGTTTCAATTATTTGAAATGCCAAGTGAGACGGTATTAACAAAAGGTTTAGTAGAACGAATTGGTTTAGATAACGCTGTTTTCACGATCTCGGTAAATGGTGAAAAACAAACGGATATTACAGAAATCCCTGACCATGCTGTTGCAGTTAAAATTTTAGTTGAAAAGTTACTTTCTCAAAACATCATTCAATCATACGATGAAATCACTGGTGTAGGTCACCGTGTCGTACACGGCGGAGAGAAATTTGCTGACTCTGTTTTAATCACAGATGAAACACTAGCGGAAATTGAAGCTTTATCTGATTTAGCACCGCTTCACAACCCAGCAAACATTGTGGGAATTAAAGCGTTCCAAGATATTCTTCCAAATGTTCCAGCTGTAGCAGTCTTCGATACAGCATTCCATCAAACAATGCCAGAAAAATCATTCTTGTACAGCTTACCGTACGAGTACTATGAAAAGTATGGCGTTCGTAAATACGGTTTCCACGGCACATCTCATAAATATGTTTCTGAGCGTGCAGCTGAGCTTCTTGGACGCCCAATTGAACAATTACGCTTAATCTCTTGTCACTTAGGTAACGGTGCAAGTATCGCTGCAATTGAAGGCGGAAAGTCAATTGATACATCAATGGGCTTCACACCATTAGCTGGTGTAGCAATGGGAACTCGTTCAGGTAACATTGACCCTGCATTAATTCCATTTATTATGGAGAAAACAGGAAAAACTGCTGACGAAGTATTAAATGTATTAAATAAAGAAAGTGGTCTTTTAGGTGTATCTGGTATTTCTAGTGACCTACGCGATCTAATCAAAGCAAGCGCTGAAGGCAATGAACGCGCTGAAACAGCACTTGAAGTATTTGCTAGCCGTATTCATAAATATATCGGTTCTTATGCTGCTCGTATGTCTGGTGTAGATGCAATCATCTTCACAGCAGGTATTGGAGAAAACAGTGATGTTGTACGTGCTCGCGTTCTTCGTGGTTTAGAGTTCATGGGCGTTTATTGGGATCCAGCTTTAAATAGTGTACAAGGAGAAGAAGCATTTATTAGCTACCCTCATTCTCCAGTTAAAGTTATGGTTATTCCTACAGACGAAGAAGTTATGATTGCACGTGACGTTACTCGTTTAGCGAATATTTAAGTTCATAAAGTGCCTCTTCAATGCATGAATTCTCATAAATTGTCAGGCAAACTAACGAAAAGCTGATTTCCTTGTTAGGAAATCAGCTTTTTTATATAGCGTAAGGAGCTGACGGTTGAAAGAAGGTTTACAACGTATAGAAGAAAGAAATAATATAGGAAGCAAAATGTAACGGATGCATTATTTGTTATAATAAAAATAAAACTACTTATTTCTTGAAAGGGTGACATGATGATATTAACGAATCGCGAAGAACAGCTTTTAGAAGAAATCTATAAATGGGAAGAGAGCTTACAGAGCGTAGAAGCAACTGAGATGGAGTTATTGTACGAAGAATGGTTAGAAAAAGGGCTTAACTTAATTCCTGCTTCTGTTCGTGAGACCTATTTACATAAAATTGATGAGGGACTCTTTCAGTTAACTGCATTAATTCAAGGTACGGAAATGCAAACTCAAGCCACAAAACGAATTATTGAAACCGCCCGTGTATTCAAAGAAGATATCACAGATCTGTCAGAAATGAATTCCCTTCAAGTAGATCAGCTTTCTTATATATGCGAACAGCAAATGGCCAAGCTGCGGTTGTATGCGCTGAGTCAAGGAGCACTTTCAGGAACCGGCCAATCGCTGCTAGTCGGTATTGATATACCCGCTGTTTTATGCATGAATATTCAAGCGGTGCAACAGGCAGCAATGAGCTACGGCTATCATATCCAGACTCCTTCAGAGCTTATGCTAACGCTAAAAGTTTTTCATGCAGCAACGTTACCTAGACACCTTCAGGCTGAGGGGTGGCATCAATTAAAGAGTGAGCTAAGCCAAGAATTTGACCCGTATTTTTATGAAGGTGTTGATCAAATTGTAGATAAGACGTGGCTGCAAAAAATCGTTGTGCAAATTGGAAAAACGCTAGCTATATTTGCTGCGAAGCGAAAAGTTTATAATCGTTTGCCAATTGTGAGTATGATGGTTGGCGGAGGGATGAATTATCGAATGGCCAAACAAGTGACAGATTATGCGAAGCGCTTTTACCAATACCGCTATTTGCTGGATAAGAAAAACGAGTCTCATTAATTTTTCATGAGACTCGTTTTTTTGTCTATCCGTGAACTTTTTTTGATATTTCCTCATTTGTTCGATACCAAATCCACAAATCATTAATAATAGAAGCAAGTTCTCCTATCTCGCTATTTAATTCACAGGAGCGGATAAAATTAGTCTCATCTTCTAACGCCGCTTGTTTTTGATTAATCCTCTTTTCTACAGATTGAATTTTGTCTGGAATTTGCCCTCGAATGGATTCCCATGTTAGGAGGATATCCTGCTGGACTTTTTCAGAATAGAATGTCCATTCTCTTTCAAGAGCAGGAATTTTTATACCGAGTCTGTTGTCATAAGTAAAAAAGCGCTCCATTTTTTCACCTCTTCCCTTCCATTTTATACAATGAAAAAAGCCAGAGCTACTTTAAGTGAAAAATAAATCATTTATACTTGATTTATGCATATAAATATACAATGCATTTAAGGCAGGAATATTCATTCACGTCTATTTTTACAGTATTTTAAAAGCTTTTATCCTATTAAATTAAAAAAAACGTGAATTTATATACTTTTTTTTGAATAACTATTGAAAATAGATTAAAAAGTTGTTAAAGTAATAGTAGATTAAATGAATAAAAATTAAAACGTTTGTATTAATATATATATAATTGTAGGAGGAATAGATGATGAGTAATCCAAAAGTTGTTTTAGCATATTCCGGAGGTTTAGATACATCAGTTGCAATTAAATGGTTACAAGAAAAAGGGTACGATGTGGTAGCTTGCTGTTTAGACGTAGGCGAAGGAAAAGATTTAAAATTCGTTAAAGAAAAAGCCTTAACAGTTGGAGCGGTATCGTCATATGTGATTGATGCAAAAGAAGAATATGCTAATACATTTGCATTAGCAGCACTTCAAGCACACACGTTATATGAAGGAAAATATCCATTAGTATCTGCACTATCTAGACCGCTAATCGCTAAAAAGCTTGTAGAAGTAGCAGAACAAGAAAATGCAGTAGCTGTCGCACATGGATGTACGGGAAAAGGAAATGACCAAGTGCGTTTCGAAGTATCAATTAAAGCATTAAATCCACACTTAGAAGTTTTAGCTCCTGTTCGTGACTGGAAATGGTCTCGTGAAGAAGAAATCGAGTATGCAAAAGAAAAGAATATTCCAATTCCAATTAACTTAGACAGCCCATTTTCAATTGACCAAAACTTATGGGGAAGAAGTAACGAGTGCGGCGTTCTTGAAGATCCTTGGGCAGCTCCACCTGAAGAAGCATATGACCTAACGGCTTCTCTTGAAAATACTCCGGACACAGCCGATGTAGTAGAAATTGAATTCGTTGAAGGTGTTCCAGTAGCATTAAATGGTCAATCTTATACGCTAGCTCAGTTAATTCTAGAATTGAATGAAATTGCAGGTAAGCACGGAGTGGGACGTATTGATCATGTAGAAAACCGTCTTGTGGGAATCAAATCACGTGAAGTATATGAGTGTCCAGCTGCTATGACATTAATCAAAGCACACAAAGAGCTTGAAGATTTAACATTAGTGAAAGAAGTCGCGCACTTCAAACCAGTGATTGAGAAAAAATTAACAGAAGTTATCTATGAGGGTTTATGGTTCTCTCCATTAACAAATTCCCTGCTTGCATTCTTAAAAGACACGCAGCAATATGTGAACGGAACAGTGAGAGTAAAACTATTTAAAGGGCATGCTATCGTAGAGGGACGTAAATCTCCTAATTCTTTATACAATGAAAAACTTGCAACATATACAAAAGAAGATGAATTTGATCACAATGCAGCAGTTGGTTTTATCTCATTATGGGGTCTTCCAACACAAGTGAGCAGCATGGTAAATCAAAAGAAGGTGACAACGGTATGACCAAACTTTGGGGAGGGCGTTTTACGAAACGCCCTGAACAATGGATTGACGAGTTCGGTGCGTCCATTTCATTTGATCAGCATCTTGTAGAAGAAGATATTGAAGGCAGTTTAGCACATGTAACAATGCTTGAGAAATGCAGCATTCTTTCTGGAGATGAAGCGTCACAAATTAAAAAAGGCCTTCAAACACTGCTTGAAAAAGCTAAGAAGAAAGAATTAACATTTTCTGCTCAATATGAAGATATTCATTTGAATTTAGAAAAGCTATTAATTGATGAAATTGGTCCGGTTGGAGGTAAGCTTCATACGGGTCGAAGCCGTAATGATCAAGTTGCTACAGATATGCACTTATATTTAAAAAAGCATGTTCAGCAAATTGTAGGACTGATCGAAAATCTAGAAGATGTGCTGCTTACAAAAGCAGATCAGCATGTCGAAACTATTTTTCCAGGCTACACACATTTACAGCGCGCGCAGCCGGTTTCTTTTGCTCATCATCTAATGGCTTATGTTTCAATGTTTAAGCGTGATGCTGAGCGTTATGCGGAATCACTAAAGCGTATTGATTTATCTCCTTTAGGAGCAGGAGCTTTAGCTGGTACGACATTTCCAATTGATCGTCATTACAGCGCGGAGCTTCTAGGCTTTAATGGAATTTATCAAAACAGTATGGATGCTGTCAGCGACCGTGACTTTATTTTAGAGTTTTTAAGCAACAGTTCTATTTTAATGATGCATTTATCTCGTTTTTGTGAAGAGTTAATTTTATGGTCTAGTCAAGAGTTTCAATTTATTGAAATGGATGATACGTATGCAACTGGCAGCAGTATTATGCCTCAAAAGAAAAATCCTGATATGGCAGAGTTAATTCGTGGTAAAACAGGACGAGTATATGGTCATTTATTTAGCTTGTTGACTGTGTTAAAAGGCACGCCTTTAACATACAACAAAGACTTGCAAGAAGATAAAGAAGGCATGTTCGATACGGTTACAACGATTGAAGGCTGCTTAACAATCTTTGCTGGCATGATTGAAACAATGACAGTAAAAACAAATGTTATGGAAAAAGCTACGAAACAAGATTTTTCAAATGCAACGGAGTTAGCTGACTATCTTGCTGCAAAAGGTATGCCGTTTCGTGAAGCACATGAAGTGGTTGGGAAACTAGTTCTCGTTTGTATTCAGAAAAATATCTACCTAATGGATTTGCCGCTCGAGCAATATAAAGAAGCGTCAGATTTATTTGAGGAAGACATCTACCATGTATTAAGTCCAAAAACAGCTGTTAATCGCCGCAATAGCGCGGGAGGAACAGGGTTTGAACAAGTGAAAAAAGCAATTCAGCTAGCTAAAGATGAATTGCATGAAAAAGCTTCAATATAAAACAGTTTTCAAAACGTCCGCAGAAAATTCTGCGGGCGTTTTTTGATGTGAGATAAATGGTATAACTAAAGCAATTAAGAAGAAAATAGAAAAGATCATGTAAGGGATTATGAAATAAAGTTCACATTCGTAAAGAAAATAGAGTGAAAAAGGAGAAGTGACATATGAAAGACAAAAAACATCCGCAGCATGTATATGAATATGATTTTGAAGGAGAAAAAGAGACATCAAGACAGCTAATGGATTCTTATTCAAGCGGCGTTATTGGCGATGCTATGGCTTCTGTAGTTGAAAATCCAGAAGCACAGAGTGATAACGAACTATATGAATAACTACATGCATATACTGTATATAGACTAAGAAAAGCAGGATTATGCTGAGCTCTATCGAAAGGTAACGTCATAGTAAATCCGGTTTTCTAAAGGATTTGGTGTGGCGTTCTTTTTTCAGTTAATCACTGATATAAGAAAAGAGGGATAAAGGTGAAAATTGGAGTGCCGAAAGAAGTAAAAAATAATGAAAATCGCGTGGCTATTACTCCAGCTGGTGTTACAGCTTTAGTTAACGGTGGGCATGATGTATATATTGAAACACAGGCAGGAGAAGGCTCTGGATTCCATGATGAAGATTACACAAATGCAGGAGCTTCTATTGTAAATACTGCAAAAGAAGCATGGGATGCTGAAATGGTTATGAAAGTAAAAGAACCGATTTCAGAAGAATACGGATATTTTCGTGAAGGACTTATTTTGTTTACGTATTTACATTTGGCAGCTGAAGAAGCGTTAACGAAAGCATTGATTGATAAAAAGGTAGTGGGTATCGCTTATGAAACGGTACAGCTTCCAAATAAAAGCTTGCCTCTGTTAACGCCGATGAGCGAAGTTGCAGGAAGAATGTCTTCTCAAATTGGAGCTCAATTTTTAGAAAAAACCAAAGGTGGCAAAGGGATTTTGTTAAGTGGAGTGCCAGGCGTGCAAAGAGGAAAAGTAACAATTATTGGAGGAGGAGTAGCGGGAACCAACGCTGCTAAAATTGCGGTCGGATTAGGGGCTGATGTCACAATAATTGATTTAAACGCTGATCGCCTTCGCCAGCTGGATGATTTGTTTGGTAAAGAAGTGACAACATTAATGTCAAATCACTACAATATCGCACAATCTGTAAAAGAGTCAGATTTAGTGATAGGAGCGGTTCTCATACCGGGAGCTAAAGCGCCAAAGCTTGTCACCGAGGAAATGGTTCAAACGATGTCAAAAGGGTCAGTTGTGGTTGATATTGCCATTGACCAAGGCGGAATTTTTGAAACAACTGATCGTATTACTACTCACGATAACCCGACTTACTCGAAGCATGAGGTCTTGCATTATGCTGTTGCTAATATGCCAGGGGCTGTTCCCCGCACGTCGACCTTAGCGCTGACCAACGTAACGGTTCCTTATGCTTTGCAAATAGCAAATCAGGGATATAAAAAAGCGTGCTTAAAAAACCCTTCCCTTCTTCAAGGCATCAACACCCTAAATGGGTTTGTCACTTACGCGGCTGTTGCAGATGCACACGGTCTAACTTACGCTGATGCAACAACTTTATTAGAGCAAGCATAATAAGGCATGTTTTTGCGCAGTTTGTGATATGATAGCCGCGTATTCACTTGTTTTGTAACCAAAACAGACGGGTAGAATATAGAAAAGGTTAGTGTAAAAGGAGAGAATATATGATGCACGTTTCTTATCATGGACATTCTGTTGTTAAAATTGAAACAAAAGGAAAAACAATCTTAATTGACCCGTTTATCACTGGAAATGAATTAACAGATTTACATGCTGAAGATGTAAAAGCAGATGTGATTTTACTGACTCATGGCCATAATGATCATGTAGGCGACACGGTGGAAATTGCTAAGCGCAGCGGTGCACTTGTTGTGGCAGTAGCAGAATTAGCTACATATCTTAGCTGGCAAGGCTTAAACGTACATCCAATGAGCATAGGCGGAGCCTATACATTTGATTTTGGTACGGTAAAATTGACACAAGCTTTCCACGGTTCAAGTTATACAGAAAATAATGAGAAAATTATTTATACAGGAATGCCGGCTGGTTTGCTTTTAACGATTGAAGGAAAGACAATTTATCATGCTGGAGATACGGCTTTATTTTCTGATTTAAAGTTAATTGGTCGCCATGAGCCTGACGTAGCATTTCTTCCAATTGGAGATAACTTTACAATGGGACCTGAAGATGCGGCTATCGCAGCGGAATGGGTGCAGGCAAAGCTTGTTGTGCCAATTCACTACAATACATTTCCTGTAATTAAGCAAGATCCTCATCAATTTGTTGAGTCTTTATCCGGTATTGAAGGAAAAGTATTAAAAGTTGGAGAAGGATTGGATCTTTAATCATAAATAAAGGCTGGGACAAAACGATTTCAGTTAAAGTTAAAAAAGAACGAGTGATTGATAATATCGATCACTCGTTCTTTTTTTATTGTTAAGGTGAACGTAGGTTTCACATTTGTTCATCTTTAGATTGAATCGATGCAGTTATGTCTTAATCTCTTTTTATTTGCAAAGAAACGTTCTGCTTTTTTTACTTTCCCGCATACGATAGTAATAATAAGGAGGGAGAGTTATGGAAAAAAATCGAGTTATTTTATCGCTTTTACTATGCGGAGTGATGCTTTACTATGCAATGCCGCACTTAGTGTTAACAACTGCGAGTTTGCAAGGGATTTTTAGTATAAGCTGGCTTACCTTTGCTCTTTTTGTAGCCGGAGGCAATTTGTCATCACTACTTTATGCACCGCGCCGTAAAAAGACAGGTATTCAAAAAAATAGTGCGAGAAAGCCTTTGCGTCAAAGAGGTTAGATTGAATCCATTTCACTTCCCCCGTATAATAAAAGAAAAGACATATGAAACGTAAAAACGTTTTAGAAGGGTGAAGTACACGTGGCGACAAAACATGAGCAAATTTTACAGTATATCGATTCGCTTCCAATTGGTGAAAAAATTTCAGTGCGCCAAATTGCCAAAGAACTGACTGTCAGTGAAGGCACGGCGTACCGAGCAATAAAAGATGCGGAAAATAAAGGATATGTTTCAACGATTGAACGAGTAGGGACTATTCGAATTGAACGAAAGAAGAAAGAAAACATTGAAAAGCTCACGTTTGCCGAAGTAGTAAACATTGTAGATGGACAAGTGCTGGGCGGACGTGAAGGTTTGCATAAAACGTTAAATAAGTTTGTTATTGGAGCGATGAAGCTTGATGCTATGATGAGGTATACCGAGGCCGGAAACCTTCTTATCGTAGGGAATCGAGTAAACGCTCATGAATTAGCCCTTGAAGCAGGCGCAGCCGTTTTAATTACGGGCGGCTTTGATACGGAAGAATGGGTTAAGAAGCTTGCGGATGATCTTAAGCTTCCTATTATTTCAACGAGCTATGATACATTTACAGTTGCAACGATGATTAATCGGGCTATCTATGATCAGTTGATAAAAAAAGAAATTGTGCTTGTAGAGGATATTTTAACACCCGTCTCTGAAGCGGTTAGCTTGCAGTTAACCGATACGATTGAAAAATGGCACGAATGTAACGATCAAACGCACCACAGTCGTTTTCCTGTAGTAGATCAACATATGAAAGTTCATGGAATGGTTACCTCAAAAGATGTTATTGGATATGATCTTTCCACTTCGATTGAAAAAGTGATGACGAAAAATCCGATGACCGTTCACGGGAAAACATCGGTCGCTTCTTCCGCTCATATGATGGTATGGGAAGGGATTGAAGTGCTGCCTGTAGTGGACGATTACCACCGACTAGAAGGCATTATCAGCCGTCAAGATGTCTTAAAAGCGCTGCAAATGATTCAGCGTCAACCACAGGTAGGAGAAACCATTGATGACATTGTAACGAATCAATTTATGGACGTACAAGAGACAAAGGAAGCACCTGTCTATCGCTGTGAAGTAACGCCACAAATGACAAATTATATGGGAACTATTTCATACGGAGTTTTTACTACTATTGTGACGGAAGCTGCCAATCGTGTTCTGCGCTTATATAAAAAAGGTGATTTGGTTATTGAAAACATTACCGTTTATTTTATTAAACCGGTTCAAATTGAAAGTGTAATTGAAATTCGCCCTAAGCTATTAGAACTTGGTCGGAAGTTTGCTAAATTAGATGTAGAAGTCTACAACGCCGGAGTTGTAGTGGGAAAAGCGATGATGATGGCTCAGTTATTGGACAGAGTATAAAAAAAGAAGCTGGGACAAAAGTATGTTAGACGAAGTGAAAAACGAACCACTTATCAACCATGTTGATGAGTGGTTCGTTTTTTTTGTTAGGGTAAACGTAGGTTTCACCTGTTGAAATTCTTCTAGCCATTGATTGGAGGGCAAGACGAAGACTCCCGCGGAAAGCGAAGTCTTGCACGGAAATCAACGGCGGTGTCTCAAGCGGTTCAGCTCATGTCTCCCATTTGTTCGTCTTTAGATTGGATCCCTCTCGTTATGCCTCAGCCTTTTTTACATTTGATCTGCTTCTTTTATTGCATAAGGCTGATAGTACTTATAAGCTTTGACACCTGCTATTATGCTACCTGAACCGAATAATACAAATAATATGCCGATGATAAGCGAAAGGTTTGTTTCGTAAATAAACCATTGATTGATCCCAAAAAATAATACAAAAGAGCCAAGACAAATACTCGACTTAGCGGAAATCCACTTTCGTTCCATTGGGCGTTTTGAACGTACGTATTTTACTTTTAAATACATGTAGAAAACAAAGGACACAACGATTAAAATCATAAAAAATGGCACAGACGCCCCTCCAGTCCGGTGTATTTCTATCCGTAATGTTCCTAGATGCTAGTAATGCGTAGTGTTGAAAGTGTTTACAGTAGTATCTATTATTTTACAGGTCAATAACAGAAAATTCTACTATTGATTGATTCTTCTTTTAAAAAGGAGAAGAGATATGATTTAATAAAGATTATGGATACAGCGCTGTGGAAATATAAGTGCATGTGGTACGTACATAAAACAAGAACAGTATTGACAGGAGAGAGAAAATGAAAGCACAAATATTAGAAGCTATTAAGCAGTTTGACACCATCATTATTCACAGGCACATTCGTCCAGATCCAGATGCATACGGATCTCAGTGCGGATTAGCGGAATTGTTAAAAACATCTTTTCCGGAGAAGAAGGTATACGTAACGGGAGAAGAAGCGGAGTCGTTAAAATTTTTATACCGTATGGATGATATCGCCGATGACACCTATGAAGATGCGCTTGTCATCGTTTGTGATACGGCGAATGAAGCGCGTGTATCAGATCAGCGCTACGCAAGTGGAAAAATGATCATTAAAATCGATCACCATCCGAATCAAACTCCTTACGGTGATTTACTTTGGGTTGAGACGTCTGCTTCTTCAACAAGTGAAATGATTTATGAATTTTACTTGGAAGGAAAAGAAAAGGGGTTAGCTCTTAATGATGAAGGAGCAAAGTTAATTTTCACTGGTATTGTCGGTGATACGGGCCGATTTTTATTTCCAAATACAAAGCCGAAAACGTTTTGCTATGCAAGTGAATTGATTCAATATGGCTTCAATTTTAAGGATGTATATGATCAGCTATACAAAACAAAAGAAAACGTCGCTCACTTACATGGATATGTGCTGCAAAACTTCACGATGTCTCCAGCGGGAGTTGCTCACATGAAAATTCCGAATGAAATTCTTCGCAAATATGATGTGACACCTGCTGATGCCTCTCAGCTAGTCGGCTCGTTAGGACAAATTGATGGAGTGAAAACGTGGGTATTTTTTGTAGAAGAAGAAAATCAGATTCGGGTCCGCCTGCGTTCAAAAGAGCTTGTGATTAATACAATTGCTAGAAAATACAACGGAGGAGGCCATCCTCTTGCGTCCGGCGCTTCCATTGACTCATGGGAAGAAGTAGAGCCTTTACTACTTGATTTAGAAGAGCTCTGCAGTCAGGAGTAATCTGTAAAATAAGCCGTTGATTTTAAATCAGCGGCTTTTTATAGTACTTTTTCCATCTTTTTAATTCGAACTTCAATCGAAAGCGTTGTATAAAAATAAATTTGATGAACTTCAACTTCATAAATCGTTTTATCGAATTCGTATTTTTTGTTTTCAATTGCTTTTTTTAAGATATCCCTGCTTCGATACGCACTTTCAATATCTTGGGCAATTAAGTGCTGCGCTTCTTCGTCGACGCTTTTTTGAATATTGTATTCCACCACAGAGTTTACTTTATAACGATGGCCGTTCACTAATTTTACTTTCACATTTTGAATAATCAAATGCTGCTTCATTTCCTTGTTTAATGCTTTTACATCTTCTTGCCATGCGCTAATTTGCAAATTTGCTTTTTTTAGCTTATCATTAGCAATTCGAATCTCCTCTAGCTCTCTATCTCTTGAAACGCCGTAAATTGTTAAAAACACTCCCCAGCTGACAATTGCTCCAATGACAATACCGGCGAAAAAACGCTGCCAGTCGGAGCGCTTGAACATTCGCTCGCTGGGTACTCTCATACAAAGTGCTCCTGCGTTAACCACTTGATGATCAGAGCCCCGGTCTGAGCTCCTCCCATAGCGGATAGAATTAAAAGAATTTGTTTGAATACATCTTTTGTCGCTCCTTCAAAGAGTCCTCGCTCAAAGCTGTAAAACGTATCAAATGTTCCTCCGATGGCTCCGACAATTGCCCAGATTTTTAAGCTATTGCTGAGGGTATGCATAACGTACAGGGGAGATTTTCCAATTAAAAACCCCGCAAATGCTCCGATTAATGAACCGCCTAAAATAATACCTAATGAAGTAAAGTAACTCCAAATGAAAAGAGACATAAAAGGCTCTTTTGTCATGACGCGTCCTCCTTTACTATTTTATTGATAACTCATGCTTCCTACATATATATGGACAAACGTTCAGAGTTATGTAATTTGTCTACGCCCGCAACAAAATTTATAATGAGAATAAAGAATTAAAGAAAGGTGGGAAGTCCTGTGCCTTTTGTTCACTTACAGCTTCAAAGTTCTTATAGCTTACTAAGCAGTTCCGTTCGTATTCATGAACTTGTAGAAACAGCTAAAAAAATGAACTATGAAGCGATTGCTTTGACCGATGAAAATGTAATGTACGGAGTCATTCCTTTTTATAAAGCCTGCGTGAAAGCGGGGATTAAGCCGATTATTGGGCTTACACTATCAATTTTGGAACATGAAGAAAGCGAGCAAGCGTATCCTTTAGTTTTGCTAGCAGAAAATGATAAAGGCTATGAAAATCTATTAAAACTAAGCAGTTTAGTTCAAACAAAGGAAAAACACGGTGTAAAGAAAAAATGGCTCCAGCATTATAGCAGCGGGCTGATTGCTATTACACCTGGCGTAAGGGGAGAAGTAGAAACTCTGCTAGCAGAAAACAAACTTCAAGATGCAAAGCGAGTGCTTCAATTCTTTAAAAAAGTATATTCTCAGTCTTTGTATATATCTATACAGCGCCACGGGCAGGATGAAGCTTTGATAAATCAGCAGTTAACGGAGCTTGCTGCTGAAGAAAATGTCCCGCTCGTAGCAACGAATCAAGTGAAATATTTAAAAAAAGAAGATCGGGACGCATATGATTGCTTAGCGGCTATTCGAGACGGAGAGAAATTACATAGCGGTGAACAGGTGCAAGAAGAAAGCAGCGAGTACTATTTCAAATCACCTCATGAAATGGAAGTTCTCTTTCATGGTCAGCATTTTTTAATAGAAGAAAGTATAAAAATCGCAAGACGATGCGAGCTTAAAATTTCTCTAGGCGTCATGTCTATTCCAAAATACCCTGTTCCTCCGTCCGTTACATCATCAACCTACTTACGCACTCTTTGCGAGAAAGGACTGCAAGAAAGAGTTCAAGTGATCACGGAACAATACCAGAAACGCTTAGATTATGAGCTGAACATTATTGAAAGTATGCGCTTTAGCGATTACTTCCTTATCGTGTGGGATTTTATGAATTATGCTCATGAACATGGTATTTTAACAGGTCCAGGTCGTGGCTCAGCAGCGGGCTCACTAGTTTCATACGCCTTACGAATTACAAATGTTGATCCAATTCAGCATCAGCTTCTCTTTGAGCGCTTTTTAAATCCTGAACGTATTTCGATGCCTGATATTGATATCGATTTTCCTGATAATAAACGGGATCAAGTCATTCAGTACGTGGCTCAAAAATATGGAGCGCTGCATGTAGCTCAAATTATTACATTTGGAACATTAGCGGCTAAAGCAGCCGTACGTGATGTAGGAAGAGTGATGGGATTTGATCAAGAGGCGTTAAATAAAATGTCTAAAGCGATTCCAACTAAACCAGGTACAACGTTAAAAAGCGCTCTTCGTGATTCAAGAGTTCTTCAAACTTATTTAGCAGAAAATGAAGCCAGAAAGCAATGGTATAACATTGCCATGAAGATAGAAGGACTGCCAAGGCATACTTCCACACACGCAGCAGGCGTTGTGATCAGTGAGAAGCCGCTGACGCAATCTATAGCTGTACAAGAAGGACATGATGATGTATATCTGACTCAATATCCAATGGAAGCTCTGCAAGACGTTGGGCTTTTGAAAATGGACTTTTTAGGTTTGCGTAACTTAACCATTTTAGATCACATTTTAAAGAAAATTGAGCGGGACATGAACCAAAAGCTGTCACTGTCTGGTATTCCATTTAACGATCAGAAAACTTTTGAACTGCTGAGCAAAGGAGATACGACAGGGATTTTTCAGCTAGAGTCAGATGGAATGAGAAGGGTTCTTCAGCAATTAAAACCCACAGAGCTAGAAGATATTGTAGCAGTTAACGCGCTGTATAGACCCGGTCCGATGGAAAATATTCCAACCTATATTAAGCGCAAGCACGGAGTGGAGAGCGTCATATATGACCATCCCACGCTTCAAGGCATTTTACAATCCACCCATGGCGTTATCGTGTATCAGGAGCAAATTATGCAGATTGCTTCAAAGATGGCTGGCTTTTCTCTTGGAGAAGCAGATTTATTGAGAAGAGCAGTTAGTAAAAAAGAACGATCCGTGCTTGATCGTGAACGAGCACATTTTGTTCAAGGAAGCGAGAAGAAAGGATATGACCTATCCGTTGCTAATCGAGTATATGACCTTATTGTGCGCTTTGCTGATTATGGCTTCAACCGGAGCCATGCCGTTGCTTACAGTATGGTGGCCTATCAGTTAGCTTATTTAAAAACACATTATCCGCTACAGTTCTTTTCAGCGTTGTTAACGAGCGTTATTGGAAACGAAGGGAAAATTGCTCAATATATTAATGAACTCAAAAGAAAAAAAATACAAGTTCTCCCACCTTCTATTAACAAGAGCATGTATTCGTTTAATGTAGAAGGTGAAAGAATAAGATATAGCCTTGCAGCGATTAAACATATTGGTGCGGCAGCTATGCAGGAAATAACAGAAGAGAGAAAGAAAAAAAGATTTGAAGACTTATTTGATTTTTGTGCACGTGTTTCACCAAAAGCCGTGAATAAAAAAGCGCTTGAAGCTTTGATTTTGTCCGGAGGCTTTGATGAATTTGGAGAAAATCGAGCAACTTTATTAGCAACCATTGATGTAGCATTTGAACATGCAAGCTTGGTCCTCCCTGATGATGATTTTGGATTTGGAGCTGAATTTTCGTTAAAGCCTAAATATATGGAAAAAGAGGAACTGAAAATAGAAGATCGGCTTCAGTATGAAAAAGATATGCTAGGTTTTTATTTATCAAGCCACCCTGCTTCTCAGTATGAAGCACTGAATTCCTTTTATTCTGTTGTTTCTCTTCACGATATGAAAGAACACGCTTCAGGAAAAGCGGTCTCTCTTTTAGTATTTGTGTTGGAAATTCGCGTCATTCGCACGAAAAAAGGAGAGCAAATGGCCTTTTTGCGCATTACGGATGAAAGTGGAGAAGGAGAAGTTGTTGCATTTCCCCGCGTATTTGAGCAGAATCGTCTGCTGTTTGAACAAGGTAAGGTTTTACTGATACATGGAAAGATAGATGAAAGAAATGGGCAGCAGCAAATTGTTTGTCAACGTGCTGAAGCTGCTAGCGAAGCGGTTCAAAAATTACCGTCAGAAGAATTGTACTTACGTATAGAAACAAAGCAAGGTACGGAAAAGCTGCTTCATACTATTTATCAGCATTTTCAGTCTCATAGAGGGAAAATCCCCGTGAAAATTTATTATGAGGCAGAACGTCAATTGGTCAAGCTTCCTGTTCACTATTCTGTTGAACGAAGCGATGAGTTGATCAAAACGTTAAAAGCAATGCTTGGAGAGAAGCACGTTGTGTTCAAGAAGATATAGTCTTTACAGATTTCATGTGATGTTATATGGTAAAATAGTTAAAAAAGTGGTCTGACCACCGTTTTTTTTATAAAATATACGAATTAGATGCGTTTTTCTTGAAATGAAATTCAATTGGATTTATAACATCATATGAGTGTGGGAAAGAACATGGTTCAGGCACAGTATTTGTTATCATTTTGTTTATTGGGAGTGAAATTCATTGTCTTTACGTGAAGAAGCATTGCATATGCACCGCATTAACAAAGGTAAACTAGAATCAAAGTCCAAAATTCCTGTTCGAAACGCAGAGGATTTAAGCCTTGCTTATTCCCCTGGTGTAGCAGAACCTTGCAAAGAAATATATGATGATGTAAACAATGTATATGAATATACGATGAAAGGAAATATGGTAGCTGTTGTATCTGATGGCACTGCCGTATTGGGCTTGGGCAATATAGGCCCTGAAGCTGCTCTGCCAGTAATGGAAGGGAAAGCTGTCCTTTTTAAAAGTTTTGCCGGCGTAGATGCATTCCCAATTTGTTTAAACACGACAGATGTGGACAAAATTATAGAAACTGTTAAATTGCTAGAACCAACTTTTGGAGGCGTTAATTTAGAAGATATTGCGGCTCCTAACTGTTTTGAAATTGAAGAGCGGTTGAAAAAGGAAACAAATATCCCGGTTTTTCATGATGATCAGCATGGGACGGCTATTGTTACGGTAGCGGGTCTTCTTAATGCCCTGAAGCTGACAGGAAGAAAAATGTCACAAATCAAAGTAGTAGCGAATGGAGCAGGGGCTGCTGGCATTGCTATTATTAAATTATTATACAGCTATGGAGTGCGCGATATTATTATGTGTGATTCCAAAGGAACGATTTATGACAAGCGTCCTCACGGCATGAACCGTATAAAAGATGAAGTTGCAGCCTATACAAATCGAAGCAAAGTAGAAGGTACGTTAGCCGATGCGTTAGAAGAAGCTGATGTATTTATTGGAGTTTCGGTTGAAGGAGCACTCACATCGGAAATGATTGGAAAGATGAATCCAGACCCAATCATTTTTGCAATGGCAAATCCAGTGCCTGAAATTATGCCAGAAGAAGCTAAAAAAGCTGGCGCGAAAGTAATCGGCACCGGACGTTCAGATTTTCCTAATCAAGTGAACAATGTCTTAGCGTTTCCGGGGATATTCCGAGGTGCACTGGATGTGCGTGCTACTCATATTAATGAAAAAATGAAAATGGCTGCAGTTGAGGCCATTGCTAATTTAATTACGGAAGAGGACTTGAATACAGACTATGTAATTCCAGGGCCATTTGATGCACGAGTGGCTCCGGCAGTAGCCGCAGCTGTTGCAAAAGCAGCTATGGAAACAGGCGTTGCCCGAATAAAAGTAAAGCCAGAAGCCGTAGCTGAAAATACACGCCGTTTAGCGATTATTGAATAAGGTTACATCAACTGTTCTTTGACAGGCATGATGCTTCAAGCATGCCTGTTAAAGTAATGTAAAGTGAGTGGTAATAAACTTGAAGAATGAACGTTCAAAAGTATATGTAGAAATTCTAAAACAAATTCGCCAGCTAATGGAAGATGATCGTTTAACTACGGGTGATAAAATCCCGTCAGAACGAGAGCTTTCTGAACGGTTAGGCGCAGGACGTTCTTCCGTTCGAGAAGCGCTCAGAGCGTTAGAGCTAATTGGGCTAATTGAAACTAGAAGAGGTGAAGGTACGTTTATTAAAGAAGTGGGAGATCATCAATTTATTGATTTATTAGCTACTTTTTTAATACAAGACGGCAAAACAAAGTCAGACTTAATTCAGACGAGATATATTCTGGAAAAAAGCTGTTTGTTTTCTGTTTTAGCGGAACAGAACAAAATCAATGTTTCAAAAGTAATTCAAAAGCAGAATGACGATCGCTTAAAGAACTTGTTTGACTATTTGTTTTCTTTGCAGGCTAATCGGCTATTGCACCGAATTTGGCTGATTATTTGCCGCTTTTCTCAAACCTTTCAACAAAACTCAGCGCCAAGCGACACTCTTATAAATGAATTAGTAGAGGCGCTAGTTAAAAAAGATGAAGCAGCTGTATTAAATCTTCACCATCAGTGCTACAAACAAGTGTGAAAGAAGGAATTTGTCGAAAGAGACATGCCATCTTTCTACACAAAATCAAACCGTCATCTAGTAAAGTAAATAGCAACTAATAAAGTGAAGCGAATAATTCATCCAATTTTTTCTTATATGTCGCTTGTTTTTGCTTTTGAGACGGGCTTTCATAACGTGTAAAGTAGAAGAAGAGGAAGAAGAAAGGTTCTTATGTTAAAGAAAAGAACCAAAAGGAGGTTACACCTTGTTACGAGATTTATTTACAAAAAACACAAAAACTCCAAAAAAACGAAAATATGCTACGATTCCTTCTGAGCATATGAGACAAGATGTACCTGAAGGGATTATGACCAAGTGTAAAAAGTGTAAGAAAATCATGTATACAAAAGAGTTAAATAAAAACTTAAAAGTATGCTTAAACTGTGGATACCATCATCAAATGACAGCACCAGAGCGTATTGAAAGCTTGATTGACAGCGGTACGTTTGTTGAATACGACAAAGATATGACGTCAGAAAATCCTCTTGGATTCCCGGATTATCTTGAAAAGCTCGAAAAAGATCGTGAGAAAACTAATTTAAGTGAAGCGATTGTTACGGGTGAAGGAGATATTGAAGGAATTAAAGTAGTGGTTGCTGTTATGGATTCACATTTCCGTATGGGAAGCATGGGTTCTGTAGTAGGTGAGAAAATTACTCGCGCCATTGAAAAAGCAAAGGAAATGCATGTCCCATTCCTTATTTTTACAGCTTCAGGCGGTGCACGTATGCAAGAAGGTGTTCTGAGCTTGATGCAAATGGCTAAAACTAGCGCAGCCCTTAAAATGTTCAGTGACGAAGGCGGCTTAATCATTTCGATCATGACACATCCTACTACGGGAGGAGTGTCAGCAAGCTTTGCTTCGCTAGGCGATTATAATTTAGCCGAGCCGGGCGCGTTAATTGGCTTTGCTGGAAGACGTATTATTGAACAAACAATTAGAGAAGAGCTTCCAGAAGATTTTCAGACGTCTGAATTTCTGTTGAAGCATGGTCAATTAGATGGAGTTATTGACCGTCACGATTTAAAAGACACGTTAACAACTATTTTAGATATACACGTAGCAGGAGGTGACATCGAGTGGTAAGTGAATTAGAGTTTGAACGTCCAATTGTTGAGTTACGCGACAAGATTGCAGAACTGAAAGAGTTTGCTAAAAATACAGAAGTGGATTTATCTAGCGAAATTGATAAGTTGGAAAAGCGCTTAGAAAAAGTAGAAAACGATATTTACAATCATCTAAGCCCGTGGAACCGTGTTCAAATTGCTCGTCATCCTGAGCGTCCTACAACACTCGATTATATTACTCGCTTGTTTACAAACTTTTTAGAGTGTCATGGCGATCGCTTTTATGGAGATGATGAAGCAATCGTAGGAGGAATTGCCAAGTTTAATGGCGTGCCTGTTACCGTGATTGGACATCAGAGAGGTAAAGATACGAAAGAAAATATTCGTCGTAATTTTGGTATGCCTCATCCTGAAGGCTACCGTAAAGCACTGCGTCTAATGAAGCAAGCGGAGAAATTTAACCGCCCAATTATTTGCTTTATTGATACAAAAGGAGCTTATCCAGGAAAAGCGGCAGAAGAACGCGGACAAAGCGAAGCTATTGCGAAAAATCTTTTCGAAATGGCTGGCTTAACTGTACCTGTTATTTGTATTGTCATTGGAGAAGGAGGAAGCGGAGGAGCCTTGGCATTAGGTTTAGGAAATCACCTTCATATGCTTGAGAACTCGACGTATTCAGTTATTTCTCCAGAAGGAGCGGCTGCCATTCTTTGGAAAGATTCTTCTCTTGCGAAAAAAGCTGCTGAAACGATGAAGATTACAGCACCAGATTTGAAAGAACTGGGTATTGTAGATGAAATGGTTTCAGAGGTAAAAGGCGGAGCTCATCGAGATATCGATGCACAAGCTGGATACATGGAAAGCATTATTAAGAAGTCATTGAAAGAACTGATGAATTTATCAAAAGAAGAGCTAGTGGAAGAGCGTTATTTAAAATACAAAAAAATCGGACAATTTGCAGCTGAAAACGATGCCATTACTATAAAATAAAGAAACGTGCACTCTTGAAAAATAAGGGTGCGCGTTTTTGTGCGGTTTGTATAGCCCTTCTCTATTGTGTTTACAAGTTCTTCGTGGTATTTTATAGACAGCAAAAACCTTTAAGTAAAAGTAGAAAAAGAGTGTTTTTAAAAAAATTCCTATGGTTATTAGCAGCTGTGCGAGCGTTTGTCTTTTCTCTAAAACGTGAGATATATAAGACAAATCAGGCAGCAAGTATTGCTGTATGAATTGCAGGGAATAGTAAAACAAGAAGCAAACGATGAAGAAATTCATCGTTAAAGTGCTGTGTATTTGTTTGCTATTTGATTCAGCGCTATGTAGGTATTTCATAAGTTACACGTAAAGCAAGGTGAACAGGTTAAGGCAACAAAATATTTGTTCACAGCCTGCTTGTAAAAGGTTAGTAAAGGAAATAGCTGTTTGCTCTACCTAAAGAGTAAATAGTAAATATATAGGAGGAAATTTGAATGCGTAAAACTAAAATTGTATGTACTATTGGACCAGCGAGTGAAAGTGTAGAAAAATTAGTTGAACTAATTAACTCAGGCTTAAACGTTTGTCGCCTAAACTTCTCTCACGGTGACTTTGAAGAGCATGGTGCACGTATCGTTAACATTCGTGAAGCTGCGAAACAAACAGGTAAAACAGTAGGTATCTTACTTGATACAAAAGGACCTGAAATTCGTACAAACACAATGGAAAATGGTGCAATTGAGTTAGAAGAAGGCGCTGAAATCATTGTTTCTATGACAGAAGTAGTGGGAACAACTGAAAAATTCTCAATTACATATCCAGGTCTAATTGATGACGTACACGTAGGATCAAAAATCCTTTTAGATGACGGTTTAATCGGTCTTGAAGTACTAGACATCAATAAAACTGATGGTGAAATCAAAACGAAAGTACTTAACCCTGGTACATTAAAAAATAAAAAAGGTGTAAACGTGCCAAACGTAAGTGTAAACCTTCCTGGTATCACTGAAAAAGATGCAAACGATATTGTATTTGGTATCGAACAAGGCATTGATTTTATCGCTGCTTCTTTTGTGCGTCGTGCATCTGATGTATTAGAAATTCGTGAACTACTAGAAAAACACAATGCAGCTCACATTCAAATCATCTCAAAAATCGAAAACCAAGAAGGCGTAGATAACATCAAAGAAATCCTTGAAGTTTCAGACGGCTTAATGGTTGCTCGTGGTGACTTAGGAGTAGAAATTCCTGCTGAAGAAGTACCATTAGTACAAAAAGATCTAATCAAACAATGTAATGCACTTGGCAAACCAGTTATTACAGCTACACAAATGCTTGATTCAATGCAACGCAACCCGCGCCCGACTCGTGCGGAAGCAAGTGACGTTGCCAATGCTATTTTTGATGGTACAGATGCAATTATGTTATCTGGTGAAACAGCTGCGGGTTCTTACCCAGTTGAAGCTGTACAAACAATGCATTCAATCGCTTCTCGTGCTGAGCAAGCTCTAAACTACTCTGAGATTTTACAACAGCGCAGCAAGCAAGTTGGCCCATCTATTACAGATGCAATCGGACAATCTGTTGTACACACAGCGCTTAACTTAAACGCTAGTGCAATCGTAGCGCCAACAGAAAGTGGTTATACAGCGAAAATCGTTTCTAAATATCGTCCGCAATCTCCAATCGTAGCTGTTGCAGCAAACGATTCTGTTGCACGTCGTCTTTCTCTAGTATGGGGTGTTACACCAGTTGTTGGTGAGCGCGTAAGTACAATTGACGATATGTTAGATCACGCTGTAAATGACGCAGTAAAAACAGGCGTTGTAGCACACGGTGATTTAGTTGTTATTACTGCTGGTGTTCCAGTTGGAGAATCAGGTGCAACGAACTTAATGAAAGTTCAAGTTGTAGGTGACGTTCTGGCTAAAGGACAAGGAATTGGTCGTAAAGCAGCAGTTGGTAAAGTAGTTATTGCTAAAACTGCTGAAGAAGCAAATGCAAAAATGACTGAAGGTGCTATCCTTGTTACAAACAGCACAGATCGCGATATGATCAGTGCAATCGAAAAAGCAGGGGCTCTTATTACGGAAGAAGGCGGTCTAACAAGCCATGCAGCTGTAGTAGGATTAAACTTAAGCATTCCTGTCATTGTAGGTGTAGAAAACGCAACAAGCGTATTCTCAGAAGATCAAGATATTACAGTTGATGCTTCACGTGGTGTTGTATACAACGGACACGCAAGCGTACTGTAAGAAACACGTAGATGATTGAAAAAAAGAGAAGGGGAAATCCTTCTCTTTTTGTTTAGGCAATTCAATAAGCGAAGAGGTGATGATGGTGAGGAAGCTTCTTCCGCTCCTTCTTATTGTACCTGCTGTTGAGGTAATGATTTTGATTTATTCAAGTCATCTCATTGGTGTAATGTCAACATTTTTACTGATTATTGCTACCAGTTTTATTGGTGCGTTTCTAGCGAAAAAACAAGGAACATCTCTTTTTCAAAAAGCACAGCGTCAGATGAGCCAAGGACATGTTCCAAGCGGTGAAATCCTTGATGGTATGTGTGTACTATTTGGCGGTTTGTTTCTACTGTTTCCAGGCTTCTTGACAGATGTTGTAGGCTTTATCTTTTTACTGCCGTTTACACGCAAAATCGTTAAGCCTTTCCTTTTAACGTGGCTAAGAAGATTTTTTCAAGGACGTAATCGAATGACGATTATTCGTTAACTAGAAAGTGTGTGAAAGAAGCTTCTTTCACACACTTTTTCATTTTCCTATAATAAACTGCCACGTTTCTTTAAAAACTCCCGTTGTATGAAGTGTTTTTAGAATAACAAGAATAACAGGGCCAACTATTAATCCAAAAAATCCAATCAATTGATATCCTACAAATAAAGAAATTAATGTAGCAAGAGGGTCAAGACCAATGCTCGATGACAGAATCTTGGGCTCCATAATTTGTCGCTGCACAAGTACTACAGCATATAGTACCGAAAGTCCTACAGCAAATGACACATTATCTGTTGCAAACGCATAAATCATCCAAGGAACAAAAACCAGTCCTGTTCCGAGGTAAGGAAGAATATCTACTAAGCCGATTAATAAAGCGACTGTAATAGCATAATCAACCTTAAGAACAAGTAAACCAAAAAGAACGATGATGGTGGTAATCGAAATAAGCGTAAGCTGAGCTTTAATAAAACCAAACAGTGCATTTTTAAGCTCCATAACAACTGTCTGTCCATTTTCTCTTACTTTTTTAGGAATAAACACGCTGCTTTTAGCCATCAGCTTGTACCAATCTTTACTAATAAAAAAAGTAGCCAGCAATGAAAAAATAATCACAGTAGCTGCATTAGGCAATACGGATAAAAATACTGGGATGCTTTGCAATACATTTTGCAGAAAATCGCCCACCGTTTGAGCGATATGGTTGCCTACCCCTTTAATGTTCGATAAAATAGTTGCTTGCTGACCGGTATTTAAGTTATTAAACATAGAAGTAATGCGTTCATAAAACGGAAGTATTTGTTCTGTAGCAATATTTTCAATAAATATGACCACTTCTTTGAAATTTGTGGGAACAACTTTCGCTAAATACGTACTTCCTGCAATAATCTCTGTGATAAGTAACGTAATAAGTCCAGCCAAAAGAGAGAAGATAAGAACCATTGACAGTAAAACAGCTAAGTAGCGTGGTAAGCGCAGCTTTAATTCAAATAGATTAACCATAGGATTTATAAAAAAAGCGATGCAGCAGGCGATAATAAATGGATAGAGGAGAGAAGAGACATAATAACTAAGAAATACAGCTGCTGCAATAATTACCAACACACAAGCTAAGCGAAATAGGCGATGTAAATGAAGCTTGTACACAATAAATAGAGGCCTCCTTGTAAACGATAGTCAACAAAAGAAAAAGCTACTCATAAAATAGTTACGTAATACGCTTTAGAATTATCACAATAAAAAAAGAAAGGATGAGTAAAATGTTTTCACAACCGATGCTTTTTTTAGCTGTTTTACTCGTAATTGGATTAGTGGCTAAAAATCAATCATTAATCATTGCAGTTGCATTTTTACTTATTTTAAAATTAATCGGGTTAGACAGTAAGGTTTTTCCGTTTCTACAATCAAAAGGAATTAATATTGGGGTAACGGTGATTACAATTGCCGTTCTTGTGCCAATTGCAACAGGAGACATAGGGTTTAAACAATTAGGAGAAGCTGTGAAATCTTCTTATGCCTGGATTGCTCTAGGAGCCGGCATTGCTGTAGCAATTATTGCCAAATATGGGCTTACGCTCTTGGAAGATGATCCGCATATTACGACCGCTTTAGTTTTTGGCACAATTCTTGCTGTGGCGCTGTTTCAAGGGGTAGCAGTAGGTCCGTTAATCGGTGCTGGAATTGCTTATTTATTTATGAAATTAACTGAACTTTTTTCGTAGAAATTTTTGTATAATAATAATTTTTTTAAAATTTCTTCTCTCTTTTGATTCACAAAAGTCAGATAATTGTTTATAATATATTTTGAGGCCGCATCTTTTTACATACAATTGTATGTTTTACCTATAGGGCTGTAACAAAGCAATGACACATGCAGATGTTTTAATTTTGTGTGTTATTGAAACAAATGGAAATGTAAGCATTTTCTTTACGTGGGGTGAAGGAATGTTCTTCCAAGATATATATTCAAAAGAGGCGCTTCGTATATCATTTAATGTCTAGTTGAGCAGAAGCTCAATTTTGTTTTTCACGTTTTACACAGAAAGGTATGGGGAATTTTTTCTGTAAAGGAGTGGAGATTTATGACAGCAACTCGAGGTCTAGAAGGGGTAGTCGCTACAACGTCAGCAGTAAGTTCAATTATTGATGACACTTTAACATATCAAGGCTACAATATTGATGATTTAGCGAATTATGCAACATTTGAAGAAGTGGTGTATTTACTATGGCACGGAAAATTACCTAATAAAGAAGAATTATCTGTGTTTTCTAGATTACTAGCAGAAAACGCTAAATTACCCCAAGAAGTCTTAAATCATTTCAAAACTTATCCAATTCAAGATGTTCATCCAATGGCAGCTTTAAGAACAGTCGTATCACTATTGGGGTTGTACGATCCTGAAGCTGATTTAATGGATGAAGAAGCAAATTATCGCAAAGCTGTTCGTTTGCAAGCACAATTACCAACAGTGGTGACGGCTTTTTCAAGAGTTCGCAACGGATTAGAGCCAATTGAGCCAAACGAAAATTATAGCATTGCCGCTAACTTTTTATATATGTTAACCGGCGAAGAGCCAACTGATATCCAAGTAGAAGCGTTTGATAAAGCACTTGTCTTACACGCTGACCATGAGCTAAATGCTTCAACTTTTACAGCGCGTGTCTGTGTGGCAACGTTATCCGATATTTATTCAGGGATTACAGCCGCTATTGGGGCGTTAAAGGGTCCTCTTCACGGGGGAGCGAATGAAGCTGTTATGAAAATGTTGTCTGACATTCAAACAGTTGAAAACGCAGAACCTTACATTCGCGAAAAGCTCGCGAAAAAAGAAAAGATTATGGGATTTGGACATCGTGTGTATCAGCAGGGTGATCCTCGTGCCAAGCACTTGAAAGAAATGTCTGAAAAACTTACAAAACAAGCAGGAGATACAACGCTATACGATATGTCAGTGAAAATTGAGGAAATCGTAACAGGCGAGAAGAAGCTTCCGCCAAACGTTGATTTCTATTCAGCTTCTGTATACCACAGCTTAGGTATTGATCACGATTTATTTACTCCGATTTTTGCCGTAAGCCGCGTATCAGGATGGATTGCTCACATTTTAGAGCAGTATTCAAACAATCGTTTGATTCGTCCAAGAGCTGATTATATCGGTCCTGGAAAACAAACGTACATTCCGCTTGAAGAGCGCAGCTAAACAATGTGACGAAGGTGCTCACGTTCGTTGAGCACTTTTCCATAAGTGAAAGTAGACAATTTTTTAAGGAGGTCATTCTCATGACAAAAGGTGAACAAATTTCTGTAGCAAACGGCGTTTTAAACGTACCAAATAACCCAATTATTCCATTTATCGAAGGTGACGGAATTGGTCCGGATATCTGGGCAGCAGCTTCCCGCGTATTAGAAGCAGCAGTTGCAAAAGCATACAATGGTGAAAAAGAAATCGTTTGGAAAGAAGTATTAGCAGGTGAAAAAGCATTTAATCAAACTGGCGAATGGTTACCGGAAGAAACGTTAGATGCAATTCGCGAATACATAATTGCAATCAAAGGACCATTAACGACACCAGTAGGCGGTGGAATTCGTTCTCTAAACGTGGCATTGCGTCAAGAATTAGACTTATTCACATGCTTACGTCCTGTTCGCTACTTTGACGGCGTACCTTCTCCAATTAAGCGCCCAGAAGATACAGATATGGTTATCTTCCGTGAAAATACTGAAGATATTTATGCTGGTATTGAATATGCGAAGGGTTCTGAAGAAGTACAAAAACTTGTTTCATTCCTACAAACGGAATTAGGCGTAAATAAAATCCGTTTCCCTGAAACTTCTGGATTAGGTATTAAGCCTATTTCTTCTGAAGGAACAGAGCGTCTTGTGCGTGCAGCAATCAACTATGCGATTGAACAGGGCCGCAAGTCTGTTACGCTTGTACACAAAGGTAACATTATGAAATATACAGAAGGCGCATTTAAAAATTGGGGCTATGAGCTAGCTGAAAAAGAATTCGGCGATAAAGTATTTACTTGGGCTCAATATGACCGCATCGTTGAAAAAGAAGGTGCACAAGCTGCAAACAAAGCTCAAGCAGAAGCGGAAGCAGCAGGAAAAATTATTGTAAAAGATTCTATTGCAGATATCTTCTTACAACAAATTTTAACTCGTCCACGTGAATTCGATGTAGTAGCAACAATGAACTTAAATGGAGATTACATTTCAGATGCATTAGCAGCACAAGTTGGCGGTATCGGAATTGCTCCAGGAGCAAACATCAACTATGAAACTGGACATGCTATCTTTGAAGCAACTCACGGTACAGCACCTAAATATGCTGGTTTAGATAAAGTAAACCCATCTTCTGTATTATTATCAGGTGTGTTAATGCTTGAACACCTTGGCTGGAATGAAGCAGCGGATCTAATCATGAAATCAATGGAAAAAACAATTGCTTCAAAAGTAGTAACATATGATTTCGCACGTTTAATGGACGGCGCAACAGAAGTGAAGTGTTCAGAGTTTGCTGATGAATTAATTAGCAATCTAGGAAAACAAGTAACAGTTTAATAGCTATTCATTTAGGGGAGGAATTATAATGGCAAATATGCGTAAAAAAGTATCTGTTATCGGAGCGGGCTTTACAGGAGCTACAACTGCTTTTTTAATTGGTCAAAAAGAATTAGCTGATGTTGTATTAGTTGATATTCCGCAATTAGAAAATCCAGCTAAAGGTAAAGCGCTGGATATGTTAGAAGCAAGTCCTGTACAAGGCTTTGACGCTAACATTACAGGAACAGCCAACTACGAAGACACAGCTGATTCTGACATTGTCATTATTACAGCTGGTATCGCGCGTAAGCCAGGTATGAGTCGCGATGATTTAGTCACAACGAACCAAAAAATTATGAAGTCTGTTACTCAAGAAGTTGTTAAATACTCGCCAAACTGTCACATTATCGTGTTAACAAACCCGGTAGATGCTATGACGTACACAGTATTTAAAGAATCTGGTTTTCCTAAAAACCGCGTAATCGGTCAATCAGGCGTATTAGATTCTGCACGTTTCCGTACGTTCGTAGCGCAGGAGTTAAACATTTCAGTGAAAGATATCACAGGTTTTGTACTTGGTGGACATGGCGACGATATGGTACCTCTTGTACGCTACTCATATGCTGGCGGTATTCCTCTTGAAACGCTTATTCCAAAAGCGCGTCTTGAAGCAATTGTTGAAAGAACACGCAAAGGCGGCGGCGAGATCGTTAACTTATTAGGCAACGGAAGTGCGTACTACGCTCCTGCTGCTTCTTTAGTGGAAATGACAGAAGCGATCTTAAAAGATCAGCGTCGTATTTTACCAGCGATTGCTTACCTAGAGGGTGAATATGGTTATAACGGCATCTACTTAGGTGTTCCGACCGTATTAGGAGCTGCAGGAATTGAGCAAGTAATTGAATTAGAACTTACTGATTCTGAAAAAGCTGCGTTAGATCAATCAGCAAAATCAGTCAAAACTGTCATGGGTGTATTAGCTTAATACAATAAAGTAGGTTTGAGTATAGGTTTTTATAGATATTCAAACAATAGTCACAAGGAAAATTCGAGGGAAACCTCGAATTTTTCTTGTATATAAAGAAAAACTATTACTTTATACAAAAGGTGGAATGATGATGGTATTAGGTAAAAAACAAAAAATAGGTCGAAGTCTTGAAGATATAAAAGTTGGAGAAAAATTAACGCTAACTGAACGAATTGAAGATAAAGATATCTTATTGTACTTAGGGCTGACAAATGATTCTAACCCTTTATACATTCAGCATGATTATGCATCTCAGACACCTTTTAAGAAACCTATTGTGCCAAGCATTATGATTACCGGTATTATGACAGCAGCCATTTCAAAGTACTTGCCCGGACCTGGAAGCCATGTTGCAGAACATACGGTTGCCTTTCCTAAAAAAATTCATCATTATAGTACGATTGAATTTTTATTTGAAGTCACAGAGGTAGATGTTTCTTCTAAAACTGTTACGATTGAAGTAGAAGCGGTCAATGAACAAAAAGAGAAAGTAGTAACGGCTCGGTTTCTTGTGTATCCGCCGCTTAGACTTCCATCAGTAGAGACACATGACTTTGAAAATTTTTAAAACGCCCTAAATATTGATAAATATAGAAGAAGCTCTTTAGCCATATTTTCTGAAAATGTTGAAATGTATTGGAGAACGAGGCTAAAACATTGTATGATAAGAGAAGATAAATAGAAAATAATATCATTTGGGTGAAGCTGCGGTTTAATTTAACTAGATGGAGGCTTATATCGTTAATATGAGTAAGAAATTATTAGTCGTAGATGATGAACAATCAATTTCAACATTATTACAATATAATTTACAACAAGCTGGCTTTACAGTAGAAACAGCTGAAGATGGGGAAGAAGGATACAACAAGGCATTAGAAGGAAAACCTGATTTAATTGTGTTAGACTTGATGCTTCCTAAAATGGATGGAATTGAAGTTTGTAAAAAGCTTCGTCAGCAAAAAGTGATGACGCCTATTTTAATGTTAACTGCAAAAGACGATGAGTTTGACAAGGTATTAGGGCTAGAACTTGGCGCAGATGACTACATGACGAAACCATTTAGTCCTCGAGAAGTAGTAGCCCGTGTAAAAGCCATTTTACGCAGAACACAAATTATTGCTCAGGAAAATGAACAGGAGGAAGATGGCGAACGCATCATGATTGGTGATTTAAAAATTCTTCCAGATCATTATGAGGCCTACTTTAATCAAGAGCAGCTTGAGCTTACTCCGAAAGAATTCGAGTTATTATTATATTTGGCAAAATACAAAGGACGGGTATTAACTCGTGATCAGCTGCTGAGTGCAGTGTGGAATTATGATTTTGCCGGAGATACGCGAATTGTAGATGTGCACATCAGCCATCTGCGTGAGAAAATTGAACATAATACGAGAAAACCGGTTTATATAAAAACGATTAGAGGATTAGGATATAAGCTGGAGGAACCAAAGGTAGATGAATAAATTTCGTTCAAGGCTACTTTTGGCTCTATTAGTACTTATTATTATTGTATTAGTAGGTCTTGGCCTGCTGCTGGGGCAGTTGTTTAAAAACTTTTATTTTCAAACGTTTCAAGAGCGAATGGAAAAAGAAGCAAAGCTTGTGGAAATGTACATTAGTGAAGAAGGCATCACAAGTCCTGCTTTAAAATCTAAAGTTGATCAAATCAGTCATTCGCTAAGTGTACGAACGACTGTCGTTCAAAAAGATGGAAAAATATTAGTTGACTCAAATCCAGGTAGCAAGCAGCAAAGAATCGAAAAAAGTATTGTAATCCAACAAGTATTAAAAAAGCAGTTAAACAGCAAAAAAAGCTTTGATCAAATTAAAGAAGATTACGACTTATATTACTATGGTATCCCGCTTATTATAGAAGGTAAGCAAGAGGGATTTGTTGTTTTGAGTACATCGTTTGATTCATTAAAACAAGTAAATCAGCAAATCTGGGGGCTTCTTATTGGAAGCTTAGGTCTAGCTTTGATTGTGATTTTACTCTTAGGTGTAAAGATTATGGGGCGCTATACCCGTCCTATTGAATCGGCAACCAAGGTGGCTATGGAACTTGCAAAAGGGAATTATAAAGCTCGTACATATGAAGATTATGTAGATGAAACAGGGATGCTGAGTCAGTCTATTAACGCACTTGCTCGTAATCTGCAAGAGTCTATCACTAATCAAGAAATGCAGCAGGACAGGCTGCGCACGCTAATTGAAAATATGGGAAGCGGTATGCTTCTTATCGATAGTCGAGGCTATATAAACTTAGTGAACCGAGCTTATAAAGAGCAGTTTCATATACATCCGGACGACTTCCTTTATCACTTGTATTATGAGGTATTTGAGCACAAAGAAATCATTAAACTTGTGGAAAAAATATTTATGACCGAAGTAAAGGTTCGAAAACAAGTCGTTTTGCCTTTAAATATTGAACGAAGATATTTTGATGTTTACGGAGCGCCGATTATTGGCTTAAACGATGAATGGAAAGGCATTGTGCTTGTTTTCCATGATATTACCGAGCTGAAAAAACTAGAACAAGTGCGCCGTGACTTTGTAGCGAATGTGTCTCATGAACTAAAAACACCTATTACGTCCATTAAAGGGTTTAGTGAGACATTGTTAGACGGTGCCATGGAAGATCCAAAGCTGCGAGAGCAGTTTCTATCTATTATTCTAACGGAAAGCCAGCGCATGGAGAGCCTGATTCAAGATCTTTTGGATTTATCTAAAGTTGAACAGCAAGGTTTTAAACTAAGCATTCATTCAGTAGATTTGAATACCCTTCTCTATGAGGTCATAACAGTGCTATCGAACCGAGCGAATGAAAAAGAAATCACTCTAACGTTAGATACGCTTCCTGAAGAAGCGTGGATTGATGGTGACAGTCAGCGCCTTATGCAAGTGTTCGTTAACTTAATTGGCAATGCGCTCATGTATACAATGCCTGGAGGAACCGTTCACGTTTCGCTTGAAGAGGAAGAAGAAACGATTACGGTTCATGTTCAAGATACAGGTATCGGTATTGATTCTGATGAAATTTCACGTATTTTTGAGCGTTTTTACAGAGTAGATAAAGCAAGAAGCCGCAATTCCGGAGGAACAGGTCTTGGATTAGCAATTGTTAAACATCTTGTTGAAGCTCATAAAGGGGAAATTGAAGTGAAAAGTGAAGTCAATAAAGGGACAACTTTTTCGGTGAAGCTGCACAAGTATTTGCCGCAGATGTAAAATGTTTACGTTCCTTTTACAATTTATTTAATGTAGCTTAATAATTAATTGATACAATTTTTCATGGAAACCCCTTCATCCAAGGAGCCAATATGTAAGGCGAAAATAGCTTTAACCGTGCTATTTTCGCCGATTCTTTTTGACAATTTCTATCCATTCACATGCTACACCGCCTAAAATAACCAGGCGGTGTTTTTTATTTTATGATGTATAGATCTTATCACCATATGAAAATAAAACGTTGAATTCAAGAGTACTTTTTGTTCTTAAAGCTTATTGTTTGCTAAAATAAAGGTAAGATAAGAAGAGAGCGAAATGGAGGAACATGAATGACACAAAAACTAGTATTAATTGACGGGAATAGTATTGCCTACCGTGCATTTTTTGCTTTGCCGCTTTTAAACAATGATAAAGGAATACATACAAATGCCATATACGGCTTTACTACAATGCTGACACGTATTTTAGAGGAAGAGAAGCCAACGCATTTACTGGTGGCTTTTGATGCAGGGAAAACAACGTTTCGTCACAAAACATTTACAGAATATAAAGGAGGCAGACAAAAGACGCCTCCTGAACTTTCAGAGCAGTTTCCCTTTATTCGTGAGTTATTAGATGCATATGGAATTAAGCGCTATGAACTGCCTGAGTACGAAGCAGATGATATTATCGGTACACTTTCAAAACAAGCAGAACAAAAAGGAATGGCCGTGAAAGTCATTTCCGGTGATAAAGATTTACTTCAGCTTGTGTCAGAGCATGTAACCGTAGATATTACGAGAAAAGGAATTACGGATGTGGATTCCTATACGCCTGCAGCCATTGATGAAAAATATGGAATCACGGCTGCGCAAATCATTGATATGAAGGGTCTTATGGGAGACAGCTCAGATAATATCCCAGGTGTGCCTGGAGTTGGAGAAAAAACAGCCTTAAAGCTATTAAAAGAGTTTGAAACCGTTGAAAATGTATTGCAATCTATCGATCAAGTCAGCGGTAAAAAATTAAAAGAAAAGCTAGAAGATAATCGTGAATCAGCCATCATGAGTAAAAAGCTTGCAACTATTTATTGCGAAGCGCCTCTTGAAGTATCTGTAGAAGATGCGAAATATGACGGGTTTGAATCTTCAAAGGTCATCTCTTTATTTAAAGAGCTTGGGTTTAATTCTCTGCTTGCTAAATTTGGTGAATCAGCAGAAGAGGAAGCAGATTTTGAAGAACTGACGTTTGAAATAGTGCAGGAAGTTCACGATGATATGTTAACAAGCGAAGCAGCTCTGATCGTAGAAGGTTATGAAGAAAACTATCATCACAATCAGCTGCTCGGTTTTGGAATCAGCAACAAAAACGGCCACTATTTTATTGATAAAGACACAGCTCTTTCATCTTCCAAGTTTACAGCATGGCTAGAAGATGAAGATGTAAAAAAGACGGTATTTAATGGAAAACGTACGATTGTATCGTTAAAATGGGCGGGGCATGAAATTAAAGGAATTGAACATGATGTAATGGTTGCTTCTTACATCTTAAATCCCGCTGAAGCAAATGATGACCTAGCGACAATTGCAAAATTAAAAGGATATCATCAAGTGCAATCAGATGAAGCTGTGTATGGAAAAGGAGCTAAGCGAAGCATTGCGGAAGCTGCTCAGCTAGCTGAGCATGTTATAAGAAAAGCAGCCGCCGTAGCTTATTTAAAAGAAGTGTTGGAAAAAGAATTGGTTGAAAATGAACAGTTTGAGCTGTTTGAAAAGCTTGAAATGCCTCTTGCCATTGTCCTTGCCGATATGGAATATCAAGGGGTGAAAATTGATCGGGCGCGTTTGGATGAAATGGGCGAAGATCTTCGAGAACAGCTTGAAAAAATTGAAGCGAAAATCTACGAATACGCTGGACAAGAATTCAATATTAATTCACCAAAGCAGCTAGGAGTTGTTCTTTTTGAAAAAATGCAGCTTCCAGTCATAAAGAAAACAAAAACAGGCTATTCCACATCAGCTGATGTATTAGAGCAATTAGCTAGCGCCCATGATATTATCCCAGAGATTTTACAATACCGTCAGCTAGGAAAATTACAGTCTACGTATATCGAAGGGTTAAAAAAGGTTATTCATGAAAGCGATGGAAAAGTTCATACCCGCTTTAATCAAACGTTAACTCAAACGGGAAGGTTAAGCTCAGTAGATCCTAACTTGCAAAACATCCCGATTCGTCTTGAAGAAGGTAAAAAAATAAGAGGTGCGTTCGTGCCTTCACAGCCTGATTGGTTAATATTTGCGGCGGATTATTCACAAATTGAGCTGCGCGTACTGGCTCATATTGCAAATGATGAAAAGCTAATTGATGCGTTTAAGCATGACTTAGATATTCATACGAAAACAGCGATGGATGTGTTCCACGTCGAAAGAGAAGAAGTAACGTCGAATATGCGCCGTCAGGCTAAAGCAGTTAATTTTGGAATCGTCTATGGCATCAGTGATTACGGTTTATCGCAAAGTTTAGGAATTACAAGAAAAGCAGCGGCTACTTTTATTGAACGCTATTTAAAAAGCTTCCCGGGTGTACAGGAGTATATGGATACGATTGTGCGCGATGCAAAAGAAAAGGGATACGTAACAACGCTCTTGCACCGCCGCCGTTACTTGCCTGAAATCACGAGCCGAAACTTTAACCTCCGCAGCTTTGCTGAGCGTACAGCTATGAATACGCCTATTCAAGGGACAGCAGCTGACATTATTAAAAAAGCAATGATCGAAATGGATAAGCGCTTAAAAGATGAAAATCTTCAGGCTAAGCTGCTGCTTCAAGTACACGATGAGCTGATTTTTGAAGCCCCAGAAGAAGAAATTAAAATTTTAGAGAAAATCGTACCAGAAGTAATGGAGCATGCTTTAGAGCTAGAAGTTCCGTTGAAAGTAGATTATTCTTACGGAAAGACTTGGTACGAAGCAAAGTAGTGGAAAAAGGATGTGACAAACGTGCCAGAATTACCAGAAGTTGAGACCGTCAGACGTACGTTGATTGAATTAGCCAGTGGTAAGACCATTGAGCGTGTAACCGTTAAATGGCCTAATATTATCAAACGTCCTGAGCAAGTTGAGCAGTTTTGTGACGCGCTTGTTGGACAAACCATTCGAGATGTTGAACGCAGAGGTAAGTTTTTGAAAATTGTACTCGATGATTATACGATGGTTTCTCATCTGCGTATGGAAGGAAAATATGCTCTCCATGAAAATGCAGACGAACCAGATAAGCATGTACACGTCTTTTTTCACTTCACCGACGGAACAGAATTACGATACCGGGATGTAAGGAAATTTGGTACCATGCACTTATTTAAAAAGGGAGAGGAAGATCTGTTTCCTCCTCTTATTGGCCTTGGACCTGAACCGTTTGACGAAACATTTAATCCAAGTCAGTTAAAAATGCGAATCGGCAAAACCTCTCGAAAAATCAAGCCGGTTTTACTCGATCAAAATGTCGTGGTTGGGCTAGGGAATATTTATGTAGATGAAGCACTATTTCGCGCAGGGATTCACCCTGAACGAGTGGCCAGCCAATTAACAGACGAAGAGTATGAAAAATTGTACGAAGAAATTGTAGCGACCCTTCAAGAAGCGGTGAAACAAGGGGGAAGCACAATTCGCACGTATGTAAACACACAGGGGCAAATAGGCATGTTTCAGCAGCAGCTTTACGTGTACGGAAGAAAAGGCGAATCCTGTAAAATTTGCGGTACCCCAATTGAAAAATTTGTTGTAGGCGGTAGAGGAACACATATCTGCCCAAATTGTCAGCCGGCTAAAAAATAACAATGGATGGGCTCCTTTCATATACTACGTATAGACAGAAAGGAAAGGAGTCCTCTCATCATGATAACATTTTCTTTACTTATTCTTGCTTTTGCCGTAAGTCTTGACAGCTTTAGCGTTGGCCTGACATACGGACTTCGAAAGGTGAAAATCCCGCTGAAATCCATTTTTATTATTTCATGTTGCTCAGCATTTTCTTTAATGTTTTCTATGTTTTTAGGAAAGGTACTTACGCATCTATTTTCAGTGGATGTACTAAATAAAGTAGGCGGAGGTATTCTTGTTCTACTTGGAATGTGGATTTTATACCAGTTTTTTTGTCCGGCAGATTCATCTCGAGTGAAAGAAGAAAAAACATTAGTGAAAATTGAAATTAAGTCAATTGGCTTAGTCATTAACGTATTGAAAAAACCAACGGCAGCAGATTTAGATAATTCAGGTTCCATCACTGGGATTGAAGCATTTATACTTGGAATTGCATTATCTCTTGATGCATTTGGAGCAGGGTTTGGAGCAGCTTTATTAGGTTATTCGCCGTATGCTTTAGCAATTGCTGTAGCTCTTATGAGTTCACTTTTTTTAAGTGCTGGCATACAGTTTGGCAAAGTTTTTTCACGTTTATCATGGATGAAAATGTTTTCCTTTTTACCGGGAGTTCTGCTTATTATTTTAGGTATTTTTAGATTTTAAATAAAGCGATAAAGGAGAGGCCAATGTCAATTGTAATTGGATTAACGGGCGGAATTGCTAGTGGAAAAAGTACGGTAACCGGAATGCTGAGAGATATTAATATTCCAGTAATCGATGCTGACCACATTGCAAAAGAAGTCGTCGAACCAGGAAAAGAAGCATATAACCAAATCGTAGAGACGTTCGGCCGTGCCATTCTTCACGAAAATGCGGAGATCAATCGAGCGGCTTTAGGGGGAATTGTGTTTTCTCAAGAGGAAGAACGTAAAAAGTTGAATGCAATTGTACACCCTGCGGTAAGAAAAGAAATGCTTTCTCAAAAGGAAAGGTATATCGAGGAAGGATATGATGCTGTGGTATTAGATATTCCGCTGCTGTTTGAAAGTGATTTGACGCATTTAGTCGATAAAGTAGTGGTTGTATATGTCGATGAGCCTGTGCAGCTAGAAAGGTTAAAATCTCGTAATGATCTCTCGACGAAAGATGCCTATGCACGTATCCACGCACAGCTGCCTTTGATTCAAAAAGTAGCCTTAGCCGATGCGGTGATCAATAACAACGGACCTGTAGAGGAAACAAAACAACAGCTTTTAAGTATATTAGCCCTATGGCTAGATTAAAGAGGCTGAGATAAACGTATGTTAGCTGAAGGGAAATCCGAACGAGCTTGATTCTTGAGGTAGAATCAAGCTCGTTCGGATTTTTTTATTGAGAATATTTACGAGCTTCTAAAAAAGAATGTGTTAAATATCTGTTCTCGCTATATACATATAGTAAAACTTAATTAAAATAATTTATTAAAAAAAATTAATATTATTCACTTTTTAAATATTTATGTTATACTATTCAATATAAAAAGTTAAATAGTATAACACATATAGAGAGGGGTATAGCCATGAAAGCACGTATTGCCATTAATGGTTTTGGGAGAATAGGAAGAATGGTTTTTCGCACAGCGATTATAGAGGAGAATTTAGATATTATTGCTATAAATGCATCTTATCCAGCAGAAACATTAGCACATTTAATCAAATATGACTCTATACACGGACCATTTAATGGAGATGTTAAATGTGATGATGATGCGCTAATTGTTAACGGTAAAAGAATCCAGCTATTAAATTCACGCGATCCGCTGAATTTGCCTTGGAAAGAGCTTGGGATTGATTTAGTTGTTGAAGCAACAGGGAAATTTAATTCAAGAGAAAAAGCGCAGTTACATATTGAAGCAGGTGCTAAAAAAGTTGTCTTAACGGCACCGGGTAAACAAGAAGATATTACTATTGTGATGGGCGTAAACGAACGAGAGTTTGATGTGAATCAGCATAACATTATCTCTAATGCCTCTTGTACGACAAATTGTCTAGCTCCAGTTGTCAAGGTGTTAGACGAAGCGTTCACAATTGAAAACGGTTTAATGACGACCGTTCACGCATATACAAATGATCAAAAGAATATTGATAACCCGCATAAAGACTTGCGAAGAGCCCGTGCGTGTGCTCAATCAATTATTCCTACAACAACTGGGGCAGCCAAGGCGCTTTCATTAGTTCTTCCTCATTTAAAAGGAAAGCTTCATGGAATGGCGCTGCGCGTTCCTACGCCGAACGTATCGCTTGTCGATTTAGTTGTGGATGTAAGGAAACCTGTGACGATGGAAGATGTTAATCTAGCGTTCATTAAAGCTGCTGAAGGACCTTTAAAGAATATTTTAAATTTAACAATGGAACCACTCGTATCAATTGACTTTAATACAAATCCTCATTCAGCGATTGTAGATGGACTATCGACTATCGTAATGGAAGATCATAAAATTAAAGTGTTAGCTTGGTACGATAACGAGTGGGGCTACTCTCAGCGCGTAGTCGATTTGGTAAGATATATTGCTGCAGAAATGCGTAATGGATCAAAGATAAGAGTAAGCTAAGAAAGCTATAGATTGCTTTTTAAAAAAACAGGGAGCTATCGCCCTGTTTTTTTTGTTTTTATTCAGAAGAATAGGGAAAAGCAATAAGATAATCATGCAAAGGAGTGTTTCTTTTCCTCAATTTTATTAAAAAAATGAATAGTCGTTTAGCAGCGTTTACACACTGTCTCACGAGAACACAGTGGTAATTTGTATAGGTCTATCTGCGGGAACAATCTTTAATAAAATCAAAACACGTATTGCAAAATAAATGTAAACAAAGTATACTATGTTTCGTGAACTTCTTGTGTACCTTTCGGTGATGTGGCTACTTAAAGGGTTAGGACCTCTTTGGACTAACTTTCCCCCGTGGTAGTTAACATGCTATATGGCGAAAGAACTTCATGTTTAACGATTAAAAATTGTTAAAGGGGGAAATATCATTATGGAAACAATGGGTCGTCATGTCATCTCAGAATTATGGGGATGCGATTTCGATAAGTTAAATGATATTGATTATATTGAAAAAACGTTTGTTGATGCAGCTTTAAAATCTGGTGCGGAAGTTCGCGAAGTAGCGTTCCATAAATTTGCACCTCAAGGTGTAAGTGGCGTTGTTATTATTTCAGAATCACATTTAACGATTCACAGCTTCCCAGAGCATGGTTATGCAAGTATCGATGTTTATACTTGTGGTCATTTAGATCCTACAATCGCAGCAGATTATATTGCAGATGCTCTAAGTGCACAGACACGTGAAACAATTGAATTACCACGTGGAATGGGTCCTGTTCAGGTAAAACAAACTAAAGCGAATGCACTTTAATAGTGTCGATTGATTACGTAAGTTAAGAGGTGTATTACACACCTCTTTTTAGTATATAAATTTTTAATATGCAAAAACAAAGGTGATAACAACATGGGGGTAGTACAAGTAGTTAAATCTTTATTTTCTAATCATGTAGAAACAAGCGATCGTCATTCAGATCCGACTCTAAAAACGCATTATTACAAAACAACGGCTGGGAATGCATTTAAGCAAGTTCATGAAATGTTGAAGCATATGCAAGGGATAGAGATACTTGCTGCGTATGAAGAGCGAGGAGAAATTAGCTTAAACGTTGTAAAAGGAAGAAAAGCTTTTGTTGTGATTACCATTATTAGCGTACGTCCTCTTGAAACCGCTATCGATTTTTCTGCTACAACAGAGTCAAAAGTGGTGCCAGTTGATTTTGGTTTTAGCAAAGAACTTGTACGTACGCTTTATAAGAGCTTTGATCAAAAACTTATTCCTCTTTCTTCGTAAGTTCCTTATCATTTTTGAATTTCAGGAAATAAAATGGGGAAATTCCTTTTCCTTTACTTGTATTCAAGCCTTGTTTTCTATAAGATGGAATAAAGTAAATCCTTTAATATAGCATCGTGTTTGATAAAGGAAATGATGATGACAATCATAATAAATGGCGAATAGCCGGCTAACATAGATGAAAATTAACTTATATGAGAGAAAATAAAAAGAAAAACAAGGTTTATTATTGGAGCTGAGAATATGAAGTGCCCATCCTGTCATTACAATGGAACGAGAGTGCTGGACTCGCGCCCTGTAGAAGAAGGCCGCTCTATTCGTAGAAGACGTGAATGCGAAGAGTGTCACTATCGTTTTACAACTTTTGAGAAAGTAGAAGAACTTCCGTTAATTGTTGTAAAAAAAGATGGAGCGAGAGAAGAGTTCAGCAAAGACAAAATCCTTCGAGGGTTAATTAAGGCGTGTGAAAAACGCCAAGTAAGCTTAAAACAACTGGAAGATACCGTACACGATATTGAAACAGAGCTGCGCAGTCAGGGTACATCAGAGGTGCAGTCAGATGTGGTAGGAGAAATGGTGATGGAGCGATTAGCTGCTATCGATGAAGTCTCTTATGTTCGATTTGCTTCGGTATACCGACAATTTAAAGACATCAATGTATTTATTGATGAATTAAAAGATTTAATTAAGAAGGAACGACTGTAAAAGAGCTATTGAAGTATTCTTTAGGCTCTTTTTTTGTCATTTCTATTACTTTAAAAGTAGGTAGGGAACGACATGAAAGAACAACATTGGAAAGAAATGATACCGGTCGATCGTTATGTTGTTCGTTCGAGCGGCATACTGCAGGAATACGACCGAAAGATTTTAACAATGCTCTATCAGCCGTTGGTGGGTACGACGTGTTTTGGTTTGTATATGACGCTATGGAGCGAGCTGGAACAAGATCGTTTATGGGGAAAAGAGTCTACGCATCATCACCTAATGTCAATGATGCAAATTAATTTGAAAGCTATTTACCATGAGCGGTTAAAATTAGAAGGTATTGGTTTGTTAAAAACATATATTAAGGAAGAAGATGATGTTCGTGTGTTCATTTATGAGCTCATTCCTCCTCTTACGCCCCATCAGTTCTTTAACGATGGCGTGTTAAATGTATATTTATATAACCGACTAGGAAAATCCATCTTTCAAAAAATAAAAAATTATTTTTCGGATTCACTCGTGGATGATCAATCGTTCAAAGATGTGACGCATTCATTTAACGATGTATTTAAATCAGTTAAAGCAACGGAGCTGGCTCCAAGTTTTCAGTCTGAAAGCAAGGATGTATTTTCTCCTGATGCTCAAACGGACTTTATAGATTCTTCAAACCGTGCTTCTATTGAGATGAGCCCGGATTCCTTCGATTTTGATTTATTTTTAGCAGGCCTAACAGATTCAATGATTTCGAAAAGGTCAATTACATCTAAAGTAAAACAAGCGATTGAAAAGTTAGCTTTTTTATACGGCATTGATCCTCTTCAAATGAAAAATGTAGTGCTCGATTCGCTAAATGAGAATGATCAAGTTGATATTGAATTGCTTAGAAAAGCAGCACAGTCCTTTTACCAATTTGAAAATGGAGAAGCACTTCCCAATCTAAGCGAACAAATTCAGCCTCCTATGCTTCGTACCATGCAGGAAAAGCAGCCTCAGACTAAGGAAGAGCAGCTCATTCAACAGCTAGAAGTCACCTCTCCTCGACAGCTATTGATCGAGTTTTCAGGGGGGGCAGAGCCATCAAAAGCAGATTTGCAAATGATTGAAGAAGTGATGTTTAATCAAAAGCTTTCACCAGGGGTAGTAAATGTTCTGATTTACTATGTTATGCTAAGATCCGATATGAAATTATCTAAGAGCTATGTAGAGAAAATTGCTGGACACTGGGCGCGCAAAAAGGTACAAACTGTTCAAGATGCCATGAATTTAGCTAAAAATGAACAGAAAGAATATCAGAACTGGACTGAGGCAAAGCAAAATAAAAAAACGGCCGGACGAAAAATTGTGCGTAAAGAAATGGTGCCAGAGTGGTTGAGCGATGAAGAAAAAGAAGAGAAAAAGCAGCCTTCAAAAGAAGCGGATGAATTTGAAGAAGAAAAACGAAAGCTACAAGAAGAGCTCAAGCAGTTAGATCAAGAGCTAAAACAAAAGCATAAAGAATAAAAAGCAGGTATGATAGAGATGAGGTGAAAAAGATGAAGCCTATCAATGATTCACTAAATCAGTTAGTGAACAAAAAGGATTTTAAAGCACGTTTAGAAGCATTAAGAAACAGTATTCTGTCTAATCCCGAAGTTAAAACGTTTCTGCAAGAGCATCGCCATGAGTTAGATGAGCAAATGGTCGACCGAGGCTTGATGAAGATGCATGAATTCATCGACCAGAGCAAATGCTGTGACAAATGCCCTTCTCTGCAAAGCTGTGTCAATATGGTGAAGGGGTATCACCCTCAGCTGGTTGTAAAAGGCCGTAATATTGATTTACAGTATGAACGCTGTCCTAGAAAAGTACAAGAAGATGAGCGAAAAGAACAAGAATCTTTTATTCAGTGTATGTACGTGCCCAAAGAAATTTTACAGGCAACGATGTCTGATATTGAAATTGAGCAGGGAAGATTTGAAGCCATTAAATTAGTAAGAGATTTTGTGCGAGAATATGAGCCAAATAAGAAAATGAAAGCTTTATATTTACACGGTTCGTTTGGTGTGGGGAAGACGTATTTTCTTGGAGCAATTGCCAATGCGTTAGCCGAAAAGAAAGTGAAATCTACGATTCTGTATGTCCCGGAGTTTTTGCGTGAGTTAAAAGGTTCGTTTCAAGATCAAAGCTTCAATGAGAAAATAGAGTATGTCAAAAAAGTACCGGTTCTTATGCTTGATGATCTCGGAGCAGAATCTGTAACGAGCTGGATGCGAGACGATGTGCTCGGAACCATTTTACAATTCCGCATGCTCGAAAATTTGCCGACATTTTTCAGCTCGAATTTAAATTTTAAAGAGCTTCAACATCATTTGACTTATACCCAACGAGGCGAGCAGGAAGAGCTCAAAGCCGCTCGTGTCATGGAACGAATTAAGTCTCTAGCCATTCCCGTTGAAATGAATGGAGAGAATAAACGAAATAGATGAGCAGGTCGTTTTACATTTCTTGTAACGACTTGCTCATTTTTTTGCATGTTGCCCCATATACATTAATAAAGCGTGTCCAAAGGGGGGCTATGAGGAATGAAAATATTCTTTAAATATGTAGAAGACGCAGTCATTGTATATGAGTCTTTATGCGCGAAGCGAAGCGCTTTATCATATGGTTCACAGTGCTTGAAGTTGGTGAATAATCAGCTTTTAGTTATTGATGAGACATACAATCGAGAGGCCATTTTACAAGACATGGTGATACCGGTATTAACGCACGTGATTTTAAAAAAGAAAGAAAAAAAGATGATGGTAAACATATTAAAAGAACAATTTTTCTATTCAGAAGAGGAAGAACAAGATTTGCTGCTTCAAATTATGAGGGGGATTATGGAAGGAGAGAGAGGCGAAATTCCGCAAAAAACATTTTCCCTTCCAAGAGAATTACTTATCCGCCAGGCTCTTCAAGACTTCTTCATTCATAATGTAACGTTCACCTTTGAGTCTTTTCTCCAATTCCGTTTAAAAGAATATCAAGAGCGGCTGCGCTATTATGCTGAGCTGGCGATTGATGAATATAAGCTTGAACAAGACTATCAAATTCTTATTCATCAGCTGCGTCAAGCAGCTAATGAAAGACAGTCATCTACAGGCGATGTGTATGTAATGCATTTGAATAAAAACAAGTTTGTATTGTACGACCAAAGCAGTAGATATGTTCCGGAGCGTGAATGTGCAGCCCTAGCAGAGGCCTTTCTATCTGAACAAGAATCAGTATACATAGACTCAACTATCATCGCGCCTTTGCTGAGTTTATCTCCAGCTGCTATTCATCTGTATAGCGACCAGCATGATCATGATTTTGTTTATACCATTCAAAATATTTTTCAAGAAAAAGTGATGTTATACGAAAAAAATGAATTTCCGTTTGATCAAAAGCAAAATATAACGTGAAAGGTTGATTTCTATTTTGAAAATGAATATAATAAATGCATATTGAAAAACAGCTATATGTCACAAGTTATGATGAGGACATGAGTGTATATTTACGGTTTATAGAGAGGGAGATCTAGGCTGAAAATCTCCTAACACGGAATATATTCTTACCACCTCTAAACTTCAGTAGTAAACGAGCAGCGTCTCTAGTAATTACTGACGGAATTTCCGTTATAAAACCTCGAGCCGCTTCGGGTTATTTGGGTTATCCAAGATACGAAGAGGAAACAAGGGTGGTACCGCGTGTATACACAACTCGTCCCTTTTTATAAGGGACGAGTTTTTTGTTTTTACAAAAAGTTTATTAGTTATGTTAAAGGAGTGGAAAGTTGTGTCAGAAGTAATCAAAATGACATTTCCTGATGGAGCTGTTAAAGAGTATCCAAAAGGATCATCAACAGAAGATATTGCGGCTTCTATTAGCCCGGGATTAAAGAAAAAAGCATTAGCAGGTAAAGTAAACGGCGAGCTGCTGGATTTACGTACGCTAATCGAACAAGATGGCAGTCTTGAAATCATTACGCAAGATGCTCCTGAAGCGCTTGAAATTATGCGCCATAGTACAGCGCATTTAATGGCTCAAGCAATCAAACGTTTATACAAAGATGTAAAAGTACAGCTAGGTGTAGGCCCGGTTATCGAAAATGGGTTTTACTATGACATCGATATGGAAGAATCAATTACTCCTGAAGATTTAGGTAGAATTGAAAAAGAAATGAAAAAAATCGTTAATTCAAATATTGAAATTGAACGAAAAGAAGTTTCTCGTGAAGAAGCCATTCAACTTTTTAAAGAAGTTGGCGATGAACTAAAGCTTGAATTGATTGATGCGATTCCAGCAGGTGAAAAGGTGACGATTTACCAACAAGGCGAATTCTTTGATCTTTGCCGAGGTGTGCACGTGCCGTCAACAGGCAAAATTAAAGAGTTTAAACTATTAAGCGTAGCAGGTGCTTATTGGCGCGGAGACAGCGACAATCAAATGCTGCAGCGTATTTACGGTACAGCATTCTTTACAAAAGCAGATTTAGACGAGCATCTTCGTCTTCTTGAAGAAGCAAAAGAACGTGACCACCGTAAACTTGGTAAAGAGTTAAACTTATTTACAAATTCTCAAAAAGTAGGACAAGGTCTTCCTTTATGGCTTCCAAAAGGTGCGACGATCCGCCGTATTATCGAGCGTTATATCGTAGATAAAGAAGTAAGCCTTGGTTATCAGCACGTTTACACGCCGGTGCTTGGAAGTGTAGAACTTTACAAAACGTCTGGTCACTGGGAGCACTATCAAGATGACATGTTCCCTGCAATGGAAATGGATAACGAAGACCTGGTTCTTCGTCCAATGAACTGTCCTCATCACATGATGGTGTACAAACAAGGTATTCACAGCTATCGTGAGCTTCCAATCCGTATTGCTGAACTTGGAACAATGCACCGCTACGAAATGTCAGGAGCATTATCAGGACTTCAGCGCGTTCGAGGCATGACGTTAAATGATGCACATATCTTTGTACGTCCGGATCAAATCAAAGAAGAATTTATTCGTGTGGTTCGCTTAGTTGAAGCGGTTTATAAAGATTTTGGATTTGAAAATTATTCATTCCGTCTATCTTATCGTGATCCTGAAGATACAGAAAAATACTTCGATGATGATGCAATGTGGGAAAAAGCACAAAGCATGTTAAAAGATGCAATGGATGAGCTTGACCTCGATTATTATGAAGCTGAAGGCGAAGCGGCATTCTACGGTCCAAAACTAGATGTTCAAGTTAAAACAGCTCTTGGTAAAGAAGAGACGCTATCTACGGTTCAATTGGATTTCTTACTTCCTGAACGCTTTGATTTAACGTATGTAGGGGAAGACGGAAAACAGCATCGACCTGTTGTTATTCACCGCGGCGTGGTGTCAACAATGGAACGTTTTGTAGCTTTCTTAATCGAAGAATACAAAGGAGCTTTCCCAACGTGGTTAGCACCTGTACAAGTTCAAGTGATTCCGGTATCACCTACGGTTCACCTTGAGTATGCAAAAGAAGTGCAAGAACAGCTTCAGCTTGCGGGTATTCGCGTGGAACTTGATTCTCGCGATGAGAAAATTGGCTATAAAATCCGTGAGGCTCAAATGCAAAAAATTCCTTACATGCTTGTTGTAGGGGATAAAGAAGTAGAAGATAAAGCAGTAAACGTACGTAAATATGGTGAGCAGAATTCAGAAACAGTGGATTTCCAAGCCTTTTTACAAAATGTAAAAGCAGAAGCATCTCGTTAATGAAAAAAGCAGAGAATTGAAATTCTCTGCTTTTTTATCTAACATTTATAAAAAACTGTTGCATAAATGGTTTTCCTTTGATACAATAACTTTTGTTGTGAAAAAAGAACGAAATCATTGACTTTTGTCTTTGTTGATACTATAATAGCTTAAGTAATTGAATACTTGTTTATACAGAAGAAGAAGCACCCGCTTCTCACCTGAGTGACGCATAAAGCAGTTAGCAGGTACATCGTATCTTAATTAAAACGATAGAAGTGTGGGTGCAGTATGTACTCACACTTTTTTGTGTGAGTTAATAATCGGTCTAAGCAAGCGTATTCGCTCATTAAACCTTGGAGGTGGCTACTTATTAGCAAGGACATGATGGTAAACGAGGGCATTCGAGCTCGCGAAGTTCGTCTAATTGATCAAAATGGTGAACAATTAGGAATTAAATCAAAAAATGAAGCATTAGAAATTGCTTCACGAGTAAATCTTGACTTAGTAATGGTTGCTGCAAATGCGAAACCGCCGGTATGTCGTATTATGGACTACGGTAAATTCCGCTATGAGCAACAACGTAAAGAAAGAGAAGCTCGTAAAAACCAAAAAGTTGTAAACTTAAAAGAAGTTCGTTTAAGTCCAACAATTGATGAACATGATTTTAACACTAAACTTCGTAACGCACGCAAGTTCCTTGAAAAAGGTGACAAAGTGAAAGCGTCTATTCGCTTTAAAGGTCGTGCCATTACTCATAAAGGGATTGGCCAAAAAGTACTTGAACGTTTTTCACAAGCTTGCGAAGATGTAAGTTCAGTTGAATCGGCTCCTAAAATGGAAGGCCGCAGCATGTTCTTAGTCTTGGCACCTAAAAACGAAAAGTAATAGAACGAGGAGGAACACCCCATGCCAAAAATGAAAACACATCGTGGCGCTGCAAAGCGTTTCAAAAAGACTGGAAGCGGTAAATTAAAACGTGCTCGTGCTTACACAAGCCATTTATTCGCTAACAAATCTACAAAACAAAAGCGTAAATTACGTAAAGGTTCTTTAGTAAGCAAAGGTGACTTCAAACGTATCCGTCACTTATTAGATAACATTAAGTAATTTGGGTTGAGATAGAAACAATACAGGAGGTAAACAATTATGCCACGCGTAAAAGGCGGTACAGTAACACGCAAACGTCGTAAAAAAGTTTTAAAATTAGCTAAAGGTTTCTTCGGTTCGAAGCATAGATTATATAAAGTTGCTAATCAGCAAGTTATGAAATCTCACATGTATGCTTATCGTGACCGTCGTCAGAAAAAACGTGACTTCCGTAAATTATGGATCACACGTATTAATGCAGCTGCTCGTATGAACGGTCTTTCTTACAGCCGTTTAATGCACGGTTTAAAATTAGCAGGTATTGAAGTTAACCGCAAAATGCTTGCTGACTTAGCTGTAGCTGATGAAAAAGCATTTGCTGAATTAGCAACTGCTGCTAAAAAAGGCTTAGATAAGTAATGAATATAAAGTCTCGTCATCTTTAGATGATGAGGCTTTTTTGCTATCGGAGGACATATCATGAATGAACTGCTGCTTACCTATTTTATTGTTATTAATATAATAGGGATAGGAATGATGTATAGAGATAAACAAAAAGCGAAAAGACATGAGTGGAGAATTGCCGAAAGCACACTGTGGACGGTAGCTGCTATCGGAGGAGCCATTGGAGGACTGATTGGTATGTATTGCTATCGTCATAAAACGAAGCACACATCGTTTACAGTAGGTTTTCCTATTCTTGCCGCTCTTGATTTACTTTTCTTTTTTGTTATCAGCTGAGCACAAATGATTTTGTGCTCAGTGTAAAAATTCTCGAACGGGGCTTTTCCAGCGAATAGGAGCATTTGGATACATGTTGTGTACGTGATTTTCCAGCAGCTTGAAATCTTGTTTTTGCAGTTCATGCAATCGAGATGGATCTGTTAACACCATTGTAATCGACAAAGACTCTGGTTCATTGGGATTGCTGTATTTTTCTCCTTCAAATAAAATACCTTTATACGTTAGTAGAAAATTTTTGCGGATATTCGTTTTTTCGTCAACGACAAAAAATTGCTGATGTTCCTGAGCTGCTACAAGCTTCCGCTTTGGACTGCGAAAATGCTGAACCAGCTTTAATAGTGTGTAAGCAACAAGCGCGAAAATGAACACGCGAACGATAACAATAACAAACATAACGCTCCCTCCTTTACAAGGCACAGTTTTCTTACTTTACGTTTCAGTCTCTAAAAAGTTTCACGATTTTTGATATAATTTCTTTATTGGTTTAAAAAGAAGAAGATATACATAATTACAGGAGTGATTACATTGAATTTACAACAGCTATTTACCATGCAGCGTCAGCTGGATCAGCATATAGAGGACAAGCATCAGCTTCATAAGGAAGACTTGGTTCCAAGAAAACTTTTAGCTCTGCTTGTTGAAATGGGAGAGCTGGCAAACGAAACGCGCTGCTTCAAATTTTGGAGCGTTAAACCTCCGGCTGAAGATGCTGTTATTTTAGAAGAATTTGTGGACGGCGTACATTTCATTCTTTCTTTAGGTATTGAAAAAGGATACGATGATTTAACTGAGCTGCCAAAATTAAAAGCAGCTGATTCAAAAACAACACAATTTTTACAGGTATTTGCACAAGTTTCTGCTTTCGAGCAGGACCTGTCAAAAGAAAACTATGTGAACATGTTTGCATCTTACATGAAGCTTGGCGATATGTTTGGTTTTTCTGCTGAACATATTGAAGAGGCGTACATGTCAAAAAATGAAGTGAATTTTAAACGCCAAGAACAAGGATACTAGAAATAAAGGGATGGGAAATTTTACTTCAACCTCTTTTTAGCTATAATAGAGGTATACATATGAAAGGGGTAATCCATATGACAAAGTTAGATGAAACATTGACGATGCTTAAAGCACTAACAGATGCAAAAGGAATTCCTGGAAATGAGCGTGAACCGCGTGAGGTTATGAAGAAATATATTGCACCTTATGCAGATGAAGTAACGACGGATGGGCTAGGCAGTTTGATTGCAAAAAAAGTAGGCAACGAACAAGGGCCTAAAATTATGGTAGCCGGTCACTTGGATGAAGTTGGTTTTATGGTGACTCAAATTGATGAACGCGGCTTTATTCGTTTTCAAACGGTAGGCGGATGGTGGTCTCAAGTTATGCTTGCTCAACGCGTAACCATCGTGACATCTAAAGGAGAGGTAACGGGGATTATTGGCTCAAAGCCACCTCATATCTTGCCTCCAGAAGTTCGCAAAAAGCCAGTTGACATTAAAGATATGTTCATCGATATTGGTGCTTCTAGCAGAGAAGAAGTAGCGGAGTGGGGAGTAAAACCTGGTGATCAGGTTGTACCTTATTTCGAATTTACGGTTATGAACAATGAAAAGATGCTGCTAGCGAAAGCCTGGGATAACCGTATTGGTTGTGCAATCGCTATCGATGTATTAAAAGCTTTAAAAAATGAAAAACATGAAAATGTTGTGTATGGTGTAGGAACGGTGCAAGAAGAAGTTGGACTCCGAGGTGCAAAAACATCTGCTAACTTTATTGAACCGGATATTGCATTTGCTGTTGATGTCGGTATCGCTGGAGATACACCTGGTGTTTCTGATAAAGAAGCCTCTTCTAAAATGGGGCAGGGTCCGCAAATCATTTTATATGATGCTTCCATGGTCTCTCATAAAGGACTTCGAGATACAGTGGTAGATGTGGCAGATGAATTAAATATTCCGTATCAATTTGATGCAATTGCTGGAGGCGGTACGGACTCGGGTTCTATCCATATTTCAGCTAACGGGGTGCCAGCACTTTCGATTACAATTGCAACTCGTTATATCCATTCTCATGCAGCAATGCTTCATCGTGATGATTATGAAAACGCAGTTAAATTAATTGCGGAAGTCATTAAGCGCTTAGACCGAGATACGGTTAACGCCATTACGTATAATTGAAAAAAGCTCATTCTCCTAGGAGAATGAGCTTTTTGTTGTACATAGGAAAAGGTTATTTATTTTAAACCGTTTTCAAGCGTTGTCAGAATTTCTTCTTTTTCTGATTCCGGAGACTTTTCCCAAAGCACTTCAAATAAAACACCAAGTCCAGGGAGCATTTTTTCTTCACCGCTTTGAATAGCGTCAGAAATTGTAGCCTCAAGCTCTTCTTTTGAGTTTCCTGAAACGTTTGCAATAACAGCATTTCGTAAATTAAGATCCATCATTTTCACCTCAGCTATCGTAAAGTTACCAATAGTTTTTGTTTTCTTTGCGATTTCTATGTACAATAAAGTGAAACTTATCTAATGATTATTGAACAAAATGTAATCGAACTATTTATTTTTGTATAGATAAAGGAGTTATGTTTGTGAAACAAATTGATTCAGTTAAAAATCCGCAGGTAAAAGCGTGGAAAAAACTGCATAATAAAAAAGACCGTGATAAGCAGGGCCTTTTTATGGTAGAAGGCTTTCATTTAGTCGAAGAGGCTATCAAAAATAAGGATTGCGTAAAGGAACTAATTATACGCGAATCGACCGAAGTGCCTGCACAGTGGGATATAGACGGTATCGAAATAATCGTTGTAAACGAAGCAATTAGTAAGTTATTATCTGACACAGAAACACCTCAAGGAATTATTGCCGTGTGTTTTCAAACAAAGCATGCGGAAATTATTCATACAGCACAGAAAGTATTGCTTTTAGATGCCGTGCAAGATCCAGGTAACCTAGGTACCATTATCCGAACCGCTGATGCTGCGGGAGTGGAGGCTATTATCATTGGAGAGGGCAGCGTGGATGTGTACAACCCAAAAGTCGTTCGTTCAACGCAAGGAGCTATTTTTCACCTTCCAATTGTAAAAGGCGATTTACTCGAAATAATTTCATTGTTAAAAGAAAGAGGAATAGCAGTTTACGGCACGTCGTTACAAAATGGAAAGGTCTACACACACGTAAAACCTTCAAACGAATTTGCGCTGATTGTGGGAAATGAAGGAAATGGCGTAAGCGAGAAAGTGTTGGAACAAACGGATCAGAATCTGTACATTCCCATCTATGGAAAGAGCGAGTCGTTAAATGTTGCCATCGCTTCTGGAATCTTACTTTATTATTTACGCGGAATGTAGTTGCATCGAGAACGTGTTTTCACTATAATAATACAATAGTTACATATGTAAAAAACGATGAAAGAGAGCAGTAGCTTATGTCCGTTTATGCAGGGAGAAAATGCCATGACTGAAAGCATTTTTATAAATGTAATAAGTGAATTCACCTCTTGAGTTGACACTTAGACCATCTTACATAGATGTAAAGGTGTTCCGGAGATTCCGTTAACTTGAATGAAGTGAACTGTATACGTCTGTGTATATAGTTAACAAGGGTGGTAACGCGACTAATCCTCGTCCCTTTTTTGGGAGGAGGTTTTTTTATTTGTCATTTTTTACGTTAAAAGGAGGAATAAGTGATGAAAGAACGTTTACAAGAACTTCAACAAGAAGCAATTGCAAAAGTCGAAGCAGCAAGTGCTTTAAAAGAATTAAACGACGTACGCGTAGCTTATTTAGGAAAGAAAGGCCCTATCACAGAAGTACTTCGCGGTATGGGAAAACTTTCAGCTGAAGAGCGTCCTGTAATGGGAGCACTTGCAAATGAAGTACGTGAAGCGATTGCATCTAAAATTGAAGAAAAACAAACGGCGTTAGAAGCAGCCGAGGTAGAGCGTAAACTTGCTTCAGAAACAATTGACGTAACGCTGCCGGGACGCCCGGTTAAAGCAGGTACGCATCACCCGCTCACAAGCGTGGTTGAAGAAGTAGAAGATTTATTCTTAGGAATGGGCTATGAAGTAGCAGAAGGACCAGAAGTAGAGCAGGACTACTATAATTTCGAAGCTCTGAACTTGCCAAAAGGTCACCCAGCACGTGATATGCAAGATACGTTCTATATTACGGAAGAAACGCTTCTTCGTACGCATACATCAACTGTTCAAGCTCGTGTTATGAACAAGAATGAAGGCAAAGGACCTGTTAAAATTATTTGCCCAGGTAAAGTGTACCGCCGCGATGACGATGATGCTACGCATTCACATCAATTTATGCAAATTGAAGGTCTTGTAGTAGACGAAAACATTCGTATGAGCGATTTAAAAGGCACGCTTGAAGTATTTGTGAAAAAGATGTTCGGTGCAGACCGTGAAATTCGTCTTCGTCCAAGTTTCTTCCCATTCACTGAGCCATCTGTAGAAGTAGACGTATCGTGTGCAAAATGTGGAGGTAAAGGCTGTAATGTATGTAAACAAACAGGCTGGATTGAAATTTTAGGAGCCGGTATGGTTCATCCAAATGTTCTTGAAATGGCTGGATACGATTCAACTAAATATCGTGGTTTTGCTTTTGGAATCGGTGTAGAGCGTATTGCTATGTTAAAACACGGCGTGGATGATATTCGTCATTTCTATACAAATGATGTTCGTTTCTTAGATCAATTTAAACAAGTATAAAGGAGGGACTACGATGTTTGTATCTTATCGTTGGTTACAAGAGTATGTTGACTTATCAGGCGTAACGGCAGAAGAGTTAGCTGATAAAATCACAAAAAGTGGAATTGAAGTTGAAGGTGTAGAAAACTTAAATAAAGGCATCAGCGGAGTGGTAATTGGTCACGTTGTAGAACGTGAACAGCATCCAAATGCGGATAAATTAAGCCGCTGTCAAGTAGATCTTGGCGGAGGAGAAATCGTTCAAATCGTGTGCGGAGCACCTAACGTGGCACAAGGTCAAAAAGTAGCGGTTGCAAAAGTGGGAGCTGTACTTCCAGGTAACTTTAAAATCAAGCGTGCTAAGCTTCGCGGTGAAGAATCGAACGGTATGATTTGTTCTCTTCAAGAGCTTGGCATTGAAAGCAAGCTTGTGGCAAAAGATTATCAAGAAGGCATCTTCGTCTTCCCAAGTGATGCTGAAGTAGGAGCGGATGCGCTAGATGCATTAAACTTAAACGATGAAGTATTAGAACTAGGGCTAACACCAAATCGTTCAGACTGCTTAAGTATGTTAGGTGTAGCATATGAGGTGGCTGCTATTTTACGTCGTGAAGTGAAGTATCCGTCAGTAAACGTGCAAACGTCTGATGAGCAAGCAGCTGATTATATTTCCGTTAAAGTAGAGGCAAAAGAAGACAATCCCCTTTACGTAGCGCGCGTTGTGAAAAACGTAAAAATTGCTCCGTCACCATTATGGATGCAAACGCGTTTAATGGCAGCTGGTATTCGACCTCATAACAACGTTGTTGATATTACCAACTATATTTTGCTTGAATACGGCCAGCCGCTGCATGCTTTTGACTATGATCGTCTTGGTTCAAAAGAAATTGTTGTACGTCACGCGTCAGAAGGCGAGAAGTTTGTAACGCTTGACGATCAAGAGCGCGTACTAAAAGGCAATCAGCTTGTTATTACAAACGGCAGTGAACCGGTAGCCCTTGCAGGTGTAATGGGGGGAGCAAACTCTGAAGTAAAAGACGATACGGTAAATGTTCTTATTGAATCAGCTTACTTCAAAGGTTTAACAGTTCGTCAAGCTTCCAAAGACCACGGTCTTCGCAGTGAGGCAAGTGCTCGTTTTGAAAAAGGAATTGATCCTAACCGTACGCGTGTAGCTGCTGACCGCGCAGCAGAATTAATGGCTGAATACGCTTCAGGTGAAGTGGTAAGCGGTACTGTAGAAGTAGATACACTAACTGTGGAACCTGCTGTTGTAGCTGTGTCACTTGGACGTATTAACAATGTGCTTGGTACAGAACTGTCGATGGAAGAAGTACAAGATATTATGAACCGTCTTCAATTTGAAAGCAAAGTCGAAGATGAAACCATCGTTGTAACGGTACCGACTCGTCGAGGCGATATTACAATTGAAGAAGATATCGTGGAGGAAGTAGCGCGCATGTATGGCTATGACAACCTTCCTACAACGCTTCCTGTAACAGTGGCAACTCCAGGAAAATTAACAGAGTATCAGCTTGGACGCCGTAAAGTTCGCCGTTTCTTAGAGGGAGCAGGGCTAGCGCAAACAACAACCTATTCGTTAACGAGCGCTGAAAAAGCTACTCAGTTTGCACTCAATGCAACAAGTACGATTGGTTTAGCAATGCCGATGAGTGAAGATCGCAGCATCCTTCGTCAAAGCTTAGTGCCTCATTTACTTGAAGCAGTGAAGCACAATAATGCTCGTCAATCGGATTCTATTGCGCTATACGAAACAGGCTCAGTGTTCTTATCTAAAGGTGAAGGGGAATTACCGGATGAGCAGGAGCGCGTAGCTGGTGCAATCACGGGTCTATGGCATGCTCACGGCTGGCAAGGTGAAAAGAAAGTCGTTGATTTCTATGTGATTAAAGGTGTACTAGAAGGGTTATTTGCACAGCTTGGTTTAGAGAAACGAATCTCATATGCTCCCGTTAAAAAAGACGGTATGCACCCTGGACGTACAGCGGCTGTATGGTTAGATGAAAAAGAAATTGGATACGTGGGTCAAGTTCATCCTGTTGCTCAGAAACAGTATGGCCTTCGTGAAACATACGTGTTTGAATTACACCTTCAAGAGCTATTAGCTGCAGATGTCGAAGAAGTTCGTTATTCAGCTATTCCAAGATTCCCATCTATTACACGTGATATTGCACTTGTTGTAGATAAAAACGTTCTTGCAGGAGAAGTTCAGCGCGTCATCTATACGACGGGCGGAGAACTTTTAAAAGACGTGACAGTATTTGATCTATATGAAGGCGAGCGTATGGAAGAAGGCAAGAAATCTGTAGCTTTCTCTTTACGTTACTTAGATCCTGAACGTACATTAACAGATGAAGAAGTAGCAAAAGCACATGGTGCAGTTTTAGAAGCTGTTGAAAAAGAATTTGGTGCAACGCTTCGTTCATAAGAATAAAAAAAGAGATGTGGATTTCCACATCTCTTATTTTTTAGCTAATTTTAAAGCTTTTTCTGTATTAGCAAAATGGATTTTAGCTAAAGAGTTCAGCGCATTGACGCCATGTTTTTTAATAATTTTAGCAGCGGCGATATCAACTTGTGCTCCAGCTCCGCGAGGAATGACCATCCCCGTCTTTTCCGTTAGTAAATCCATTTGTTTTAAAAATGCGTATCTGGCAATAATGGAAGCAGCGGCTACAGATAAATGAACGCTTTCTCCTTTTGTACTGAAAAAGACATTTTCTTTGATAATCTCTTTTTCCTTTACGATGTGTTTATAATAGGTGTTTTTTTCAACAAACTGGTCAATTAAAATCGCATCAGGTTTTTCAGGATCCAATTTTTTTAACACGTTGGATAAAGCTTTGTTGTGCAACAGAGCTTTCATTTTACCTTGTGACATGCCTTTTTCTTGAAATGCATTATACTTTTCGTTATGTAAGACAAGCAAACTGTAAGGAATAAACGAAACAAGCTGCTTGGCAATTTCAATGATTTTAGCATCCGTTAACTCTTTTGAATCTCGTACTCCTAATTCTTTTAACAAAGGAAGCTGCTCTTTTTGAACATAGGCAGCAACTACGGTCATGGGACCAAAATAATCTCCCGTTCCTACTTCATCAGAACCAATGACCGATAGTGAACTGAAGTTTGATGGGAGGTGTGAGACGGGAGCCTTTTTAGCAGCATCTAAAGGACCTCCCCACTTAGCTGCTTCTGTTTCAGCTTCTTTTCCTTGAAAAAGTACTTTTCCAGAGCGGTATGCAGTGATAGAACAGCCGGGAGTTTTAGCCGAAAAAATACTTCCCTGCGGCAATTTAGGCTGCAAATAGGATGTGTAATGAAGCTTCATTTTAGCTATCTGATCAGCTGATACCTTAATAACAGCATGTGACATAATGCTTCACTCCTTTCGGGGTATTTTAGTTTACTTTATAAGCACTATCCCTTATGATAGCTTAAATATAGATATGTTTCCATTGAAGTCTTCTTCGTGGTATGATAGGGATTAGGATTTTTCGTGGAACGGAGGATTTTCTCGTGTCAAGACAAGATAAAACACGTGCGACAGTTGACATCTTTGGTCAGCAGTACAGCATCGTCGGTAGCGAAAGTACAAGCCATATTCGACTTGTCGCCTCTATAGTGGATGAAAAAATGCGTGAAATCAGTACTAAAAACCCTTCTTTAGATATCAATAAATTAGCAGTATTAACAGCTGTGAATGCTGTACACGAATATATAAAACTGAAAGAAGACTATGAGAGACTTGAACAAAAACTTTATGGAAAAGAGGAATGACTGAGTCAATGCTTAATATCATTTTAATTATATTGCTTCTTTTAGGCTTTGTAACAGGTCTTAAAAGAGGATTTATTTTGCAACTCATTCATATTGTCAGTTTTGCGGTTTCGTTTATCGTCGCTTATATGTTTAGTGGAGATTTGGCAAGCCGACTTCGCTTGTTGATTCCGTTTCCAGACAATATTCAGCAGCAAAGTGTCGCATCGTTTGTATTTGATTCTGGAACGATAGAAGACGCTTTTTATCGAATGATTGCATTTGCGATTTTATTTTTTGCTACTCACATTGTACTTCGCCTTGCAGGCTCTGTTTTAACGGCTTTAACCGAACTGCCAATTCTGCGCCAGTTAAATAAATGGGGCGGAGGTGCACTTGGATTCGTTGAAGTGTATATCATCGTTTTTATTTTGTTATACATTGGAGCCGTGATTCCTGTAAGTGAAATTCAAACGCCAATTCAACAGTCTTCAATTGCAATCAATATCGTACAAAATACTCCATACTTATCGTCTGCCATTCAAGATTTGTGGACTCAGTATGGTGTAATGTAATGAAATTACAATAGCTTGTTGAGAGGGTGTGTCGAAAGTGTCATAATACTTTTGAGATACCCTCTTTTTTTATCGCAGTCTGTTCTGCGGTTTTCACGGAGATAAAAGTATGTCTAGATAAAAATTTGAGAGAGTACATATGTCACTCATCATGTTTTGAAAGTTTCGTTATTATGATAATAGGCTGGTGAAAAGAGATGAATAAAAAGGATATTATTAAATTGTTAGAAACAATTGCTACATATATGGAATTAAAAGGAGATAACCCTTTTAAAATTTCTGCTTTTCGAAAAGCAGCTGCAGCGCTAGAAACGGACGAGAGAACGCTGACAGAGATTGAGGATTTTACCAAGCTCCAAGGGATTGGTAAAGGAACGGCTGCAGTTATTACAGAGTATATGGAAACAAATGAGTCAAGCGTACTAGAAGAACTAAAGCAAGAAGTTCCTGAAGGACTTATTCCTCTGCTTAAGCTGCCGGGGCTTGGAGGTAAAAAAATCGCTAAATTATATAAAGAGCTAGATATTAAAGACATGGAATCACTGCATCAGGCCTGTATGGAAAATCGAGTGCAGGGACTAAGCGGTTTTGGTAAAAAGACGGAAGAGAAAATTATCGCTGCTATTGAAGAGTTTGGGAAACGTCCTGATCGTTTGCCCCTTGCTTTTATGCTTCCAATAGCGGAAGAAATTTTAGAAGCCCTTAAACATATGCATAGCATTGAGCGTTTTTCTCAAGCAGGGAGCATTCGCCGCATGAGAGAAACTGTAAAAGATCTTGATTTTATTATTTCAACAGCTGAGCCTCATGCTGTCCGTGAACAGCTAGTATCGCTGCCAAATGTGAAGGATGTCATTGCAAATGGAGATACAAAAGTATCGGTAACGTTAGCCTATGAGTACGATGTGTCCGTGGATTTTCGTCTTGTAGAAGATAAAGCGTTTGCCACGACGCTTCATCATTTTACAGGATCAAAAGATCATAATGTGCGCATGCGTCAATTAGCAAAAGAACGCGGTGAAAAAATTAGCGAGTATGGCGTTGAAAATGCGGAGACAGGCGAAGTTATGACATTTGAGTCTGAACAAGCATTCTATGAACATTTTGGACTGTCTTTTATTCCGCCGGAACTTCGTGAAGATGGAACGGAAGTAGATGCATTTATAAAACCTCAAACGCTTGTGACCTACGGTGCGGTAAAAGGTGATTTGCATATGCACTCCACGTGGAGCGACGGAGCGTATTCAATTGAAGAAATGGCGGAAGCATGTCGCGCGCGAGGCTATGAATACATGGCGATTACAGACCACTCTCAGTATTTAAAAGTAGCTAACGGTCTAACGCCTGAACGCATTCGCAAACAGCGTGAAGAAATTAATCGTTTAAACGCACAGTTCGATGATTTTACAATATTAGCAGGAATTGAAATGGATATTTTGCCCGATGCAACACTTGATTATGATGATGAAATGCTAGCTGAGCTAGATTTTGTTATTGCGTCCATTCACTCTAGTTTTTCACAATCACGCGAAGAAATTATGAATCGTTTAAAGCAAGCGTTAAATAATGTTCATGTAGATTTAATCGCTCATCCGACCGGTCGTTTGATTGGTCGCCGCAACGGATATGATGTAGATATTGATATGCTAATTGAATTAGCTAAGGAAACAAAAACGGCTCTTGAACTAAACGCGAATCCAAACCGTTTAGATTTAGCCGCTGAGCACATAAAAAAAGCACAAGAGGCAGGAGTTAAAATTGCAATTAATACAGATGCTCACAATCTAGACATGCTAGAGCATATGGAAATTGGAATATCTACGGGAATTAAAGGCTGGCTTAAACCAGAAACGGTATTAAATACGTATAGCCTCAAAGAATTAACCGCCTTTTTAAATCGACATAAATAAGCAACAGGAGGAATCAGTTTTGCAATCACGTATTTTCCATGTACTAGAGTTTAATAAAGTTAAGGAACAGCTTCAGAAAAAAGTAGCTTCTTCTTTAGGCCGAGAAAAAGTAGCGAATTTGATTCCCTCGACTCAGTATGAAGAAGTAGTCAAATGGCAGGAAGCAACAGATGAAGCTACAACCGTGCTGCGATTGCGTGGCAACGTACCGCTAGGAGGCATCTTTGACGTTCGACCTAGCGTAAAGCGCGCTGAAATTGGAGGAACGCTAAGCTCTAATGAACTTCTTGATGTAGCAAGTACTATTTATGCTGCAAGACAAGTCAAGCAATTTATCGAGCAAGTAGTAGAAGACGAAGATTTACAGCTTCCAATTATAATTGAACATATCGAAAAACTAATGCCTCTTCCTGAGGTAGAACAAACAATTAAAATGAGCATTGATGAGAATGGCACAGTACTAGACGGTGCAAGCGACCAGCTAAGAGGCATTCGTCAAAAACTTCGCTCGACGGAGTCTCGTATTCGCGAAAAGCTAGAAAGTCTTATTCGCTCCTCGTCTGCTCAGAAAATGTTGTCAGATGCGATTGTTACCATTCGAAACGAACGTTTCGTTATTCCTGTTAAGCAAGAATATCGCAGTGCGTATGGAGGCATTGTGCACGATCAGTCTTCATCTGGAGCAACGTTATTTATTGAGCCACAGGCGATTGTGACGTTAAATAATGAGCTTCAAGAAGCAAAAGTAAAAGAAAAACAAGAAATTGAGCGTATTCTTATTGCTCTAACCGTTCAGGTAGCGGAAGTGGCAAATGAACTCCGTCAAAACGTTTATTTGTTAGGTGAGCTGGACTTCATGTTTGCTAAAGGGCGCTATAGCCATGAGCTAAAAGCTTCAAAACCTAAAATGAACGATCGAGGCTATATTAAGTTAGTGAAGGCAAAACATCCTCTTATTGCCCAGGAAGATGTCGTTGCAAATGATATTGAGCTAGGTGATCAATATACGTCTATCGTTATTACAGGACCAAATACCGGCGGTAAAACCGTAACGTTAAAAACACTTGGGTTATTCACATTGATGGCTCAAGCAGGTTTGCAGATTCCTGCGCTGGATGGATCGGAAATGGCTGTGTTTAAACACGTATTTGCTGATATTGGAGATGAGCAGTCCATTGAACAAAGTCTGAGTACCTTTTCATCTCATATGGTCAACATTGTAGATATTTTACAAAAAGTAGATCATGAAAGTCTGGTCTTGTTCGATGAATTGGGAGCGGGAACAGATCCCCAAGAAGGTGCAGCGCTTGCGATTTCGATTTTAGATCAAGTATATGAAAGAGGCGCTCGCGTAGTTGCGACTACTCACTATCCTGAATTAAAAGCGTACGGCTATAACCGTGAAGGAGTGGTCAATGCTAGCGTAGAGTTCGATATTGAAACATTGAGCCCTACTTACAAGCTGCTGATTGGTGTACCGGGTCGAAGCAATGCTTTTGAAATTTCAAAACGTTTAGGTTTAAGTGCAGAAGTAATTGAACGTGCCAAAGGCTATATTGGCTCAGAAACAAATAAAGTAGAAAACATGATCGCTTCTCTTGAAGATAGCCGCCGTCAATCTGAACATGAGCTAGAAGAAGCTGAACAGCTAAGAAAAGAGGCTCAGAAGCTTCATAAAGAATTACAGAGTCAGATTATTGAGTTTAATGAAAAACGAGATAAGCTGTACGAAAAAGCTGAAGAAAAAGCTCAAGCCACAGTTCAAGCAGCATCTGAAGAAGCAGAGAAAATCATTAGCGATTTGCGTAAAATGAGTCAAAAAAATCATGCGCTTGTAAAAGAGCATGAATTGATTGAAGCACGTAAGCGTCTAGAAGATGCAGTTCCAACTCTTGAAAAAAGTAAAAAGAAACCGGCTGTGCCGAAAAAACAAGAGCGCACTCTTCAAGCTGGAGATGAAGTGAAAGTCTTAAGCTGGGGACAAAAAGGAACGCTTGTGGAACGAGTAAGTAATAATGAATGGCAAGTGCAAATGGGAATCATGAAAATGAAGGTGAAAGAAAAAGATCTCGAATATATTAGTTCCCCAAAACCTGTAGAAACAAAGCCGCTTGCTACGGTAAAAGGAAAAGATTATCATGTAAATCTAGAACTGGATTTAAGAGGAGAGCGCTATGAAAATGCGCTGATTCGAGTTGAAAAATATATTGATGATGCTTTGTTAGCCAACTATCCGCGCGTTTCGATTATCCACGGTAAAGGAACTGGAGCTCTTCGTAAAGGTGTACAGGAATATTTGAAAAATCATCGTTCTGTTAAAAATATTCGTTTCGGAGAAGCTTCTGAAGGAGGTTCTGGCGTTACGGTTGTGGAATTTAAGTAAAAGAATGCTGAGATAAAGGTGTCAGTGGATGCGCTGAACAAGCATATATGAAGATGGAAAATCCGACATGGCTCATGAACTATGTTGGGTTTTCTATCTCTTTTAAGAACGATGCAAGTAAAGGAAAGAGACCTGTCAGTTCATTACGTGGAGTGTAATATAAATTAGGAGTGATGCAAAAATGAGGGATTTTTGGAAAGACCCGTATATTGAATCCGCCGCTTATTACAGCGTGGTTGTCTTGAGCATTGTCGTCTTTCTTGTTGTGTTTGAGCTCGTTACTAAATATAAGAATTGGGAAGAGATTCAAAAAGGAAATATGGCTGTTGCGATGGCAACAGGTGGGAAAATATTTGGATTAGCTAATATTTTTCGCTATTCGATTGAGCACAACGACAATTTGTTAAGAATGCTTGGATGGGGAATATATGGGTTTGTTCTTTTACTAGTCAGCTATTTTATTTTCGAATTTTTGACGCCGAAATTTCGAATCGATGATGAAATTGAACAAGATAACAGAGCCGTTGGGTTTATTTCACTTGTTATTTCAATCGGTATGTCCTATGTAATAGGAGCAGGGATAGGATAGGAGAGAGTCATGGAGAAGTTAGCGAAAATTTTACTCATTTTATGCGGAGTGTTTATGCTTATTGGTCTTATCTATTTATCTATATAGCTTTTCCTAACATTGTGATGACAGCAAAAAAGCTGGCCTTAAAGCAGGTCAGCTTTTTTAATGATTACTTCCATACGTCTTCAGCAATTGAAATCACGTGCTTTACTTTATCCCACTGCTGTTCTTCAGTTAGTAAATTTCCTTCTTCTGTAGAAGCAAATCCGCACTGGGGACTCAAACAAATTTGATCAAGAGAAACAAATTCTGCCGCTTCAGCAATTCGTTTTTTCACTGCTTCAGGATCTTCTAAATCTCCAAATTTTGATGTGATAAGACCAAGGACAATCTGAAGGTCATTTCGCTTTACATGTCGAAGAGGTTCGAATCCTCCTGAGCGTTCATCATCAAATTCTAAAAATAGTCCATCTACGTTTAACTGACTGAAAATAGCTTTTGACGCATTTTCATATCCGCCGCTTGCTGTATAAGTAGACTGGAAATTCCCTCTGCAAATATGCATTGTAATAACCATGTCATCTGGCTTATGCGCAATGGATTCATTGATCGCATCCGTAAAACGTTTCAGTAATTCTTGGGGCGTAAATCCTTTTGACGCGATTTGTTCTTGTCCTTTTTCTGAGAAAAAGACCGCCCACGCAGTATCATCTAACTGTAAATAGCGGCATCCAGCATCATAAAATGCTTGAATGGCTTTTTGATATGTTTTAACTAAATCAGCAAAAAATACATCCGTATCCGAGTAAGCAGACTCTTCAATATGACCTCTGAAAAACAGCATATTGGGACTTGGAATGGTGAACTTAGCCACGTGTTCTTTTCCGGCCGCTTGATGAAGAAATTTATAATCTTCAATCATAGGGTGGTGATTAAAATCTAGTTTTCCAGTAACTTTTATACCGTGAGCTTTTGTTTGGACCCCGTGAAACTGAATTCCCGACTCTGCTTCGTAAAGTTCTACGCCCACAAGTTCTGATAGAAAATCAAAGTGCCACCACGCACGGCGAAACTCACCGTCTGTTATGGCTTTTAATCCAATTTGTTTTTGCTTTTCTACGAGCTTACTAATTTCTTCATCTTCAATTGCTCGAAGCTGTTTCTTTGTCATTTCCCCGTTTTCTACCTGTAATCGTGCTTGCTTGATACGCTCAGGACGCAAAAAGCTTCCAACGTGATCTGCTTTGAACGGTCCTTTAGTCAATGTTGTTATCAATTTATACAGCTCCTTAAAAAAATCTAATTTTTATTATATACAAAAAATTCGGATAATGTACAGGGGTAAATCCAATTTTTATTTATTACGCTGCAGGATGAAAGAGTGATTAGACAGGAAAGAGAACATTCAATAACGATTGCATCTAAAAAAAGAATGAACTATAATTTTAATTAGAAAATTCTAATTTTTTATTTTTTTGAGGGAGAGGATACGTGTGGAATCCACCGAAAAGATATGGCTTTCTCAATACCCAGAGGAAATATCTGCTACGCTTCATTATGAGCAAAAAAATTTAGCACAGCTTTTTGAAGAAGCAGTTCAAAAAGCCCCTAAAAAAAACGCAATCTATTTTCTAGGGAAAAAAATGACGTTTTCCCAACTGCATCAAGATTCTTTGAAACTGTCATCTTACCTTATTGAACTGGGATTAAAAAAAGGGGATAGAGTAGCCATTATGCTTCCAAATTGCCCTCAAGCTGTCATTTCCTTTTATGCTGTTCTTCTTGCCGGAGGAGTAGTCGTTCAAACAAACCCTTTGTATACGGAAAGGGAGTTAGAGTATCAGCTGAATGATTCAGAAGCGACCATGATTATTGCACTCGATTTGCTATATCCGCGTGTAGTAAAAATGAAAGCGTTAACAAGTGTAAAACACGTAGTCATCACCTCTATTCAAGACTATCTCCCATTTCCCAAAAACATAATCTATCCATTTATTCAGCGCAAACAGCAGAAGATAAGCGTGGATGTGAGTCATACGGAGACTACTCATTTATTTAAACGCATTATAAGTGAATCCTCTCCAGCAGTATGTAATGCTGAGGGAATTTCAGACGAAGATATCGCGATTTTACAATACACCGGGGGAACAACAGGTTTTCCAAAAGGAGTCATGCTTACTCATAAAAACTTGGTAGCCAATGCAACGATGTGTTCACATTGGTTATACCGCTGCAAGCATGGAGAAGAAAAAGTGCTTGGAATTATCCCGTTTTTTCATGTGTATGGTTTAACAACGGTTCTTGTTCTATCGGTTTTGCAAAACTACGAGATGGTGCTTCTGCCTAAATTTGATGCAAAAACGACGCTCAAAACCATTCATAAGCAGCAGCCTACTTTATTTCCAGGTGCTCCGACAATTTACATCGCATTATTAAACCATCCTGATTTAGCAAAATACAACCTATCTTCTATTGATTCATGTATGAGCGGTTCAGCTCCTCTTCCTGTGGAAGTGCAGGAGCAGTTTGAAAAGCTCACTGGAGGTAAACTAGTGGAAGGATATGGATTGACGGAAACCTCTCCTGTTACTCATGCTAATTTTCTTTGGAAAGAGAGAATACCAGGAAGCATTGGAGTGCCTTGGCCAGACACAGATGCCAAAATTCTCTCGTTTGAAACAGGTAAAGAAGCTGCTGTAAGCGAAGTAGGAGAAATTGTGGTTAAAGGTCCTCAGGTCATGAAAGGATATTGGAAGCAGCCTGAAGAAACGGAGGCTGTTATGCGAGACGGGTGGTTGCTAACAGGTGATGTTGGCTATATGGATGATAAAGGTTATTTTTATGTAGTAGATCGAAAGAAAGATATTATTATTGCCGGGGGATATAATATCTATCCTCGAGAAGTTGAAGAAGTATTATATGAGCATGAAAAAATTCAAGAAGCTGTAGTGGTAGGTGTTCCTGACCCATATAGAGGAGAAACAGTGAAGGCTTACATTGTATTAAAAAATGGTGTAAGATGTACTGAAGAAGAGTTAAATGAGTTTTCTAGAAAGTATTTAGCTGCTTATAAAGTTCCGCGCCTTTATGAATTTCGAAATGGGCTTCCAAAAACAGCGGTCGGGAAGATTCTGCGACGAGCGCTGATTGAAGAAGAAAATGAAAAGCATAAAAAGGCGACGTAATCGATCGTCGCCTTTGATTTTTTTGCTGAAACATAATTGACAGATACTTGCGGTTTCTTTATTATAAAGATATGAATGAATAATCATTCATATTTTAAAGGAGCGTATAAGATTGAGAAGAAATAAGCCAAAGTATAAGCAGATTATCGATGCAGCTGTAGTAGTAATAGCAGAAAACGGATACCACAATGCTCAGGTTTCTAAAATTGCTAAGCAGGCTGGGGTTGCAGACGGTACGATATATTTATATTTTAAAAACAAAGAAGATGTCTTGATTTCCTTATTTCAAGAGAAGATGGGACAGTTTGTAGAAAAAATTTATGAAGAACTGGCGGGAATTGAAACTGCGGCAGAAAAACTTCACGTATTAATTGACAAGCATTTTTCGTTTCTAGCGGAGGATCATCATTTAGCTACAGTGACACAGCTTGAACTGCGTCAATCGAACAAAGATTTAAGATTGAAAATTAACGATGTATTAAAAGATTATCTGACTCTCATTGATTCTATTTTACAGACAGGAATCGAAACGGGTGAGTTTTCTGAAAATATAGATATTCGTCTTGCGCGACAGATGATTTTTGGAACGATTGATGAAACTGTCACAACATGGGTAATGAACGATCATCGATATGGTCTAATAGAATCGGTAGATAAAGTCCATTCCCTGCTGTTAAACGGCTGCAGCGGCTCATAATCGTAAGTGAGCCTGCTGCTCCCTTGCGAGGGGAGAAGCGCAAGGTAATGAAAATAGAAAGAAAGGGTGGGGGAAACAAATGGAGATTATCCAGGTTGAAACTGTTGATGCAATAAGCTTCATTACGTTGAATAGACAACCTGCTAACGCTTTGTCTCAAGATTTATTAAAAGATCTTTCAAGTGTTTTAAAACATTTAGAAGATAGCAAAGAGACAAGGGTTATCGTCATTAAAGGCGAAGGGAAATTCTTTTGTGCTGGAGCTGATATAAAAGAGTTTACATCACTGCAGCAGGAAAAAGATTACGAGAAACTTGCTGTTAACGGCCAAGAGCTCTTTGAGTATATTGAAAATTACCCAAAACCAGTTATTGCAGCTATTCATGGAGCTGCTTTAGGCGGAGGATTAGAGCTTGCTATGAGCTGCCATATCCGTTTGGTAACAGAAAATGCTAAGCTGGGCTTGCCTGAACTTCAGTTAGGAATTATACCAGGGTTTGGAGGAACTCAGCGATTGCCTCGTTATGTAGGGGTTCATAAGGCTTGTGAGATGATGCTGACAAGTGATCCAATATCGGGCAGCGAGGCAGTGGAGTTAGGATTGGCAAACGCAGCTTTTGAAGAAAGTCAGCTTATCAATGAAACATTTTTACTTGCTAGAAAAATTGCCAAAAAAAGCCCAATCTCTGTTAAAGCTACCTTGCAGCTGCTTCAACATGTAAAAACAGATGCTTATTACAGCGGCATCAAAAAAGAAGCACAGTTTTTTGGAAGCGTATTCAAAAGCCGTGATGCTCAAGAAGGCGTAGCCGCTTTTATTGAAAAGCGCCAGCCTAAATTTTTAGGAAAATAAGCTTAGGAGGGGAATTGAATGAATATTTATGTGTTAGTAAAAAGAACGTTCGATACAGAGGAGAAACTTTCACTAAAAAATGGTCAAATTGTTGAAGATGGAGCTGAATTTATTATTAACCCTTACGATGAGTATGCAGTTGAAGAGGCTATTCAGCTAAAGGAAAAGCATGGCGGAGAGATTACGGTCGTGAGTGTAGGAGGGGAAGAATCAGAAAAAGAACTCCGAACAGCTTTGGCTATGGGAGCAGATAAAGCGGTTTTAATCAATACGGAAGATGACATAGAAGATGGCGATCAGTACACGACTTCTAGGCTGCTGGCACAGTACTTAAAAGAGCAATCTCCTGATTTAATCTTAGCAGGAAACGTAGCGATTGACGGAGGTTCAGGCCAGGTGGGACCGCGCGTAGCAGAACAGTTAGAAATCCCATATATTACAACGATTACAAAGCTGGATATTGAAGGTGAAAAAGTGACGGTTGTACGCGATGTGGAAGGAGATTCGGAAGTTATTGAAACGTCGCTTCCTCTTTTAGTAACAGCTCAGCAGGGACTTAATGAGCCTCGCTATCCATCTCTTCCAGGGATTATGAAAGCGAAGAAGAAACCGTTGGTTGAAGTGGAATTAGACGATTTAGATTTAGATGAAGATGATGTAGAAGCAAAAACAAAGACAATTGAAATTTATTTACCTCCGAAAAAAGACGCGGGGCGCGTATTACAAGGAGATATAAAAGATCAAGTAACAGAGCTGGTCAATTTACTGCATAAGGAAGCAAAAGTCATTTAATAAGTCAAAAGTCAAAACAATGGGGGTATTGTAATGGGACGCAAAGTGTTAGTTCTTGGAGAAGCACGTGATGGGGGATTACGAAACGTATCGTTTGAAGCGATTTCCGCAGCGTCTACTGTAGCTGACGGGGGAGAAATTATTGCAGCGTTAGTAGGAAAGGACGTAAAATCTTTAAGTGAAGAACTTATTGCATACGGAGCAGATAAAGTTGTTGTGACGGAGCATGAAGATTTAGCTGCTTACACATCGGATGGTTACGCTCAGGCATTATTAGCCATCATTGAAAGTGAACAGCCTGAAGCTATCGTATTTGGGCATACGGCTCTTGGCAAAGATCTAGCGCCAAAACTGGCAGCTCGCTTAGATAAAGGACTTATCTCGGATGTGACGGATGTAGAAGTGGGAGGGGATCAAGTAGTCTTCACTCGCCCAATTTATTCTGGTAAAGCATTTGAGAAGAAAATCATGACCGATGCTTTTACGTTTGTCACGATTCGTCCAAATAATATTTCACCGCTTGCAAAAGATGAGGGGCGTACAGGTGATGTAGAGGATTTAAATGTTGAAATCAAAAACCTGCGTACTGTTGTAAAAGAAGTCGTACGCAAAGCAACGCAAGGGGTTGATTTGTCCGAAGCAAAAGTCGTGATTGCAGGTGGTCGAGGTGTAAAAAGCACGGAAGGTTTTGGACCTCTCCAAGAACTAGCGGACGTGTTAAATGGAGCTGTTGGAGCGTCTCGCGGAGCGTGCGATGCAGATTACTGCGACTATTCTCTTCAAATCGGTCAGACGGGCAAAGTAGTCACACCAGATTTATACATTGCCTGCGGAATTTCAGGTGCTATTCAGCATTTGGCAGGTATGTCAAATTCAAAAATTATTGTTGCAATCAATAAAGATCCTGAAGCGAATATTTTTAAAGTAGCTGACTACGGAATCGTTGGAGATTTATTTGAAGTAGTGCCTCTGCTAACGGAAGAATTTAAAAAGCTGAAAGTACAGTCTGCGTAAGATTCTCGGACAAAAGTATTTGAGACGAAGTGAAGAACGAACCGTTGATCAAGATTTTTGATTAGTGGTTCGTTTTTTTGTTAGGGTAAACGCAGGGTAGGTCTTTCTAGCAGTTGATTTCCATGCAAGACTCCTGCTAGAAAAGCGAAGTCTTGCATGGAAATCAACTGCGGTGTCGCAAGCGGTTCAACCTATGTATACTATTTGTTCGTCTTTGGATTCATTTAGTCAGGTCTCAGCCTCATGGGAAACGAAATTTTCTACGCATATTTTTAGGCAAATTGTACAAACTAGAGCGGAGAATAAACAGTATAAATGTAAGCAAAAAGTTAGCAAACCTTATTTGAAGGTGATATACTGTGAGTAGAATTTGGATATTGCATATATTTAGGAGGAATTAAAATGGCTATTGCACATGCTACAGATAAAAACTTTACAGATGAAATTAAATCAGGCCTAGTGCTTGTTGACTTTTGGGCACCATGGTGTGGCCCTTGTAAAATGATTGCTCCAGTTCTTGAAGAAATTGATGGCGAACTTAACGATAAAGTTAAAATCGTAAAAGTAGACGTTGATGAAAATCAAGAAACAGCTGGAAAATTTGGTGTTATGAGTATCCCAACTTTAGTATTATTCAAAGATGGAGAGAAAGTTGATCAAGTAGTTGGTTTCCAACCAAAAGAAGCATTAACAGAATTGATTAATAAACACGCGTAAGTCAAAACCTAGCTCAGGCTAGGTTTTTTTCTTTTTCTCCACTTTTTCTCTTTTGGGAATACTTTTATTTAGCGAATATGCGTTCGTTTGTTTTATACTAGATGTAAGGAACATCGCCATAAATCCAGCTTATGTACATGTATTAAGACAGGAAAGAATGTAGGTTACGCTTCATAAGCGATTGTATAGATGGACAGAGTAAGAGAAGAGGAAGGAGAAAAGTATGAACGATTATTTAAAAGAAAAGCTGGCTATTTTACCGGATCAGCCCGGCTGTTACTTGATGAAAGATAAATATGGAACGGTCATTTACGTAGGAAAAGCAAAAGTATTAAAAAATCGAGTACGTTCCTACTTTACCGGATCTCATGACGGAAAGACGCTTCGACTTGTAAACGACATTGTTGACTTTGAATATATCGTCACATCTTCTAATTTAGAAGCGCTTATTTTAGAAATGAATTTAATTAAAAAGCATGACCCAAAATACAATATTATGCTTAAAGATGATAAGGGCTATCCGTTTATTAAGATTACAGCTGAAAAACAGCCCCGACTTGTTATTACAAGAAAAATAAAAAAAGATAAAGGGAAATACTTCGGTCCTTATCCTAATGTTCAAGCAGCAAATGAAACAAAGCGGCTTCTTGATCGCATTTATCCGTTAAGAAAGTGCTCCACTATGCCAGATAGGCCTTGTTTGTATTACCATATCGGGCAATGTCTAGCTCCTTGCGTAAAAGAGGTAAAAGAAGAGCAAAACAAACAAATTATTGAAAATATCACGCGGTTTTTAAATGGTGGATATGAGCATGTCAAAACAGAGTTAACTGAAAAAATGTTAAAAGCTTCAGAAGAACTTGACTTTGAACGGGCTAAAGAATACCGAGATCAAATTGCTCATATCGAAGCGACAATGGAAAAGCAAAAAGTAACGTTTAATGATTTTGTTAATCGAGATGTGTTTGGCTATTCTTACGATAAAGGCTGGATGTGTGTTCAAGTTTTCTTTATTCGCCAAGGGAAATTAATTGAGCGAGAAGTTTCTATGTTTCCTTTTTATAAAGAGCCAGAAGAAGATTTCTTAACTTTTATCGGTCAGTTTTATGCCAAAAATATTAAGCCAAAAGAAGTGATGGTTCCAGCAACGATTGATGCAGAGTTAGCTGAGAAGTTAGTAGAAGTAGAGGTTCAGCATCCAAAGCGAGGCAAAAAGAAAGAATTAGTAGAACTTGCGTGTAAAAATGCAAAGATTGCGCTCGGTGAAAAATTCTATTTAATTGAACGAGATGAAGAGCGTACAGTTGGCGCAGTTGAACGGTTAGGAGAGGAGCTTGGAATTGCCGCTCCTTATCGGATTGAAGCATTTGATAACTCAAATATTCAAGGAACAGACCCAGTTTCTGCGATGATTGTTTTTGTTGATGGGAAACCGGAAAAGAAAGAATATCGCAAATATAAAATTAAGACGGTAAAGGGACCAGATGATTACAGTTCCATGAGGGAAGTCGTTCGCAGACGGTATTCCAGAGCGTTAAAAGAAGGTCTTCCGCTTCCGGATTTAATTGTTGTAGATGGAGGCAAAGGGCATTTAGCTGCAGTACAGGACGTTCTCGAAAATGAATTGGGACTTTTAGTGCCTACAGCAGGTCTTGTCAAAGATGATAAGCACAGAACCTCCAATCTGATGATTGGTGAGCCTCCTCAAATCATACCGCTTGAACGCAATAGTCAAGAATTTTATTTGCTTCAGCGAATTCAAGATGAAGTTCACCGCTTTGCGATTACCTTCCACCGTCAAGTGCGCTCTAAGTCCGCTTTTCAGTCAGTTCTGGACGACATTCCGGGAGTGGGAGAAAAGCGTAAAAAAGCTTTGTTAAAGCATTTTGGTTCGGTGAAAAAATTGAAAGAAGCAACGATTGAAGATATTCGAAATTCAGGTGTTCCTCAGAACATTGCTGAAAAAATTTATGAAACATTACAAAAATAGTCTTGAAATAATAGAAAATATTTGATAAGCTATTAACTAATTTCATACGACACTTCATCAAATGAAGTGAAGATAGAGGTGCAAATTTAATCAGTACGCATCAGGAAGGGTATGAGCCCTTATGAACGATGCGGAAAGGGAAATTTGCCGAAGTGAACATTACCTCATAGTAATGATTGCTGGTTCTGCGTTGAATAAACGTAGGATTGTCAAGATGTAGATTCTTGGAGAGCTATCTCACGGCAGTGGACGGTTATGTTTTATAATTTTCGTTCGTTAAGCAATGAGAGCTCATCTCATTGCTTTTTTTATTGTCTGAGTAAAAAAATTTAGCTTCTCATCATCCTGCATATGCAAATTTATTGAAAAGGAATGAACAAAATTATGGCATTAATCGTTCAAAAATTTGGTGGAACATCTGTTGGTTCTGTTGAACGTATTCAACATGTAGCAAACCGTGTTATTCAAGAAGCAGAGCGCGGTAACCAAGTAGTAGTTGTTGTATCGGCAATGGGCAAAACCACAGATGCACTGGTGAAATTAGCAAGTGATATTACGGACAGTCCAAGTAAACGCGAAATGGATATGCTTCTTACAACTGGAGAACAAGTAACGATTTCCCTGTTAACAATGGCTCTTCAATTCAAAGGTCATGAAGCCACTTCGCTAACAGGTTGGCAAGCTGGTATCCAGACGGAAGCAGTTCACAGCAATGCACGAATCCAGCACATTGACACGACTCGTATTCAAAGCCAATTAGATAGAGGTCGAATCGTAGTAGTAGCTGGATTCCAAGGCTGTTCAGAAGATGGAAGCATTACAACATTAGGTCGAGGCGGCTCTGACACGACGGCAGTAGCTCTTGCCGCGGCACTAAAAGCTGCAAAATGTGATATTTATACAGACGTAACAGGAGTGTTTACGACGGATCCGCGCTACGTAGAAGATGCTCGTAAACTTCATTCTATTTCATATGACGAAATGTTAGAATTAGCCAATTTAGGAGCAGGGGTGCTGCATCCGCGCGCTGTTGAGTTTGCAAAAAATTATCAGGTACCGCTAGAAGTGCGTTCAAGCTTAGAAAACGAGAATGGAACGATTGTTGAGGAGGAAGTTTCAATGGAACAAAACTTAGTCGTAAGAGGAATTGCGTTTGAAGATAATATTTCACGGGTGACAATTGAAGGGTTAAACAACGAGTTACAAACTCTTTCTACTATTTTTACAGCATTAGCAAAAGAACAGTTAAATGTGGATATTATTATTCAAAACGTAACGGCTAATAATCGCCTCTCTATCTCATTTTCTATTAAAACTGTAGATGTAGAAGCTGCTCTTGCCGTCTTAAAAGAGTATAAATCTACCTTGGGGTATACGCGTATTGAACATGAAAGCAGTCTGGCTAAAGTATCGATTGTGGGATCTGGCATGATATCTAATCCAGGTGTTGCAGCCGAAATGTTTGAAGTGCTGGCAGGAGAGACAATTGAAGTGAAGATGGTCAGCACGTCTGAAATTAAAGTATCTACAGTTGTACCGCATGCTGATATGGTAAAAGCTGTTGAGACGCTTCACGTAGCATTTGAATTAGAAGAGCAGCAGGCAGTGCAAGTATAAAGAAAAGAAAAAAGACGTGGTATCTCCACGTCTTTTATATATACGTATTTCTTACTTTTTATAACGCTCCGCACGGGTTTCGGTAGGTAAGATATCTTTTCGGTCCCACTGCACGGAAATCAGCACTTTTCCGTTCTTTTCTTTAGGTGTTAAGTAGGCTTCTGTTAGGCAGTTGTTTTGACGCTGAATCTGTTCAGCCACAAACCCTGACTCAAGATGAAATGAACAAGTTTCCTGCTGAAATCTTTTGCTGACCACATCACCTGATAACTCAAGCTCTAGTGAATATTTATCTTTTTTGGCAAGCGTCAGTGTTCCCCAGGAAGCTGCTTTAAAAAATGCGACGATTTCATCCATTGTATTTAATGGATATTTACGCGCAAGGTGTTTTCCTGCCCAGTATGAGATGGTATTCGTTTCGTCTCCAAGAAGCTCTGGAATTAACACGTCACGCAAAAGGCTGTATCCGAAATATGGAACGTGATCAAGAGCTCTCTCTGTTTCAGCTGCGGCATTAGGTTCTAATGTTTCCATCGTCCCTTCAAGTTCTTGCTGTGATTCTGTTTGTAAATTGCTCATGCTTTCCCCTCTTTCTTTACTACTATTATATACAAATCTAAAAAACCTCTCACGCATTTTTTTAATAAAATGTAAGAGGATCTTTATTATGGTAAAAAGAGTTAGATGTAAAGATGAAAAATCCATAAAATTACTTTTAAAAGGGTACTTTTACCTGTGTAAATGTTTTGTGAACTTGTTTACAATAAAAGTATAAAGTAAACGCTTACTTAACTGTGGCAAGCGATATTATAATAGAAAGAAAAAATCTTTAACACCAATGCAGTAAGCGTTAACAAATATAAAATTTTATAAATTTATATTTTATAGAAGATTTAAACATCTTGCCTTGACGCTCTTAATCGATGGGAGTAAAATTAACCTGTCACATACTTTATTAGGAAATGCAAAGGTTTTCATTTCCTGTATTCACGATTAATCTATTTGTCTAGTGGGAGTAAGAAAGTTCTTCACAAACTATGTTCATTTAACTAAGGGGGGTCTACGCAGATGGCGGCAAACAGAGAGTTTCAATATCGGAGAATCCATTCACTACTTGGAGTAATACCAATCGGGATTTTCTTAACACAGCATTTAGTTGTGAATCATTTCGCGACAAAGGGAGAAGAATCATTTAATCAAGCAGCTCACTTCATGGAGAGCTTACCTTTCCGCTATGCTCTAGAAATTTTCATTATTTTCTTACCAATCGTTTTTCACGCAATATACGGTCTTTACATCGCATTTACTGCTAAAACAAACGTTAACAACTATGGATTTTTTCGTAACTGGATGTTTATCCTTCAGCGTGTTTCAGGTGTAATCACACTTATCTTCATCACATGGCACGTATGGGAAACCAGAATACAAGCTGCGCTTGGAAAAGAAGTAGATTTTCAAATGATGGAACGAATTTTAAGCAACCCAGCAATGTTTGCATTCTACATAGTTGGTGTTGTATCTACGATCTTCCACTTTGCAAACGGTCTATGGTCATTTGGAGTTAGCTGGGGGTTAACTGTAACACCACGTTCTCAAAGAATTTCAACTTATGTGACATTAGCAATCTTCTTAGCACTTACATTTGTAGGTGTTCGTACATTATTCGCATTTGCATAAAATTAAGGTTTTGAAGGAGTGGGGTTCCGATGAGTAACGGAAAAATCATCGTAGTCGGTGGCGGTTTAGCTGGCTTGATGGCAACAATAAAAATTGCTGAGTCTGGCAAGCAAGTAGATTTATTTTCACTAGTTCCGGTAAAAAGATCTCACTCAGTTTGCGCGCAAGGTGGAATCAACGGAGCCGTAAATACGAAAGGTGAAGGAGATTCATCATGGGAACACTTTGATGACACAGTGTATGGCGGAGACTTTTTAGCCAACCAGCCACCTGTAAAAGCAATGTGTGAAGCAGCTCCTGGTATTATTCACTTACTTGACCGTATGGGTGTTATGTTTAACCGTACTCCTGAGGGTTTGTTAGACTTCAGACGATTTGGCGGAACGCAGCATCACCGTACGGCTTTTGCTGGAGCAACAACGGGTCAACAGTTATTGTACGCATTAGATGAGCAGGTTCGTCGCTATGAAGTTGCCGGACTTGTGACAAAGTACGAAGGATGGGAATTCTTAGGTGCTGTTCTTGATGATGAGCGCAGCTGTCGCGGAATTTCTGCACAGAATTTAAAATCAATGGAAATTAAAACGTTCCCAGCTGATGCGGTTATTATGGCTACAGGTGGACCTGGTATTGTCTTTGGAAAATCGACGAACTCAGTTATTAATACAGGTTCAGCGGCATCTATCGTGTATCAGCAAGGTGCATACTATTCAAACGGAGAGTTTATTCAAATTCATCCAACTGCTATCCCGGGAGATGATAAGCTTCGTCTTATGAGTGAATCTGCTCGTGGAGAAGGCGGGCGCGTTTGGACATATAAAGACGGTAAACCTTGGTATTTCTTAGAGGAAAAATATCCGGCATACGGTAACTTAGTACCTCGTGATATTGCAACTCGTGAAATTTTTGACGTCTGCGTAGCGCAGAAGTTAGGAATTAACGGAGAGAACATGGTTTATCTGGACCTTTCACATAAAGATCCAAAAGAGCTAGACATTAAACTTGGAGGTATCATCGAAATCTATGAAAAATTCATGGGCGATGATCCGCGCAAAGTACCAATGAAGATTTTCCCAGCCGTACACTATTCAATGGGCGGTTTATGGGTGGATTACGATCAAATGACAAATATCCCTGGCTTGTTCGCAGCTGGTGAGTGTGATTATTCGCAGCACGGAGCGAACCGTTTAGGAGCAAACTCATTATTGTCAGCTATTTATGGCGGTATGGTTGCTGGTCCTAAAGCCGTTGAATACATCAATGGTTTAGAAAAGAGCGCAGATGCTATTTCTTCAAGCGTATATGATCGTCATGTGAAAGAAGAAGAAGAGAAATGGAACAATATCATGAATCTTCAAGGTACAGAAAATGCATACGTTCTTCATAAAGAGCTAGGGGAATGGATGACTGACAACGTGACAGTCGTACGATACAATGACAAACTGTTAAAAACAGATGAAAAGATTCAAGAATTAATTGAACGCTATGATCGTATTAACATTAATGACACGGCTAAATGGAGTAATCAAGCGGCAACATTTACTCGTCAGCTTCAAAACATGCTCCAGCTTTCACGTGTTGTAACGCTTGGAGCTTACAACCGTAACGAAAGTCGCGGTGCTCATTATAAGCCGGATTTCCCAGATCGTAACGATGAAGAATTCTTAAAAACAACAATGGCATCTTTCGTTGATAAGAAAACGGCTCCTTCTTTCCATTATGAAGAGGTAGACGTATCGTTAATCAAACCGCGTAAGCGCGACTACACAAAGAAAAAAGATGAAAAACCAAAAAAACAACAAGAGGGGGTTCGTTAATCAATGAGTGAACAACAAACAGTCCAAAAGACAGTGCGCTTCATTATTACACGTCAAGATTCAGCTGAATCTGCTCCTTACAATCAGGAGTTTGAAATTCCGTATCGTCCGAATATGAACGTTATTTCAGCACTGATGGAAATCAGACGTAACCCTGTTGATGCTTCAGGTAAAGAGGTTGCTCCGATAAACTGGGAAATGAACTGTTTAGAGGAAGTATGCGGAGCCTGTTCAATGGTTATCAACGGTAAACCTCGTCAGTCATGTACAGCTCTTGTTGATAAACTAGAACAGCCGATTCGCTTGCAGCCAATGAAAACATTCCCTGTTGTTCGTGACTTGCAGGTAGACCGCAGCCGTATGTTTGATTCACTGAAAAAAGTAAAAGCCTGGGTTCCGATCGATGGCACATACGATTTAGGACCAGGACCGCGTATGCCTGAAAAGAAACGTCAGTGGGCGTATGAGTTATCCAAGTGTATGACATGCGGCGTTTGCTTAGAAGCTTGTCCAAACGTAAACGACAAGTCAAACTTCATCGGTCCAGCACCGCTTTCTCAAGTTCGCTTGTTTAATGCCCATCCAACCGGTGCGTTAAATAAAGGAGAACGTTTAGAGACGATTATGGGTGATGGAGGGCTAGCGAACTGCGGGAACTCTCAAAACTGCGTTCAATCATGTCCAAAAGGAATTCCATTGACTACTTCAATCGCAGCTTTGAACCGCGACACAACAATTCAAGCATTCAGAAGTTTCTTTGGTAGCGATCAAGTATAACCACTCAAAACCTCTCCACGTGGAGAGGTTTTATTTTGTCTATGACGAATGGAGGAAATACAGATGAATAATATTTCGTATATTGAAGACATGGATCACTGGAAAGAGTCATTTTCGTTTAAGCAGAAAATCAAGGTAAGATTTTCGGAAACAGATATGTTTGGGCACTTAAATAATACGGTTCCTTTTGTTTATTTTGAACAAATACGTACGGAATTCTTTCACCATATTGGCTTTATGCAAAAGTGGACGAGTGAGTATGAGGGAACGATACCGGTGGTGGCTGATTTGCAGTGCGACTATGTCAAACAAGTGTATTTTGGCAACGTGCTAGCTGTTTTTGTAAAGGCCCATAAAATCGGACGTTCTTCGGTTGATTTACACTATATGATTCAAAATGAGCAAGGAGAGGTTGTACTCACGGGGAGAGGAACAATGGTGCAAATTTCTAAAGAAACAGGAAAAAGCGTGCCTTGGAATGAAGAGATGAAAAGGTGTTTATCGACTATATAAAAATGGCTTGAAGACTCTTTCTTCAGGCTTTTTTTCTTTTTCAAAGGTAAAAAAGAGTTTTTTGCATATTTTTTCTAAAACTAGTAACCGCGTAGGCATACCGCACATAAGATATGTTGACTAAATTTACACCCATCCGATAGTTCAACTCAGGATCAGGCAAGGAGGGTTACATTGAAAGAAAAAGAGTTTCAACCTAAACCGCTACTTACAAAGCGTGAACGAGAAGTATTCGAGCTTTTAGTACAGGACAAAACAACAAAAGAAATCGCGAGTGAACTATTCATTAGCGAAAAAACAGTTCGAAATCATATTTCTAATGCGATGCAAAAGCTTGGAGTCAAGGGGCGTTCTCAAGCAGTCGTAGAACTCCTTCGAATGGGAGAACTTGAACTATAACATGAGCTGGCTTTCTTTTTAGAAAGCCAGCTTTTTGTATATTTTTTTAAGTATCGCATATGTATCTAAAAAGAATATCATTAAGAAAATATTATAAAAAAGGTAAATCTTTATAAAAGAAACTTATTGCTTGAAATTGAATTTCAGAGTACGTATACTTTTAAGTAAGGAGATACTACTTCAAAAGAAAGAGAGGTGAGATGATGAAAAATGTATGGTTAGGGGTATTATTATGCATGATATTCTGCTTGCCTTTTGCGAGTTTGCCAGATAAATTTATTGATAATGACTTTGAAAAAGTAAAGGTCACAAAAAGTTCGGTACAGCATTACACGGATATCGTGCACATGTCTCCAGGAGCTAAGCACAGCGTCAAACAAATAGGATCTCTAATACAAAGTGTGATAGTAACTTTTGCTTTAGTATGGGTGAGTACCAAGCTCATCATTCCGACGCATCAAATTGCGTATTTTTTCCTCAAGAAAACACTTTTTTATCCAAAAATCTTTCAATCAAGTTACCTCAATTAAATAAAAAAGGTTGAAATTTCAGCAGCCTTTTCTTCAAACCTAAAATTACCTACTATTCTTAGGCTTATTTGTCATGGGGATTTTCTATACAAATAATGCAATGAAAATTTAATATTCTTCTTAAAAACTTTATAGGAGTGATCATTCAATGATGATTAAAGAAACGGAATTACCAGGAATCGGCCGTAAATTTGAAATTGAGACAAGCGGAGGAAACCGTGTGGTCGTTATTATTCATGATGATGGACGACGTGAAATCTACCACTTCGATCAAAAAGATTTAGAAGAAAGCATTTTTGACATTACGTTAACAGATACGGAATCAAGACAGCTAGCTGCAATTTTAGGCGGCATGATTTACAAGCCAAAAGCAATGGAAACCATTGAAGTGGCATTCAATGACTTAGTGATTGAATGGTACAAAGTTGAAAAACAGGCGAAAGCTCACAGTAAAACAATTGGCGAAATTGACGTTCGCAGCAACTATGATGTCACAATCATCGCTGTCATTAAAAACACGCAAAAAAAATTATCCACCCCAGGACCAGATACGTTAATTGAAGAAGGAGATACGCTTGTCATCTCTGGTGAAAGAGGAAATTTAAAAACGCTCATTAAAGAATTGCTTTCACAAGGAGGTAGTTCATAATTGGATCATTTAGTATTTGAAGTTGGGACAGCTTTGTTACTAGTCGCTTTAGCGGCTATACTAGCACATAAATTTAAATTTACGATTATTCCATTCCTCATTCTGCTGGGCATGGCGGTTGGTCCCCATGCTCCTGAGTTTGGCTCATTCAGTTTAAAGTTTATTGAAAGCCAAGAGATTATTGAATTTATGGGGAGAATTGGAGTTCTCTTTTTACTCTTTTATTTAGGGTTAGAATTTTCAGTTGGAAAGTTAATTAAATCAGGTAAGTCCATCGCGGTGGGAGGGTCTATTTATATTTTAATTAACTTTACCTTAGGATTATTGTATGGATACCTGACAGGAAATCCTCTTCTTGAAGTGCTGATTATCGCTGGAATTATTACGATTTCGTCCAGCGCAATTGTCGCAAAAGTATTGGTTGATTTAAAACGAACGGCAAATCCAGAAACGGAATTGATATTAGGGATCATCATGTTTGAAGATATTTTCTTAGCGGTTTATCTTTCTGTCGTTTCAGGGTTGGTGCTTGGAGACCACGGATCGCTTGCTGGATCTTTAACATCTATTTTAATTGCGTTTGGCTATATGATGCTGTTCTTTATCATTGCTCGAAAAGCTACGCCTCTACTAAATAAACTTTTAAATATTTCATCGAATGAAATCTTTATAATCGTCGTTTTTGCGGTATTGTTTTTTGTGGCAGGCTTCTCAGAAACAATTCACGTGGCAGAAGCAATTGGAGCATTATTGCTTGGGCTTGTATTTTCTGAAACAGAACATCGCGATCGGATTGAACATCTTGTCGTACCGTTTCGTGATTTCTTTGGAGCCATCTTTTTCTTCAGCTTCGGATTAAGTATTGATCCTCTCACGCTCTGGGATGCAGGCTGGCTTGCCCTTGGAGCAGTTGCGCTTACGATTATTGGTAACTTTACAGCCGGTATGATTTCAGGAAGAAAAAGCGGGCTGTCACACAAGGCTTCGACCAATATTGGATTAACAATCATGTCACGAGGTGAGTTTTCAATCATTATGGCTAACATCGGAATTGAAGGAGGATTATCGGCCATCCTTCAGCCATTCGCTGCGCTTTATGTATTGATTTTAGCTATTATTGGTCCTTTGTTAACGAAGGAGTCTAAGCATATATACGGATTTTTAAACTCAATATTTAAATGGAAAAAACCAAATCCTCAAGAATCTAATGGATAAAATATATAAAACACAGTTGACAAATCGGATTAATATGATAAAATTCAAAATAATCCAATAACAAATCAGTTAACTATAGCAACGGGCTGATCGGTCAACCGAAAGCTCCTACCTTTTTTAGGTAGGAGCTTTTATGTTTTTAGGTGAAATAGCTTTTGATTTAAAAATTCAAGGAGGAGGAATTGCTGTGAGTGTCGTGATTCAATCGGTTAACCGCTCATTTCAAAAAGGAGAACAAGTAACTCAAGCATTGCGAAATGTAAATCTTACGATTAATAAAGGTGAATTTATTACCATTATTGGTCCGAGCGGATGCGGAAAAAGTACGCTGCTTAAAATGATCGCTGGACTTGATATAGATTATGAAGGGCGCATTGAAATCAACGGGAAGCACATAGCCGGACCTAGCATTAAACAAGGAATGATCTTTCAAGAACACCGCTTGTTCCCGTGGCTTAATGTGGAGCAAAATATAGCGGCTGACTTATCGCTGAAAGATTCGAACGTTCGGCGCCGCGTAGATGAGCTAATTGATATTGTCAGGCTGAAAGGATTTGAAAAAGCTTATCCTCGAGAACTATCCGGGGGGATGTCTCAACGAGTTGCGATTGCGCGTGCTCTTTTAAGAAATCCCGAGGTTTTATTGTTAGATGAACCGTTTGGTGCGTTGGATGCTTTTACTCGCACTCATCTGCAAGATGTGCTGTTAGACATATGGAAAAAAGAAAAAACAACCATGATTTTTGTTACCCACGATTTAGATGAATCCATTTACTTAGGAACTAAAATTGTGATTATGAGTGCCAGACCAGGAGAAATTAGTCGGGTTGTTCCAGTAGAAATTAGTCATCCGCGAAAAAAGACAGAACTACCTTTTCAGCAGCTAAGGCAGCAAGTGCTGAAAGAATTTGAAGAAGCAGGAGAACATTAAAGATTCAATCAGACAGAGAAGGAGACAGAACAGATGAAAAAGCTACTTTTAACTGCAGCTATTGTACTTGTTCTCGCATTGGCTGGGTGCGGGACGAAAGAAAAAGCGAGCGGCGAAGATTCGAAAAACGTTACGATCAATATTGGCATTCAACAAAGCCTAGGACCTTTAATGCTGGCACAAAACCAAAAATGGTTTGAAAAAGAATTTAAAAAAATAGGTGTAAACGTTAAATGGACAGAGTTTCAAAGCGGTCCTCCGCAATTTGAAGGGTTAGCATCTGGACACTTGGATTTCGGCCAAGTTGGAAACTCACCGGTTATTTCTGGTCAAGGGGCAGATATTCCATTTTTAGAAATTGCTAATTCGAGCGACGGATTAAAAGGAAATGCTATTTTAGTAGGAAAAAACAGCAAGATTAAAAGCGTAAAAGATTTAAAAGGTAAAAAGATTGCGGTTGCCAAAGGCAGCAGCGGTTTTAACTTATTGTACAGAGCTCTTGATCAAAATGGGTTAAAGCCAAGTGACGTAAAGATTATTCAGCTTCAGCCAGACGAAGCTCAGCCAGCATTTGAAAATGGGTCAGTGGATGCATGGTCAATTTGGGAACCGTTTATTTCCCTGCAAAACTTAAAAAATGAAGCTCGTATTTTAGCAGACGGCGATTCGTTAAAGGTTGTTTCACCAGGCTTTACTATTGTAAGAGAAGGCTTTGCAAAAGATCATCCAGAGTTAGTCGTTAAGTTTTTACAAGTTTATCAAAAAGCACTTGAATGGCAAAACGAACATTTTGAAGAATCTGTGGATATTCTAGCAAAACAAAAAAATCTAGATAAAGATGTAGTAAGACAAGTGTTAAAAAATAATCCTGCCTATAATCGCCCAACCTCTAAAGAAATTATTGCAGAACAACAGCGAACAGCTGATTTTCAACAATCTTTAGGCGTTATAAAAAAGAAAATTGATACGGGAGATGTCGTTGATAATTCATTTATTGAAAAAGCATTAAAAGAAAAATGAGGTGATGAAAATGAGTAAAACATCCGTGGTTTCAGGACATGTCCAGTCTTCAGCAGCTCACTTGCAACAAGTGAAAAAAAGAAAGGAAGAAGCGAAAAATAAGCAGGGAATTTTCCTTCGTTCTCTCGTCGTGCCAATTTTGCTTATCGTCGTGTGGCAAATCATTGGTTCTGCAGGCTATGTATCTAAAACCGTTCTTCCTACACCTGTTGATATTGTACTTTCTTTCAAACAGCTCATCGTATCGGGAGAACTGGGAGCTAATCTTCAAATCAGTATTTTACGTGCTGCCATAGGTTTTGCCGTTGGAGCTGGTCTAGGTTTACTATTTGGTATTATTGTCGGTTTCTCAAAGAAAACGGAGCACTATATGGATCCATCCATTCAAATGCTTAGAACTGTTCCTCACCTTGCCTTGGCTCCTTTATTTATCTTATGGTTTGGCTTTGGGGAAATTTCAAAGATATTGCTAATTGCAAACGGTGCGTTTTTCCCAATCTATGTTAATACGTATTTAGGCATTCGCGGCGTTGATTCGAAATTATTTGATGTTGCGCGTGTTCTGCAATTTAGTAAATGGAAACAAATCACGAAACTCATTTTACCAGCCGCTCTTCCTAATATTTTACTTGGTGTCCGATTGTCTTTAGGTATTGCATGGCTCGGACTGGTAGTAGCTGAATTAATGGGAGCAAGTGAAGGTGTAGGATATATGATTATGGATGCTAGGCAGTTTTCTCAAACAGATGTAGTTTTTGTCGGAATTATCATTTTTGCTGTTGTAGGCAAATTAACTGATTCATTTGTCCGAGTATTAGAAAAGCGTCTTCTTAAATGGAGAGACAGCTACGCAGGTGAAAAATAAAAGAAGGATTTATATATTTATTAATCCTTGTAAATCTATCAGTTTTATAAGTTAAAAGGAGAGATGATAATGAGTCAGTTTACAATTATTACGGGAAGCCCTTCAAAACAATCAAGGTCAGCTGCTTTAAGTGAGTATATTGCAGCATATCTGCAAAATGAAAAACATGAAGTAAAAACCGTGCATGTCCGCGATCTACCAGCTGAAGACTTACTATATGCTAACTTTTCTAGCCCTGCGATTCAAGAAGCTCAAAAGAAAGTGGCAGATGCTGATGCCGTTATTATTGTCAGCCCAATCTATAAAGCTAGCTACACAGGAATCTTAAAAACATTTTTAGATTTAATACCTGAAAAAGGTTTGCACAATAAAACCGTGCTGCCGATAGCTACAGGGGGAACCATTGCTCATCTACTGGCTCTTGATTATGTATTTAAGCCGACATTATCCGTTTTAGGAGCTACTGCTCTTATTCATGGAGTTTATATTGTTGATTCTGAGGTGGCCTATACGAAAGAAAATGAAATTGAGTTTATTGCGGAAGAAGCAGAAGCGAGAATTAAACGTTCATTAAAAGAGCTTGAATATCATCTAGAACAAACGAAAAGGAGTGTTGAATCATGAAAATGTTATGGTTTATTCCTTCCCATGGAGATGGAAGATATCTAGGGACAAATCGAGGAGGTCGTTCAGCAGACTATTCATATTTTCGGCAAGTTGCTCAAGCAGCTGACCGGTTAGGATTTGAAGGAGTTCTGATTCCAACGGGGAAATCATGCGAAGACCCGTGGCTATTGGCTGCTTCACTTATACCTGAAACAGAGCGTTTGAAATTTTTAGTAGCTGTACGTCCGGGCATTATGGCTCCTTCCGTGGCAGCGCGCATGACTTCGACTCTTGATCGAATTTCAAACGGTCGTTTACTAGTTAACGTAGTAGCAGGAGGAGATCCAGCAGAATTAGCCGGAGACGGCCTTTTCTTATCACATGATGAACGTTATGAAGCTGCGGATGAATTTTTAGATGTGTGGAAAGGGTTATTGGCTGGAGATACGGTTAATTATGAAGGAAAACATATTCATGTAGAGAACAGTGAGCTGTTGTATCCACCTGTTCAAAAACCTTCTCCACCTATTTATTTTGGCGGATCTTCACCCGCAGGACAAAAAGTTGCAGCAAAACATTCTGACGTGTATTTAACGTGGGGAGAGCCTCCTGAACAAGTAAGAGAAAAAATAACGGCTGTGAGAAAGCAAGCAGAAGCAGAAGGCAGAACCGTTAAGTTTGGGATTCGTTTGCATATTATTGTACGGGAAACGGAAGAAGAAGCTTGGGAAGCAGCCGATCGATTAATTCAGCATTTGGACGACGACACAATTCAAGCTGCACAGCGTACTTTTGCAAGGTATGACTCAGTTGGGCAGCAGCGAATGGCGAGCCTTCATAGAGGAACCCGAGAGGAACTTACGATTAGCCCTAACTTATGGGCAGGTGTGGGGCTCGTCCGGGGAGGTGCAGGAACTGCCCTGGTAGGCAGTGCTGAAAATATAGCGAAACGAATAAAAGAATATGAAGCTTTAGGAATTGAATCTTTTATTTTATCAGGCTATCCGCATTTAGAAGAAGCTTATCACGTAGGAGAGTTATTGTTCCCGCTTTTAAATATTGATGAGGGTGAAGGAAAGAGTGAAAGCATCGGTGAGATTATTGCAAACGATAGGTTTCCAAAAGCTTCAACCTCGTAAAAGAAGAACCGGTGAAAAATTCACCGGTTCTTCTTTTACATTCATCTCAGCCGAGAGACGAGTCCGTTAAATTGTTGGTTTTGGTTTTTCAGGTGCAGCTTGTTTATCTTTTCGACTTTCTTGAATATATACTTTAAAGAGAAAAATATTTAAACAGCCCAGTGTGAGGAATAACGGTGCAAAATAATATTCTTGAGACATAAGTAGGACGAAAACGCTTCCAAAACAGAACAGAGAACTAAACATAAAGTAAAACTGTAAGAATCTTCTCATTTTAGTCGCCTCCTATTCTTTTTCTTCTTACACTTATTATATCAAATACTTTCCAAAAAAGACACAAAATATTCACAAAATGTTCAATTTTTTTCTTATTTACCTATTGATTTTTTTGTCGATATGTAAATTAAGTGGGTTGTAATACCAATTAATTCCTGGATGTAACTTTCTGATGGAAAGTTTATGTAAAATTTTATATGATAGAAATGGTATTGAAAAAAGGGGGAAAATCATCATGAGACGAATTGGGTGGCTATTTTTTACTATGGCAATTCTCTTACTCATAACTGCCGGTTGCTCAAATGATCAACAGAAAGCACAGGATCGATTTGATAAATATGTAGCCATGTGGAATAAAGAAGATTTTGAAGGTATGTATGGATACTTGTCTAAAGATGCTAAAAAGACGATTTCAGAAAAAGACTTTGTAAATCGATATAAAAATATCTATGATGCAATTGAAGCGGACAAGCTTAAAGTGAAGGCAAGTAAAATAGAAGACTTAGAAATAAAAGACCATAAAGCTGTTTTACCTTTTGAAGTAAACATGAACTCTGTAGCCGGTGAAATCTCATTTAAAGAAAATGCTGCTGTGGTTCAAGAAAAACAAGGGGATACAGAGAATTGGTATATTAATTGGAAGCCTAATATGATTTTTAAAGGACTTGAGCAAGGAGAGCAAGTAAGAGTAGCTACTCAGTCAGCTGTGCGTGGAGAAATTATGGATCGTTCAGGGAAATATTTAGCTCAAAACGGAGAAGCGATTCAAGTTGGAGTTGTTCCCCAGCAGTTTTCTAAAGGCGGCGAGCAAGCGATACGACAATTAAGCAAGACTCTTGCTCTTTCAGAAAAAAGTATTAATCAAGCACTGAGCGCTTCTTGGGTGAAAGAGAATCAATTTGTTCCTATTAAAACAGTTAGTCAAAAAGACGCCTCTAATTTAGAGAATTCTTTGAAAAAAGTAGAAGGCATTCAACAAAAAAAGGTGAATGCGCGCGTATATCCTTGTGAAGAAGCGTGTGCTCATTTAGTTGGATACGTTGCGCCTGTCACAGCTGAATATTTAAAAGAGCATAAAGATGAAGGTTATAATGCTCAGTCTAAAGCTGGAATGATTGGCTTAGAATCTTTGTATGAAGATAAGCTTCGTGCTCGAGACGGCGTCACGATTTATACTGTAGATAAAGATGGTAATAAAAAGAATGAAATTGCAAAAGTGAATCCAAAAGACGGGGAAAGCATTCAGGTTACGGTAGACACGAATGTTCAAAAATCCCTTTATGAACAGTTAAAAGATGAAAAAGGAGTAGCTACTGCTCTTCAACCTAAAACGGGAGAAATATTAGGTCTTGTAAGCACGCCAGCTTTTGATCCAAATTCTTTTTCTTTTGGAATCGATGCTAATACGTATCAATCCCTTTCAACGAATCCTAATAAGCCGTTAATGAATCGTTTTACCAAAACGTATTCTCCGGGATCTACATTTAAGTTAGTCACCGGAGCTTTAGCGGTTGATGAAGACGTGCTAAATCCAAATGAAAGTATATCAATCAGCGGGAAGAAATGGCAGAAAGATAAAAGCTGGGGAAATTTCTACGTAACACGAGTGGGCAGCAAACCGAATGTTAATTTACGTGATGCTTATGTTACATCTGATAATATTTATTTTGCGCAGACTGCTTTGAAGCTAGGTTTAGACAAATTTAACAGTGGTTTAAAACAGTTTGGGTTTAATCAAAAATTGCCTGTTAATTATCCTTTTGAAACGTCTAAAATTGCAGGTGATCAAGATATTAAAGATGAGGGAGTATTAGCAAACTCTGGCTATGGCCAGGGGAAACTGCAAGTGAATCCTCTCCACTTGGCATTGATGTATACATCGATTGTAAACGATGGAAACATAGTAAAGCCTATTCTTATGAACGGTGATGAGAGTGGAATATGGAAAAAACAAGTAATGTCTAAAGAAACGGCGCAATTAATTCAAAATGATTTAGTTGATGTCATTGAAGATAAAAACGGTACGGGTCATGCAGCAAAGATAGATGGGTTAACCCTGGCTGGAAAAACGGGAACAGCAGAGCTAAAGAAAACTCAAGGTGAAAAAGGGCAGGAAAACGGATGGTTTGTAGCTGTGGACACAAAACAGAAAAACTTACTCGTTTCAATGATGGTTGAAGGGGTAGAGGATAAAGGCGGAAGTCATTACGTCGTGCCGAAAGTAAAAAATGTATTTCAGCAATATAATAAGTAAATAATAAAAGCCAGTTCTAAAAGAGCTGGCTTTTATTATTTACACAAGGGGAGTAATGTTAAGTTTTTGTAAATCCCAATTTTATACAAACTCTGAAAACCCTTATTTTAAAAGGAATCAACGTATTATTGTTAATGTATTGTAAAGAAGCCTAAAAAAATGTGTTTGAAAAGTTATTGACAATTAACAATAATAGGAGTAATTTTTGACTTGGCGTAAAAAAATGAATCGCATAACCTATAGGTGAAAGAACCACATTTTGGGACTTTTGCTCTGGTAAACGTTTGTTTTTTTAGAATTTTTTGATACACAAGAGAGGTGGTTTCTCTCGTTATAGTAATGAACAGCTAGGTTTTATCCATTACTTTAAATGAAAAAAGAAACTAGAACACATATAAAAAGATAGAGAGAAAAAACGAGTGGTAAAGTTTCGATAAATTGGATGGAGGATTGCAACGTGATCAAAAGAAAAAAAGACAAGTTTTCTGAAATGTTAATGGACATTGCCCAAAATATTAAGGACTCAGCGGAGTTTTTAGGCAGCTTTGAACTTCAAAATGTATCTGACCTAAAGGAATTTGCCAACGTTTTAAAAGCGTATGAATCAAAAGGTGATAAATACGTGCATACAGTGATTACTGAGTTGAACAAAGCATTTATTACTCCAATTGAGCGTGAAGATATTTTACAGCTAGCGATGAGCATGGATGATGTACTTGATGGCATCGACAGCTTTGCTGCTTTAATGGAAATTCATTCAATTACGACATTTGATGAATATGTAGCTGAATTTGTTAAAAATATTCAAGGCTGTGCTGAAGAAATTTTAATTACTATTAATTTGTTGTCTGAGAAAAAGCTTCTTCAAATTAGTGAGCATGCAATTAAAATTAAAGAGTATGAGTCACATTGTGATACATTATATCGTCGTGCACTAAAACAATTATTTGCAACATGTAAAGATCCAATTAAAGTTATTCAATATAAAGAAATTTATGAAACGCTAGAAGAAATCGCGGATTATTGTCAAACGGTTGCGAACAACTTAGAATCAGTTATTATGAAGAATGCGTAACGGGGCTATAGTATAATGGATTCAATGCTAATATTAACCATTCTAATTGTAGTTGGTGCACTTGGTTTTGACTTTATCAACGGATTTCACGATACAGCTAATGCCATTGCGACTTCTGTTTCAACCAAAGCTTTAAAACCGCGACATGCAATTCTTTTAGCCGCAACCATGAACTTTGTCGGGGCTATGACGTTTACGGGCGTAGCCAAAACGATTACAAAGGATATCGTTGATCCTTATACGCTTCAAAATGGTTCTGTCGTTATTTTAGCAGCATTAATTTCTGCTATCGCGTGGAACCTAATCACATGGTATTTCGGTATCCCGAGTAGTTCTTCTCATGCAATTATTGGATCGATTGCAGGAGCAGCTATTGCAGCTGCTGGATTTGGTGCTTTAAATTACAAAGGTTTCATCAAAATCATTGAAGCCCTTCTAATTTCACCAGTTCTAGCCTTTGTAGTAGGTTATATTGTCTATACGATTATCAAGCTAACGTTTAAAAACCATAACTTGACGAAAACGAATAAGCGTTTTCGCCGCGTTCAAATCCTGACTGCAGCTCTACAATCTTACACACACGGTACGAATGATGCGCAAAAAGCAATGGGTATCATTACGCTAGCGCTTATTGCTAACAATATGCAAAGCGGTACTGAGATTCAGTGGTGGGTACAGCTGGCTTGTGCAGTCGCAATGGGGCTTGGAACGTCAATTGGTGGATGGAAAATCATTAAAACCGTTGGCGGTAAAATTATGAAAATTCGTCCTGTTAATGGAGTAGCTGCGGACTTAACGGGTGCTGCCATTATCTTTGGAGCAACATTTATTCATCTACCTGTCAGTACTACTCATGTTATTTCATCTTCTATCTTAGGTGTAGGTTCTGCTCACCGAGTGAAAGGTGTAAAATGGGGAACTGCACAGCGCATGGTGATTACATGGGTTATCACATTGCCAATTTCAGCTTCATTAGCTGCACTTATCTATATGATTTTAAATTTGTTCTTTTAATAAATGGGGAGCTTCTTTTAAAGAAGCTCCTTTTTTTATTTACATCCCCTCATTTGCACAGTACACTTAAAACATGAAAATAACACAATCGTTTTTAAAAGGGAGATGGGGAAATGTTTGGAAAAGTAGCTGCTGATGTATTGGGGCTAAGTGATATTGGTTCTGTTATTAAGCCAGTTGATTATGACAAGGTAGATGCAGACGATTACGTTATGCATGAAGAACAAGAAAAAATTTATTTTCTAATCAAATCAAAGTCAGATGAATATTGCTTTACCAATAAAGCGCTCATTCACCTTGATGGAACAAGTGCTACAAGTAAAAAGCGAATGCTTCGCCGCTATAACTACAGCACAAATCACATTTCAAACGTAATGCTAGAAACGGCTGGAACTGTCGATTTAGATGTGGAAATTAAATTTAAAATTGGCTCGGAAACTTTTTCTATCGATGTACACAAAAAGCATATAGAAGAGGTAAAAGATTTATATAAAGCGCTGTTTAAAATGTCTGAAATAACGCGTGAAAATGAAATTGCGCTCGATTTTGCTAAACAAAGCATTCAGCTAGCTTCTTCTACGCTAAGCAGTACAAGAAATACAAGTGGAAGTGTTGCTGGTGAATTTAAAGAAATTAACGAAGCCGCGTTTTCTTGGTTATTAGATAAAAAAACAGCCTACACAACAAAAGATTTCAGCTCAGTTTTCGAGCTGTATATCAATAATTAATAGAAACAGCTGCTCCTTTTATGGAGCAGCTGTTTTTTAATGCTGAACGTTGTAGAATCCTCATGTTAACCTTGAAAAATCACCGAAAAAAGAGCACAATATAAAATAGAAAAGAGAAACAATAGAGACGGGTTTAACTGAAAGAAATAATAGAAAATAAGACTTATAGGTGGAAAGGATTACGGTATGACAGCAAAAAATAATGAGGATACAGTGGCAGAATTAGAAAAGTCACTTCGACATATTGCAGCTATTGTGAAGCAAAAAGGAAGAGAAATTTTAGAAGACTATACGATTACGCCACCTCAGTTTATTGCTTTGCAGTGGCTGTTTGAACGTGGAGATATGACGATTGGCGATTTATCAAATCGGATTTTTCTCGCTTGTAGTACAACGACAGATTTAGTAGATCGTATGGAAAAAAATAAGTTGGTGGTTCGGGTCAAAGATCCGAAAGACCGCCGCGTAGTGCGTATTCATTTGCTTCCTGAAGGAGCACGTGTTATCGAAGAAGTAATTGAAAAGCGACAAACGTATTTAAATGGCGTACTGGCAAACTTCTCTCCTAGTGAAACAGAAGTTTTACGAGTAACGTTACGAAAATTACATGATGAAATGAAAGAAAAATGAGGCGATTGTTTTGAGTAGACCAATTGGTGTTATAGATTCAGGTGTGGGCGGATTAACGGTAGCAAAGGAAATTATGAGACAGCTTCCGAAAGAACAAATTATGTACATTGGAGATACAGCACGCTGCCCATACGGTCCTCGTCCCAGTGAAGAAGTACGAGCTTTCACATGGGAGATGACTAATTATTTAGTAGATAAAGATATTAAAATGCTTGTTATTGCGTGCAACACGGCTACGGCAGTTGTACTAGATGAAATTCAAGAACAGCTCGATATTCCGGTTATAGGCGTCATTGAACCAGGATCACGAGCTGCGCTTAAAGTAACTAAAAATCATAAAATAGGCGTAATCGGCACAAACGGAACCGTTAAAAGCCAAGCCTATACACATGCACTCCGCGCTCTTCATACGAGAGTGGAAGTGGAAAATTTAGCATGCCCTTTGTTTGTACCTCTTGTAGAGAGCGGTAATTATGAAGGACCGGAAGCGCAGCGAATTGTAAAAGAAACATTAAAACCTTTTTATCATACAGATATGGATACCCTTATTTTAGGATGTACGCATTATCCGTTATTAAAGCCAGTTATTCAAGAAGCAATTGGGCCTCGAGTTCAGTTAATCAGTTCTGGTGAAGAAACGGCAATAGAGGTAAGTGCCATTCTTTCTTATAGCAATTTACTAGCTCCTAGAAGCATGGAGCCCGAACACTACTTCTATACAACAGGCTCAACAGAACTGTTTCAATCTATTGCATCTAAATGGTTTGAGCACCCTGTATATAATGTTGAGCATATCAAGCTTTAAAACCGAGCATATTAAGCTCGGTTTTTTTGTGGCCAAAAACTTGTTTGAGCTGGTCTAAAATGCAAATAAGCTCGTATACATAGTAGTACAAACAGTCTGAGGAGGGAAAGGAATGTCCAAAAAGACCAAATTTGTTCTCATATCCGCCGTGGTGACCACATCTGTGTTGTTATCCGGCTGTGGACTTTTCGGAGGGGATAACGCAGCAAAGGAAATTGATCCGCCAAAGGATGTCACCTATGTGAAAGATGAAAAATCATTAGCGACTGAAGCGAAAGTAACGGAAGCTAATAAAAAACAAAGTAAAGCAGCAGAAACATCTGCGCCTACCAAAAGAGAAATTTACTTAATTGATAAAAACGGGTACGTTGTTCCCCAGACGCTTGAAATTCCTAAATCAAAAGGTGTCGCTAAACAGTCTCTTGAATATTTAGTAGAGGGTGGACCAGTCACAAACTTATTGCCAAATAATTTCCGAGCGGTTCTTCCTGCTGATACAAGAGTTTTAGGGACAAAGCTGGAAAGTGACGGCACGATGGTAGCAGATTTTTCACCTGAATTTGCTGAATATAAAAAAGAAGATGAACTCCGTATCCTACAGGCCGTAACGTGGACGCTGACGCAGTTTGAAGGCGTAAATAAAGTTAAAATTCGCATTAACGGCTATGATAAAGATGAGATGCCTGTAAATCATACACCAATCAGTAAAGGGTTGAGCAGAGCAGATGGCATTAACTTTGATAATACTGGAGTAGTTGACGTAACCCAAACGAAGCCAGTTACGATCTATTACTTAGCTCAAGAGGGCAAACAAACTTACTATGTTCCTGTTACAAAACGAATTGCTTCTGATGACAAAGATATGTACACTGCAATTGTGAACGAGCTTGTAGAAGGACCTGCGCCTGCATCAGGTTTAGTGACAGATTTTAATCCTGATGCAAAGCTCGTAGCAGCTCCAAAGTATGCGGACGGTCAGTTAACGCTGAACTTTAATAAAAACATCTTTGGAAATTTAAAAGGAACGGAAATTTCTCAGTATGTTCTCGACTCCTTGGTGTTATCGCTGACGGAACAAAAAGCCGTAGACAGCGTTGCCATTAAGGTGAATGGCAAAAAAACGCTAAAAGATGAAAAAGGGAACAAGCTAACGGAGCCAGTTTCAAGACCTAAAAATGTGAACACAGGTAGTTTTTAAAAACAAATTTTTGTTATACTAGTAAAGGACTAAGTAGAAAGAGGTCTGCTGAAATAGCGACCTCTTTCCGCTGTTTTATAGTTAAAATGGAAGAAGCTATTACATATAAATGAATTAATAGGAGGACATGCTTAATGCGTTTGGACGGTAGGGAATTTAATGAATTGAGACCTGTATCTCTTCATACTTCATACTTAAAGCATCCAGAAGGATCTGTATTAATCTCGGTGGGAGACACAAAGGTTATTTGTACAGCAAGCATAGACGACAGAGTGCCTCCTTTTATGCGTGGACAAGGAAAAGGATGGATTACAGCTGAATATTCTATGCTGCCTCGAGCTACGGCACAAAGAAATATACGCGAATCAACAAAAGGTAAAGTCACAGGACGAACAATGGAAATTCAGCGTCTGATCGGACGAGCTCTTCGTTCTGTAGTCGACCTGGAAAAGGTCGGAGAAAAGACCATTTGGATTGATTGTGATGTTATTCAAGCAGATGGAGGAACAAGAACAGCATCCATTACAGGTGCCTTTGTGGCTATGGTTTTAGCGTTTGGAAAGCTGGTTGAAGAGAACAAGCTGACAGAAATTCCTATTCGTGACTATTTAGCTGCGACTTCAGTAGGTATCCATGGAGAAAATTCGATTTTAGATTTAAATTATGAAGAAGATTCGACAGCGGAAGTTGACATGAATATTGTGATGACAGGAAGCGGACAGTTTGTAGAATTACAGGGAACGGGAGAGGAATCGACGTTCTCGAGAGAACAGTTAAACCATCTTCTGGATTTAGGGGAAAAGGGTGTTTATCAATTGATTGAACAGCAAAAGGAAGTTCTTGATCATCTGGCTGCTTACATTCCGGTTAAAGAAAGGTAAGGGATTAACGTGCATGAAATCATTATTGCAACTAAAAATGCAGGCAAAGTAAAGGATTTTGAAACACTATTCTCACCGAAGGGATTTAAAGTAACATCGCTTCTTGATTTTCCTGAAATTGAGGACGTGGAAGAAACGGGCGTTACATTTGCAGAGAACGCCACGCTAAAGGCAGAAACCATTTCATCAGCATTAAATAAGCCGGTTATTGCCGATGATTCTGGGCTTGCTATTGATGCCTTAAACGGAGAGCCAGGCGTTTATTCCGCGCGTTATGCTGGTGAAAATAAAGATGATAATGCTAATATAGAGAAGGTACTTCAAAAATTACATGACGTGCCGTTTGAAAAACGCACGGCACGTTTTCATTGTACGCTTGCTATTGCAGTGCCTGGAAAGAGAACAGAGCTTGTAGAAGGCACGTGTGAAGGGCGCATCTTGGAAGAAAAAAGAGGCGAGAACGGCTTTGGATACGATCCTATTTTCTTTGTAGAAAAATGGAACTGCTCCATGGCAGAATTGTCTAAAGAACAAAAAAATCAAATTAGTCACCGAGCAAATGCGTTAGAAAAACTAGCACCGCTAATTGATGCGCAATTTTAGAAGGAGTGATGACGTGTGAAACTATTAATTGTAAGCGATAGCCACGGGTTACAAGAAGAACTGCTCACTATCAGAGAAAGACATGCTGATGTAGATAAGATGATTCATTGTGGTGACTCTGAGCTGCCACAAGACAGCAAAGAAATGTCTTCGTTTTTAGGCGTTCGAGGAAATTGTGATTATGATGCATCTTACGTCAATGATCGAGTAGAGTCACTTGGAGAAGCCACGTGTCTGGTTACACACGGTCACTTATATAATGTTAAAATGTCTATGATGAATCTGCATTACAAAGCGAGAGAAGTGGGGGCAAACGTTGTTTGTTTTGGGCATTCTCACATAGCGGGAGCTGAGCTCATGGACGGAGTTTTATTTATCAATCCAGGAAGTATGTTACTTCCTCGTATGAGAAAAGAACGTACGTATGCTATACTAGTAATGGATGGTACAGAAGCTACCGTGCAGTTTTACGATATAAGCGGTAAACATATTCCTAGCATGCAGTTAACCTGTACACTTTCAGCATAATATAGCCAAATATAGGGAGAAGAGAAGGTTTTTTACCTCTCTTCTCATAAAATTTCAAAAAAACGTTGACTTTTAAATTATATTTGAATATAATAAGTATTGTCTTTGATACAGTTTAACATTATGTCCCAGTAGCTCAGCAGGATAGAGCAACGGCCTTCTAAGCCGTCGGTCGGGAGTTCGAATCTCTCCTGGGACGTCTAGAAAAAAATCCCGGCTTTTACTTTTTAGTAAAAGCCGGGATTTTTTTATTTATCTTAAAAGTGAATGTTTGTTCATTCAGTGTGTACAAATGAACGTTTCAGAAAAACTTTTTGAGTGGCTATAAACCCTTATTGCATCAATAATGAAAACGCATTCAAATATTCTGTTTAGTCTAAATTGTCTAAAAAAATCTTGAAAAGTGGTTGACTATGCATAGAAATGGGCGTAAGATAGTCCTCAAATATAAGTTTTCTAAAAATTTTAATTAATTGTAATTAAATTAAAATATGATGTGTAAAGCATTGTTCAAAAAGCATATAGCGTTTTAAAACGTTGAAGAGGATAAGTAGTTTTGATGTTTAGGTATCAACAGAGAGTCGGGTTGCTGGAAGCCGGCGTTACCAACTCAAAATGAACTCACCTCAGAGTGTCACCCTGAAATTCAGTAAGGGCGACCGAGTGTACTTCCAAAGCACTCGTTATCAAAAAGAATGTACAGTATACATTCATAAGGTAATCATTTCGATTACAAACGAGGGTGGTACCGCGTAAAGTACAAAAGACTTTTCGCCCCTTGACCTATATCATTTGATAGGGTCTATTTAGGGGTGAGAAGTCTTTTTTCTTTTATCTAGAAAACGAAAGGATGAGAAAAGTGGGAGCCAATATGCAAACGAAAGAACCTGTAAGCACTGGGGCACAAATGAATGGAGCTGACATGTTGATTGAATCTCTAAGAAGAGAAAACGTTGACGTCATCTTCGGTTACCCAGGGGGAGCCGTTTTACCGATTTACGATAAGCTATACGGTTCAGGAATGTTTCACGTACTTGCTCGTCACGAACAAGGTGGAATTCACGCAGCAGAAGGGTACGCAAGAATTTCAGGTAAACCCGGTGTAGTTATCGCAACAAGTGGTCCTGGTGCAACAAATATCGTAACAGGTTTGGCAGATGCGATGATTGACTCACTTCCTTTAGTTGTTTTTACTGGTCAAGTAGCTTCAAGTGTAATTGGTTCTGACGCGTTCCAAGAAGCAGATGTATTAGGAATCACAATGCCAATTACAAAACATAGCTATCAAGTACGCAATATCAGCGACATGCCGAGAATCATCAAAGAGGCATTTCATATTGCGACAACAGGAAGACCTGGTCCAGTCTTAATCGACATTCCAAAAGATATGGCACAGGGTGATGGAACATTTAATTACGAAGGAGAAATTGATTTACCTGGCTATCAGCCAACTTATTTTCCAAATCAGCTGCAGGTTAAAAAGTTAACAGACACAGTAGCAGCTGCAAAGAAACCTGTTATTCTAGCAGGTGCGGGAGTATTATTGAGTAAAGGTTCAGAAGAATTAAAAAATTATGCTGAGCGTCAAAATATTCCGGTTATTAATACGCTTTTAGGGTTAGGCTGTTTTCCTGCAGATCATCCGCTTCATTTAGGAATGGCTGGCATGCACGGAACGTACACAGCAAACATGGCAATTTATGAGAGTGATCTTCTCATTAGTATCGGGGCGCGCTTTGATGACCGAGTAACAGGTAACTTAAAGCATTTTGCACCAAATGCAAAAATTGCTCACATTGACATCGACCCAGCGGAAATTGGAAAGAATGTTCCAACCAAGATTCCAATTGTTGGAGATGCAAAAGAAGTATTAAAGCAATTGCTTCTGCAAGAAGGAGAAGTTGGAGATTATACGAAATGGCATGAGAAATTAGCGGCGTGGAAACAAGAATATCCATTATGGTATCAGAACTCAGCGGACGTGTTGAAACCACAAAAAGTAGTTGAGTTGCTTCACAAATATACAAATGGAGATGCCGTTGTTACAACGGACGTTGGGCAACATCAGATGTGGGTAGCTCAATACTACACATTTAATAATCCAGATCGATGGGTAACTTCAGGTGGCCTTGGCACCATGGGCTTTGGATTACCTTCTGCAATCGGCGCTCAGCTGGCAAATAAAGATAAAACAGTTGTAGCAGTCGTTGGTGACGGTGGATTTCAAATGACGCTTCAAGAATTAGGGGTTATTAGAGAATTAAACTTACCTGTTAAAGTGGTTGTGCTTAACAATCAGTCGCTTGGAATGGTTCGTCAGTGGCAGGAAATCTTCTATGAAGAACGCTACTCGCACTCTTTAATTCCGAATCAGCCTAATTTAATGAAGCTTGCAGAAGCCTATGATATCAAAGGTTTACAAGCTTCTACTGAAGAAGAAGCGCATGCGGCTCTGAAAGAAGCAATGGAAACAGATGGACCTGTTTTACTAAACTTCTTTGTCGCACCTAAAGAAAACGTATATCCAATGGTTGCACCTGGAAAAGGATTACATGAAATGGTAGGGGTGAAACCATGAAGCGAATCATTACAGCAACTGTATTAAACCGTGCGGGCGTTTTAAATCGCGTAACGGGGTTATTTACAAAAAGAAATTTCAATATTGAGAGTATTTCGGTAGGACACACTGAATCTGAAGATGTATCACGCATGACGTTTGTCGTAAACGTAGAGCATGACAATGCTGCTGAACAAGTGATTAAGCAGTTAAACAAGCAGATTGACGTGTTGAAAGTTCAAGATATTACGGATCAAGCCGTGGTGTCAAGAGAGCTTGCTTTAATGAAAGTAGCATCTACACCTGCGAGCCGTAACGAACTTTATGCAGTAATTGAGCCTTTCCGTGCAACCATCATTGATGTAAGCCGCGACAGCTTAATTATTCAAGTAACAGGTGAATCCAGCAAGATTGAAGCGATGATTGATTTACTTCAGCCTTATGGATTAAAAGAAGTAACGCGCACAGGGACAGTTGCTGTTCCGCGCGGTACGCAAAAAGCAGCAGCCAAACTTTCATCAATCATTTAATTCTAGCTAGTTACTAAAAAAGTAAACTATATAAAACTATATAAACTAAGAGGAGAGATTTATTATGACAAAGGTATATTACAACGGAGATGCAAAGGATCAATTATTACAAGGTAAAACAGTAGCAATCGTAGGTTATGGTTCACAAGGTCACGCTCACGCACAAAACTTACGCGACAGCGGAGTAAACGTGGTAGTAGGATTACGTAAAGGTAAATCATGGGATCAAGCAGAACAAGACGGCTTCACTGTATTATCTGTAAAAGAAGCAGTTCAACAAGCAGAAGTAGTAATGGTATTACTTCCAGATGAGCATCAGCCAAAAGTTTATAACGAAGAAATTCTTCCAGGATTAAAACCAGGGAAATCTTTAGTATTTGCTCACGGTTTTAACATTCACTTTAATCAAATCGTAGCACCTGAATTCGTTGACGTATTCTTAGTAGCTCCAAAAGGTCCTGGTCACCTTGTAAGAAGAACGTATGAAGAAGGAGCTGGCGTACCGGCGTTATTCGCAGTATTCCAAGACGTAACTGGCGAAGCAAAAGACGTAGCATTAGCTTATGCTAAAGCAATTGGCTCAGCTCGTGCGGGTGTATTAGAAACAACGTTTAAAGAAGAAACAGAAACAGATCTTTTCGGTGAGCAAGCAGTACTTTGCGGCGGTTTAACTTCATTAGTTAAAGCTGGTTTTGAAACGCTTGTAGAAGCTGGCTACCAACCGGAAGTTGCATATTTTGAGTGTTTACACGAATTAAAATTAATTGTTGACCTTATGTATGAAGGCGGAATGGAAGGCATGCGTTATTCAATCTCTGATACAGCTCAATGGGGTGACTTCGTTTCAGGACCACGCGTTGTAGATGAGCGTTCAAAAGAACAAATGAAAAAAGTGCTTGAAGATATCCAAACAGGTAAATTTGCAAAAGGCTGGATCCTAGAAAACCAAGCAAATCGTCCAGAATTTACAGCTATCAATAACCGTGAAAACGAACATTTAATTGAAAAAGTTGGCGCTCAATTACGTGAAATGATGCCATTTGTTAAAAAACAAAAGAAAGAAGCGGTGATCGCTAGTGCAAAAAATTAAACTATTTGACACGACGCTACGCGATGGTGAACAGTCACCTGGAGTCAATTTGAACCTACAAGAAAAGCTTGAAATTGCTAAGCAGTTAGAGCGATTAGGTATCGACATTATTGAAGCCGGATTTCCAGCTTCTTCAAAAGGTGATTTTCAATCCGTAAAAGAAATTGCGTCTATTGTCAAAAATTCTTCTGTAACAGGCCTTGCAAGGTCTGTTACAAAAGATATTGACATTGCATGGGAAGCGTTAAAAGAAAGTGCAGAACCAAGACTGCATGTTTTTATCGCTACTTCCGAAATTCATATGCAGCATAAATTGAAAAAAACACCTGATGAAGTACTTGAAACAGCAGTGGAAATGGTGAAATACGCAAGTAAAAAATTCCCGGTTGTTCAATGGTCTGCTGAAGATGCATGTCGCACAGATTTACCGTTTTTAGCTAGAATTGTAGAAGCTGTTATTGATGCTGGTGCAAAAGTCGTTAATATTCCAGATACGGTAGGATTTATCACGCCTGGTGACTATCAATCCGTATTTAATTACTTAAAAGAACATGTATCAAATATTCATAAGGTCGATTTGTCAGCTCACTGCCACGATGACTTAGGGCTAGCTGTTGCTAATTCAATGGCTGCTATTGAAGCAGGAGCTACTCAAATTGAAGGAACGATTAACGGAATCGGAGAACGTGCCGGTAACGCTGCTCTTGAAGAAGTAGCACTTGCGCTTCATGTCCGTCAAGACTTCTATCAAGCGAGCACAGGTTTGATCTTGCCCGAAATCAAGCGTACGAGTGACATTATCAGTAAGCTTACCGGAATGAATATTGCGCCAAATAAAGCAATTGTCGGAAAAAATGCTTTTGCTCATGAATCAGGTATTCACCAAGATGGCGTCTTAAAAAATCCGTTAACATATGAGATTATTTCCCCAGAACTTGTGGGTGTTAAACAAAATCCGATTGTGCTTGGCAAGCATTCTGGTCGTCATGCGTTCCGTACACGCTTAGTAGAGCTTGGGTTCACATTGGAAGATACAGAAGCAAACGTGCTTTTTGAGAAGTTTAAAGACTTAGCAGATAAGAAAAAAGACATTACCGACGATGATTTATTGGCATTAGTCATTCAAAAGCAAGTTAGCAAAGACAGTGAATATAAGCTTGAAAGTCTGCAAGTTCAGTATGGTACGAACAATATTCCTACGGCTACGATTACGCTTCGCAAAGAAAACGGCGAAGAGATTCAAGAAGCAGCTACGGGATCTGGAAGCGTGGAAGCTATCTATAATACGCTGCAGCGCTGTGTTGAGCAAGATGTCAAACTATTAGACTATCGTATTCAGTCTATTAACGGCGGTCCGGATGCACTGGCTGAAGTATTTGTGAAGGTTGAAAGCGAAGGAACTGAAGCAAGCGGACGCGGAGTAGCATTTGACGTATTAGAATCGTCAGCGAAAGCCTATTTAAATGCCATTAATCGATTAATCGCTATTCAGCAGCATCGTACAAAGCAAGAAGTAATGTGAACTGAAGGGAGAGACCACCATGACAAAAAAAGTCGCTGTATTACCAGGTGACGGCGTAGGAACAGAAGTAACCAAAGGCGCTGTTGCCGTTTTAAAAGCAATTGGAGAGCGCTTTGATCATCAATTCGAGTTTACGTATGGATTAATTGGCGGAGCTGCAATTGATGAGGCTGGCACACCTCTTCCAGAAAGTACAATTGAGATTTGTAAGCAGGCGGATGCCGTCTTACTTGGATCCGTTGGAGGGCCAAAATGGGATCGTAACCCTTCACATTTGCGACCAGAAAAAGGTTTGCTAGCTATTCGAAAAGAATTGGATTTATATGCTAACCTTCGTCCAGTGACGTTTTATGATAGCTTAGCAGATGCCTCTCCTTTGAAAAAAGAATACATTGAAGGTGTTGACTTCATTATCGTTCGTGAGCTAACAGGGGGCTTATATTTTGGTCAGCCTAGCGAGCGTCGAACAGAAGGAAATGAAGAGACGGTTGTCGACACGTTATTTTATAAGCGTACAGAAATAGAAAGGATTATTCGCCAAGCGTTTGAAACGGCTGTAAATCGACGTAAAAAGGTAACGTCGGTTGATAAAGCGAATGTGCTTGAGTCTAGTCGAGTGTGGCGTGAAGTAGCTGAAGAAGTAGCAAAAGACTACCCGGATGTAGAGCTTGAGCATATGCTTGTAGATTCAGCTGCTATGCAGTTAATTCGTAATCCGAAATATTTTGATGTAGTGGTAACTGAAAATATGTTTGGTGATATTTTGAGTGATGAGGCTTCTATGCTGACAGGATCGTTAGGGATGCTTCCATCTGCGAGTTTAACGGTTGATGGTCCATCTTTATACGAACCGGTTCACGGTTCTGCACCAGACATTGCTGGACAAAACAAAGCTAATCCGATTGCTGCTATTTTATCTGCAGCAATGTTGCTTAGACATTCATTTGGATTAGAAACAGAAGCAGCGGTGATTGAACAAGCGGTTGAAAGTGTATTACATGCAGGTCATCGAACAGCTGACTTAGCAGACGGTAATCATTATTTAGGTACCGATAAAATGGTGGATGCAATAACTGCGGTTATTGCCAACGATTCTGCCATTTCAAGCATTATGACAGCTTACAGTTAATCATGCGTTTCTCACGTTTTGTGAGAAACGTTTTTCATAATCAGAAAGGAGGAGCAGTATGAAACCAAAAACAATTATTGATAAGCTTTGGGAACAACATGTTGTACGTCGAGAAGAGGGGAAGCCGGACTTATTATATATCGATCTTCATCTTATTCATGAAGTAACGTCTCCTCAAGCATTCGAAGGTCTTCGCGTGGCAAATCGTCAAGTGAAGCGTCCGGACTTAACGTTTGCTACAATGGATCACAATATTCCAACGGTTGACCGTTTTAATATTAAAGATCCGATTGCAAAGAAACAAGTAGACAAACTATCTGAAAACTGTCATGAGTTTGGTGTGAAGCTTTTAGATTTAACAAGCGAAGAGCAAGGAATTGTGCATATCATTGGACCGGAATTAGGATTGACGCAGCCTGGAAAAACCATTGTGTGCGGAGATAGCCATACATCTACTCACGGTGCATTTGGAGCGCTTGCTTTTGGTATAGGAACGAGTGAGGTAGAACATGTTTTAGCAACGCAAACGCTATGGCAAGCGAAACCAAAAACGCTACAAGTGAAAGTAAATGGCAAAAAACAGCCTGGTGTTTATGCTAAGGACATTGTGTTAGCAATTATTCAAAAATTCGGCGTGAATTTTGGAACGGGTTCAATCGTAGAATTTACGGGCGAATGTATTCGCGACCTTTCAATGGAAGAGCGCATGACTATTTGTAATATGTCTATTGAAGCCGGTGCAAAAGCTGGTTTAATCAGTCCAGATGATGTTACTTTCTCTTATATTAAAGGGCGTCAGTATGCTCCTAAAGGAGAACAGTTTGAAAAAGCAGTGGAAGCTTGGGCAGCTTTAGCAACAGATGAAGGTGCAACATACGATGAAACGCTAGAAATTGATGCAGATACAATTGAGCCTGTTGTAACATGGGGAACAAACCCGGCGATGAGTTCTTATGTTAGCAAGCAAGTTCCTACATTAGAAGAGTGTACAACAGAAGCTGAGAAAAAGTCTTTGTCACGAGCACTTGAGTATATGGGCTTACAGCCCGGCATGGCAATAGAAGAGATCCCAGTTCAGCATGTATTTATCGGTTCATGTACAAATGCTCGTTTGTCTGATCTTCGTGACGTGGCAGCCTTTATTAAAGGAAAGAAAGTGTCACCAGATGTGCGAGCGATGATTGTACCAGGTTCTCAAAAAGTAAAGCGAGTGGCTGAAGAAGAAGGGTTATCTGCTATTTTTATTGAAGCAGGCTTTGAATGGAGAGACTCGGGCTGTAGCATGTGTCTAGGCATGAACTCTGACTTAGTTCCACAAGGCGAACACTGTGCGTCCACTTCTAATCGAAACTTTGAAGGACGTCAAGGAAAAGGTGCCAGAACGCATTTAGTAAGCCCGGTAATGGCAGCAGCGGCAGCGGTATATGGACATTTTGTTGATGTACGCAAACTACAAGAACAAGCGGTGCGATAAGGAGGAGAACACAGATGAATGCTTTTACAATCCATACAGGAAAAGTAGCAGGTCTCGACCGAGCAAACGTAGATACTGATCAAATTATCCCAAAGCAATTTTTGAAAAGAATTGAGCGTACTGGCTTTGGCCAATTTCTCTTTTTTGATTGGCGATATAATGAAGATGAAACGTTAAATGAAACGTTTGAACTAAATCAGCCTCAAAATCAAGGAGCAACAATTCTTGTAGCTGACGAGAACTTCGGGTGTGGTTCGTCACGTGAACACGCTCCATGGGCGCTTTTAGACTATGGGTTCCGTGCCATTATCGCACCGTCATTTGCGGATATTTTTAAACAAAACTGTCTAAAAAATGGTATTTTACCTATTATTTTACCAAAAGAAGATGTTTCCTATTTAATGAAAGAGTCTCAAAGTGCTTCTTACGCCTGTACAATCGATCTTCATCAGCAAAAAATTACCGATGAAGCAGGTTTTGAACGTACGTTTGAGATTAATGGCCATTGGAAATATATGCTTGTTAACGGATATGATGAAATTGGCTATACGCTTTCTTTTGAAGACGACATTTCTGCTTATGAAGCAAAAACGGTAAGATATTAACCAAAAATCGAGCAAAATGATGATTTTGCTCGATTTTTTTGCGTTCCGTTAATTCAATTGCTAAACTGTAAAGCAAATGGACCGCGAAGTGGGGAGAAAACATGTCGAATGAACAACAAAACAAAATTGTAGCTTTTCCTCTATTAAAAGAACGGTTGGTTGAAAAAGCTACAGAACATATGCAGCACAAGCAATTTCAAGAAGCACTTCCTTTATTTGAGCAGGCCTACGAACTTGATAATAAGCATCATGAAATTTTGCTTGGCCTTGTTATTTGTCACGTGGAGCTCGGTGATGCAGGCATAGCTAAGGAATTATGTGAGCAAATGCTGAAAGAAGATATTGGCGATTATTATCATAATTTGCAAATGTACCTCATGGTGTTAATTCAGCTTGGTCATTATCATGAAGGATATGTCACTCTACAAGCAGTTATTCAAGAACACAAACTCCCTTCTGAACATGCTGAACAGCTTTATCAGCTATTGGAGTTCTGCAAAAATAGAATGAATCAAGAACAAGTCATAGAAGAACAAACAGAAGAAGAACAGATAGAGCAGTTTAAATCATTCACAGCTCTAGACAATATTCAAGATCAGCTTGAATGGGTTCATTCATTAAAAACAAAGAGAATTGAAAAGCAGCGCTTCTTTCTGGAACAGCTATTTTCATCTGAAGCTATTCACCCTATCGTAAAAACAGTCGCTTTAAAAACAGTCATGGAAGAAGAAGTAGACATTGATTTTATGATTAGTAAGTTTGGAGAGACGAAAAAAGTAAATGCGCTTCAGCTTCAACGAACAACACCGTATTTGTTTGCCGAGCAAGTAGAAGCGCAGCTGACGGAAAAGCTGGAGCATGAAAATCCTACATTGCTGCAGGTTGCCGTTGAAATATGGCAGCGTCATTTATTTATAACATTTCCGTTTTTACCGGGTGATAATGTAAAACTTTGGACAGAAGCGGTGTATGCTGTTAGTCTGATGATGCAAGGAGAAGAGTCAGATGCAGCTGTAGCAGAGGAAGACGGAAGTTTCTCCGCAGCTGAATTACGAAAGGCAATTAAAGAGCTAAAAGAAATTGAAGAAATTTCTTTTATATAAAATGTGGTGTTTAGTTGAAACGTCATTGTTGTATGTTATAATATAATGGTTGTAAAATGCACTTAAATACGTATAGTAGAATTTCATCTTTACATTACATTCCTACTTACTTTAAAGTAGTAGGGAGTTAAATAGATAATGATTGAGGTTTGAACTGATAGGCTATCTGCATTATCTAATTTAGAAATCACTACTTAAAATGATTTTGGAGGGAAACATTCATGTCTGCAAAATGGGAAAAACAAGAAGGAAATCAAGGCGTTTTAACAGTAGAAGTTGAAGCTGCTGAGTTTGATAAAGCCTTAGATAAAGCATTCACAAAAGTTGTAAAACAAGTAAACGTACCAGGGTTCCGTAAAGGTAAAATGCCTCGTCCACTTTTCGAAAAACGTTTTGGCGTAGAGTCTTTATACCAAGATGCACTAGACATCTTATTACCTGAAGCTTACAGCAATGCAATTGTTGAAGCTGGTATCGAGCCGGTTGATCGTCCAGAAATCGATGTTGAAACAATTGAAAAAGGACAACCTCTAGTTTTCACTGCTAAAGTAACTGTTAAGCCTGAAGTTAAATTAGGCGAATACAAAAACTTAGAAGTAGAAAAAGTAGATACAACTGTAACAGACGAAGACGTTGAAGCTGAATTAAAAACACTTCAAGAGCGTCACGCTGAACTAGTTGTTAAAGAAGAAGGAACAGTAGCTGAAGGCGATACAGCTGTAATCGACTTTGAAGGTTTCGTTGATGGCGAAGCATTTGAAGGCGGAAAAGGCGAAAACTATTCTTTAGAAATCGGTTCTAACACATTCATCCCTGGCTTTGAAGAGCAACTAGTTGGTCTTGAAGTAGGCGCTGAAAAAGAAGTGGAAGTAACATTCCCTGAAGAGTATCACGCTGAAGAGCTAGCTGGTAAAGCTGCTAAATTCCAAGTGAAATTACATGAAATCAAATCTAAAGAGCTTCCAGCTTTAGACGATGAGTTTGCAAAAGACGTAGATGAAGAAGTAGAAACTTTAGAAGCGTTAAAAGCAAAAACAAAAGAAAAATTACAAAGCGATAAAGAAAACCAAGCAGAATCAGCTCTTCGCGACACTTTAGTAGAAAAAGCTGCTGAAAATGCTGAAGTAGAAATTCCAGAAGCAATGTTCAACACTGAAATGGATCGTATGATGCAAGAGTTTGAACAACGTTTACAAATGCAAGGTCTTAACCTTGAACTTTACTTCCAATTCTCAGGTCAAGATGAAAAAGCTCTTCGCGACCAAATGCGTCCGGATGCTGAAAAGCGTGTGAAAATCAACTTAACGCTAGAAGCTATTTCAAAAGCTGAAAATCTTGAAGTAAGCGAAGAAGAAGTAGAAAAAGAATTAGAAAACATGGCAGGAATGTACAACATGCCTGTCGAAGAAATTAAGAAAGTGCTTGGCAGTCTTGATAGCATTAAAGAAGACATGAAAGTACGTAAAGCAGTTGAATTTCTTGTAGAAAACAGCAAAGCTGTTGCATAATAGTAAGTAAGAAACAAGGCGCGACTTGATCGTGCCTTGTTTTATAAACTTCAATAGTTTTTTTATATCATAACCAACACCGTAGAAGCAGCTTTAACCCATTGTTTGAAATCCGTGGTTATGAAATAGGCCCAATAAGAGGACACTATATAATAGCAGATCTTCATTCTGTTATGCTCATCAACAACATATACATAAAACGTTTTAGTATCTATTCAAGAAAATGTATGGTAAAATGCAATACAAATCTTTTCATAGCGCTTTTACTATGTGATAAAGAGGGGCATTTACCTACAAATAGATGAGTTGTTCATGTTGTTGGGCTATAGCGCGGATAGAAATCAGCTTCGAGCACTTTAGTAAATACTACAAGGGGTGAAAATTATGTTTAAATTTAACGATGAAAAAGGGCAGTTAAAATGCTCATTTTGTGGTAAAACACAAGAACAAGTACGCAAGTTAGTTGCGGGTCCAGGTGTTTACATATGCGATGAATGTATTGAACTTTGCACGGAAATCGTAGAAGAAGAGTTAGGTACAGAAGAAGAAGTAGAATTTAAAGATGTACCAAAACCAAAAGAAATTCGTGACATTTTAGATGAGTATGTAATTGGTCAAGAGGATGCGAAAAAATCGTTATCTGTTGCAGTATACAACCATTACAAACGAATCAATTCAAACAGTAAAATTGATGACGTTGAGTTATCAAAAAGTAATATTGCATTAATTGGACCTACAGGAAGCGGTAAAACTTTACTAGCTCAAACATTGGCTCGTATTTTAAACGTACCGTTTGCGATTGCAGATGCAACATCTCTAACAGAAGCGGGTTATGTAGGAGAAGATGTTGAAAACATCTTATTAAAATTAATTCAATCAGCTGATTACGATGTGGAGAAAGCTGAAAAAGGTATCATCTACATCGATGAAATTGATAAAGTAGCGCGTAAGTCTGAAAACCCATCTATTACACGTGATGTATCAGGTGAAGGTGTGCAGCAGGCTCTTCTTAAAATCTTAGAAGGTACTGTAGCAAGTGTTCCTCCTCAAGGTGGACGCAAACACCCTCATCAAGAATTTATTCAAATTGATACAACAAATATCTTATTTATTTGCGGTGGTGCGTTTGACGGAATCGAACCTATTATTAAGCGCCGTCTAGGTAAAAAAGTAATTGGTTTCGGTTCAGAAACAAAACAACAAGACTTTACAGAAAAAGAGTTACTAGCAAAAGTATTACCGGAAGATTTATTAAAATTTGGTTTAATTCCAGAGTTTATTGGTCGTTTACCGGTTACTGCTAGCTTAGTGCCTCTTGATGAAGAAGCGCTAGTTGAGATTTTAACAAAACCGAAAAATGCACTAGTGAAACAATATCAAAAAATGCTTGAACTTGATGACGTTGAACTTGAGTTCGAAGACGAGGCTTTAGTAGAAATTTCTAAAAAAGCAATCGAGCGTAAAACAGGTGCTCGTGGTCTACGTTCAATCATTGAAGGTATTATGTTAGATGTAATGTTTGATCTTCCTTCACGTGATGATATTACAAAATGTATTATCACAGGTGAAACAGTTCGTGATCAAGCGGCTCCTAAGTTCGTATTAGAAGACGGATCTACTATTCAAGAAGGCAGCAAAACATCAGCATAAAAAAAGCCGGGTACTCAATTTGAGTACCCGGCTTTTTTCTGTTGATGAAGGACAACTAAATTTTACTTTTTACTAGAATCTTGTTTATTCCTACTGCTGCAGGGAGATAATAACTGATAATTATCTTACTAAACTGCGCAGGAGGTTTATCTATGAACTGGACGAATATTGCCTTAATGGTCCAACTCTTTTTTGGTATCATCATTGGCTTATATTTTTGGAATTTATTACGCAATCAGCGTACGCAAAAAGTCTCAATTGACCGGGATTCAAAGAAAGAAATGGAGCAACTGCAGAAGATGAGAGCCATCTCTTTAACTGAGCCGCTTGCCGAACGTGTGAGGCCGTCTAGCTTCTCCGATATTGTCGGACAAGAAGATGGAATTCGGTCACTAAAGGCTGCCCTTTGCGGTCCTAATCCACAGCACGTTATTGTATACGGGCCGCCTGGAGTAGGAAAAACAGCAGCAGCACGTTTAGTGTTAGAAGAAGCAAAGAAAAATAAAAAATCACCTTTTAAACAAGCAGCTGTATTTGTAGAGTTAGATGCAACTACGGCGCGTTTTGATGAGCGAGGCATTGCAGATCCTTTAATTGGATCAGTGCATGACCCCATTTACCAAGGCGCAGGCGCTATGGGCCAAGCTGGAATTCCGCAGCCAAAACAAGGAGCAGTTACAGATGCACACGGGGGAATTTTATTTATTGATGAAATTGGAGAACTCCATCCTATTCAGATGAATAAGCTGTTAAAGGTTCTAGAAGATCGAAAAGTGTTTATGGAAAGCGCCTATTACAGCGAAGAAAATACACAAATTCCAACACATATTCACGATATTTTTCAAAATGGTTTACCAGCCGACTTTCGCTTGATTGGTGCGACGACTAGAACGCCTAATGAAATTCCGCCTGCCATTCGTTCCAGATGCGTAGAGGTATTTTTCCGTGAGCTTGATCGCGACGAAATTATTACAGTTGCAAAAAAAGCAGCAAATAAAGTCAGAATGGATATATCAGAAGAAGGTTTATCTCTGTTTTCTACATATGCACGCAATGGACGTGAAACGGTTAATATGATGCAAATTGCGGCTGGACTAGCGATATCAGAGGAACGAACGGACATTAAAAATGAAGATATTGAATGGATTGTTCATTCTAGTCAACTATCTCCAAGACACGATCCGAAAATTGCAGATGAGGAAAAAGTGGGGCTTATTAATGGATTAGCCGTGTACGGGCCCAACTCTGGAGCACTTTTAGAAATTGAGGTCAAAGCGATTCCTGCAAAAGAGAAAGGGAACATTATTATTACGGGTATCGTTGAAGAGGAAAGTATAGGGACTCAAGGGAAGTCTATTCGTCGTAAAAGTATGGCTAAAAGCTCAATTGAAAATGTCATAACGGTTCTTCGCTCAATGGATGTGCCAGCCGATGAGTATGATATCCACGTGAATTTTCCGGGAGGTGTGCCAATCGATGGACCTTCTGCTGGTATTGCTATGGCAACAGGGATCTACTCAGCAATTTATGAAGTCCCAATCAAACACACGGTAGCAATGACAGGAGAAATTGGTCTGCACGGCAACGTAAAGCCAATTGGCGGCGTAATTCCAAAAATCAAGGCAGCAAAACAAGCAGGCGTTCAGACGGTGATTGTGCCAAAAGAAAATATGAATGCAATGGTAGAAAAGGTAAAAGGTATCGATATTATTCCTGTCCATCATTTAACAGAGGTGTTTGAACAAGCACTATTGTCTGTACATGAGCATGTTGCACATTTGTCGGTAGATCCAGCTATTCCAAATAGAGAATCTAGCTAATTCTATCATGATAATTAAAAATTAATGGTCAGATGAATATTCATCGCCTTTTTCGCGTATAAAACCTTTATACACAGCCAACGAAAAAGGCGTTTTTTTATGAAAAGAGCTTAAAAAGATATATTTTGCCTTTTAATTCTTTCTCATGATACAATTAGTAATTACTATTGTTAGACAATGTGTATACAAATGAGATAAAATTGTTAAAAGAATTCACACTTTACATACTTTAATTGACGAGCATTGGAGGTGTTCATTGCATGGCAGAAAAAGAAAAATTGACAATGCCGCTACTGCCTTTACGAGGTTTGATCGTCTATCCGACAATGGTGCTTCATTTAGATGTTGGGCGAGACAAATCTGTGCAAGCATTAGAAAAAGCAATGATGGATGATCACTTAGTTTGTTTAGTATCACAAAAAGATATGGGTATCGATGAACCAACAAAAGAGGATTTATATAGAACCGGTACGTTGGCAAAAATTAAACAAATGCTAAAGCTGCCGAATGGAACGATGCGCGTCTTAGTAGAAGGACTAAATCGCGTAACCGTTACAGAATTTGAAGACAGCGAAGAATATTTTGTTGTACACGTGGAAAAGCAAAATGAAGAACATCAGGTTGATGTAGAAGATAAAGCGCTGATGCGCACGCTTTTAGACTATTTCGAACAATACATAAAACTTTCCAAAAAGGTGTCCGTTGAAACTCTTTCAACCGTAAGTGACATTGAAGAACCAGGAAGATTAGCAGATATTGTAGCCTCTCATTTACCAATAAAAATTCAGCTTAAACAAGAAATTTTAGAAACAACTGATGTGAAAGAAAGATTAAATACGATCATTTCTCATATTCAAGACGAGCAAGAAGTTTTGCAGCTGGAGAAAAAAATTGGACAGCGTGTAAAGAAATCAATGGAACGCACTCAGAAAGAGTATTATCTTCGTGAGCAAATGAAGGCGATTCAAAAAGAGCTTGGAGACAAAGAAGGAAAGACAGGAGAAGTAGCAACGCTTCGCGAAAAAATTGAAGCAAGTGGGATGACGGACCATGTCAAACAAGTGGCGTTTAAAGAATTGGATCGCTATGAAAAAATTCCTGCTACCTCCGCTGAAAGCTCAGTCATTCGAAATTATATCGAGTGGTTGATTGCGCTACCTTGGACAAACGAAACGGAAGATACGCTCAATATTCATAATGCTGAACAAGTGCTGAACGATGAGCACTATGGCCTTGAAAAAGTGAAGGAACGCGTATTAGAATATCTAGCCGTGCAGCAGTTGACAAAATCTCTTAAAGGCCCTATTTTATGTTTAGCAGGACCTCCTGGCGTAGGGAAAACATCCCTAGCCCGCTCAATTGCTACGTCTCTAGATCGTCATTTTGTACGAGTATCTCTAGGCGGTGTGAGAGATGAGTCAGAAATCCGCGGTCATCGTCGCACGTACGTGGGAGCTATGCCTGGACGCATTATTCAAGGAATGAAAAAAGCAGGAACGATTAACCCTGTATTTCTGCTTGATGAAATCGATAAAATGTCAAATGATTTCCGAGGAGACCCGTCTTCTGCTTTGTTAGAAGTATTGGATCCTGAACAAAATCATAATTTCAGCGATCACTATATAGAAGAAACGTATGATTTATCAAAAGTGATGTTCGTGGCTACAGCTAATAACTTAGCTACGATTCCGGGGCCGCTGCGCGATCGAATGGAAATTATTCAAATTGCTGGTTACACGGAGCTGGAAAAGCTTGAAATCGCGAAGCGTCACCTATTGCTGCGCCAGCTAGAAAATCACGGATTGCAAAAGGGCAATTTGCAGATTCGCGATGACGCCTTAACAGCAATCATACGTTTATATACGAGAGAAGCTGGTGTTCGTAACCTTGAACGCGAAATTGCTTCCATTTGTCGAAAAGCAGCTCGTATCGTAGTCTCTGGTGAGAAAAAGCGCGTGGTGGTGACGGCCAAAACGCTTGAAGAATTCCTTGGTAAGCCTAGGTTCCGCTACGGACAGGCTGAGACGGAAGATCAAGTTGGCGTTGCTACAGGTCTTGCTTACACAACTGTAGGAGGAGACACGCTGGCCATTGAAGTAAGCTTATCCCCTGGTAAAGGAAGACTAGTGCTAACCGGAAAGCTTGGAGACGTGATGAAAGAATCAGCTCAGGCGGCATTTAGCTACGTGCGTTCAAATGCAGAGAAACTAGGAATTGATGAGAAGTTTTATGAAAAAAATGATATTCATATCCATGTTCCAGAAGGAGCTGTACCAAAGGATGGACCTTCTGCAGGAATTACCATTGCCACTGCTCTAGTATCAGCACTAACGGGTAAACCAGTGCGTAGAGAAGTAGGAATGACAGGAGAAATTACACTAAGAGGTCGCGTATTACCAATAGGTGGTTTAAAAGAAAAGTCACTTAGTGCACACCGTGCCGGATTAACTAAAATATTAATCCCTCACGATAATGAACGTGATATTGAAGATATCCCTGACAGTGTACAAGAGGAATTAGACATCGTTCTTGTGTCACATGTGGACCAAGTATTGGAACATGCGCTAATAGGAGAGGTAAAATGAAAGTAACTCAAGCCGATATTGTTATCAGTGCCGTACGCCCTGAACAATATCCTAAAGAAAACCTGCCAGAATTTGCGTTAGCAGGCCGTTCAAATGTAGGAAAATCATCTTTTATTAATAAGATGCTCAATCGCAAAAGCTTAGCGCGTACGTCGTCTAAGCCTGGAAAAACTCAAACGCTTAACTTCTTTTTAATTAATGAAATCCTTCACTTTGTAGACGTACCTGGCTACGGATTTGCAAAAGTGTCTAAAAAAGAGCGTGAAGCATGGGGGAAAATGATTGAAACGTATTTAACAAATCGTGAGCAGCTTAAAGCTGTGTTAATGATTGTTGATCTACGCCATGCTCCTTCAAAGGATGACGTTATGATGTATGAGTTTTTGAAGCACCATGACCTTCCCGTTATGGTTATTGCGACGAAAGCCGATAAAATTCCTAAAGGAAAATGGCAGAAGCACTTAAAAGTAGTGAGAGAAACGCTGGATTTAGATCCAAATGATGAATTAATTCATTTCTCATCTGAAACAGGTGAAGGAAAAGATAAAGCGTGGAAATCTTTGCAGTATCGCATGACTCACTAAACAAAGGAATAGAAGCTAAAACAATGGAACGTTTATCATCACTCTACCAGGAAGTGAGTCAAACGTTCCATTTTTTTAACTTGTTTACATAGATTACTTTCGTTTGAAAAATAATAAATATAGCCCAACTAGTAACAATAAAATAGGCCAGAAGGTTGTTAAATAATTTACGCCGTCTTCAACTTTTGGCAAAAATAGTTTAAGACGGTCTGAAAACATCATTAAAATGGCAATAATTAAAAGGGTGCCGCCTTGGAAAAAGCCCGATTTGGCTTTTCTAGCACTGAGTAAAAAGCTAATGGCCACCATAAAAACGACCATGCTAATATTCGTAGGCCAAAAGGGAATTTGTTCACTTACATAGAAATGAATACCTAAAGTGATTAATATGTAACTTGCAAGCAAGTTTGAATGATCTTGAGATAAAGCAGACTCAGTTAACAGTGCCGCTCCTATTAAAATTAACAGTACAGGCCACGTGTATACCTTTGCTGCAATGCTCATATGTAGTTCATTCAGTAAGAAAAAGATTCCAAATCCAACTAGTAAGACACCAAAAAACATTGATTGCTTTTTCATAGTAACCTCCAGGTGTTTCAAAACAGAAAACGTGATAAAACGCTGCTTTTTTGATACAATTTATTACGGAATAACAGTTAATATCTTAACACATGTTTTCAAAGACTGTTCACATTTTTTTTTCGAATGACTTATAGAACATGTTATAATAATTAGAGATAAGGCGAAGATTACATCTGTGTAATGTCCGCCGGTTTTTACGAATAGTAGAATGAAGAACGCCGGATTTTACGGGCAGTTATCTCACTGTAGCTCTTTGGAAATTTAGGGGTTACTGCCCGTCAAATTCGGATAAATAAGCACATTTCAATTATAGGGGGTATGTACAAATGCATATTATAGCAGTCGGCTTAAACTTTCGAACAGCCCCTGTTGAAATAAGAGAAAAGCTTAGTTTTAATGAGCAAGAACTAGCATCTGCCATGAAAACGTTAAGCGGCCAAAAAAGCATTTTGGAGAACATCATTGTTTCAACATGCAATCGTACGGAAATTTATGCTGTTGTTGATCAATTACACACGGGCCGTTATTATGTAAAAGCATTTTTAGCTGAATGGTTCGGAATAGATAAAGAAGAGTTTTCGCCTTATTTAACGATCTATGAAAATGATGGAGCCATCGAACACTTATACCGAGTAGCATGTGGATTAGATTCAATGGTGATTGGCGAAACACAAATTCTTGGACAAGTGCGTTCAAGCTTTTTGCTTGCTCAAGAAGAAGAAACAATTGGAACGGTTTTTAATCAGCTGTTTAAACAAGCAGTGACATTAGCTAAAAAAGCTCATCATGAAACAGAAATTGGTGCGAATGCAGTTTCTGTCAGCTATGCAGCCGTAGAGCTTGCTAAAAAGATTTTTGGAGACTTATCATCCAAACATGTGTTGATTCTTGGTGCGGGAAAAATGGGTCAGCTTGCCGTACAGAATTTATATGGCAGCGGGGCTAAAAAAGTAACGGTAGTGAATCGAACATTTGAAAAGGCACAGGAGCTAGCAAACCGTTTTGCTGGAGAAGCCAAACCATTTGCTGATCTTCAACATGCTTTAAGCGAAGCAGATATCTTAATTAGTTCAACAGGAGCTAATGACTATGTAGTAACGAAACAAATGATGAGTGAAGCCGAGCGTACGCGTAAAGGCCGCCCATTGTTTATGGTAGACATCGCCGTTCCGCGTGACTTAGATCCAGAACTAGATGAGCTAGAGACGGTCTTTTTATACGATATCGACGATTTAAACGGGATTGTAGAATCCAATTTGCAAGAGCGTCAAAAAGCTGCGGATGAAATTGAAATTATGCTTGAAGCTGAAATTGTTGCTTTCAAGTCTTGGCTTGGTACATTAGGCGTTGTGCCTGTTATTTCTGCACTTCGTCAAAAAGCACTTACCATTCAAGCTGAAACGATGAAAAGCATTGATCGTAAGCTCCCAGATTTATCTGAGCGTGAGCGCAAAGTGTTAAATAAACATACAAAAAGTATAATTAATCAACTTCTTCGCGATCCAATTTTACACGCGAAAGAATTGGCTGGAGAGAAACATGCTGAAGAGTCTTTAGAGCTGTTCATGAAGATTTTTAATATTGAACAGGAAGTTGCTTTGCAAAAAGAAAAAGAAGAGCAGCTTCATACATCGATTATGTCTCATTCAGTAGCTTATCAGTCTTAAGTGAGGATTGAATAATGGTTGATATGGAATTAACCAGAATCTATGAATTGATTGTGATTTTATACGCGGTGAGCGTTTTATTATATTTTATTGATTTTGTACAAAATAACCGGAAGGCAAATTCGATAGCCTTCTGGTTACTTTCTATTGTGTGGGTTTTGCAAACAGCCTTTTTAATTTTACGAATGTTTGATACGGGGAGATTTCCAATTCTCACCGTTTCTGAAGGGCTGTATTTTTACGCGTGGGTGTTAATTACTCTTTCACTTGTGATTAATCGTTTATTCCGCGTTGATTTTATGGTATTTTTTACAAATGTGATTGGTTTCTTAATTATGGCTATTCATACGTTTGCTCCACTTGAAACATATACGGCTGTCCAGTCGGAGCGCCTTGTGTCAGAATTATTAATCATCCATATTACCATGGCTATTTTATCTTACGGCGCTTTTTCAGTCTCGTTTGTTTTTTCTGCTCTGTATCTCGTTCAGTATAATTTATTGAAAAAGAAGAAATGGGGCAAGCGCTTGCTAAGAATTGAAGATTTAACAAAGCTAGACTACATGTCCTATGTATTAATTTTAATTGGTGTACCGCTGTTATTGCTTTCGTTAATCTTAGGAATCATATGGGCTTATATTAAATACGTAGATTTTCATTGGTACGATACAAAAGTGTTAGGTTCATTTTTAATGTTTGTTGCATACAGCGCTTACTTGTATGCTAGACTGCGCAGAGGTATTCAAGGTAAGGCAATCGCGATGTGGAATATTGGGTTGTTCTTAGTCTTACTTATTAATTTCTTTTTATTTGGCAGTTTATCGAATTTTCACTTTTGGGGTTCGTAATTAGGAGGACAACATGCGAAAAATTATTGTCGGCTCTCGTCGAAGCAAACTTGCGTTAACACAGACCAAGTGGGTCATTGAACAGTTAAAAAAACAAGGTCTTCCTTTTGAGTTTGAAATTAAAGAAATGGTTACAAAAGGGGATCAAATTTTAAATGTAACGCTGTCCAAAGTAGGCGGTAAAGGTCTTTTTGTAAAAGAAATTGAACAGGCCATGTTAGATGAAGAAATTGATATGGCCGTTCATAGTATGAAAGATATGCCGGCTGTTTTGCCAGAAGGATTAACGATTGGATGTATTCCTTTACGAGAAGATCATCGTGATGCGCTTATTTCAAAAAATGGTGAGCGATTTGAGGACTTACCAAGCGGTGCTGTGATTGGGACAAGCAGCTTGCGTCGAGGGGCACAGCTTCTATCTATGCGTTCAGATATCGAAATTAAATGGATTCGAGGAAATATCGACACACGCCTAGAGAAATTAAAAAATGAAGATTACGATGCGATTATCTTGGCAGCTGCAGGACTATCTCGTATGGGCTGGTCAAAAGATACGGTCACTCAGTACCTAGAGCCGGAAATAAGCGTTCCCGCTGTAGGACAAGGAGCTTTAGCTATTGAATGCCGAGAAAATGACGGTGAATTATTATCGCTTCTTCAAGCTCTAAATCATGATGAAACGGCTCGTGCTGTTAGCGCTGAACGAGTATTTTTAAAAGAGATGGAAGGCGGATGTCAAGTGCCGATTGCGGGATACGGACGTATAGTAGACGGTGGAAACATTGAGCTAACGTCGCTAGTTGCGTCTCCTGATGGCAAAACGATTTATAAAGAGCACATTACGGGAAAAGACCCCGTTGCTATCGGTTCAGAGGCTGCTGAGCGTTTAACCTCTCAAGGAGCTAAGCTTTTAATTGATCGTGTAAAAGAGGAGCTGGACAAGTAATGAGTCATGAGGCTCCTCTTTTTTTGAAAAAAGTTTTGATTACAAGAGAAGCGAAGCAGGCTCATTCATTTGCAGCACAGATTAAAAAGCTTGGAGGCACACCTTTAAGTTTACCAGTCCTTACGTTCGCACGTTCGAACAATGAACAAGAAGTGGAAGACGTCCTGCTGTCGATTAATTCATTTGACTGGGTTGTTTTTACAAGTCAAAACGGCATTTCTTTTTTCTTTGAATGGCTAAAAGAGTTAAATATCAGTCGGAGTGCTTTAAAAAGATTAAAAGTGGCTGCGGTTGGAGAAAAAACCGCAAAATTGCTGGAAAAATACGATGTTAACGTGCAACTTGTTCCAAAAGAATACGTTGCCGAATCACTTCTTGAGTCGTTAAAAGCAAATGTGTTACATCACGAGCGAGTTCTCCTTGTACGAGGACAATTAGCCCGCTCTGTTTTAAAAGATGGGTTAAAAGAGTGTGAGGTAACGGATTTAGTTGTATATCAGACCATTCGAAATCAAGGCTCTGAACGCTTGGTTAAGCAACATTTAGAAACAGGAATTGATGCCATTACTTTTACAAGTTCTTCTACAGTGAGATTTTTTGTCGAGTCAGTTAAAGATATTCCGAATTGGCTTGAGCTTATAAATGAAACCAAAGTTGTTTGCATCGGTCCTATTACGAGTCAGACAGCGAGCGAATATGGAATTAAGCATCTTGTTCCTAACACATACACAATAAATGGTATGATAGATATGTTGGTTAGTTGTTTTGAATAATAAAGGAGGATTTTAACATGAAAGATTTACAATTTACACGTCATCGTCGTCTTCGTAATTCTGTAAATATGCGTGCGCTTGTACGTGAAACACATTTACACCCTGAAGACTTTATATATCCTATTTTTATTGTAGAAGGTGAACAAAAAAGAAATGCTGTGAAATCAATGCCAGGTGTGGATCAAATTTCTTTAGACTACTTGAATGGTGAAATCCAAGAGCTAGTCGATTTAGGAATTAAGTCAGCTATGGTATTTGGTGTTCCCGCTGAAAAAGATGCTGTTGGCTCACAGGCATACCATGACCACGGAATTGTCCAAAAAGGTATTCGTCAAATTAAAGAAAATTTTCCGGATTTTGTTGTTATCGCAGATACATGCTTGTGTCAATACACAGATCATGGCCACTGTGGTGTAATTGAAGACGGAAAAATCTTAAACGATCCTAGCCTTGACTTATTAGCGCGTACAGCGGTTAGTCAAGCTAAAGCAGGAGCGGATATTATTGCGCCTTCAAACATGATGGACGGTTTCGTGGCAGCTATTCGCCACGGTCTAGACGAAGCTGGATTTGAAGATGTGCCGGTGATGTCTTATGCTGTTAAATATGCATCTGCTTTTTACGGACCATTCCGTGATGCAGCGCATTCTTCTCCTCAATTTGGAGACCGTAAAACATATCAAATGGACCCAGCTAATCGCTTAGAGGCACTTCGAGAAGCGGAATCTGATGTCGAAGAAGGAGCAGATTTCTTAATTGTAAAACCAGCTCTATCATATTTAGATATTATGCGCGATGTGAAAAATACGTTTAATTTACCTGTAGTGGCTTATAATGTGAGCGGTGAATATTCAATGATTAAAGCGGCAGCTCAAAACGGCTGGGTAAATGAAAAAGAGATTGTTCTTGAAAAATTAATTAGCATGAAGCGTGCAGGAGCGGATTTAATTGTAACGTATCATGCTAAAGACGCAGCACGCTGGTTATCTGACAAGTAATTAAGGAGGCTTACACATGAGAAGTTATGAAAAGTCAAAAGCAGCTTTTTTAGAAGCGCAGCAACTAATGCCGGGTGGAGTAAACAGTCCTGTTCGTGCATTTAAATCAGTAGATATGGATCCTATTTTTATGGAACGAGGAAAAGGCGCTACGATTTACGATATTGACGGCAACAAATATATTGACTACGTCTTATCATGGGGACCTTTAATTCACGGACATTCCAACGATCAAGTAGTTGAAGCAGTAAAAAAAGTAACGGAATCTGGTACAAGCTTTGGTGCACCAACATTAATTGAAAATGAGCTCGCTAAAGTTGTGATTGAGCGCGTTCCTTCAATCGAAATCGTCCGTATGGTGAGTTCAGGTACGGAAGCAACGATGAGCGCACTGCGTTTAGCGCGTGGCTATACGGGCCGCAACAAAATTTTAAAATTTGAAGGCTGTTACCATGGACACGGTGACTCTCTTCTCATTAAAGCTGGCTCAGGCGTTGCAACGTTAGGCCTACCAGATAGCCCGGGAGTGCCTGAAGGAATCGCTAAAAACACGATTACAGTGCCGTACAATGATTTAGAAAGCGTACAATATGCTTTTAAAGAATTCGGAGATGACATTGCCGGAGTAATCGTTGAACCGGTAGCAGGAAATATGGGTGTGGTACCACCTCAGCCCGGTTTCTTACAAGGGCTTCGTGATATCACATCAGAATATGGCTCACTGCTCATTTTTGATGAAGTAATGACAGGGTTCCGCGTAGCGTACAACTGTGCACAGGGCTACTACAACATTACGCCTGACTTAACTTGCTTAGGAAAAGTAATCGGTGGTGGTTTACCAGTAGGTGCTTACGGTGGTAAAGCTGAAATTATGGAGCGAGTTGCACCAAGCGGCCCGATTTATCAAGCAGGTACATTATCAGGTAATCCGCTTGCGATGACAGCTGGATACGAGACATTAACACAGCTGACACCTCAATCCTACGATGAGTTCATTCGTAAAGCAGATCGCTTAGAAGAAGGATTGATGGCAGCAGCTGAAAAATATGATGTGCCGTTTACCGTAAACCGAGCTGGTTCAATGATCGGTTTCTTCTTCACAAACGAACAGGTCATAAATTACGAAACAGCGAAAACATCGAATTTAGATTATTTTGCAGCTTACTATCGTGAAATGGCTAATGAAGGCGTGTTTTTACCTCCTTCTCAATTCGAAGGAATGTTTTTATCAACTTCTCATACAGATGCAGACATTGAACATACAATTGCAGCAGCTGAAAAAGCTTTTTCAAAGTTGCGTGGATAAACAGCTAAATAGAAATAACTTTTATAAAGAAGCTTACGGAGGATTCCGTAAGCTTTTTTAGTTTTCAAGACATATTTTAATTTATTTGTTCATACATCTTTAATGACCGCGCTATTACCTGGCGGGTGTTGGAAGGGGGAGAACAATTTGTCGCAGGATAATTTATCATGTCTGCGTTTTTCCGTAGAAGAATCAGTATGGTTTCAAAAAGGACAGGAAGTCTCACAACTTTTGTCTATCTCCTTAGAGCCTCAAGTATCTATTCAAGAATATGACCAATATGTGTCTATTCGAGGAGCATTACAATTAACAGGTGAATACGAAACGTACGAGGGAGAGCACTCGTTACGCGAATATACAGATGAGAATCAAGTGCAATCTATCTCTGTCCGTGAAGACGGAACGGCTGAATTATCACATCAATTTCCTGTTGATATTACCATTCCTAAAAATCGTATTCAAAGTATTGAAGATGTATATGTATCTATTGATTTATTTGATTATGAATTACCAGGCACAAATCAGCTGCAGCTAATGGCTGACTTGTCCATCACAGGATTGTACGGGGAACAGCATGAAGAACAAGAACGAGAAGAAGAGGAAGAGTTTGCGGAAGAACAGCACATCGTCTCCTATGAAGAAGCAGACGATGCTGAAGAGGTATATACTGAAAACGTTGCTCAAGAAGAAGAGAAACAAGAGGAGCAAGAGTTTGACGTAAGCTATCGTGAAGCTCCCGCACTTTTAGAGGCAGAGGCTATTAAAGAAGATCATTCAGAAAAGCCTCCTAGTTATTTTTCATCTGTATTTAAAAAAGAATCTCGTGCTGAGCCGGTCGTGGAATATGAAGAGGAAGCATATGAACCATTTGAAGTCGAAGTGAAAAAAGAGGCACCAATCGAGGAAGAAAGAGAAGACAACGTGATTGAGCTCTTTCAGCTTCGTCAAGAGCAAGAAAGCTTCGAAGAATCGCAAGCTAGTGAATTAAATACGTATGCTGACGTTCAACAAGAGGCTGAGCAAGAAAAGGAAAAGATTATTGTTGAATTTCGGAAAGAAGAAAATGAAAGCGGCCGAAATGAAAACGCCCTTTATTTAACAAAGCTCTTTTCGCGGGAAGAAGAAGCTTTTTCAACGTGGAAGCTTTGTATTGTTCAAGACGGAGATTCGCTTGATACGATAGCAAACCGCTATAATACGAATGTACAAAACATTTTACGAGTGAATAATTTAGGAGATGAATATGAGCTGGAAGAAGGAAGCATCTTAAATATTCCCGTTCGTTAAAGTCGGAAAGAAAACAGTTTTGACGCATATAATGTCTTAACTGTTTTCTTTATTTTTTACGAGGAAGGAGAATATAGATGCAGCGGACAGTAGCAGACTACAAAGTATTGTTAAAAGAATATGACTTAGATGTTGACTTTATCGAAGACTACGGAAAAGTAAAAAAAGTCTATACAAAAACTGGCGTATTTGCGCTTAAAGAAATGGCGAATCATCAAGAGCGAAATCAGAACTTCATTCAAAAGTTGCAGAACGTGTATCAAAAAGGGTGGATGGGCTTTGTCCCTATTTATCAAACGAAGCGTTCTCAGCCCATTGTTTCAGATGAAAGCGGCTCGTATTACTTAATGCCGTGGCTCCCAAATAACCCAACCGAAGAGCGTGATATTCGATATCATAAATTATTTCAAGAGCTTGCTAAGCTTCACGGCGCTTCGGCGCAGGAAGTAGAAGTGAAAAAAGAAGATATAGAAAATCATTATACATCGATGAAAGAAACGTGGGAAAAACGTCAGGAAGAGCTGAAGCAGTACGTAGTAGAATGCGAGAAGAAAGTGTATATGTCCCCGTTTGAATTGCATTACTGTACATTTTATTATGAAATGACAAGAGCGCTTGAGTTTGGTTTTGGAAAGCTCGATCAGTGGAACGATGAAATGGAAGAAAAGGAAAAGATCCGGCTGGTTACGTCTCATGGAAAGCTATCGGCTAAACACTTTATCTATGACGAACGGGGAAATGGTTTTTTTATTAACTTTGAACATGCAAAAGATGCTTCGCCGATTTATGATTTGGTCTCATTTTATTTCCGTACTCTTCGCACGTACCCAGTAACTACCTATGACAGCTATGAGTGGTTTAGTACGTATGAAAAACATTTTGCTCTCAGAGAAGAGGAAAGACTGCTTTTGCACAGTTATTTAGCGTTTCCAGAACCCTTGTATCAGTGTATCGTTCAATATAGGCAGCATAAAGAAAGTAAAACGGAGCTTGAACATATGCAGTCATTTATTCGAGCATACTGGCTGACGAAAAACATTGAACAGCTCAATATTAAAATATTTGAAGTAGATCAGCAAAAAAAAATGGCAGCGGAAGCAGCTGCACAAGCCCAAGCGAACGAATAGCGCTTGGGTTTTTAAATCCAGTCCGAATATAAAGCAACCGCTAGTATGGCAAGCAGTGCCAACAACAGTACATCAAAGGTTGTGGGGAAGAATAGTGTACGTATACCTTGAAAAATTGTTAAAGGAACAATAAACTGTCCACAAGCCGCTCCTGCTGTTTTGAGCCACCGCTGCAGCTGATACGAATTTACATTTATTCGTTTCTTCATTTGTACATGCCCCTTTCAATCCACGTGCCCAGGTTAAAGTAAGTATATGAAAAAAGAAAGAAATGGTGCCATTTTTTTGAGCGGAATTTCATTTTATTTCCAAAATTAGCGAGTGAATGAAAAAATAAAGAGCAGAACAAAAAAATTATGAATATAATCATAAAAAAATGGAGAAGATTATTGACGATTCAACATTTTTTCATATAGTATAATTAAGAGAAATTCATACATAAATACAGTGAATAGGAAGAGTACGGGATGTTCGTCTTTCAGAGAGAGAAATCAGCTGCTGTGAGATTTCTTAAGAATGTGCACTCGGAATGTCGCCTATGAGTAGCTTTTTTGAACAGCTGCATAGCTCAGTAGAAAAAGCCGGTTAATCAACCGTTATGAAATGAAGTGTATAGGCTTATCAAACGGGATACGTCTATAAAAAAAGGTGGTACCGCGAAATCAACTCCTTTCGTCCTTTTATTAGGAAAGGAGTTTTTTTATGTTTATAAAAGCTTTACACAGTTTCTAAAGACTGAAACTTTATATTATGGAGGTATACATTATGTCTGAAAAAGAAGTGACTCTTCCAACGAAGTATGATCCAAAAGCCGTTGAAGAAAATCGTTATCAGTATTGGTTAGACGGGAAGTTTTTTGAAGCAACAAATGACCCTGAAAAAGAGCCATATACAATTGTAATTCCACCCCCAAACGTAACGGGTAAGCTGCATTTAGGCCACGCTTGGGATACAACGTTACAAGACATCTTAACGCGTATGAAGCGCATGCAAGGCTATGACGTTTTATGGCTTCCTGGCATGGACCATGCGGGGATTGCAACGCAGGCAAAAGTAGAAGAAAAGCTTCGCAGCGAAGGGAAAAGCCGCTACGATCTAGGCCGCGAAAATTTTGTAGCCGAAACGTGGAAATGGAAAGAAGAATATGCAAGCTTTATTCGCCAGCAGTGGTCGAAGCTAGGACTTGGCTTAGACTATTCACGCGAGCGCTTCACGCTTGATGAAGGCCTTTCTAAAGCAGTGCGCGAAGTATTCGTAACGCTTTACAAAAAAGGGTTAATCTATCGCGGAGAATATATTATTAACTGGGATCCAGCTACAAAAACAGCTCTTTCAGACATCGAGGTTATTTACAAAGATGTACAAGGTGCGTTTTATCATATGCGCTATCCGTTGGCAGATGGTTCTGGACATATTGAAATCGCAACAACTCGTCCTGAAACAATGCTAGGAGATACGGCTGTAGCTGTTCACCCTGAAGATGATCGCTATAAGCACTTAATCGGCAAAAAGGTTGTCCTTCCGATTGTAGGTCGTGAAATTCCAATCGTAGGCGATGATTATGTAGATATGGAATTCGGTTCTGGTGCGGTAAAAATTACGCCTGCTCATGACCCGAACGATTTTGAAATTGGAAACCGTCATAATTTAGAGCGTATTTTAGTGATGAATCAAGACGGCACGATGAATGACAAAGCAGGTAAATATGAAGGAATGGATCGTTTTGCTTGCCGTAAGCAAATTGTTAAAGACCTTCAAGAAGACGGCGTATTGTTCAACATTGAAGACCACATGCATTCAGTAGGTCACAGTGAACGAAGCGGTGCCGTTGTTGAACCTTATTTATCAACTCAGTGGTTTGTAAAAATGCAGCCGTTAGCAGATAAAGCAGTAGATCTTCAAAAACAAGAAGAAAAAGTAAACTTTGTGCCTGATCGTTTTGAAAAGACATACTTACACTGGATGGAAAATATTCGCGACTGGTGTATTTCGCGTCAGCTTTGGTGGGGACATCGCATTCCAGCTTGGTATCATAAAGAAACTGGAGAAGTATACGTAGATCATGAGGCTCCAGCAGATATCGAAAACTGGGAACAGGATTCAGATGTATTAGACACATGGTTCAGTTCAGCGCTATGGCCGTTCTCAACAATGGGCTGGCCGGATGTGGATGCAGCTGATTTCAAACGCTACTATCCAACAAATGTGCTTGTAACGGGCTACGACATTATTTTCTTCTGGGTATCTCGTATGATTTTCCAAGGTCTTGAATTTACGGGTAAACGTCCGTTTGACGATGTACTTATTCACGGTCTTGTACGAGATGCTGAAGGTCGTAAAATGAGTAAATCACTTGGTAACGGCGTAGATCCAATGGAAGTAATCGAGAAATACGGTGCAGATTCTCTTCGCTATTTCTTATCTACAGGAAGCTCACCGGGACAAGATTTACGCTTCAGCTTTGAAAAAGTCGAAGCGACGTGGAACTTTGCAAATAAAATTTGGAATGCTTCTCGTTTTGCATTAATGAACATGGACGGCATTACATTTGAAGAGCTTGATTTATCAGGCGAAAAGTCAGTTGCGGATAAATGGATTTTAACGCGCTTAAATGAAACGATTGAGCACGTAACAAAATTAGCTGACAAATATGAATTTGGTGAAGTTGGACGCATTCTTTATAACTTTATTTGGGATGACTTCTGCGATTGGTACATTGAAATGGCTAAACTTCCTCTTTACGGAGAAGATGAAGCAGCTAAAAAGACCACTCGCTCAATTTTAGCTTATGTACTTGATAATACAATGCGACTTTTACATCCATTCATGCCGTTTATTACTGAAGAAATTTGGCAAAGCTTGCCGCATGAAGGTGAATCAATTACAGTAGCTAAATGGCCGGAAGTACGCGCTGAGCTTTCGGATAAAGAAGCTGCTAACGATATGCGTTTACTTGTAGATATTATCCGTGCTGTTCGTAACATTCGTGCTGAAGTGAACACGCCGATGAGCAAACAAGTAAAATTATTTATTAAAGCTAAAGATGAAAATATTCAAAGTCAGCTTGAAAAGAATCGTGCGTATGTAGAACGTTTCTGTAATCCAAGTGAGCTTGTGATTTCAACCGATGTTTCATTAGATGAAAAAGCGATGACTGCTGTTGTAACAGGCGCAGAATTAATTTTACCTCTTGAAGGTTTAATTAATATCGAAGAAGAAATCGCCCGTTTAGAAAAAGAATACGATAAGTTAAACAAAGAAGTAGAACGTGTACAAAAGAAATTAAACAACCAAGGCTTTATTGCAAAAGCGCCTGCTAAAGTAGTAGAAGAAGAGCGTGCAAAAGAGCAAGATTACGTTGAAAAACGTGAAGCTGTTCAGTCTCGTATTGCTGAATTACGCGGATAATCAATGGGTTAATAAACCAACAGAAAAAGCGTGGCTTGTATAGCGACGCTTTTTCTTTACATAATAATAGCGATGGAAAAGAAAGGTGAATAAAAGATGATAACGACATATGAAGAAGCGCTTGATTGGATTCATAACAGACTTCGCTTTGGAATCAAGCCGGGGTTAGAACGAATGGAATGGATGCTAGAGCAGCTTGATTTTCCGCAGCAAAATATAAATGTTATTCACGTTGCTGGGACGAATGGTAAAGGTTCTACTGTTTCGTATTTGCGAAATATGTTAGAAGAAGCAGGGTATAAAGTTGGAACGTTTACTTCCCCTTATATCGAAACATTTAATGAGCGGATTAGCGTGAATGGACAGCCTATTTCAAATGAAGCAATGACCGCTCTTGTTCAGGAAGTAAAGCCTGTAGTGGAGCGACTAGAACATACGGACTTAGGGTCAGCAACGGAATTTGAAGTGATTACAATCATGGCTTTTCTTTATTTCGGCTATCATGATTCAGTTGACTATGTTGTGTTTGAAACAGGTCTTGGGGGACGATATGATTCAACAAACGTTGTGAATCCTATGGTGAGTATTATTACAAACATTGGATTTGATCACATGGCGATACTAGGTGATACGGTAGAAGAAATTGCAGCAGAAAAAGCGGGGATTATTAAAAAAGAAGTCCCTATTATTACTGGTGCAGAGCAAGTAAAGGCGCTTGACGTCATTGCAGAAGAGGCAAATTTGAAGCAGGCTTCGTTATTTGTGTTAGGAAAAGAATTTAAAATTGAAAACTATGAGCCCTTAGCAAATGGAGAAGGCTTTACGTTAAAAACGCCGTATGGTACATTTGAACACTTGCAATTAAATATGCTTGGCTATCATCAAGTTAAAAATGCAGCTTTGGCTGTGATGGCCGTTTGTTATTTAAAAGAAAAGAAAAAGCTTTCTATCTCCAATGAGCAAATGATAAAAGGGATTCAGCATACAAAGTGGAACGGCCGCTTTGAGATAGTAAATGAGCATCCTTTAACGATTATTGACGGGGCTCATAATGCAGAAGGCATTGATAGCTTGTTATCTACTTTACGCCTTCATTATGAAGATCGAAACATTCATTTAATCTTCAGCTGCTTAAATGATAAAAGCGCTGATCGAATGGTCCAAGAACTTGAAACAATCGCTGCAAGTATTACATTTACGTCGTTTGACTTTCCTCGTGCTCGCGCAGCTGGGGAACTTTATGAGATGAGTACTCATCGTAATAAGCATATGGACGAGGAGTGGAAAAAAGCAATTGCTTACGTAAAGGAAAAGGCGACAGGTGAACAAGACATGGTCGTGATTACAGGGTCTCTGTATTTTATATCAGAAGTGCGGGCCTTTCTTCTCAAATGAGCAGAAGCAGCAAGTGAAATCTTGCTGCTTTTAACATAATGTAAGAAAGGGATACAAATAATAAGGAAGCACTAAGTTCAAAGTATTGTCACTTTCACCCCCTAGGTAAGTGATATATAATAAACATGTACATCACTAAATAAGGAGATTGTTAACATGAGTAAGAATAATGAAAAAATTGTACCGAAAAGTAATAAAAACTTTACCGGTATTATTCTTACCTTTTCAGTGATAGCGAATGTTATTATCTTACTGCTGTTCTTTTCGAATATTGGCTATCAAGGAAAAGTAAGTTTTGATTTGACTATCTTTCCACGGTTAAATGCTATTTTGAATAGTTTTACGTTTATTTTTTTAGTTGCAGCGTTGATTTCAATCTTTAGAAAAAACATCAATGCTCATAGAGGGTTTATCTTAGCGGCATTCACTTCTACACTGCTCTTTTTAGTTTCATATTTAACGTTCCACTATATCTCAACGGAAACAGCTACGTTTGGTGGAGAAGGAATTGTTCGTCCCATTTACTTCTTTATTTTGATCACACACAGTTTCTTAGCAGCGATTATCGTTCCGCTGGCACTGTTTGCACTTGTGTGGGGCTGGACAATGCAAGTTGAAAAACATAAAAAAATTGTGCGATGGACAATGCCAATCTGGCTTTATGTAAGCCTTACAGGTGTAATTGTCTACTTATTTATGGCTCCTTACTATTAAAAAACGTCTGCTTTTGCAGATGTTTTTTTATGCTGTTTTTGTTTTTTAGTGGTATAATCCTTATTACCTATAAAAGGTGTGTTTTAAGGAAGGAGGCATACAGAATATGACTTTTATGGGTATTAAGATTCAGTTTATTAATGAAGGAGCTGTTTGATACTAATCAATAAAAGAGAGGTGTGGAAATGAATAAACTGTCAAAAGAGAATAAAGGACTTTCTCTCACGCAAGTGATTATACTGGTTATCGTAATAGGTCTTCTAGCAGCTTTTCTCATACCGTTTATTGGCAGCTATTTAAAAGGAAAAGATACATTGCCCCATTCAAAAGAAAATCTACAGTTAGTATTCTATACCCCTGAAATGGAAGGAGTCGTATGAGTATAATTTACCTTTATCTATTCGTTTCAGGTATCACTCTAGGTTCATTTTACAACGTAGCAGGCCTTAGAATTCCTCAGGGAAAATCTATTTTATCTGCAAGATCTCATTGTCCACACTGTTTATACGTTCTTTCTCCACAACAGTTAATCCCCGTAGTCTCCTACATTAAAAATGCAGGAAAATGTAGTATGTGTCGCAAAAAAATCTCCTTCATCTACCCGTTCGTAGAATTTTCGACAGGAAGTTTATTTGTATATGCTTTTTTTAAATTGAATATGACGTTAGAACTGATTGTCATATTAACTTTTGTTTCTTTTTTAACAATTATCGTTGTCTCAGATATAGCCTATATGATTGTCCCAAATAAGGTGCTGCTTTTCTTTTTGCCTATCTTTCTTCTTGAGCGTCTTTTCATTCCATTAACTTCGTGGAGTGATTCTTTAATGGGAGGAGGAATCGCATTTTTTCTCCTCTTTCTAATCGCATTTCTCAGCAGAGGAGGCCTTGGAGAAGGAGATATTAAATTGTATGGTTTGATTGGTATTGTGCTTGGAGTAAAGCTTGTTTTGCTATCACTTTTTTTAGCTATATTAATAGGCGGAACCGTTAGTATAGGAGCATTGTTAATGAAAAAGGCAAAGGTAGGTGTACCAATTCCTTTCGTTCCTTTTATTTTTATAGGGACAATCGCTGCTTATTTTCATGGAAACGAATTGATAGATTGGTATGTTAGCAACTATTTTTATTGAGCTTCAAGTCTTCGACAAAGTTAAAATTTCTGTAACTAAATAGCGAAAACCTTTTGTAACAAGACGACAAATGTCTTGTTATTTTTTTTTTCTTCTATGATAGCATGGAAAAAAGTGTATGTTTTATGTCGGTTTACCTCAGCTTACAACCGGTACTAAGACTACGTTAACTAAAGGCGGTGGGGCAGTGGACAAGCAGGAACGAAAAATTTCAATTAAAATCAATGGTCAATCTAAGGATGAGAAGGAAGAACAAGCGCCGGAAAAAGACGAATTTACGTGGGTTCTTCCGGAACCGGCATCCAAAGATTCTCATGTGGAAGAAAATAAAGTGGTGTTTATTGAAGATGTAAGAAATGAAAAGAAGAAAAAGCCGCGATTACACCCTAAAAATGTTTCGATTAAAACAGTAAACGGCGGTGTGATCAAACGAACGGCTGTGATTGTATTACTAGCAGTCGGAATAGGCAGCGGCATCGGTATGGTTGGTGTGAAAATGATGACAGGAAGCGAACAGCCTGTAAGCAAAGCACAAACAAGTGAGCGAGCGAAAGAAGAAAAAGCTGCTCAAACAGCGTCTGCCACTGAAAGTGTTGGTAAAGCTGAAAAGAAAAGCGAACAGGAATCGAAGGATACGTCAGCTGCTGCTTCTACTTTAGACCCTTTTTCCTTTTACATTGTGCAAGCAGGTGCTTTTTCATCAAAAGCTGCTGCAAATAAAGCAATGGATAAATGGAAAGAAGAGAACGAAGCAGGCGAGATTTTTTCACCTAAAACCTATTCTCTTGTCGTTGGTGCTGCCACTGGAGAAGAAAAAGCAAAGGCACTTAGTAAAACGTATAAACAACAAGGTAAAGATGTATATGTAAAGTCTTATGAAATTAAGCCCACTAGCGAATTAGGGAAAAAAGATCAAACGGTTATAACAACAGCGCAGCCGTTTATCGCTAATCTCTTAGATCAATCTGTTAAAGCGATTAAGGGAGAGCGGGTAGCCGATATCAAATCTTTGAAAAAAGAGCTGACAAAAGTTCAGAAAGAAGCGTCAAATGAAGACATTAAAACCATGGTGAGCACCCTTCAAAAGGCTGCGGCTTCTCTATCTTCATATGAAGACAATAAAAGCAGTAAAGACGCTTGGCTTGCTCAGCGATACGTGTTAAAAGCTCTTCAGCAGTATGAAAGCCTTGTAACGTCTTAACAGGTGAGGTAGTGTAATGCTGCCTCACTTGTTTATTGTCATTTAGAGATGAAATTGCTAAAATAACGGTGTGTCCTTCTTTTTTAAAATCAAAATGCAAAGGTGAGATGTATGAAACAAACATTAATTTTAGCCTCAGGCTCTCCTCGTCGAAAAGAATTACTTCAGCAGCTTCACATTCCCTTTACCGTTCACGTTAGTACAATTGAAGAAATCGTCAATCCATCATACACTCCGTCCGAGGTAGTAATGGATTTAGCTAGGCAAAAAGCAGTGGACGTCGCTTCGCATTATAAAGAGGATATGGTCCTAGGCGCCGATACAGTTGTCGTATATGGCAATCGTATTTTAGGAAAGCCAAAAACGAAACAAGAAGCGATTGAAACACTTACGATGCTGTCAGGTCAAAAACATCAGGTGTTAACTGGAGTAGCGTTCGTATCAAATGCAAAAGTTCATACGTTTTATGAACAAACTGATGTAGAGTTTTGGCCGATTGAACAAGATGAAATCGTACAGTACGTAGAGTCAGGAGAGCCTATGGACAAGGCTGGTTCTTATGGAATTCAAGGTCTCGGTGCTGCGCTAGTTAAAAAAATTGAAGGAGACTATTTCTCCGTGGTGGGCTTGCCGCTCTCCCGAACAATACGTGAGCTAAAACAATACGGTTTCGTCTACTAAAAAGGAGTGACGAAATTGGATCAATCATTGCTAATTAAAGATTTTCCTCAAGATGAAAGACCTCGAGAGCGCCTTGTGGCAATGGGTGCTTCTAGTCTTTCTAACCACGAGCTTATTGCTATTTTGCTGCGCACCGGAACCAAAGATGAATCTGTTCTTCAGCTGTCCAATCGCATATTAACGCATTTTGAAGGTCTTCAACTTTTACAGCATGCATCGCTTGATGAAATGATGAATATTAAAGGTATCGGACCTGCAAAAGCGATTCAAATTATAGCGGCTATTGAAATAGGTAAGAGGATTGTACAGCGGAAATCTAGTGAGCGATATACCATTCATGGCCCTGAAGACGGAGCTAATTATGTGATGGAAGAAATGCGCGTGCTGTCCCAAGAGCATTTCGTCTGTTTATACCTCAACACGAAAAATCAAGTTCTCCACAAGCAAACCATTTTTATCGGAAGCCTCAATTCATCTATTGTCCATCCAAGAGAAGTATTTAAAGAAGCCTTTCGTCGTTCAGCTGCATCTCTTATTTGTATTCATAATCATCCCTCCGGCGACCCTACTCCCAGCAGAGAAGATATAGAGGTAACGAAGCGCTTAAAAGAGTGCGGATTTATCATAGGAATTGAATTGTTAGATCATTTAATTATCGGAGATCGAAAATATATTAGTTTAAAAGAAAAAGGATACATGTAAGGCTATGCTTTTTAAAATCCTTGGGTTATAATAGTAGTCATGATTTTAAATGACAAGTTCTTTACAATCATTCGTTATTAATAGACAAAGTATGACTTTTTATCATACAATATTTGGCGTTGACATCTATGAAAAAAGTATAGAAAATAAAAAATGTTACTTATGAAATGAAGAAATTGAATTATGGAATTTTTACCTTTGCATTTTGGTAAGAGAAAGGAAGAGACACATGTTTGGAATCGGTACTAGAGACCTTGGAATAGATTTGGGTACTGCAAATACGCTCGTTTATGTAAAAGGAAAAGGAATTGTTGTGCGTGAGCCGTCTGTTGTGGCTTTGCAAACTGATACAAAACAAATCGTTGCGGTAGGTAACGATGCAAAAAATATGATTGGTCGTACACCTGGGAACGTAGTAGCCCTTCGTCCAATGAAAGATGGAGTTATTGCAGATTACGAAACAACTGCGACGATGATGAAATATTACATCAATCAAGCTCAAAAAACAAAAAGTTTGTTTGCGGGTAAGCCGTATGTAATGGTTTGTGTACCTTCTGGCATTACAGCTGTTGAGAAGCGTGCCGTTATTGATGCGACTCGTCAGGCTGGCGCGCGTGATGCGTATACAATTGAAGAACCATTTGCTGCAGCAATCGGCGCCAATCTACCGGTTTGGGAGCCAACGGGAAGTATGGTAGTAGATATTGGTGGAGGAACAACAGAAGTTGCGATTATTTCTTTAGGCGGAATCGTAACATGTCAGTCAATCCGTATCGCTGGGGACGAGATGGATGAAGCGATTATTCAATATATTCGCAAGAATTACAATTTAATGATCGGTGAGCGTACGTCAGAAGCATTAAAAGTAGAAGTCGGTTCTGCCGGAATTCCAGAAGGTATTGAAAACATGGAAATTCGCGGACGTGACTTACTAACAGGTCTACCGAAAACAATCGAAATTTCAGCAGAAGAAATTGCAGAAGCGCTAAAAGATACAGTGGCTTCTATTGTCGATTCAGTAAAAAGTACATTAGAAAAAACACCACCTGAACTTGCGGCAGATATTATGGATCGCGGTATTGTATTAACAGGCGGTGGCGCATTGCTACGTAATTTAGATAAAGTTATTAGTGAAGAAACAAATATGCCGGTTGTCATCGCAGAAGATCCGCTTGACTGTGTTGCAATTGGAACTGGTAAAGCGTTAGAACACATTGATTTATTTAAAAATCGTACAAGCGATTCATATCGCTAAATATTAAGAGGTGTAGATCGTGCCACAATTTTTCTTAAATAAACGTTTAGTTATTTTATTGGTCAGTATTATTGTATTAGTGGCATTGATTGGTTTTTCGTTAAATGGTCGTAAAAATGTAACGTGGCCTGAACAGTTTGTCAAAGATACGGTTGGTCTTGTTCAGGCTACCTTTAATGAACCCGCACAATTTGTAGCGGGTTTCTTTCAGAATGTAGGTGACTTAAAGCGTACATACGAAGAAAACGAGGTATTAAAAGCCCGTTTAGACGAACGCATGCAATTAGAAACGAAAGCCAACGCTTTGCAGCAAGAAAATAAAAAATTAAGAGCACAGCTCGACAAAAAAACGGATTTAAGTCAATACAATCCAATCGAAGCAACAGTTATTGCTCGTAATCCAGACCGTTGGCATGAGGTAATTGCCATTGATAAAGGGACGGTTCATAATGTACAGGAAAATATGGCTGTTATGACTCCTGAAGGGCTGATTGGTAAAGTGAAGCATGCATCTAAGTTCACATCTACTGTGCAGTTAATTAGTTCATCAGATCGTACAAACCGTGTATCTGCTAAAATTCAGGCTAAAAAAGAAGTGTTTGGTTTAATTGAAGGCTATGATGATAAAGAACAGGCGCTTGTTATGCGTCGTATTCCTTTTGATGCTGATATTAAAGAAAAGCAAAAAGTAGTAACGTCCGGTCTAGGACAAGAAGACGGCATTTTTCCTAGCAATCTTCCAATTGGCGTTATCACAAAAATTGAGCCTGATGAATATGGATTAACGAAAAAAGCTTATATCAAACCTGCTGCTGACTTGTATGACTTAGATAACGTAGTTGTAGCTAAAAGAAGTGCGCCCGCTGCTGAAGACGATTTAGGGGCGGAGGAGGCTAACTGATGAAGCGGTTTGTCCTTCCTATTCTCGTGCTTGTCGTTTTTATGTTTGAAAGTATCTTTGTTAATTTTGTCGCCATGGCATCACCATGGCGAGACTGGGTTCTATCGCCTCACTTTGTTGTAGTGGTACTGGCTTTTATGGCAGTGTATTATCACCCAAAGCAAGCGATGCTATATGGGGTAATCCTTGGATTCATGTACGATATTGCCTTTACGGATGTCTTAGGAGTATACGCGCTTGGATTGCCGGCCGTATGCTATATCGTATCAAAACTAATGAAGATTTTTCAGCAAAATACGCTTATCGTAATCTGCATGTCGCTATTAGCTGTAGCCATTATTGAGTTTTATGTATATGGAATTAATAGCATTATTAATATATCCGATATGACCATTGGTCGCTTCTTGCAAGAGCGATTTTACGCAACCATCATTTTAAATGCCATATTTGCACTCATTTTTGCATTTCCGCTTCAAAGATGTTTTCAATATTTCGCTAAATTTATCGATGAACGCTGATCCGAAAATATATTACGCTTCTCGTTCGTGATGTGATAAAAATGCTGATTGAAGAAACGAAAAAAAGGAATTGAGTAAGTCTCTGTCGAAATTATATATTCGTTGAGGTGAGCGTCTTGAATAAACAAAAGCAACAAAATGTGACAATTAAAGGAACAAAAGATGGATTAACGTTGCATCTCAATGATACATGTTCATTTGCAGAGCTTTTGACGGAACTTAAGACGAAGCTTTTGACAAATAAGCATGGCGATGCCGATCAAATCGTCACAGTGTATGTCAAAATCGGAAATCGTTATTTAACTACAGAGCAGGAAACCGAATTGAAGGCGCTCATAGAAGAAAATCAGTATTTAGTAGTTAAACAAATTGATAGTAACGTTATTTTAAAGCAAGATGCAGTCCGAGTAAGAGAAGAAAGTGAATTAGTATCTGTTACAAAGGTAGTTCGTTCAGGACAGGTTCTCCATGTAGAAGGCGATTTGCTTCTAGTCGGAGACGTAAATCCCGGAGGAACCGTTGTAGCTGGAGGAAATTTATTTGTATTAGGTGCTTTAAAAGGGATTGCTCATGCAGGATATCGCGGCAATAAAAACGCCGTTATTGCTGCATCGTTAATGAAACCTTCACAGCTGCGCATTGCTGATATCATTACCCGATCAGAAGAAGAGCGCAGTGAGAAGGAAGAGAATATAATGGAATGTGCATACTTAGATGATAATGATCAAATGGTGATAGATCGCGTGCAAGCTTTACCGCATCTAAGACCGAATTTGACCAGGGTAGAAAGGAGAATTTGACAGTGGGAGAGGCTATTGTTGTTACGTCTGGTAAAGGTGGAGTTGGAAAAACAACGACATCAGCCAATTTAGGTACTGCTCTAGCATTAGCTGGAAAGCGCGTGTGTCTAGTAGACACTGATATCGGCTTACGCAACTTGGATGTTGTAATGGGGCTTGAAAATCGTATTATTTATGATCTTGTAGACGTGGTAGAAGGTCGATGCCAACCGCAAAAAGCCTTGATTAAGGACAAGCGTTTTGAATGTTTGTACTTACTTCCTGCTGCTCAAACGAGTGACAAAACAGCTGTTCAACCAGAACAAATGCGAGAGTTAGTTCTTCAGTTAAAGCAAGACTATGACTATGTGGTTATTGATTGCCCAGCTGGTATTGAACAAGGCTATAAGAATGCCGTAGCTGGCGCTGATAAGGCACTCGTTGTGACAACACCGGAAGTTTCAGCTGTTCGTGATGCTGACCGTATTATTGGATTATTGGAGCAAGAGGATATCGAATCTCCAAAACTGGTTATTAACCGAATCCGTAGTCATATGATGAAAAATGGAGACATGCTGGACGTGGAAGAAATTTCTCAGCTTCTGGCTGTTGATTTAATTGGAATCGTTGCTGACGATGAAAATGTTATTCGTGCTTCTAACAACGGTGAACCAATTGTCATGGATCCATCAAGCAAAGCATCAATTGCATATCGTAATATTGCAAGACGTATTCTAGGTGAAACGGTTCCTCTTCAATCGTTAGATGAAGAAGATAAGGGAATGTTTGCACGTATTAAACGATTCTTTGGTGTTCGTTCTTAAAAAGCTTCCGATAGAGGAAGCTTTTTTTATTTGTGTGATTTTGTAGAGTCAAGCTGTCATAAGCTCCACGGACAAGTCATATAGTTGATTATACGATAAGAACAAGGAGAATGATGAATCATGAATCGACGTGCTGATGAAATCCGTAAACGAATTGCTGAGCGCAAGCGAAAACAATTAAATACAACGAAGCGTCTTCCTCAAGAACCTCTTCATACGTCCTTAATGAGTGAAGAAGAAAAATATGGATCGATGGATTATTCTGCGGTTGAATACACACCATCAGCAAAGGAATATCATCCGTTATTTCGAAAAGAACGCTTTTTATTTAAAATTTTAGCTTCGGCCTGCTTAGTGTTAATTGTAGGGATTATGTTCAAGAACGCTTCTCCTGCTTTTGAACAGGCCAGAGTGGTGGTTCAACAAACAATGGATAAAGAATTTCAGTTTGCGGCTGTTTCCTCTTGGTATGAAGATAAGTTTGGGAAGCCGTTAACGCTACTGCCGAATAAGGAGTCTAGCAAAACGGAGCAAAGTGTAAGCGGAGAATACGCTACTCCAGCTTCAGGGAAAGTAACGGAAACATTTGCTCAAAGTAAGCAAGGCGTGACGGTTCAAACAGGAGTGGATTCTGTTGTAGAAGCAATGAGTGAAGGTATTGTAAGGTATGTAGGAAAACGTGATGATACTGGGAATACCGTTATTATTCAACATGCCGATGGAACTGAAACTTGGTATGGACAGCTCAAAAAAATCAATGTTAGCATGTATGATTTTGTGAATAAAGGCAAAGAAGTAGGAATTGTGGAAAACAGTAAAAAAGGCGATGCTGGAACGTTCTATTTTGCTATTAAAAAAGGCGATAAGTTTGTGGATCCTAGTCAGGTGATTCAATTTGAATAGTGCTTTTTCGTTATTAATGAAAATTCACATTCATCCATTGTTTTGGGGGATTTTCGTAATTGGTATCTTAACGGCTACGGTAAAGCAGCTTTTTTTGTTATTTATTATTGTAATTATTCATGAACTGGGCCACGCCGTAGCGGCTCAGTGTTTTTCTTGGCGAATTCGTAGAATTATGCTCTTACCTTTTGGAGGAGTAGCAGAAGTAGATGAACATGGTAATCGTCCATTTCGAGAAGAGTTTATTGTGACAATAAGTGGACCTCTTCAGCATCTTTGGATGTTTGGAGCTGCTTTCTTATTAATGAAAATAAATGTGTTGTCTTTGGAAACGTATGAGCAATTTATGTTTCAATGCACAGTAATTTTACTGTTTAACCTTTTGCCCATTTGGCCATTGGACGGAGGGAAGCTGCTTTTTTTAATGTGCAGTCGTTCTTTACCATTTTTAGAAGCGCATAAGCTTGCACTCCGGTTATCAACGTTTTTTTTAGCTATCGGTATTATCTACGCCGTCATTATGCATCCTTTTCAGCTGCACTTATGGATTGTTATTTCATTTTTAATTATATCCGGATATTTGGAATGGAAGAGCAGGCAATTTGTCTACATGCGCTTTTTGTTGGAGAGGTATCATGGAAAAGAGCATCCAATTGGAGCTTTAAAAACGCTAAGTGTATCAACCAGTGAGACGCTCCATCAAGTCCTGCAAAAATTCCAAAGAGGTTGTAAGCATATGATTATTGCTACATCTCAAACAGGCGAGCATGTACAAATTGATGAAAATGAACTTTTACACGCTTACTTTGTAGAAAAAAGAACAAATAGCCCACTAGATGAACTTGTAACAGTTTACTGATTTCTAGTAACATAGAATAGAATGAAAAAAGTTCGGTTGCACTGACCGAACTTTTTCCTATGAATTTAGATTAAAGTGAGGCAATGTATGTGAAGGCATGTATCATTAACGCGGCTACTTCTTCCAAACGTATAGCCGTGATAAACGATAAAACACTAGAAAAAATATATTTAGAAGAACAAAGCGAGAATCAAATTATTGGTGATATATATTGGGGTAAAGTCGTAAAAGTCCTGCCGAATATGCAAGCAGCCTTTATCGATATTGGTTTATCAATGAACGGATTTATTCATCGAAATGAACTTGTATCCTATCAGCAGTCAGATAATCCTCACAAGGATCAGCAGCCGATGTCTGCTTTTATTCGTGAAGGAGAAAAAGTATTGGCTCAAGTTGTAAAAGAAGGCATTGGAACAAAAGGGCCGAAGCTGACGGGTATTATTGAATTTTCTTCTGATGAGCTTGTATATTTACCGCACGGAAACTATGTCGCTGTATCCAAAAAAATAGATGAGCCAAAACGCCAACAGTGGAAACAGCTTGGCGAGCGGTTAAAACAGGGGATGGAAGGCTTTTTATTTCGAACAGCGATTGAGGAAAAATCAGAAGCTGCGGTCCAACACAAAATAAAAGAGCTACAGAAGAAATATGAGCGCCTTGAACGACAGACACAGGGAATGAAAGCTCCTGCCCTAGTCAGCAAAGGACAAGATTTTCTCGAAACAAGAGTGCAAGCTGCAGTTCAACAAGGAATTGACGGGATAGTAGTAGATGACTTTGACTTATATCAACATCTTCAAGCTGCCTACCCTAACTCGTCAATAGAGTACTATAAAGGAAATGAAAATATTTTCTCCTTTTATGATGTGGAACGGCAAATAGAGAAGCTTTTAAAGCGAATCGTGTGGCTCAAAAGTGGAGGTTATATCGTTATTGACGAAACGGAAGCGATGACGGTCGTAGACGTGAACACGGGGAAGTTTTCAGGAAAAGATAATATTCGAAAGACGATGCTTCAAACAAATATGGAAGCTGCGTATGAACTGTCCAAACAGATGCAATTACGTCACTTAGGCGGCATGATCTTAATTGATTTTATAAATATGTCTCATAAAGAAGATCGGACAGAAGTAGAAAGGTACATGAAAAAGCTATGTGAACAAGATGAAGTGCGGACGAATGTAGTTGGCTTTACAGAGCTCGGCATATTGCAATTAACGCGGAAGAAAGTGCGCAATAGCATTGGGTCAACATTAACTATGCCTTGTGAAGTATGTGAAGGAACCGGTAAAATGATTGATCCCAAAACGGTTGCTTTTCAAATTGAACGTGTAATTTGGGAACATCGCGGCGCGGAAGAAGAGGCTATTTGGATTGAGACGCGAAGTGATGTTATAAATGAAATGAAAGCTCAAGGGTTTCTCAAAGCTCTAGAGAAAATGGTTAAAAAAACCGTATATCTTACGCCAAGCGATGATTATACAAACGCATTTGTTTTGCGTCAATTGGGGTCGAAAGAGCAGATTCAAAAAAGGGTCTCTGCTTCTATATAAATTTTTAGAAGAAAACATGAATTCCAATTGACACTAACCTTTGATTTGTAGTAAGATTTAATATGTTGGTTTGTAGCACCCGTGCTACAACCGCTCAGAACAGGTTTTAAGTTCACTTGAACACCTGTGATGGCGAGTCTTAGTTTTTAGAGGAGGTGCAGAGAATGTACGCAATTATTGAAACTGGTGGTAAGCAAATTAAAGTAGAGGCTGGTCAAGCAATCTACGTTGAAAAACTTGCTGGTGAACAAGGCGAAACAGTTACTTTTGACAAAGTATTATTTGTAGGTGGCGACAGCGTGAAAGTTGGTGTTCCTTTCGTAGAAGGTGCAACAGTTACGGCTAAAGTTGAAAAACAAGGTCGCGCTAAAAAGATCACTGTATTTAAATACAAAGCAAAGAAAAACTATCGTCGTAAGCAAGGTCACCGTCAACCTTACACAAAAGTTGTAATCGACGCTATCAACGCGTAATTATAACAAATGATTAAGGTGACGATTTCTCGTGATGCAAATAAGAAAGTTGACGGGTTCACGATGAGTGGACATGCTGACTTTTCCGAACACGGAAAAGATCTTGTTTGTGCGGGAGCATCTGCAGTTTCATTTGGAACAATTAATGCTATCTTTTCAATAAGTGGGGTTGAACCGCACTTAGAGCAAGGTGGAGATGGTGGCTATCTCCGTTGTGAGATTCCGAAAGATGTGGATTCGTTCACATTGGAACAGATTCAATTGCTATTAGAAGGTATGGTTGTTTCACTGAAAACGATCGAATTAGATTACAGTAATTATATAAAAATTAACGACAACTAAACAGGAGGTGGATGTCATGTTAGTAAGATTAGACCTTCAATTCTTCGCTTCTAAAAAAGGAGTAGGTAGTACTAAAAACGGTCGTGATTCAATCTCGAAACGTCTTGGTGCTAAACGTGCTGATGGCCAATTCGTATCTGGTGGTTCAATTTTATACCGTCAACGCGGTACTAAAATTTACCCAGGTGCAAACGTAGGTCGTGGTGGAGATGATACTTTATTCGCTCAAATCGACGGTATCGTTAAATTTGAACGTTTCGGTCGTGACCGTAAAAAAGTATCTGTATACCCTGTTGCTCAAGAAGCATAAGATACAAAAAGAAAACTCTAACCCAAGTAGGTTAGAGTTTTCTTTTTGTAGAATATTTCACCTATTACCCATTGGAATTTGTTATAATCGAACATATCTAAGAAGATTGATACGAGATGTTTGTCAGCGTTGTGAAATACTTATGCTCGAGTCAAAGTTAGGAGTGCTAAGATGGAAAAAGAATGGGATGTCGTAGAGGTATTAAGATACGCGCGGCATGATTGGTTAAATAAGCTGCAATTAATCAAAGGCAATCTAGCGTTGAATCGGCTTGATCGAGCGAATGAAATCATTGAAGAAATTGTAAATGAATCCAAACATGAATCCAAGTTAACAAACATCAATATGCGACTGTTTGCGGGCTTTGTTATGACCTATCATTGGAATAACCATGCTGTTCGCTTAGATGTGGAAGTGCTTGGAGAATTGAAGGATTTATCACAATACGATGAGTTCGTATACAACTGGTGTTGCTATTTGACAGAAGCACTCGAAAAATATGTTGATTATCATGCAGAAAACTATTTGAGTATTTCAGTATGCATTGAAGAACAGGGAATTCGTTTCTTTTTTGACTTTAGTGGAATACTAACAGATATACAGAAGCTACAAAACAAGCTACAATGTTATGAGTGCGCTCAAGGAGTTGCATTGGTTGAACAGCATATGTCTGAAGATGAATTTAGCCTTATGCTCACAATAAGTTAAAAGCGCTTTTGCTATGGCAAGAGCTAAGATATAGAACGGAGTGAAAAAGAAATGTTTGTAGATCAGGTCAAGGTATATGTAAAAGGTGGCGACGGAGGAAATGGAATGGTTGCCTTCCGTCGCGAAAAGTACGTACCAAAAGGAGGTCCTGCAGGTGGTGACGGTGGTCACGGTGCAGATGTCATTTTTGAAGTAGAAGAAGGATTACGTACGCTGATGGATTTCCGTTATAAGCGTCACTTTAAAGCAAGCCGTGGTGAACATGGAATGTCAAAAGGACAGCACGGACGTAACGCTGAGCCGATGATTGTAAAAGTTCCACCAGGTACCGTTGTGTTGGATGAAGATACGAACGAAACGATTGCTGATTTAGTTGAGCACGGCCAGCGTGCAGTGATTGCTAAAGGTGGACGCGGAGGGCGTGGGAATACGCGTTTTGCTACACCTGCAAACCCAGCACCGGAGCTTTCAGAAAATGGAGAGCCAGGTAAAGAGAGAAATGTCATTCTTGAATTAAAAGTATTAGCCGATGTAGGATTAGTTGGTTTCCCAAGTGTTGGAAAGTCAACGTTATTATCCGTAACGTCTGCTGCAAAGCCAAAAATTGCTGAATATCATTTTACAACAATTAATCCGAATTTGGGAGTAGTTGAGACAGAAGATAATCGCAGTTTTGTGATGGCAGATTTACCAGGGCTAATCGAAGGTGCACATGAAGGTGTAGGATTAGGTCATCAGTTTTTACGTCACATTGAACGTACCCGCGTGATTGTCCATGTAATCGATATGTCAGGTTTAGAAGGCCGTGATCCATATGAAGATTACTTAACTATTAATGAAGAGCTGCGTCAGTATAATATGCGTTTAACGGAACGTCCGCAAGTAGTGGTAGCAAATAAAATGGATATCCCGCAAGCCGAAGAGAATTTAGCTGCATTCAAAGAAAAAGTAGGGGACGAAGTGAAAATCTTTCCAATTTCTGCGGCAACGCGTGATGGAATCCGCGAACTGTTATTTACAGTAGCTGATCTTGTAGAAACGACGCCGGAATTCCCAATGCAAGAAGAGGAAGATCTATCTATGCACCGCGTACTGTACAAGCATGAAAAGAAAGAAGTGGAATTTGTTATTACGCGTGATAGCGATGGCTCATACGTATTAAGCGGTGAAAAAATCGAAAAATTATTCAAGATGACTGACTTCTCACGTGAAGAATCAGTTCGTCGATTCGCGCGCCAGCTTCGAGGCATGGGCGTCGATGAAGCCCTTCGTGAACGAGGAGCAAAAGATGGCGACATTGTAAAGCTGTTTGAATATGAATTTGAATTTATCGACTAATTGTTGTTCATAGGATAAGGGGAGGGGCTTTACTTGCATAAGAGCGATAAGCAGTTTTATTTAGTTCGCGAAGATGTATTACCAGAAGCGATGAAAAAAACATTGGATGCGAAGCTGTTAATTGAACGGGGAAAAGCTGAGTCGGTAGCAGATGCTGTACAAGCCGTAGACTTGAGTCGCAGTGCTTTTTATAAGTACCGCGACACGGTCTTTCCGTTTCAGACGGTTGTCAAACAGCGCATTATTTCACTATTTTTTCATATTGAAGATCGATCAGGAACTTTATCACATTTATTGAGCACCGTTGCATCATCAGGATGCAATGTGCTAACAATTCACCAAACCATCCCTTTACAAGGGCGTGCCAACGTAACTCTTTCATTAGATACAGCAAGTATGAGTGTTGAGTTAAATGAAATGCTGCGAAGACTGAAAAGCTTAGAGTTTGTAGATAAAGTGGACGTGCTTGGTTCAGGGGCATAATGGTAAACAGATATAGATAAGGAGAGGCATGATTGTGGGGAAAGTAGGATATTTAGGACCAAAGGCAACATTTACACATGTGGCCGTCCAAGGCGTATTTAAACAGCACGACCATATTCCATACAAAACAATTCCAGCATGCATTGATGCAGTGGATAAAGGAGAAATTGAGTATGGAATTGTACCGTTAGAAAATGCACTTGAAGGATCTGTAAATTTAACACTTGATTATCTCATTCACGAACGTCGTCTGCCGATTGTTGGAGAAATTGTGCTTCCAATTCGTCAGCATTTAATGGTTCATCCATCTCATGCAGAACAGTGGAAAAACATTGAAACGATTTATTCTCATCCTCATGCAATTGCGCAGTGTCATAAATTTTTACACGGAGAATGTACGTCAACTGCAGTAGAAGAGATGACATCAACGGCGTTTGCTGCTAAATATGTAAGCGAACACCCTGAGCTTAATATTGGAGCTATTGCGAATGGATTAGCAGCCCGTGAATATGGATTACATATTGCTTGCCCGAACATTCATGATTATGATCATAATACAACAAGATTTGTTATTTTGCATAAAGATGGAGGGCAAGAGGTGCCATTTTTAGCTGGAAACGGGTGCAAGACAACGTTAATGATTACACTTCCATCTGATCAGGCAGGAGCGCTTCATCAAGTGCTTTCAGCTTTCTCTTGGCGTAAGCTAAATCTGTCTAAAATTGAATCCCGTCCCATGAAAACAGGGCTTGGAAACTATTTCTTTATCGTTGATATTGAACAAAAAATGGATGAAGTATTAATTCCTGGGGCTATGGCTGAACTTGAGGCACTAGGCTGTAGCGTAGAGCTGTTAGGAAGCTATCCTCATACACTACTTGAAACAGAAATCCCGCTTTAAAGCGGGATTTTTTTTGTTATAACACCTTTTTACTCATTCGAAACTAAATAACCTTCCGCTTCAAGAGCTAAGCAGGCAGCATTCAGTTTTTCAATTGTATCTGCTTCAATCGTATGAAGGTGAATCCCCTCTGTTAACTGAGATAAATAAGTTGCGTTTGTTGCTTGAATTTTTTTTATGAACGTTTCTACTTCTTTTCGGGTTTGAATCATAACGGAAGCCGTTAATTCACCATACACAGGGTGTTCAACGGTTACATTTTTTACGAGAACGCCGTGGTCAACAAGCAGGAGAAGCTCCTTTTCAGCATCTTCTGGCGTATGCTGACAGGCAATAATTCGCTGATGCACGGTAGTTTGAGATGGATTTTGAATATAAATATACCCTTGGCTTGTTGCGATAATGGGCTCATTTTTAGCTTTAAGCAGCGAAATATCTTGTACAATGACTTGGCGGCTAACGTTTGTTCTTTTCGAAAGCTCACTGCCCGTCATTGGTTTATTCTCTGTTTGTAACCATTGTAGAATAAGTTCTCTTCTTTCTTCTCCAAGAATTTTCTTTTGAGTTCCTGGCACCTTTAATCCCTCCTTTTACACTGTCATAAATTCTTGCTGTAATAAATGAAAAACGGATATGAGTCGATCAATATGCTTAAACGTTGAATGTTGACTAAATGAAAGACGTACAAAGTTCTTAGCATTCGCAGTCGATTTGCCAATCGCAAGTAAAGAAGCTAATGGTTCCTGCTGATTTACATGGCAGGCACTTCCCGTAGATATAGCAATTCCGTGACGATTACATTGTAACATAACATATTGACCCTGTATGTTTGAAAATGTCAGTCCAATAATTCCAGGAAAATGAGAGTTCCCAAGGCCTTCTACCTCTACAAAAGGAGCAAGAGATTCTAGTTTTTCCAGTAAGTACGATTTTAAGCGCTCATAATGGCTTCTGGCAGTCTTCATTTCTGCATATGCGCATTCAGCTGCTGCAGTAAAGGCAGCAATGCCTGTGGTATTTACAGTCCCAGGGCGAAAGCCTTTTTCATGAGTTGCTTTATGATAAATAGGCTTCCAAGAAGAACTTGAATTCATGTATACCATTCCTACACCTTTTGGTCCGTAAATTTTATGACTAGAAACTGAGATGCTATCAGCTTTCAGCTTTTTAACATCAATAGGAAGCTTACCGAAAGATTGAACACAATCACAGTGAAAGAGAATTTCTTTTTGAGATAAAAAATGGCCAATATCCTCAACTGGCTGAATTGTACCGAGCTCATGATTGATATGCTGAATGGCTACTAGCACAGTGTCAGGTCGAATCGTCTTCTTTAAGTCGTCTACAGACACAACGCCGTTTTGATCTACAGGTACGTAAGATAAGGAAAAGCCTTCTTTTTCAAGCTGCTGCAACGTATGAAGAACTGAAGAATGTTCAAGCTTCGTTGTAACCAAATGTTTTCGCTTGCTAGTGTTTCCTTTTAAAAGAGAGTGAATAGCTAAGTAATTAGCTTCTGTTCCCCCGCTTGTAAAAAAAAGATCATCCTCTCGGCAATTTACTAACAGGCTTAATTTTTTTCTGCATAGTGTAAGCAGATTCTCTGCTTGTGTTCCAAGTGTGTGAAGACTGCTGGAATTTCCGTAATAGCTCGTTGCCGCTTCAGTATATACCTCAATTGCTTCTTGTCTCATTGGCGTTGTTGCTGCATAGTCCAGATAAATCATTTTCTCCCCCCCGATAAAAAAACTTCTTGTCTTTCATTTAATAATATGTAAATATAGGTGTCAAGACACATGTAAATAAAGAGGTGTAAAATGTTAGAGACGGATGTTTTAATTATTGGAAGCGGATTAGCAGCGTTTTCTGCAGCTTATGAACTGTGTCGTCATAACAGAGTTGTAATGGTAACGAAAGGGAAAATTGACCGCAATAACTCAGTTCTTGCTCAAGGCGGAGTAGCAGCTGCTATTGGAAGCAGCGATCACTGGAGTGAACATCTCTATGATACGTTGATTGCGGGAAATAAGCATTGCAATGAACAAGCGGTGCGCACTTTAGTGGAAGAAGGTGCGGCTGTAGTAAATGAATTGATTCATAAAGGAATGAAGTTTGATAAAAATCCAGATGGTACGCTGCATTTTGGAAAAGAAGGAGCCCATCGTGTCAATCGTATTCTGCATGCAGGTGGGGATGCAACAGGACAAGCGCTGTTCGCTTTTTTGAAAAAAGAAGTACTGCCATATATTACAGTGATTGAAAACGAAATGATTCAGCATTTAGTAACTGTAGATGGAACGTGTAGAGGTGCTATCGGACAAGGTGAAAACAATAAAATTACTATATATTATGCTCGCCAAACCATTATTGCTACCGGAGGAATCGGCGCTTTGTACAAGCATACATCTAACCAGCCGCTTGCGACAGGAGATGGGCTAGCGCTTGCGTACAGGGCTGGAGCAAAATTAGCGGACTTAGAATTTGTTCAGTTTCATCCGACCCTTTTGTATCAAAAGGAAGCGAAAGGTCTAGTATCCGAAGCGGTTCGAGGTGAAGGTGGTGTACTGGTAAATGAATGGAATGAACGCATAATGGAAGGCGTTCATCTCTTTAAGGATTTAGCACCGCGAGATGTTGTAGCAAGGACGATTTTTAATGAAATGAAAAAAGGAAGATCCGTATTTTTAGACATTGAAAAAGTGGCTCATTTTGAACAAAAATTTCCTACGATTACGGCACTGTGTCGAAAGTATAAAATTCAATTGGACAAAAAACGAATACCTGTTACTCCGGGCGCACATTTTTTAATGGGTGGAATTGAAGTAGATGCTTACGGACAAACAAGTGTTGAAGGATTGTATGCCGTGGGGGAAGTTTCTTCTACAGGGGTTCATGGAGCAAATCGTCTAGCAAGCAATTCATTGTTAGAGTGTCTTGTATTCGGAAAACGGGCAGGGCGTCATATTTTACATAAAGCGAGAACGGTATCTCATTATACTCCCGTTCGTTACGTCTATAAAGGCATGCCTAAAATACTGCCTGCCACAAGACAAATTCAGCATAAAATGATGGATTGTGTAGGAATCATTCGTCATGAAAACGAATTGGCTACCATTGTGCATGAATTCACAAATTATTTGGATGGAATACCTCTTGATCAAGAAGTTATATATTCGAGGGAAGCTGCAACCATCTGCAATATGCTAACTGCAGGTCTGCTTATTGCCGAGTCCTCTCTTGCAAGAAAAGAAAGTAGAGGAGGTCATTACCGAAGTGACTTTCCACATGAAAAGCAAGAGTGGGAGCATAAGCGAATTATTAAGCAGTCTGCTGCTTCAACAAAACAATCATTGATTTTATAAGCAAGGAAATCTAAAAAGAAAGGTGAGGTAGCACAATGAACACGTTGAAATTACAAACGCTGTTGCAGTCTTTTTTTATAGAAGACATTGGAGATGGAGATCTAACTTGTGAAGCTATTTTTTCTCCGTCTGACCAAGGGAAGGCTGTGTTTACGGCAAAGCAATCAGGTATTATTGCAGGAGTAGAATTGATTAAAGAAGGATTTCATTTAATAGACCCTAATGTGAAAGTGGATTTCGAAAAAAAAGATGGAGATGTTCTTAAGCCTGGAGATAAAATAGCTGCCGTTTCAGGATCCGTGCAATCTATTTTGACCGGTGAACGGGTAATTTTAAACTTACTTCAAAGAATGAGCGGAATTGCCACGATGACGCACAAAGCCGTAGCGATGCTTGGCAGCTCACATACCCGCATATGTGACACGCGAAAAACAACCCCTGGTCTGCGAATGTTAGAGAAGTATGCCGTTCGTGCTGGAGGAGGTTATAATCATCGTTTTGGCTTGTACGATGGCGTCATGTTAAAAGATAACCACATTGCACATGCAGGATCTATTCTAGACGCTGTTGTGAGAGTAAGAGAGCAGCTTGGACATATGGTTAAGGTGGAAGTAGAAATTGAAAATAAAAGTCAATTGCTAGAAGCAATAGAGGCAGGAGCAGATGTCATTATGTTCGATAACTGTTCTCCAGAAGTCATTAAAGATTGGATACCGCTGGTTCCCGCTCATATTGTCACAGAAGCATCCGGTGGAATTACGCTTGGCACGCTCCATTCTTTTAGAGACAGCGGAGTGGACTATATTTCACTTGGAGCTTTAACGCATTCAGCAGGGTCTATCGATATCAGCTTGGACTTATTAACAGAAAGGGGAACAGAAAATGATGAGTTTATTACAAACGCTTCAGCAGCAAACGCTGCCCGCTAAATATACGGAGCTCACAGAAAATGAAATGAAAAGAAGAGTATTAGAAATCAAGAAAAAACTGGGAAGCAAATTGTTTCTGCTCGGCCACCATTATCAAAAAGACGAAGTGTACGAGTTTGCAGATGCGGTAGGAGACTCCTTACAGCTGGCTCAAATAGCGGCTGAAAATAGAGAAGCTGAGCATATTGTGTTTTGCGGCGTTCACTTCATGGCAGAAACAGCTGATATTTTAACAGATGAAAACCAAAAAGTCATTTTACCCGATATGCGAGCTGGCTGTTCAATGGCTGATATGGCTACTATTCAGCAAACAGAAAAGGCATGGCCTGTCTTGCAGGATCTTTTCGGAGATACGATTATTCCGCTTACGTATGTAAATTCTACAGCTGCAATTAAATCTTTTGTAGGCGAACATGATGGTGCAACAGTAACATCTTCAAATGCAAAAAATATGGTGGAGTGGGCATTTTCTAAAAAAGAGCGCATTCTCTTTTTACCAGATCAGCATTTGGGCAGAAACACAGCTTATGATTTAGGTGTTGGACTAGATGAAATGGCCATTTGGAATCCTATTGAAGAAATACTTGAATATGAAGGCGATATAAACAACATCAAGGTGATTCTATGGAAAGGTCACTGTTCTGTGCACGAAAATTTCACGGTTAAAAATATTGATTATTTACGCGAGAAGCAGCCTAGGATGAATATTATTGTTCATCCAGAGTGTTCCCATGAAGTGGTGCAAAAATCAGATTATGCAGGTTCTACAAAATATATTATTGATACAATTGAACAAGCTCCTTCAGGCTCTAAATGGGCCATTGGCACGGAAATGAACTTAGTGAAACGGATTATCAACAGTCATCCGGATAAAGAAATTGTTTCACTTAATCCCTATATGTGTCCTTGTTTGACGATGAACCGAATTGATTTGCCTCACTTGCTGTGGGCTTTAGAAAGCATCGAAGAAGGAAAAGAAGTAAATCAAATCAAGGTGGATAAACATACAGCAGAAGGTGCTATCAAAGCCCTAACGAATATGTTAGGACGAGCATAAAGATTTTTAAGACAATTAAACAAAGAAGGTCTAAAAGAAGACTTATTGACATATTGTTTGTGTTGATAAGTCTTTTTTTCTTTATCATAAAAACTTGAACCAAACTGTGGGCAAAATGAATAAAAAAATGGTTCAAGGCATATCTTGTGATGAACAAACAGAACTTACTTTGATTTTGCACATATAGATGGCAGAGACTCTACTCGGGAGGGGAATGACGTTGAAAATCCATATCGTTCAAAAAGGGGATACCCTTTGGAAAATCGCTGAAAAGTATGGGGTTAATTTTGAAGAGTTAAAAAAAGCGAATTCTCAATTAAGCAATCCAGATATGATCATGCCTGGAATGAAAATTAAAGTGCCGACAAGCGGAGTGCCTGTTCAAAAAGAAGGAGCTCCTTCACCTGGGATAAAAGAAATGCCTAAAGTTCAACACCCTTATAGTGACCAATCCACAAAAGCTTATCCAGTAACGGAAATTGATGAAAGTCCAGATGAGAAAAAGTCAGCTAATCAGCCTGCTCAGACACCGTTTATGCAACCGATAAAAGAAGCACCAATTGCCCAGCCTAAAAAAGAAGCACCGATTGCTCAACCGAAAAAGGAAGCGCCGATTGCGCAGCCAAAGAAAGAAGCGCCGGTCGCCCAGCCTAAAAAAGAAGCACCAATTGTTCAGCCTAAAAAAGAAATGCCAGTTGCGCCAAAGCTTCCTAAATTAAAGCCAATTGCACCTGAGATTGATATTAACAATTATTACACAGTTAATATGGCGATGCAGGCTCCAAAAAAAGAAGCACCAAAAGAACTACCCAAGCATGAATCGCCAGAAAGTCCTGAGATGGAGAGTATAGAAATGCCTCCTCAAATGCCATGTTACCCAATCATGCCAATATCGCCTGTGATGCCAGGCTGCGGATTTAATTATATGCCGTGTCATCCGCCAATGTATGCACCGCAGCCATATCCAATGCCAATGTATCAACAGGCTCCAATGTATCATCACGGTTATGAAAACGAATCGTTTGAAGAACATGCAATGGGCGCTCACATGGCACCGATGCCAATGTATCCAATGATGCCACACAACTGCTATGGACCGGTACAATGTTCTCCTTGTCCGCCTCCATGGGGATATCAGCAGCCCGTTTATCCGGCCTATCATCAAGCACCGATGTATCCACAAGTGCAAGGAGCTATGACAGGTGGCCATTATGAAAGTTCTTCCGAAGGTTTTGGAAACGCGCCTTACCATTATGGGCAGCACTATGCGCCACAGCAGCAAGGAGACTGCGGCTGCGGTGAACCACGACCTGACGACTATGCACCACAGCAGCCTTATCCACAGTACCAGCAGCAGGTACCTTATGGCTTTCAGGACCCAAGGGCACCCTATCCAGCCCCATATGGCATGATTGGTGTACCTCCGTATCCTGCGTTTGACCCAAATGCATTTAGTATTCCAGAATATGATGAGTACGACGAAGATGAGGATTGATTATTATACACGAGACGATTTTAATTTAAATCGTCTCTTTCTCTATTTGAAAAAAAGAGATATTCAAGTTGAGGCCTACCGTATGAAAAAGCCTCATGTCATCATAGCGGATACGAATAAAGGAAAAAAAGTAATAAAAGCTTACAGAGATAAAGGTAAAATTGAACATGTTTATCATTTTTTATCTCAGATTCAACAAGGGTACGCTGTTAATTTCGAAGCTTACCCACAAGGTGGACTTTATATAAAGGACCGTCATTTGTATTGGGCGATGATGCCCTTTGTTAAGCAAGTAAAAGAGGTAACGTATGAAAGTTTTCAGGATCGAGAAGAAGTATTACAAGCATTGAGCCGCTATCATGGAGAAGTTCATAAAAAGAAAATAGCCGCGTATACAAGGCTTTCTGAGTATGATCTTATTTTAAAATGGAAAAAGCGGCTTTCTTCTTTTCGAGAAGCATCACACATATTTAGAGAATTTAATCAATTTCATGTATATAAAGATATTGTGACTTGGGGAGAAAAAGCTTTAGTCTTAATGGAGCGCTTCAAAGATAGAGGGTTGAACTATTCCATTATTCATGGTGATGTTGCTTCACATAATTTCTTGAAAACAAACCACTTGGGTATTGTTATGATTGATTTTGACTTAGCGGCTAAAGCTCCTGCTCTTTATGACTATGTTCAGCTGGCCCAGCGCTTTTTGCCTTACGTCCAGTGGTCGATGAAAGAACTACTTCAACACTCGAAAATAAAAGAATTAAGCAAGCAGCGTTTTTTTCTTGCTTCTTTGCTATTTCCATCGATGCTGATGAGAAACTGGAATATAAACCCCTCTGCTTTATCATGGGCAAACCGTCAAAGGTTAATGCAGCAATCAGTTGAAGAATGGTCACAGCGTACACGGTTTTATCGAGTGATTTACCAGCACTTACAAAACCTACATGACATGTAAAGAGTTTATAAACACTTCATCGAATAAGAAACGGCTTGTCTTTTAATCCTAATAGTAAGCTCAGAGTAAATAGAGCTTAAATTAGGGGGCGATTATGTTGAATAGGTATGTAGCAACTTCTTTAGCTTTTGCATGTATGATGGGACTTGGCGCTTGCAATAACAAAGACCAAGGTATGGAACAACGCTATACAGATACGACACAGCCTGTTGGGTATCATACAAATGAAAAAGCGAATGAACATCGCGTAGATAATCCGAAAGGTCCAATGACTGAAGTTTTAGATGGGAATGGAACACCTAATTATCCGTTAAACGTAAGTGATGGACGTTTTGACAATCCGACAAACCCTTATGGAAACATCAATAATACAAATGATCGTACAAATGGCGTGGCTAATATGTATTACGGTGAAGATTATCCAAGAGACTTTACGGAAAAAGTGGCTGATCGAGCTGCAAGCGTTAAAGGTGTAGAAAATAGTCGCGCCGTTGTCCGTGGAGATCAGCTATTAGTTGCTGTGGATCCTGCCAAAGACATAAATAACGGCCGTTTAAGACAAAATGTGCTCGATAAAGTAAAGCCTATTGCGAAGGACTACAATGTTCAAGTAAAAGTAGATCACGATGTATTTATGAATGCTCGTTCTCTTGATGACGATATTCGAAATGGAAAAGACCGAAATACGATTCAAACTAATTTCAATGGTCTATTTGAATCAGTCGATGAGAATGTCAATCATAAACATCGTTAAATGAAGAAGCAGCTGTCTGTGAAGGGCGGCTGTTTTTTTGATGAGAATACATATAAAAAAGCTGCCATTGAAGCCAGGCAGCTATTCCTCGAACATGTAACTATTAATTTTTCTTGTTAGAAGCAGATTTGTTTGTTGTTTTAGATTCCGCTTCTTCATTTTGAGCGTTAGTTTCGTTTTGTTTGAGGCGACCTTCTCTTTTTTTCGTATCTGCTGGTGCCGTAGCGACACTCTTTGTATTTTTAACATTTTTTGCAGAAGAGCTTGTCTTATTAGCTTGTGTGTTTGGCTTCTCGTTGTTAGTTGTCTGACTATTTTCGTATTCAGCTTCCACGTCGCTTGCTAGAGCTGCAGAAACTTGAGCGTAAGTATGGTCTGTATAGTTCATCATATTTTCGTATACTTCAGGGCTCGCGAGTCCATCAGGTTCTACGCTTGCTTCTTCTTTCTTAATCGTTTCAGTCCATTCTTTTGTTTCTTGAATAAGTTTTTTTCCTATAATTACTTCTTCAACAATAACTGGTCTTTTGGTTATTTCTACTCGTTCTTCCATGATTGGAACACGAATAATTTCATCTTCTGTAAGTGGGCCAGCGTTATAGTCTCCGTCAATTACAGGGCGGCGTTCAATATAAAACTCTTCTCTTGTAACAGGAACGTGTACAGTTCTTTCTTCCTCTATTACTTTTTTGTGGAGTTTTACTTCACCTACTTGAACGCGTTCTTTTAAGACATCTAATTTTTCTTCACGCAGTTGGACAGCTCTATGCTCGTTGTGTTCCGTATAGGTTCCGTACGCTGGAGTTTGTTCAGAGCTTACGGCATCTATCAAAATTAGAATTTTACCAGCAGCTACATCTGTCTCGCACTGCACGGCTGAGATGTCTGGGATGCCCATGCGGATTAATTTTGATTTCAAGCCGCTTCCTTGTTTGAGCCCCATGCCGCCTGTCATCATGGTAAAAAAGTTATCCATCATGACGCCAGCTAATGAACTTACGGCAGGCGAACCAGCTTCAATAATTACATTTGTATCATGACCTATTTGAAATGTATTGCTTTTACTATTAGAAATGACCATGATGTCTGTTTCTCGATAACCTTGACGTTTTAAATTATGGATAACATCTAAAGCTTCTTTTTCTGAAAAAAAAGTTCCGACTACACGTTTATTCATTCTCATTACTTCAGCTCCCTTTTTTATGAAAATAGATAATAGAAGTCCTTACAATTACTTCCACTATGTACATACCCTGCGAAAATTTAATTAAAACGTTTAAGAGAAAATTTTACAAATAGTGTGCAAATGTAACAAATACTCCATGTTTTCTTAACATAATATCGTGAAAAGGATTCGCTTCATAAAATAAGAGGATAAAAGAAAATAAGTAGGTCAAACTATTAGTGTAGATTTTCACAAAACCTTTTTAGATAATACTAAAAAGAGTATGATTAACGTGTGAGGTGAAGGTGAGTGAAGAAAGTCATTCATCAAGCAGCTTTTTTAATGCTAGTAAGTATTGTGCTTTGTATAATGCCATACCGTGCAGATGCGAATGAAAAGGAGCCGATGACATTATTTCTTGAGCGCGTGTATGTGGATGGAGTCGTAAGTCAAGAGATGATCAAAAGCCCTTCTATGACAAAAAAACAATTAATGAAAAAATATAAAAATTGGCGACTGCTTAAAGAAACCGATCGAGAGCTAGTTTTTAGAACAGGCATAGACGATATTTCACCTATTTTAAAAGACAACGGCTACGTAGGGCTTTCTGTTAACGGTATTCTCTCAGCATTTGAAGGCAAGCCAGCTTCGTCGCAGCACATTATACAGTCGTTTTTTCAAATTGACATCAAAAGGCTTGAAAGCTATCAGCATGAACAATTAAAGAAAGGTATTCGCGTTCAATCAAAAGATGAATATCTTTCCCTCATTAATTTCTATAAAATCTATCAGCTCCAGCAGCGGCCGCTTTCGATCAAGCAGCCGTTTTTTAGTATGGTAAAATAATTATTGAATTCAACATTCTAAATTGCTTCTATTTGCTTTTGGCGATATGTTAAAATGGTATTCAGCAGTCTAGTATTGTATATAACTTAAAAGGTCATTCATCAATAAAAGTGGGCGGTTCTATTTTTTACAGCTATTGTAAAAGTGGGTTGAGAAAGATGAAAAGAGGCGAACGTTCTCTTGAACGTCTTTTTAAAAGGAACTGTAAAGGAAAATAGAGAACGATGCGGGCAGGACTCTTCATAGGTAAGATGGAAGGTCACTGCCCGCGCGTACGTGAGTAAGGAGAGAGCTTATTGTTTGATTATATCAAAGGCACGGTTACATATATAAATCCTGAGTATATAGTAATTGAAAACAACGGAATAGGCTATCAGGTCTTTACGCCGAATCCATACGTGTTTTCAATTGATGAACAACCAAAAACGGTTTACACCTATCAATATGTAAGAGAAGACGTAATTGCACTTTACGGGTTTGCTTCGCGAGAACAAAAGGATTTATTTATGAAGTTAATTAGCGTGTCAGGAATCGGCCCAAAAGGCGGTTTAGCTATTTTAGCGTCAGGTAATCCAGCGCAGGTTGTCCAAGCTGTGGAGGAGGAAGACGAGAAGTTTTTAGTTAAGTTTCCAGGAGTAGGTAAAAAAACAGCTCGACAGATGATTCTAGATTTAAAAGGAAAGCTGCATGATATTGTACCAGATGCCGTTCCTTCTTTATTTGCAGATTTGGACGCACAAGAAGTCAAATCTCAAAGTTCAGAAGCACTCGATGAAGCGATTGAAGCACTTAAAGTATTAGGTTACGCAGAAAGAGAAATCAAAAAAATTGTTCCAGCTTTAATGAAGGAAACGATGACAACAGATCAGTATATTAAAGAAGCGCTAAAACGATTATTGAAACAATAAGTAAGGGAGGAGTAAAATGGACGATCGTATTGTAACGGGAGATGTTCTTGGTGAAGAAGAAATCATCGAGCAAAGTTTGCGGCCGCAAACCTTACAGCAGTATATTGGTCAGCATAAAGTAAAATCCCATCTTGACATTTTTATTAAAGCTGCCAAAATGCGAAGCGAAACGTTAGATCACGTGCTCTTATATGGTCCTCCAGGATTAGGTAAAACAACCCTTGCCACTATTATCGCTAATGAAATGGGCGTGCAAATCCGAACGACCTCAGGGCCAGCCATTGAGCGTCCAGGCGACTTAGCCGCGGTTTTAACCAGCTTAGAGCCTGGAGATGTGCTTTTTATTGATGAAATTCATCGATTAAATCGTTCTGTTGAAGAAGTACTGTACCCAGCAATGGAAGACTTCTGTTTGGACATTGTGATTGGAAAAGGGCCGAGTGCACGTTCTGTCCGTCTTGATTTGCCTCCGTTTACGCTAGTAGGTGCAACAACAAGAGCAGGGCTTTTATCTTCTCCTTTACGTGATCGCTTCGGCGTTTTAAGCCGTTTGGAATACTATCAAGAAGAAGATCTTGCTTCGATAGTAGAAAGAACAGCAGCTATTTTAGATGTAGAGATTGATCAGAAAGCGACGTTTGAGATGGCTAGGCGTGCTAGGGGAACTCCACGTATTGCGAATCGCTTGCTTCGAAGAGTCAGAGATTTTGCCCAGGTAAAAGGAGACGGAGCTATAACTGAAACCCTTGCTACTGAAGCATTAGAAATGTTACAGGTGGACCGTTTAGGTCTTGATCATATTGACCATAAATTATTAAGAGGGATTATTGAAAAATTTAGAGGCGGGCCTGTAGGCTTAGATACAATATCAGCTACTATTGGTGAAGAATCTCACACGATTGAAGATGTATACGAGCCTTATTTACTACAAATTGGCTTTTTGCAGCGAACGCCTCGAGGACGAATTGTGACTCCTTTGGTTTATGATCATTTTCAGCTGGAGGTGCCTGATCAGTGAATGATATGCCTAAGATGCTGATCACATTAGGAGGCATTTTAGTAGTCATTGGGCTGTTATGGCAGTTCGTTGGCAAGCTTCCTGGCGATATTTTTATTAAAAAAGGAAATACAACCTTTTATTTCCCGATTGTGACATGTATCCTAGTAAGCGTTGTGTTATCACTTATTTTTTATGTAATTGGCAGGTTTAAATAATTAAGTAGAAACAGGTGAACATTTTGAAAGTAGATTTATTTGATTTTCATTTACCAGAAGAATTGATTGCGCAAACGCCACTTGAGCAGCGAGATGCATCAAGACTCATGGTATTAAACAAAGAAACAGGAAATGTGAAACATCATATGTTTCATGACCTTCTTGATTATGTGCAAGAAGGAGATTGTTTAGTCTTAAACGATACGCGTGTTCTTCCTGCACGTTTATTTGGCACAAAAGAAGATACAGGTGCTAATATTGAAGTATTGCTTTTAAAGCAAACACAAGGCGATACGTGGGAGACGCTTGTAAAACCGGCTAAGAGAGTAAAAGAAGGAACGGTTATTTCGTTTGGTGACGGACGTCTGACTGCTGTATGCAAAGAAACGAGCGATCAAGGCGGACGTTTGCTAGAATTCAACTATGAAGGCATCTTTTATGAGGTGCTTGAACAGTTAGGAGAAATGCCGCTGCCGCCTTATATTAAAGAACGTTTGGATGATCAAGAGCGCTATCAAACGGTTTTTGCCCGTGAGCAAGGTTCTGCAGCAGCGCCAACAGCAGGTCTTCACTTTACAGAAGAGATGCTTGAACAGTTAAAAACAAAAGGTGTGCATATTGCATTTTTAACGCTTCATGTCGGATTAGGTACGTTCCGTCCAGTCAGCGTTGACGACTTAGAAGAGCACGATATGCACGCAGAGTTTTATCAAGTGAGTGAAGGAACCGCGGCTTTACTAAACAGCGTACGCGAAAAAGGCGGACGCATTATTTCAGTAGGTACAACTTCTACCCGTACTCTTGAAACAATTGCAACTGAGCATAACGGAAAATTTGTTGCTTCTTCAGGCTGGACCAATATTTTTATTTTCCCAGGGTATGAATTTAAAGCAATTGATGGAATGATTACAAACTTCCATCTTCCAAAATCTACGCTCATTATGCTTGTAAGTGCCTTAGCAGGAAGAGAAAACGTCATTTCTGCCTATGAACAAGCTGTAGCAGAGAAGTATCGCTTTTTCAGCTTCGGCGACGCGATGCTAATTTTGTAATTTAACATGAAAGGAATACATCAATGACAGCAATTCGTTACGAACATATAAAAACTTGTAAACAAACAGGAGCGCGTTTAGGTATTGTCCACACGCCTCATGGTTCATTTGAAACGCCTATTTTTATGCCAGTAGGCACATTAGCTACAGTAAAAACAATGTCTCCGGAAGATTTAAAAGCAATGGGGGCAGGCATTATTTTAAGTAATACGTACCATTTATGGCTTCGTCCAGGTCATGAAATTGTTAAAAAAGCAGGTGGTCTGCATAAATTTATGAACTGGGATCGTCCTATCTTAACAGATTCAGGCGGCTTCCAAGTTTTTAGTTTAAGCGATTTGCGCCGTATTGAAGAAGAAGGCGTTCATTTCCGCAACCATTTGAATGGAGACAAGCTTTTCCTATCTCCAGAAAAAGCGATGGACATTCAAAATGCGCTTGGGTCTGATATTATGATGGCATTTGATGAATGCCCTCCTTATCCAGCAGAGTATGACTACTTAAAACGTTCAGTAGAGCGTACTAGCCGATGGGCAGAGCGATGTCTTGAGGCTCACAGCCGCCCTCAAGACCAAGGTCTTTTTGGAATTGTTCAAGGCGGAGAGTTTGAAGATTTACGCCGTCAAAGTGCAGCTGATTTAGTATCAATGGACTTCCCAGGTTATGCTGTGGGAGGCCTGTCAGTTGGAGAACCAAAAGATGTGATGAATCGTGTGCTAGAGTTTACGACGCCATACTTGCCAACTGACAAACCTCGTTATTTAATGGGAGTAGGATCACCTGACTCGTTAATTGATGGGGCAATTCGCGGGATTGACATGTTTGACTGCGTATTACCAACGCGTATTGCACGTAACGGAACGCTTATGACAAGTGAAGGTCGTCTTGTTGTTAAAAATGCCAAATATGCAGAAGACTTCGGTCCGATTGATCCAAACTGTGACTGCTACACATGTCAAAATTATTCAAGAGCGTATATTCGCCACTTAATTCGCTGTAATGAAACGTTTGGAATTCGTTTAACATCTTACCATAACTTATATTTTCTGCTAAACTTAATGGAGCAAGTCCGTGAAGCCATTCGCGAAGACCGACTTGGCGATTTCCGCGATGAGTTCTTTGAAAAATATGGGTTTAACGGCCCAGACGCAAAGAATTTCTAGGTCACTACAGGAATTTTCATCAAATTTATGAATGAGTACCTGTTGATAATATAAATAAAAGGAGGAGTTTTCATGGGTGTTTTACAAAATATTTGGCCATTACTTTTAATGTTTGTCATTTTCTATTTCTTGTTAATCCGTCCACAGCAAAAACGTCAAAAAAACGTACAGCAAATGCAATCAGCACTTAAAAAAGGTGATAAGATTGTTACAATTGGCGGTATGCACGGTTTGGTAGAAGCAATCGATGAGTCACAAGTTGTGGTTCGCAGCACTGACGGTTCAAAATTAACATTTGACCGCAATGCTATTCGTGAAGTAAGAAGCGTAGATTAATAAAAAAACGTCACGTACATGTACGTGACGTTTTTTTATGCTTCTCGTGAACCGGAAATGTTTACGCCAACAATTCCCCCGAGAATAGCGACTCCAATAAACCCAGCGTGAAATAAAAGCTGCTGTGCAGAAAACAGGTGACTATAGCCGAGGAATTGCAGCAAAAACATTAAAAAAGAATAAGAAATACCAGTGGCTCCTCCAACAAGCAGTCCCTTTGAACCGTTTCGTCCTCCCGCTATAAATCCTCCGATAAACAGTGTAATAAATGAGAGAATAAGTAAAAATAAACGTACGGACTGTTCTTCAAGCGATGTGAATTTTAAAATAAGCGAAAAGATAATGCTAATCGCTAAAGCCATCACTAAGATTGTTGCTACCCCTGCAAATACAGCGTTGCTCATTCGTTTTGCACCCAACTTGTTTCCCCCTCATGAAATAAAAAGATAGGTGAACCCTTAGTACGAGCATATTCGGGATGACTTCAAAATAGACGCATAAAAGTAAGGCTATTTTAAAATAAATGGTACAAACTACAAGGGAATACATAAAGGAGGTCTTTGCAGTGGAACTATTAATCATGGTTGCGCGAACCGTGCTTTTGTATGTAGTAGTTTTAATTATTTTTCGCGTTATGGGCAAAAGGGAAATAGGAGAGCTGAGCATTTTGGATTTAGTTGTCTTTATTATGATTGCTGAAATGGCAGTAATGGCTATTGAAAACCCAAAAGATCCTTTGCTGTATTCAATTCTTCCGATGTTAACGCTTCTTATTATTCAAATTGGTTTAGCTATATGGTCTCTTAAAAGCAATCGAATGCGAAATTTTATTGATGGTAAACCTAGTATTATCATTGAAAATGGAAAAATAAATGAACATGAAATGAAAAGGCAGCGATATAACTTCAATGATTTGCTTGTGCAGCTGCGAGATAAAAATATAAAAAATGTAGCTGATGTTGAATTTGCTATTTTAGAATCTTCAGGAAGGCTATCCGTGTTTGAAAAAGATCAGCAATCAGGTAAAAAAGGCAATTTGAATTTGCCTTTTATCATTGACGGCGTTATTCAAGAAGAGCATCTGTTGCATGAACATAAAACAACGGAATGGTTAAGGCAGGAGTTAGAGAAACTGGGGCATTCAAACTTAGACAAGATTTCATATTGCAGCTACGACAACGGAAAATTTTTTATAGATTTAATAGATGTGAAACAATAAAACGCGGAGTGCTCCGCGTTTTATTTTCGTTTAAAATAACGTAAAACAGAAAAGCGATTTAATTCTTCTTTTGTTATCAGTCTAAAAAGCAGCAAAAACAGTACATATACAAAGCTTGTCAGTGCAATTGATAAAATGGTTCGTAAGCTTAACGGGATGGAAGTGAAAAGGTTCATATAAGCAAAGTGTCCAATAAAGCCTGATATGCCCATTACAGCAAAGCTGCGAAGATACTCAAACACATGAAGCTTATACGTGATTTTTTTCATGACCGTAGACAGATGTAAAAGAGTGACAAGCATCATTCCCACAACAATTGCAAGGCCAGCTCCCATAATGCCTAGATTGGGCTGAGTTGCGAGTAAGAAGATAAGAGACGTTTTGACCGCTGCTCCTATAAAACTGTTAATCATGGCGGCTTTTGCAAGGTCTAGCGCCTGCAGAACAGCTTGAAGCGGCCCTTGAAAGTAATAAAAGATAAAAAAAGGCGCCATGACTTTGACAAAAATAGCAGCTTTGTCAGAACCATACATCAATTCCATTACCGGATTAGCAAATACATAAAGAACAACAACGGCCAGTCCGCCTGTTACAAACGACAAGCGGAGAGCTTGATGAAGCCGATATTCGATTTGTTTCATTTGATTCTGTGCAAGAGATTCACTGATTGCGGGAACCAAAGAAGTGGATAGAGACACCGTTACAAAAGAAGGCAGCATCAGGAGAGGGAGTGCAAAGCCTGTTAATTCTCCGTACTGCTTCGTTGCTACCGCTGTCGCTACTCCTGCAATTGCTAAACTTTGAGCTACTACAATAGGTTCTAAAAACCAAGAAATTGACCCAATCATGCGGCTTCCTGTCGTGGGAAGAGCGATTCGCATTAAGTCAAGGAACGTATCTTTGCCCGCATGTAAAGAAGCAAAAAATTTTCGTCTTACCGTTATTTTCTTCTTTCGCTTGAACATAAACACCATGTAAAACAGGGAAGCGAGCTCTCCAAATACCGAAGAGAGCATAGCGCCAGCCGCGGCGTACTCAATTCCATAAGGTAAAAATGCTTTTGTACAGACAGCAATTAACGTAATTCGCACCACTTGTTCAATAATTTGAGAATAAGCAGCGGGCTTCATTTGCTGCTTTCCTTGAAAATATCCGCGAATGACAGACGACACGGCGATGATCGGAATAACAGGAATAATCGCAAGCAGCGGATAGATCGTACGTGAATCTGTAAAGAAGGTTTTTGCTACAACGGGAGCGAATAATATTAGTCCGAGCGTAAATAAAACGCTCAGCGTACACGTAATACTTAAAGAGACGACAAGTATTTTTTTTATTTTATGCCTGTCACCTAAAGCTTCTGCTTCTGCCACTAACTTTGAAATGGCAACCGGTAGCCCAAGCTGTGTTAAGGTGATTACTAATACCAGCGTGGGGACCGCCATCATATAAAGTCCCACACCTTCGTCTCCAATCATTCGAGCCACCACAATTCGATTGACAAACCCGAGTACACGTGTAATTAAGCCAGCAATTATTAAAATAATAGTTCCCTGTAAAAATTTAGACATATACTCACTGCTTTCTTGAGGTTTATACAGTGAATATATGCGCCGTCGGTGTCCAAGCATGACAAGTATTCCTCATACGAGAAAGAAATTTTACGCAAAATGTCAAACGGAAAGGAGGATCAATATGACACATCCATTTATTTCAGCTTCGAAAGAACTTATACAGCCTGTCGTATCCAGCAAAATGGAAGAATTTCATATGCTTGGATATGAAGAAGTAACGGAGAACGATTTATTGAGTTATTTGGAAATGAAAAAATGGAAAAAAGAAAAGGAGCTATCTCTCCATCAAGTTGTAAATGATATTTTATCTGTTAAGATCACGCAGGTGATGAGCTATGTAACCATTGAATCTTATAAATCTGATATGTTCTCAAGTGTTAATAATGGAGAAGACTGGAAAGAATTATTAAAGTAGAGTTTGTAAAATACATGTATTAAAATTTGATAAGGTCTTTATTTGACAGACATTAGGTTATGAATGATAATTAGATTGGTCATTTATCTATTGTTATCATTTCATGTTTTTTACATAAGAAGGAGGATTTTCTGTCGATGGTTAAAAGAGGACGTATCGTTGCCTTTTTCCTCTTAGTACTGCTTGTGTTTAGTACAATCGGAACAACGATGACTGGAATTACAAAAGATATTAAACTTGGCCTCGACCTTCAAGGTGGATTTGAAATTTTATATAAAGTCAGTCCAGCTAAAAAAGGCGATGTCATTGACAAAAAGGCACTTAACAGCACGGTTGAAGCGCTGCGTCAACGTGTCGATGTACTGGGAGTTAGTGAGCCCAGCATTCAAATTGAAGGAAACGACCGCATCCGTGTTCAGCTAGCTGGTGTCACGAATCAAAAGCAAGCTAGGGATCTGTTATCAACTCAAGCAAACTTAACGTTCCGTGACGTGAACGATAAGGTGCTGATGGATGGTACAGACTTAGCGCAAGGCGGGGCAAAGCAATCGTTTGACCAAAGCAATCAGCCTAGCGTCTCACTAAAGTTAAAAAATGCGAAAAAATTTGAAAAGATTACGCGAGAGCTTTCTCAAAAACCAGCACCTAACAATTTAATTGTCATTTGGCTGGATTATGAAGAAGGAAAAGACTCGTACCAAAAAGAATCAGCAAAACAAAATCCGAAGTACCTGTCTGCAGCTTCTGTTAGCAGCGTGTTAACACAGCCAGATGTTGAAATTTCAGGTGGAAACTTCACAGTGAAAAGTGCAACGCAGCTGGCGGAATTACTAAACGCCGGGTCGCTGCCGGTTAAATTGGATGAGCTATACTCTACATCCGTTGGAGCACAGTTTGGAGAAGAAGCTCTTCACACAACTATATTAGCGGGTATTATCGGTATCGGAATTATTTTCCTTTACATGCTGTTTTTCTACCGTTTACCGGGGCTTATTGCCATTATTACACTCAGTTTTTATATCTACTTAAACTTAGTTGTATTTGACTGGATGCACGTGGTTATGACGCTTCCAGGTATTGCGGCTCTTATTCTCGGCGTAGGTATGGCAGTAGATGCGAATATTATTACCTACGAGCGGATTAAAGATGAACTGAAAACAGGAAGGTCTGTTATATCGGCTTACCGGGCAGGAAATCGTCGTTCACTTGCGACCATTTTTGATGCCAATATTACAACAATGTTAGCGGCTCTTGTACTGTTCTTTTACGGTACAAGCTCAGTAAAAGGATTCGCTACAACTTTGATGATCGGGATTGTGCTAAGCTTTGTAACTGCTGTTTATGGTACTCGTTTACTAATGAGCCTTTTAGTAAACAGCCGCTGGTTTGATAAAAAACCAGGCTACTTTGGCGTAAAGAAAGAGCAAATTCACGATTTAAGCAAAGATGACGGCACAACCGTTTTACCTACGCGTTGGGATAAAATCGACTTTGTTAAATACCGTAAAGCGTTCTTCACATTCTCAAGCGTGCTCGTGATTATCGGTATTATCTCGGTTGCTGTGTTTAGGCTGAACCTCGGTATTGACTTTACGAGCGGAACTCGTATAGAGATTCCGGCAAATCATACCGTTACGCAGGCTGAGATACAGCGTGAAATGAAGTCTCTTGATATCGAAACGGATGACGTAGTTATTACAGGAAAAAGTAATGATACGGGTGTCGTACGTGTAGTTGGGGTCTTGAATAAAAAAGAAATTGCCAATTTAAAAGATCACTTTAAAGACAAATACGGTTCTGAACCAAACGTAAGCACCGTTTCGCCGACGGTTGGAAAAGAACTGGCGAAAAATGCGATGCTTGCGATTTTAATTGCTTCAATCGGAATTATCATTTATGTAACGATTCGATTCGAGTTTTACATGGCGCTTGCAGCCGTGCTTGCTCTGTTGCATGATGCGTTCTTTATCGTTACGGTCTTCAGCTTAACGAGATTAGAAGTTGATTTAACGTTTATCGCCGCTGTCTTGACGATTGTTGGTTACTCAATTAACGATACGATCGTTACGTTTGACCGCATTCGTGAAAATATGCAGAAATTTAAATCCAAAACGTTTGACGACTTGGCGTTTATCGTAAACCTAAGTTTGCGTGAAACGTTTACTCGTTCGATGAATACCGTGTTAACAGTTGTGATTGCAGTTGTAGCACTTCTTCTATTCGGAAGTGAGTCCATTCAAAACTTCTCAATTGCCCTGTTAGTAGGTTTAATTCTTGGTGCATATTCATCTGTGTTTATTGCTGCGCAGCTATGGCTTGTGTGGAAAGGAAAACAGTTGAAGCGTGAGGAACAAAAAGAAGTAGAAAGCAAGTAATTCAAAAACGTGCGAAGTGTTCGCACGTTTTTTTGTACGTGAAAATTTAAGGCGCACTGTCAGAAAAATATGCTTATTTTCTTTCGTTGCTCCATTTCATCCACTCTAGTATAATAATGTGGGTTAAGGGGTGAAGAGACATGTTACAGTCAAAAAAACGTTGGAATGTTCAAGAATGTGATGAACAACTTGTTAATGAATTTGTAGAAAACCTCAATATTACACCTCTAGTAGCTTCGTTATTACTTAATAGAGGCATGACAACAGTAGAAGCGGCACGTGAGTTTTTACACGTTGATGCACAAACGTTCCACGATCCTTTTTTATTGCACGATATGGACAAAGCAGTAGCTCGTATTCAGCAAGCAATTGATCATAATGAAAAAATTATGATCTATGGAGATTACGATGCGGACGGCGTCAGCAGTACTTCAGTTATGTTATCTGCTTTACAGCAGCTCGGCGCTGATACTGATTTTTATATTCCTAATCGCTTTACAGAAGGTTATGGGCCGAATAAGGCAGCATTTGATAAAATAAACGCAGGCGGCTATCAGCTGGTGATTACGGTAGACACAGGTATTTCGGCAGTCGAAGAAACGGCGTATGCACGTGAATTAGATTTTGATTTAATTATTACTGATCACCACGAGCCGGGTCCGGTTTTACCCGATGCGTATGCAATTATTCATCCAAAGCTTCCGGGAAGTACATATCCATTTAAAGAACTGGCAGGTGTAGGAGTGGCTTTTAAACTCGCTCATGCGCTGTTAGGGGAGCTTCCGGAACATTTGTTAGAACTAGCAGTGATTGGGACGATTGCTGACTTAGTTCCTTTAGTCGACGAAAACCGCTTAATTGCTCGCAAAGGTCTTGACTATCTCAAGCTCACGAAGCGTACTGGAATTGAAGCGCTGCTGAGCGTATGTGGAGTAAAACGCGAAGAAATTACTGAAGATACAATTGGATTTGCCATGGCTCCTCGCATTAATGCAGTAGGACGTCTTCAAGATGCTGATCCAGCTGTTCATTTGCTTATGACAACAAATGCTGAAGAAGCAAAAGGTTTAGCTAAAGAAATTGATGCGTTAAACAAGGAAAGGCAGCAAATCGTAAATGATATTACGGAAGAAGCCGTTGAATTTGTTGAAAGTTTGTATCCTCCGGATGAAAATAGCGTTCTTATTGTAGAGGGAGAAGGATGGAATGCAGGCGTTGTTGGAATTGTTGCTTCTAGGCTCGTAGAAAAGTTCTACAGACCGACAATTGTATTAAGTGTTGACTCTGAAAACCATATTGCTAAAGGTTCAGCAAGAAGTATCCAAGGCTTTGACTTATTCGCGAACTTATCTAAATGCCGTGACATTTTGCCGCATTTTGGAGGGCATCCAATGGCAGCCGGCATGACGTTAAACAGCGAGGATGTAGAAGAACTGCGCAGACGCCTTAATGAACAAGCAAGCAACGTGTTAACTCAACAGGACTTTATTCCAATTACATCAGTTGATACAGTATGCAAAACAGAGGAAATTACGCTGGAAAACATTGAACAAATGAGTGCGCTTGCTCCATTTGGTATGCATAATCCGAAGCCAAAAGTTCTCATTAAAGATGTTCATACAACATCTATGCGGAAAATTGGCGCGAATAAAAATCATTTAAAACTCGTATTTGAAGACAGCGGTGTATCGGTTGATGCAGTAGGATTTGGGTTAGGCTATATATTAGATGAAGTATCTCCTATAGCTAAGGTATCATTAGTAGGTGAACTATCTATTAATGAGTGGAACAATATGCGCAAACCGCAGCTGATGGTAGAAGATATCTCTGTAGATGAGTGGCAGATGTTTGATTATCGCAGCGCGGTTGATGTCAAACGTTTCTTTGAACAGGTATTCACAGATCAAATGAAAGTTGTTGCTTTTCACGATTCAACAATTGATAAATACAAGTCGATGCTGCCGATGGAACATGTTGTTCTTATTCAAAATGAAGAACAGGCAAAAGCATGCATGTTTGCAGGAGAACAGATCGTTTTATTAGATTTGCCTCCGTCACAGAAGTGGCTTGAAGCTTTGTTTGTCCAAGGTATTCCTTCTAGGATATACGCTATTTTCTTAACGGAAGAAGACCATTATTTTGATACAATCCCAACTCGCGATCACTTTAAATGGTTCTACGGCTTTTTAGCGAAAAAGGGTCCTTTTGATTTAAAACGCTACAAAGAAGATTTAGCAATTCATAAGGGCTGGTCGAAAGAAACGATTGATTTTATGGCAAAGGTGTTTTTTGAGTTAGAATTTGTTACAATAAACAATGGCTTAATTTCGTTAGTGAAAAATTCTACGAAACGTGATTTAATAGAATCTGCGACTTATCGCCAAAAGCAGCAGCAGATTGAAATAGAAAAAAACTTTATTTATACGTCATATGTACAGCTTAAAAATCAATTTCAAGATATTTTTAAGCGTTCGATTGAATGAGGAGGCAACATTAGAATGAATTTTAAAGATTATATTACAATTGTACCTGACTGGCCAAAACCAGGTATTACATTTAAAGATATCTCAACATTAATGGATAACGGTGACGCATACCGTGCCGCAACGGATGAGATTGTAAAATATGCCAATGATAAACAAGTTGATATTATCGTAGGACCGGAAGCTCGCGGATTTATCGTTGGTTGTCCAGTAGCATATGCGTTAGGTATCGGCTTTGCACCTGTTCGTAAAGAAGGAAAATTACCGCGTGAAGTAATTAAAGTAGATTACGGTTTAGAATACGGTAAAGACGTATTAACGATTCACAAAGATGCAATTAAGCCAGGTCAGCGCGTGTTGATTACAGATGATTTATTAGCAACAGGCGGTACAATTGAAGCGACAATTAAGCTTGTTGAAGAATTAGGCGGAATTGTTGTTGGAGCTGCGTTCTTAATTGAACTTTCTTACCTTGACGGCCGTGACAAACTAGACGGTTACGATGTATTCACATTAATGACGTATTAAGAAGAACGATCACATAAAAAAGAGTACCTGATACAGGTGCTCTTTTTTCGTTAAAAAACGTGAATACGTAAAATGGAAATGATGTAAATTTCATAAATTAGACGCAAAGGCTTTACATCCTTGGATTTTTTCAAGATAATAGTTACAATATGAATTAAAAATGCTAGTTGATAAAAGGTGATTTCATGGCAAATGAGCAAGTCCTAACAGCGGAACAGGTCATTGACAATACGAAGCGATATTTAAATGAAGAAGACGTGGCTTTTGTACAAAAAGCATATGATTTTGCAAAAGAAGCTCACAAAGAACAATATCGCAAGTCGGGTGAACCATATATTATCCACCCGATTCAAGTCGCAGGAATTTTAGTTGATCTAGATATGGATCCAGCAACAATTGCAGCTGGATTTCTACATGATGTGGTCGAAGATACAGAGATAACACTAAAGGATTTAGAAAAAGCTTTTAACGAAGAAGTAGCAATGCTAGTAGACGGCGTAACGAAACTTGGGAAAATTAAATATAAGTCTAAAGAAGAGCAGCAGGCTGAAAATCACCGCAAGATGTTTGTGGCAATGGCTCAAGATATTCGAGTCATACTGATTAAACTTGCGGATCGTCTTCATAACATGCGTACGCTGAAGCATTTACCGCAGGAAAAGCAGCGACGCATTTCAAATGAAACGCTTGAAATTTTTGCTCCTCTTGCTCATCGTCTTGGTATTTCAAAAATTAAGTGGGAGCTTGAAGATACAGCTTTACGTTACTTAAATCCTCAGCAATATTATCGCATTGTCAATTTGATGAAGAAAAAGCGTGCGGAACGCGAGCAATATTTGGCTGAAGTTATTGATGAAGTTCGTGAGCAAGTAGATGAAGTGTCGATTAAAGTTGAAATTTCAGGACGTCCAAAACATATTTATTCCATTTATCGTAAAATGGCACTGCAAAACAAGCAGTTTAATGAAATTTACGATTTACTAGCTGTGCGCATTATTGTAAATAGCATTAAAGACTGCTATGCGGTGTTAGGGATTATTCACACGTGCTGGAAACCAATGCCAGGACGTTTCAAAGATTATATTGCGATGCCAAAACAAAATATGTACCAGTCTCTTCATACGACGGTTATCGGACCAAAAGGTGATCCGTTAGAAGTTCAAATTCGAACATTTGACATGCACCAAATTGCTGAGTATGGAATTGCTGCTCACTGGGCTTACAAAGAGGGAAAAACAGCTGAGCATGCTTCATTTGAAGAGAAGTTAACGTGGTTTAGAGAAATTTTAGAATTTCAAAATGATGCAAACGATGCGGAAGAGTTTATGGAATCTCTAAAAGTTGATTTGTTTTCTGACATGGTTTATATTTTTACGCCAAAAGGCGACGTCATTGAGCTTCCTTCGGGTTCTGTTCCAATTGATTTTTCCTATCGTATTCATTCTGAAATCGGAAATAAAACCATTGGAGCAAAAGTCAACGGCAAGATGGTTACGCTTGATTACCGTTTGAAAACGGGGGACATTATCGAAATTTTGACGTCTAAGCATTCATATGGTCCAAGCAAGGACTGGTTAAAGCTTGCTCAAACGTCTCAAGCCAAAAATAAAATTCGCCAATTCTTTAAAAAGCAAAGCCGCGATGAAAATATTGAAAAAGGCAAAGAGCTGGTTGAAAAAGAAATTCGTCAAATGGAGTTTGACTTAAAAGAAGTATTAACAGCTGATAATATCAAACGAGTAGCTGAGAAGTTTAATTTCTCAAATGAAGATGATATGTATGCAGCTATTGGATATAACGGATTAACTGCGGCTCAAGTAGCTAATCGTTTAACCGAGAAGTGGAGAAAGCAGCGCGATCAAGAACAAGAGATCCAAATTGATGACATTGCACGCGACACTGCGGCTAAACGTGTTCGCCAGCATAAACGAAAAGATTCCGGTGTTATCGTACCGGGTGTAGAGAACATGCTGATTCGCTTGTCTAAATGCTGTAATCCAGTTCCCGGAGATGAGATTGTTGGTTTTATTACAAAGGGGCGGGGAGTATCTGTTCATAGAGCAGATTGTTTAAACGTTCACACAGATGATGCTGAAAGCCGTCTTATTCCTGTAGAGTGGGAAACACATATTAAAGAAGGCAAAGAGTTTAATGTGGAAATTGAAATTTCGGGCTACGACCGTCGAGGCTTACTAAATGAAGTTCTGCAGGTTGTAAACGAGACTAAAACGAATATTTCAGCCGTTTCAGGAAAATCGGACCGAAACAAAATGGCTACGATTCATATGTCAATTTCTATTCATAACATCAGTCATCTTCATAAAGTGGTCGAGCGCATTAAGCAGCTTCGAGACATTTATTCAGTTCGCCGAATTATGCATTAAGAAAGGTCGTTATACATGAGAGTAGTCGTACAAAGAGCAAAGAATGCAAAAGTAACTGTTGCAGGCGAGACGGTCGGCGAGATTGAGCACGGATATATGCTTTTAGTCGGTATTACCCACGAGGATACTGAAGCCGATGCAGAGTATGTAGCAGACAAAATTGTAAATTTGCGAGTGTTTGAAGATGAGTCTGGCAAAATGAATTTGTCGCTTCTAGATGTAGAAGGAGAAATTTTATCGGTATCTCAATTTACGCTTTACGGAGATTGCCGAAAAGGCAGAAGACCAAACTTTATGGAAGCTGCTAGGCCAGATCATGCTGTAACGATTTACAACTATTTTAATAAAGTATTATCAGGAAAAAATATTCGAGTAGAAACCGGCGCATTTGGCGAAATGATGGACGTATCATTTACGAATGACGGACCGGTCACACTTATTGTAGAAAGCAAAGAAAAAACGCAGGCTCAAAGATGAGTCTGCGTTTTTTCTTTGCTTTGAAAGTAGTGATTTAATCCTTCAGCGATAGCGGATGTAATCATTTGCTGATAACTGATGGAATTAATATACGTTTCTTCCCGTTCGTTGCTTAAAAAGCCCAGTTCAATTAATGTACTCGGACGTGTATTTTCGCGAAGAACATAATAGTTTCCAAATCGTTCTCCTTTGTCTTTCAATTTTGCATGTTCAATGAGTGACTGATGAATAGAATGTGTGAGTGGACTGTCCTGATGCTGATGATAATAATACGTCATAAGGCCAGTTAGCTGTGAGCTGTTCGTACTGTTGTAGTGAACGCTTATAAAAGCATCTGCTTTAGTCGATTGCAGCGTGCGCTGTGAAAGCAGAACGTACTCATCACGGGTGCGGGTTAAAATGACGTGTGCGCCTTCTTTTTGAAGTTTGTTTTGTAAAATCAGCGCTGTTCGGAGAGTGAGATCTTTTTCATATGTGCCCTGTGTGCCGATGGCTCCTTTGTCTTTTCCTCCATGGCCTGCATCAATAATAATGGTTTTGCCCTTTAGGTGCTGCAAGCTTTTACTCAGCGTATAAACAGGCTGGCGCTGCGCTACTTGCATGCTAGGCTGAACGCTGCGGAGCGCTACGGTTTTCGTGAATTTTTTAAACACCCAGCCTTGAATACCCGAGCTTTCTACATAATACCAATCTCCTTGACGGTCTGAAACGGATAGTCTTGTATTCTTCGTCAATTTATTTGTAATTGAAAATGAACGTCCTGGACCGCTGCGTACATGAAGAGAGTCAGCTGTTACAACAATGGGTTGATGCACTGGTACATTTGGGCGCTCAAATGAGGAAGAGCACAGTAACAAAAGGATACTTGCAGCCAAAACAGATACAGACTTCATGTTAAGATGGCGAATAGATAGACCTCCTTTTTATAACAAAATAGAGTATTCGATGAAAAGAAAAAAAATCCTTTCTCTTATGTAAAAACATCTTTTTTGGGCAATGCTAATAAAAGGATAAGTAAGTGTAGGCAGGGAGGAAGAAACGATGAAGTTTAGTGAAAAAGGTGAACAATCATTTCAGCAGGTAAATCCGGTATTTGGCATTCATTTTCATGATTTTATTGATAGAGAAAGTGAAGCCTCATCCCTTGAATTGGCTTCTGAATTTGGTTTAACGCTTCGAGATATTCAGAAACTAAGAAAACAATTAGACCGCTCTTAACATGAAAGGTGCTTGACAACTGCTCATTTCATTCGTAATATAGAAAGCAATTGCTAAATTAAAATGAATGTATAACATTTTTATATTGATAAGCCAAAGATCGAGAAAAGTAGTAAAGATGACACATGGCTAGAGAGGAAATGTCTTAGGCTGAAAGCATTTCTACATGATGACTTTATGAAAGAACACTCAGGAGGCTTCACTCTGAAAAGGGAAACTTAGTAGGAGATGAACGTGTTCGTGCGTTAACGAAATGAGTGGAAACATGTCATATGTTTCAATTAGGGTGGTACCACGTGAGATTAACTCTCGTCCCTACTATGGAAAAATAGTAGAGGCGAGAGTTTTTTTGTATTGTAAATTTTAAATATAGGAGGCATATCACGTTATGTCAGTTCAAATACCTAGAGGCACACAAGATATTTTACCGGGCAAAGTAGAATATTGGCAGTTTGTTGAACAGCGAGCAAGAGAAATCTGCCGTGCGTTCAACTATCAAGAAATTCGTACACCAATGTTTGAACACACTGAATTATTTTTGCGCGGAGTGGGAGAAACAACGGATATCGTGCAAAAAGAAATGTACACATTTAAGGATCGAGGCGACCGCAGCTTAACACTTCGTCCAGAAGGAACAGCTGCAGTTGGACGATCATTTGTTTCAAATAAAATGTTTGGAAATCCAACGCAGCCAACAAAGCTGTTTTATATCGGTCCTATGTTTCGTTATGAACGACCTCAAGCGGGACGTTTCCGTCAATTCGTTCAGTTTGGCGTAGAAGCATTAGGGGTAAATGATCCAGCTATCGACGCTGAAGTTCTTGCCCTGTTAATGAGCTTTTACCAATCGATTGGATTAAAAAAATTAAAGCTGGTTGTTAACAGTTTAGGAGATACAGAAAGTCGTCAAGCTCACCGTCAAGCACTTATCGATCACTTTGCACCTCGCATCGGAGAGTTTTGCAGCGACTGTCAAAGCCGATTGGAGAAAAATCCTCTTCGTATTTTAGATTGTAAAAAAGATCGTGACCATGAACTGATGGCTACAGCGCCGTCTATTCTTGATTATTTAAACGACTATTCAAAAGAATATTTTGAAAAAGTACAGCAGTACTTAACCGATTTAGACATTGACTATGTTGTAGATCCGACGCTAGTACGCGGGTTAGATTATTATAATCACACAGCATTTGAACTAATGAGTGAAGCAGAAGGATTTGGCGCCATTACAACTCTTTGCGGCGGAGGCCGTTATAATGGGCTGATTCAAGAAATCGGCGGACCTGAAACACCAGGTATCGGATTCGCTTTAAGCATTGAACGTTTATTATCTGCATTGGAAGCAGAAGGAATTGAGCTTCCGGTAGAAACTGGCGTAGATTGCTATGTAGTGACAATGGGCGATGAGGCGAAAGAAAAATCTGTTTCAATTGTAAATACGCTTCGACGTGCAGGTTTTGTAGCAGATAAAGATTATCAAGATAAAAAAATGAAAGCTCAGTTCAAAGCAGCCGATCGTGTACAAGCAAAATTTGTTGTTGTTCTAGGTGAAGATGAGCTAGCAAAACAAGTTGTAAACGTAAAGAATATGGAATCTGGCGAACAGCAAGAAGTATCAATTGATCAATTGGTTAGCTATTTGCAGGAACAAGTATAAGGGGGAACCATGATGACAAAACGTTCATACTACTGTGGAGATGTAACAGAACAAGCAACTGGCGAAACAGTTCTATTAAAAGGATGGGTTCAAAAGCGCCGTGATTTAGGCGGATTAATTTTTATTGATTTACGCGACCGCGGCGGAGTTGTGCAAGTTGTATTTAATCCTGAAAAATCTGCTGAAGCGCTAAAAATTGCTGAAGATGTACGTAATGAATTCGTACTGGAAGTGCAGGGAACTGTTGTAGCTCGTGAAGAGGGAACCGTTAACCCGAACTTAAAAACAGGTAAAATTGAAGTTCACGCTGAGCAAATTACGGTGTTGAATAAAGCCAAAACACCTCCTTTTGCCATTGCGGATCAAACGGAAGTATCAGAAGATGTTCGATTAAAATATCGTTATTTAGATCTTCGACGTTCTGAAATGTTTAACACGCTTAAAATGCGCAATGACATTACAAAAACAATTCGCGACTTCTTAGATCAAAATGACTTTTTAGATGTTGAAACACCTATTTTAACAAAAAGCACGCCAGAAGGTGCACGTGATTATCTTGTGCCGAGCCGCGTACACGAAGGTGAGTTTTATGCTCTTCCTCAATCACCGCAAATCTTTAAGCAACTGTTAATGGTAAGCGGAGTTGAGCGCTATTATCAAATTGCTCGCTGTTTCCGCGATGAGGACTTGCGTGCAGATCGTCAGCCTGAATTTACTCAAATCGATATTGAAACATCATTTTTATCTCAAGAGGACATCATGACAATGACGGAAGAAATGATGTCTAAAGTAATGAAGCGCGTAAAAGATTTAGATGTAACGACGCCTTTCCCGCGCATGTCATATGATGAAGCGATGAGCCGCTATGGTTCAGATAAGCCGGATACACGTTTTGAAATGGAGCTAGTCAACTTATCAGAGCTTGTGAAAGACTGCGGGTTTAAAGTATTTAGCGCAGCAGTTGAAAACGGCGGAGAAGTAAAAGCGATTAACGTAAAAGGTGCCGCTTCTAGCTATTCACGTAAAGATATCGATGCTTTAACAGAGTTCGTGAAAATTTACGGTGCTAAAGGGTTAGCATGGCTGAAAGTTGAAGCAGACGGCTTAAAAGGACCGATTGCAAAATTCTTCAACGAAGATGAGCAAAAGCAATTTGCTGAAGCTCTTCAAACGGAAGAAGGAGATTTACTTTTATTTGTAGCTGATAAAAAGTCAGTTGTAGCAGATGCACTTGGCGCTCTTCGTCTAAAGCTTGCAAAAGAACAAGGGATTATTGATGAAACGAAATTTAACTTCCTATGGGTAACAGATTGGCCTCTTCTTGAGCATGACGAAGAAGACAACCGTTACTACGCGGCTCATCATCCATTCACAATGCCAGTTCGTGAAGATTTACCAATGTTAGAAAGCGATCCTGGACAAGTCCGTGCACAAGCATATGACTTAGTGTTGAATGGTTACGAACTTGGCGGAGGATCTTTACGTATTTATGAGCGTGATATTCAAGAAAAAATGTTTAAAACGCTTGGATTTACATTAGAAGAAGCATATGAGCAGTTCGGTTTCTTACTTGAAGCATTTGAATACGGTACTCCTCCTCACGGCGGAATTGCGTTAGGTCTTGACCGTTTGGTTATGCTTTTAGCAGGACGTACAAACTTGCGCGATACAATTGCCTTCCCTAAAACAGCAAGTGCAAGCTGTCTATTAACAAATGCACCTGGTGAAGTAAGTGAAGCGCAATTAGACGAGCTGCATTTGCAGGTAAAAAAGCAAAAAACAGAAGCGTAATCGATTAAACCATCTGTTAAATCGAGCCTGTCACTGGAGCACGACAGGCTCGATTTTTTTTGTTTTACTTATTAATTGCAAAGTGATTTTTTCTGTGATAAGATACTTTCAAGAACTAAATAGTCCTGATGTGTTCGTCCTTAATCCAGTTTTGACCGAACAATTTTTTGCTTGGGAGCTCGGAGTTTTTAACGAGCGTACATGCCTCATCTCGAGGACTTACAATGGTTAAAGCAGAGCACCCACCTGCCGAGAGCGGGTTCAAAACGAAGGCACTCGAGACGGCACGATCGGGACTAGCATACATATAAGAAATCCTCTATGTAATGATTTGCATAGAGTTTTTTTATGGAGAAATAACGAATGCTCATGTTCGTTTTGCTAAAAATATGGTATAGTCAATTTCGTTGTTTATTTGAATTAATCATACACGTTGGTGTATTTAATAGAGGAGTGTTTTAACATGTTGCATCAGTTTTCGCGTAATGAACTGGCGATAGGAAAAGAAGGGTTAGCTACTTTAAAAGGCAGCACGGTTGCTATTTTAGGGATAGGAGGAGTAGGGTCGTTTTCTGCTGAGGCTTTGGCTCGGTCAGGAGTAGGTCGTTTAATTCTTGTAGATAAAGACGATGTTGATATTACAAACGTAAATCGTCAAATTCATGCGCTGCTTTCGACGGTAGGTCAGCCCAAGACAGAATTAATGAAACAGCGTATTTTGGATATTAACCCAGACTGTGACGTCGTTTCTCTTCAAATGTTTTATACGGAAGAAACGTATGAAGAGTTCTTTAGTTACAAACCGGACTTTGTAGTGGATGCATCCGATACGATTTCGTATAAAATTCATTTAATGAAAGAATGTTTAAAACGTGATATTCCGATTATTTCAAGTATGGGTGCTGCGAATAAAATGGATCCAACACGTTTTAAAATTGCAGACATTTCAAAGACGCATACAGATCCGATTGCAAAAGTGGTTCGTACTCGTCTGCGTAAAGAAGGAATTCGCAAAGGAATTAACGTCGTTTTTTCTGATGAACGTCCAATCGTTATTCGCGAAGAAGTTCGCAAAGAAGTAGGAAACGATCAAGCGCAAATTCGAAAAGCGAAAATGCCCCCATCTTCTAATGCTTTTGTTCCATCTGTAGCGGGATTAATTATGGGCGGTCATGTTATCAATGAATTATTAAGTAATATTAAGATTCGCCGCGTAGGTGATCAATAAAAAGAAGGCTATCGCAGCCTTCTTTTTTTTATGGAAATATCTGTTCTATTTATGCTTTGGATGGAATCTTCTGTTTGATATGTATAAAAAGTACTAATAAATTGAAAAATATGGCTTGATGGTGAATTTACACTGTAGTAAAAAAAGAGATTTATGTAAATTTATTTAACGCTTTATTTACATAAAATTTACGTTTTGGCTTTCTTTCTGTTGTATCTTCTACAGTAATATTCAGAAAGTCTTATATATCAAGGGTTTTGATAGAAATAAGAAAAAATAAACCCCAAATAAGTAAGTTTACAGTAACTTAAAATTCACTTCATATAAAGACAACAATCTACTCGTATAATGTGTCTTGTACCTGTTGTTCGAGTACAAAGGACTAGTACTAATTACACATATATTTATTGGAGGGTAATGTAATGAAAACAAAGGGTTTTAAAGTAACATTAGCAGCTTTTTTAATGGTAGGAGCACTAGCAGCATGTGGTAAAGACGGAGCAAGCAACGACAGTGGTTCGGGCAGCAAAGAAGAAGTGTCAGGTACGTTAACAGCGGCGGGATCTACAGCTTTACAACCACTTGCAGAAGAAGCAGCGAATGGAATTACGGAAAAATATCCAAACCTTTCAGTAACGGTACAAGGTGGAGGTAGTGGAACTGGTGTTAACCAAGTAGCATCAGGAGCAGTTGACATTGGAAACTCTGACGTTCCAGCAGCCGATAAAATCGAAGATAAATCAAAAGCAGATAAACTTGTCGATACGAAAGTAGCGGGCATTGGGTTCGCACTTGTTGTAAATAAAGATGTAAAAGTAGAATCGTTAACAAAAGAGCAAATTCAAAAGATTTTCTCTGGTGAAATTAAAAACTGGAAAGAAGTTGGCGGAAACGACGAAAAAATTAACGTAATCAACCGTCCAGCATCATCTGGTACACGTGCTACATTTGAGAAAACATTAATGGGTGACGCAAAAGTAAATGACAGCGTTGGTACAGCTCAAGATTCAAACGGAGCGGTTGAGCAATCAGTAAACTCAACTCCAGGAGCAGTAAGTTACCTTGCTATGTCGTATTTAATTGGCGATAAAAAAGAAAGTTTAAAAATGCTTAATATTGATGGTGTGGAGCCAACAACAGAAAATATTGTTTCTAAAAAATATCCGTTCTGGTCTTATGAGTACATGATTACAAACGGTGAGCCAAAAGATGGTGCAAAAGAGTACATTGATTATGTATCTGGTAAAGACTTTGCTAAGCAAGTAGAAGATATGGGCTATATCCCAATGACTGAATTCAAAAAATAAAAGTGTTTTTAAAAAGAATAGGGCTGACTAACACAGTCAGTCTTATTCTATTTGAATGTTAATAAAGTATATAGCAAATAAAAAGAAAAGCGAATATATACTGAATATGTAAGGAGACAGAGCGATGAAGGGGAAAAAATCCATTAATTATGTAAAAAGCGAATACATTGGCCGTACGCTTTCTACATTTTGCGGTATTTTAATTGTACTTGTTACGTTAGCTATTATCGTATTTATTTGTGAAAAAGGCATACAGTCATTTTTACAAAGTAATATATCAATCGGTGAAATGTTGACTTCAACAAAATGGAGCCCAAACAATAAAGAATACGGGGCACTTGTGTTTATTCTGGGTTCAATGCTTGTATCAATCGGAGCCGTTATTATAAGTGCTCCAATTGGAATTGCTATTGCCATTTTTAACAACTATATTTCGCCTAAATTTGGGTCAACGGTTTTACGACCGGTTTTAGAGCTTTTAGTCGGAGTTCCTTCAGTGGTATACGGCCTTTTAGGGGTTACCATTTTAGTGCCGCTTCTTCGCGATAACTTCGGCGGAGTGGGCTTTAGTTTGATTGCCGGAATTATTGTCTTAAGCGTCATGATTCTTCCGACAATTGCAAGTATTGCTGACGATGCAATTCGAAGCGTAGCACTTGAATATTTAGAAGCTTCTTATGGACTAGGTTCAACAAGATGGCAGGCAATTAGCCGAGTTATTATTCCATCTGCTAAAACAGGTATTTTAACAGGTATCGTGTTAGGGCTTGCCCGTGCATTCGGAGAAGCGCTAGCTGTGCAAATGGTTATCGGAAATACGGTTAAGCTTCCTGAAAGCTTATACAGCCCAACGGCAACATTAACAGGTATTTTAACAATGGATATGTCTAATACGTTAAACGGAACGGCATGGAATAACGCATTGTGGACGTTAGCCATGATTTTACTGCTTATTTCTTTCGTGTTCATTTTAATTATCCGAGCAATTGGGAAACGAGGTGCTCATCAATGAGAAACAAAAATGCACGCACAGTAAATAATATATGGACAGGTATTTTTTATGGCATTGCCGCTCTAGTTGTGGCGCTATTAGTGTATTTAGTTGTTGAAATTATCGCCAAGGGCTGGGGATTTTGGGATCCGAACTTTTTATTTGGAAAGCCAAGCAATACGATGGCAGGTGGTGGTATTGGACCGCAGCTGTTTAACTCGTTTTACATGCTTGTTTTAACGCTGATCATTTCTATTCCTCTTGGTTTAGGAGCCGGAATTTACTTAGCGGAGTACGCGAAGCAAGGTCGTTTCCTAAATTTCGTCCGCTTATGTATTGAGACAATGGCGTCATTACCGTCCATTGTAGTTGGTTTATTTGGATTATTAATTTTCGTCACATTTTCAGGCTGGGGCTATACGCTTATCGGCGGAGCACTTGTGATTACAATTTTAAATTTACCGGGTTTAACGCGCGTATGTGAAAGTGCGATTGCATCTGTTCCTGCGAGTGTAAAAGAAGCGAGTTTAGGCTTGGGTGCGACTAAATGGCAAACAATTGTCAAAGTAGTGATTCCATCAGCGATTCAACAAATTATCACGGGCGTTATTTTAACAGCGGGACGAATCTTTGGAGAGGCAGCTGCGCTGATTTATACAGCTGGCTTAACGACGCCGATGTTAAATTCAAATGCCGACTTAACGAGTCCTGTAAACCCGTTTAATATTTTTCGACCAGCGGAGACGCTTGCCGTCCACATTTGGAAATTAAACTCTGAAGGAATTGTACCTGATGCGAGATTGATTGCAACAAAGTCAGCTGCTATTCTAATCATTATGGTTCTATTGTTTAATATCATCGCTCGTTTAGTAGCAAAACTTTTAGACAGCTACTTTAAAGGTTCAACAAAAACGAAAAAACGAAAAGACGTTAAAAGTGCAGCTTAATAGATAAAGACAAAAAAGAAAATGGCTTTGAAACTGAGCAACAGTTTCAGCCATTTTCTTTTTTTAATGTCTCTAAACGATTGAAAACTTTTGAAAAGTATTTTTCTTGTCCATTTTGTTTAGGATGAAAATATTGTTTGTTTTTGATGCGATCCGGTAAATACTGTTGAAGGACCCATCCGTTATCAAAATCATGCGGGTATTGATATTCAACGCCTCGTCCAAGGTTCTCTGCTCCTTTGTAATGAGCATCCTTCAAATGAATGGGAACGTCGCCGGACAACCCTTTTTTAATATCACTTATCGCTTCATCTAATGCTTTGTAAGCAGCGTTGGACTTCGGTGATAGGCAAAGCTCAATAACGGCGTTTGCAAGCGGGATGCGTGCTTCTGGAAGTCCTAATCTCTCAGTTGCTTGAATAGCTGCTAGTGTCCTCATGCCGGCATCCGGATCAGCTAGTCCAATGTCTTCATAGGCAATGACTAAAAGGCGACGATTGATGCTGATCAAGTCTCCTGCTTCAATTAGCCGTCCCAAATAATGAAGAGCGGCATTTACGTCGCTCCCGCGAATCGATTTTTGAAAAGCCGATAATACATCATAGTGAGCGTCACCATTTTTATCATGTGAAAAATACTTTTGCTGCAGACATTCTTCTGCCGTTTGTAAGGTAATAACGATTTTACCATCGCTTTCACTTGTTGATAAAACAGCTAGTTCCAGAGCATTCAAAGCCGAGCGCACGTCACCGTTACAGCTGTTGGCAAAGTGGTTCATGGCGTCATCTTCTACGACAATTTTTCTATCCCCAAATCCATTGGATGAGTCGTTGAGTGCTCTTGTTAGCGCCATTTTGATATCATCTGGCGTAAGAGATTTTAATTCGAAGATTTGGCATCTGCTTCGAATAGCAGGATTAATCGCGTGATAAGGATTGCTTGTTGTCGCTCCGATTAGAATGATCATGCCGTTTTCTAAATAAGGAAGCAAAAAGTCTTGCTTGGCTTTGTCAAGGCGATGAACTTCATCTAGCAGAAGAATTACTTTGCCTGACATTTTGGCCTCTTCGGCGACAATTTCCATATCTTTTTTATTGTTTATAACGGCATTTAACTGACGAAACGCCGTGTTGGTTGTTTTTGCAATAGCTGTCGCAATTGTTGTTTTCCCGACGCCTGGAGGCCCATATAAAATCATCGAGCTTAAGTGATTTGCTTTTACCATTCGATAAATCATTTTATCTTTGCCAACTAAATGCTGCTGCCCGATAACGTCATCTAAATGAGTCGGACGCATTCGAAATGCGAGAGGTTTTGTAGACATGTTTTTCTCCTTTCTTTTCTTTCACTGTATCACAAGAGGTGAATAGGTGGTGGAAATTTATCTTATAGGCATAGTATGTTATAATATCAACAGTTACATTTGCAAGAAACGCGTATAGAGAAGTTCATATAGCTTAGTAAAAAACGACTCATCACAGCATTCAGTGACAACGTGAGGGTCTTATTTTTTTCATAAATAAAAAAAGTGTATTGAAGGAGTGTATCGTATGAAAATTTCAACAAAAGGACGCTACGGTTTAACGATTATGATTGAGCTTGCGAAGCGCTTTGGAGAAGGTCCTATCTCGCTTAAAACTATTGCTCAAACGCATGATTTATCTGAACATTATTTAGAGCAGCTTATTTCACCGCTGCGTAACGCTGGGCTTGTAAAAAGCGTGCGCGGAGCTTATGGAGGTTACATCTTGGCACATGAACCTGCTAACATTACTTCTGGCGATATTATTTCCGTTTTAGAAGGTCCTATTAGTCCTGTAGAAGGAATTGAAGATGAAGAGCCTGCAAAACGCGAGCTGTGGATTCGTATTCGAGATGCAGTTAAAGAAGTGCTAGATAGTACAACGCTTGAAGATTTAGCAAATCATTCTGATGATGATCAAGCGTCTTATATGTTTTATATTTAATAATGAGCTAGGAGGCGTTTATTTTGGAACGTATTTATGTTGATCATGCAGCAACGTCTCCAATACATCCAGCAGTCGTTGAGAAAATGACGACTTTTATGCATGAGTACTTTGGAAATCCGTCTAGTATTCATCACTACGGGCGGGAAAGTCGACGCTATTTAGACGAAGCTCGCCAAACGATTGCAGCAAGTATTGGAGCACACGAAAATGAACTGATTTTTACAAGTGGTGGGACAGAAGCAGATAATATGGCACTGATCGGAGTCGCTCTTGCAAACCGCCATAAAGGAAATCATATTATTACCACGCAAATTGAACACCACGCTGTGCTTCATACGTGTGAATATTTAGAAACACAGGGCTTTGAAGTGACTTACCTACCAGTTAATGAGTACGGACAAGTATCTGTGGATGAAATAAAATCAGCCCTAACGGATCAAACAATTCTTGTGTCGGTGATGTTTGGAAATAATGAAGTAGGTGCTATTCAGCCAATTGGAGAAATTGGAGTTCTATTAAAAGAGCATGGAGCATATTTCCACACGGATGCAGTGCAAGCTTATGGATTAATTCCGTTAAATGTGCAACAATTAGGTGTCGATCTTTTATCCGTTTCGGCTCATAAAATTAACGGACCAAAAGGGATGGGCTTTTTATATGCAGCTGCTCACGTTTCACTGTCTCCTTTGCTATTTGGAGGAGAACAAGAGCGCAAACGACGAGCTGGAACTGAGAACATGACAAGTATCGTCGGGTTTGAAGAAGCTGTGAAAATTTCGCAACAAACGCTGCAAACACGTGCAGATGAATATAGAAGATACAAAGAAATAATGGTAGCTGTGTTGAAAGAAGAAGGTATTTCATTTGAAATTAACGGACATCTTGAAAATGCTCTGCCACATGTGTTAAATTTATCATTTCCAAAAACAAATGTTGAATCGATGCTCGTAAATTTAGACTTAGCAGGAATTGCGGCATCGAGCGGTTCAGCTTGCACAGCGGGAGCAATCGATCCTTCTCATGTGCTTGTTGCTATGTTTGGAAAAGGGTCTGAGCGTTTAACAACTTCTATTCGATTTAGCTTTGGCCTAGGAAACTCTGCTGAGCAAATTGAAAAAACCGCACGTCAAACAGCAAACATCGTTAAGCGACTAACGATGTAAATAGCAGCCATCAGTAGGGTCTTCATCCCTCACTGATGGTTTGTGTCGTTTCTTTCGCTTTTTAGCGAACAATTTAATTAAAATGAAGAAAACGGAGGTGGCGAAGTTGACAAAATCACCTAAAGATACACGTGTAGTAGTCGGAATGAGCGGAGGCGTTGATTCATCTGTAGCAGCTCTTTTATTAAAACAACAAGGATACGATGTGATCGGAATCTTTATGAAAAACTGGGACGATACGGATGAAAACGGCGTTTGTACTGCGACTGAAGATTATAACGATGTTATTCGCGTATGTAATCAAATTGGTATTCCCTACTATGCAGTCAACTTTGAGAAACAATATTGGGATAAAGTATTCACCTACTTTTTAGATGAATATAAAGCAGGTCGTACACCGAATCCTGATGTAATGTGTAATAAAGAAATTAAATTCAAAGCCTTTTTGGAGCATGCAATGAAGCTAGGAGCAGACTATCTAGCGACAGGACATTATGCACGCGTTGCGTATCGTGACGGGGAGTATAAAATGCTTCGAGGCGTAGATGGAAATAAAGATCAAACGTATTTCTTAAATCAATTAGGACAAGATCAGCTTTCAAAAGTAATGTTCCCAATTGGAGAAATTGAGAAATCAAAAGTGCGTGAAATTGCAAAAGAAGCAGGCCTTGCTACAGCAACGAAAAAAGACAGCACAGGTATTTGCTTTATTGGCGAACGCAACTTCAAGGAATTTTTAAGTCAGTATCTTCCTGCTCAGCCAGGTGTGATGCAAACGCTTGACGGCGAAGTGAAAGGCAAGCATGACGGCCTTATGTACTACACGATTGGTCAACGCCATGGTTTGGGTATCGGAGGCAGCGGCGAACCTTGGTTTGTAGTTGGAAAAGATTTAGAAAAAAACGTCTTATACGTCGATCAAGGCTTTCACAATGAGCTGCTTTATTCTACATCTCTTACAGCAACAAATGTCAGCTGGGTAAGCGACCGTGACTGGTCGTCACCAATGACGTGCACAGCAAAATTCCGCTATCGTCAAACCGATTCAGCAGTAACCGTTGAGAAAGTCGATGATGATACAATTAAAGTTATTTTTGCTGAACCCGTGCGGGCAATTACGCCAGGTCAAGCAGTTGTGTTTTACAAAGATGACGAATGTCTTGGCGGAGCAACTATTGACAAAGTATTTCAAGAAGAAGAGCAAATTTGGTACGTATAATTTATATAAGCAAGAACGAAAAACCTCAGCTGTATATAGCTGAGGTTTTTCTATGATATACTTTACTTATTGGGTAAACTAATAACTTACATATTCTAGATTTTCATGATGTGAAAATCTTTTAAATCATAACTAAAACAGTGGAGTGAACGAAAAAATGACAGATAAAAATCAGCTAGGAATTCAGTATATGCAGGAAGGGAAATTTGAAGAGGCTGCTAAAACATTTTCAGAAGCAATTGAAGATAATCCAAAAGATCCAATTGTGTATGTGAATTTTGGCAATTTGTTAGCGGCTGTTAGTGAGATGGATCGTGCTTTGAAATTTTATGAACGTGCGATTGAATTAGATGAAGAAACGGCAACAGCGTATTACGGAGCAGGAAATATTTATTTTAATGCAGAGCAGCTTGAGCAGGCAAAGCACTACTTTGATTTAGCAATCAAAAAAGGCTTAGATTCATCCGATGCCTACTTTATGCTTGGTTTAACGCTGTTTCATATGGAAGAAATTCGTTTTGCGATGCCTTATCTGCAGCGAGCGGTAGAACTAAACGAACATGATGTAGAAGCAAAATTTCAGTACGGTCTTTGTTTAGCACAGCTCGAAATGGTAGATGAAGCGATTGCTGAATTTCTTAAGGTAGTAAATCAAGAGCCAGAACATGCCGATGCTTTCTATAATTTGGGCGTAGCGTATGCCATGAAAGATGATAAGGACAAAGCAATTGAGATGTTAGATGAAGCTTTAAACGTGCAGCCAGATCACGTAATGGCAGCAAATGCTAAACAAGTTCTGTCTACATTAGAACATTAAGAAAGCGGGTAAAGGAAGGATAACATGAACGAAGAACTAGTGAACCCTTCACAGCCAGAACGTCATTATATAAGCGGCACGTCAATTGTAACGGTTTTTCATAACGAAGAAAACTTATATAACGTTACGCGGATACGGATCAAAAAAACAAATTTAGAGATTGAAGATAAAGAAACGGTCGTTACAGGCTATTTTCCTAAGCTTAATGAAGATGAAGTATACACATTTTACGGGGACTTCAAAGAGCATCCAAAGTTTGGTCTGCAATTTCATGTTGAGCAGTTTAAAAAAGAACTTCCGCAATCAAGGCAAGGGGTTGTTCAGTACCTATCAAGCGATTTATTTCACGGAATCGGTAAAAAAACCGCTGAAAATATTGTGGACGCCCTAGGAGAACGCGCTATTTTTCGTATTTTGCAAAATGAGTCCGTGCTAAAAGAGGTTCCGAGGCTTTCAGCCGACAAGGCAGAGGCTTTAGTAACGCAGCTTCGTGAACATCAAGGGTTAGAAGAAGTAATGGTAAAGCTGACAGACCTCGGGTTTGGACCGCAGCTTTCGATGAAGATTTTCCAAGCGTACAAACAAGAAGCGCTTGAAATTGTTCAAAATAATCCTTATCAGCTCGTAGAAGATATTCAAGGTATTGGTTTTAGCAGGGCCGATGAACTTGGAAAGAGGCTTGGTATGGCAACCAACCATCCTGATCGTTTGCGTGCAGGTATTTTATACGTCATTGAGCAAGAATGTAATCAAATGGGACATGTATACGTCACGGCAGATCAGCTGTATGGAAAAACAGCAGAGCTTCTTCGAAAAAGCAGGCATGAGAATCTGTCTGAAATGGATCTTACAAGAGAAGTGGACGCATTAAAAGCAGACAAAAAGCTTATCATTCAAGACGAAAAAATTTATTTTCCTCCCCTTTTCTATGCTGAAAAAGGGCTGGTTAAAGCTATTCAAAAAATTATGGCCCAAACGCAATACGAAGAGCAGTTTCCAGAATCAGAATTTTTACTAGCTTTAGGTGAACTAGAAGAGCGATTAGACGTGCAATATGCACCGTCTCAGCGCAAGGGCATACAAACTGCTTTAATGTCTCCAATGCTTCTTTTAACAGGTGGACCAGGTACAGGGAAAACAACGGTTATTAAAGGAATAGTCGAACTCTATGCAGAACTTCACGGATGTTCGTTAAATCCAGGGGACTATAAAAAAGATGAAGCTTTTCCTGTTTTACTTGTGGCACCTACTGGACGCGCTGCTAAACGAATGAGCGAAGCGACCGGACTTCCGGCAGTTACGATTCACAGATTATTAAAATGGAACGGACAAGAAGGATTTGACCATAATGAGGAGAATCCAGTTGACGGAAAATTATTGATTGTGGATGAAGTATCGATGGTAGATTTGTGGCTTGCTCATCAGCTGTTTAAGTCTCTTCCTGCTAATTTACAGGTTATTTTAGTTGGAGACGAAGACCAGCTTCCTTCAGTAGGTCCGGGACAGGTGTTAAAAGATTTACTAAGTTCAGAAGTAGTTCCTACCGTCCGTCTGACAGATGTATACCGGCAAGCGGAAGGGTCGTCGATTATTGATTTGGCTCATGAAATAAAAAAAGGAAAGCTTCCGGAAGACTTATCGAGGCAGCAAGGAGATCGTTCCTTTATTCGCTGTCAAGGACAGCACATCACGAATGTCGTGCAACAAGTTTGCGGGAATGCGTTAAAAAAAGGCTATACGGCTAAAGATATTCAAGTTCTAGCTCCTATGTATAAAGGTCCTGCAGGGATTGATAAACTGAATGAAGTTCTTCAGGAATTATTTAACCCGGCTTCTGAGCAAAGAAGAGAGCTTAAGCACGGAGATATTACGTACCGAGTCGGAGATAAAGTGCTGCAGCTTGTAAATCAGCCGGATAGCAACGTATTTAACGGAGATATGGGAGAAATCGTCTCAGTTTTCTTTGCCAAAGAAAATACGGAAAAACAGGATATGCTGGTTATTTCATATGAAGGAAACGAAGTAACTTATACAAAGCAAGACTTTAATCAAATAACTCATGCATACTGCTGTTCCATTCATAAATCGCAGGGAAGTGAATTTCCCATTGTTGTGCTTCCAATTGTCAAAAGCTATTACCGGATGCTGCGACGCAATTTACTTTATACCGCCGTTACGCGAAGTAAACAGTTTTTAATTTTATGCGGCGAAGACGAAGCGTTTCAGCTTGGAGTCAGCCGGAATGAAGACAGCATTCGACAAACGAATTTACAGCCCCTGCTTCGAGAAAGCTTGGATAACGACATAGAAGATCCTGAAATTCCATTTATGAAAGATGCAAATATTGGGATGGAAAACGTTACGCCGTATGATTTCATGTAACCTTTCGCATGCTAACAAAGAGTTAAATAAACTCCTTTGTTGCCATCCTTCTTTGCTAATTGTCAGAAAATAAAGTATGGGCGTGAAAAAAAGTGGACATAATGCGTTTATATAAGTAGAACGTATAAAGAGGTGTCGACTTTGTTTAAATGTCCAAACTGTAAAAGTATTGACGTTGGCAAAATTGGTGTAAATCAGTATTACTGCTGGAATTGTTTTATTGAAATGACTATTTCAAAAGGACAAATTAATACTCACCAAGTAGAAGAAGATGGAACATTGAGCTCGCTTGATGATTTGTTCTCAGATGACGAGCGCACAATCAATTTCTAATTCTTTTTTACCGGGAGGAAGAGCAATGGGCAGAATCATTCCGTCAGTAGTCGCTTTCGGTCTTGGAGCTTATGCATTTAAAATGGCAGATGATCGAGAGATGTTTACAAAAAGAAATATGAAAAAAATGCGTAAACGTATGATGAAAGCTATTCACTAATAAAAAAGCACTATTGCACTGAGCTGCAATAGTGCTTTTTTGCAGGCAGAAGATACAACTGCATGTATAAACTCCTTTCTTTATCAAAAAATAGAAGGGAGGAGGAGTTTACGTTGAAAGATAGTTCATTCAAATGGTTCTATAGATTCGGACTGCTGTTATTAGCACTGCTGTGCGTATTAGTCTTTTTTAAAGTCCAGTTTTTATGGCTGCCTGTTATTTACATGTTTTTAAAAGCACTGCTGCCTTTTTTTATTGCAGCATTCATTACATATTTACTTCATCCGCTTATTGAAAAAACGCATGATAAAGGCGTGCCTCGTCCTCTAGCTATTTTACTGATCTACATTATCTTTTTTGGAGGAATCGGGTTCGGAGCCTATAAGTCGTATCCTATTTTTGTGGAACAAGTAAAAGATTTAAATGAACAGCTGCCTCATTTTACGAATACATATAGACATTGGGTAGAATCGATTCATGATCGTACAACTTCACTTCCAAACGGTGTACATGAGAAAATTGAAGGCAGCATTGATGATGTAGAGGCTACGCTCAACGTGTGGCTTACAAAAGTGGCGGAAGGATTAAAATCATTGATTACCTCTTTTTTGATTTTAATCATTATTCCATTTATTGTTTTTTATATGCTGAAGGATTTTTCCTCTATTAAGAAAGCAACAGCTTATGTCACACCTAAAAAGTGGCACAAACCAGGCGAACGTTTTTTATCGGATGTGAATGAATCGCTTGGCAATTATATTAGAGGACAATTTTTTGTTTGTCTCATTATTGGTGTGATTGCCACAGCAGCACTTTGGTTCTTTCATGTACCTTATGCACTTCTTTTAGGCTTTATTATTGGCGTAACGAATATCATTCCGTATTTTGGCCCGATTATTGGTGCGGTTCCAGCAGCTATTATTGCAGCAACTATCTCGATAAAGTTGGTTATTACCATTGTCATTATTATCTTTGTGCTGCAGTTTCTAGAAGGAAATGTTCTGTCTCCGCTTATCGTAGGAAAGAGCCTTCATATTCATCCTTTGTTTATCATGCTTGCGCTCCTTTTAGGAGGAGAGTTTGGAGGAGTATTGGGTCTCATTTTGGCTGTGCCAATTTTAGCAGTCGTTAAAATATCTATTTTGCATATTCGCTCTTATACGCTCAAACATTGACAAAGAGCGGTTAATTTGTCATAATATCGCCATAAGAAAACGCTACATATTTTGAACACAATGATGGATCGAGTACGTTGCACACTGGTTTTTAGAGAAGGGCTTCCTTGGCTGAAAGAAGCGCTAAACAAAGAGCAGCTGAACGCTAGTCCAGAGTGCAGGCTAAAACCTGCCGTGTCAGCAACGTTAACGCTATGAAGGTGATAAATGCTTTTGGCATTTATAATCAGGGTGGTACCGCGAGTTCAACTCTCGTCCCTGCTACAGGGATGAGAGTTTTTTTGTGTGCAAATAACTAGCAATTACTTTTGGACACAGGGAAAATAGATGCTTTTATGTCATCATTTTTTTGTCTATAAATAAGAAGAGTATTAAAGGAGGACCAATCATGAAAAAACTGACGTCAGCACAAGTTCGTCAAATGTATTTAGATTTCTTTAAAGAAAAAGGCCATGATGTAGAACCAAGCGCATCTTTAGTTCCGCATGAAGATCCATCTTTATTATGGATTAACAGTGGAGTAGCTACATTAAAAAAATATTTTGATGGTCGTGTTATTCCTCAAAATCCGCGTATTTGTAACGCACAAAAATCTATTCGTACAAACGATATCGAAAACGTAGGTAAAACGGCTCGCCATCATACGTTTTTTGAAATGCTTGGTAACTTCTCTATCGGTGATTATTTCAAAGAAGAAGCAATCCAATGGGCATGGGAATTCTTAACGAGCGATAAATGGATTGGATTCGACGCAGATAAGCTATCTGTAACAGTTCACCCTGAAGATGAAGAAGCATTTAAGATCTGGAATGAAAAAATGGGCGTGCCTAAAGAGCGTATCATTCGTTTAGAAGGTAACTTCTGGGATATTGGAGAAGGTCCGAGTGGTCCAAATACAGAGATCTTTTATGATCGCGGAGAAGCATATGGAAATGACCTAACTGATCCCGAATTATATCCAGGTGGAGAAAATGAGCGTTATTTAGAAATTTGGAACCTTGTATTTTCTCAGTTTAATCATAATCCTGATAATACGTACACGCCGCTTCCAAAGAAAAATATTGATACAGGAATGGGCTTAGAGCGTATGGTTTCTGTTATTCAAGATGTGCAAACAAACTTTGATACAGATTTGTTTATGCCAATTATTGAAGCAACAGAAAATATTTCAGGCGCTAAATATCGTACAAATGATGAGCAAGATACGGCATTTAAAGTCATTGCTGACCACATTCGTACGGTAACATTTGCTGTAGGTGATGGTGCTCTTCCTTCAAATGAAGGCCGCGGGTATGTACTACGTCGTTTGTTACGCCGAGCAGTTCGCTATGCTAAAAAGTTAAACATTAATCGTCCGTTCATGTACGACCTAGTGCCGGTAGTAGGTGAAATCATGGTTGATTTCTATCCGGAAGTAAAGGAAAAAACGGATTTTATCCAGCGCGTAGTCAAAAATGAAGAAGAGCGTTTTCACGAAACGTTAAATGACGGACTAGCTATCTTGGCAACTGTTATTAAAAAAGAAAAAGCGCAAAACAGTGATACGGTACAAGGCGAAGATGTTTTCCGTCTATATGATACGTATGGCTTCCCTGTTGAATTAACGGAAGAATACGCAGAAGATGAGAACATGAAAATCGATCATGCAGGTTTTGAACGTGAAATGGAAGCACAGCGTGAGCGTGCGCGTGCTGCTCGTCAAGATTCTAGTTCTATGCAAGTTCAAGGCGGCGTACTTGGTGAAGTAACGGTTGCAAGTGAGTTTGTGGGCTATGATAAAAATGAAGTAGAAACAGTTGTTGAAGCAATTATTGTAGACGGTGAGCTTGTTGACCGTGCTGAAGCTGGAACAGAAGCGCAAGTCATTTTAAGCCACACGCCATTCTACGCAGAAAGCGGCGGTCAAATTGCGGACCAAGGTACGATCCAAAGTGCTTCAGGAAAAGCGGAAGTAAAAGACGTTCAAAAAGCGCCAAATGGTCAAAATGTCCAAACGGTATCTGTAACAAGCGGTGAGCTTGTAAAAGGTGAAACATACATGGCAACGCTTGATGAAGAAAACCGCAGTGCAATTGTGAAAAACCATACGGCAACGCATTTATTGCATCAAGCATTAAAAGATACGTTAGGAACGCATGTTAATCAAGCGGGTTCTTTAGTAACAACGGATCGCTTGCGCTTTGACTTCTCTCACTTTGGTCAAGTGACACAAGAAGAGATTGAGAAAATTGAACAAATCGTTAATGAAAAGATTTGGGACAGCATCTCTGTACAAATTGAAAACAAAGCAATTGACGAAGCAAAAGCGATGGGTGCAATGGCACTATTTGGTGAGAAATACGGAGATATCGTGCGCGTAGTACAAGTAGGCGACTACAGCTTAGAATTATGTGGTGGATGTCACGTACCAAATACATCTGTTATCGGTTTATTTAAAATTGTATCAGAATCTGGAATCGGTGCAGGTACTCGACGTATTGAAGCTGTAACTGGAAAAGCTGCCTATCAGTTAATGAATGATCAAGTAGGTTTACTAAAAGAAGCTGCGGCAAAAGTAAAATCCAACCCGCGCGATTTAGTAGGGCGCGTTGAAGGATTACTAGAAGAAATTCGTAATCTTCAGCGTGAAAATGATTCACTATCTACAAAGCTTGGCAATATTGAAGCTGGCAATCTTGTTGACCGCGTGCAAAACATTAATGGTGTAAATGTCCTAGCAGCAAAAGTGAATGCAACGGATATGAATAACCTTCGTGCAATGGTTGATGATTTAAAACAAAAATTAGAATCTGCTGTGATCGTATTAGCTTCTCCACAAGGTGAAAAGGTAAATATTATTGCAGGTGTAACAAAAGATTTAATTGCTAAAGGCCATCATGCTGGCAAACTTGTTAAAGAAGTAGCAACGATTTGCGGCGGAGGCGGAGGCGGACGCCCTGACATGGCGCAAGCTGGAGGAAAAGACGCTAGCCAAATTGAAAAAGCACTTGGCACTGTAGAAGAATGGGTTAAATCCGTTTAATTCTCCTCTTTCTTGGTGTACAATATAAATAAGACTTAGCATAGTGCACAATGTGTTCACAAATTAAGAGAGTGAGGTGGGACCGTGAGTTCATTTGATAAAACCATGCAATTTAATTTTCAAGATGAGCCAGCTGAAACAAACGTACATGAAGTATTGTTTACGGTTTATGACGCACTGCAAGAAAAAGGCTACAACCCGATTAACCAAATCGTTGGGTATTTGTTATCAGGAGACCCTGCTTACATTCCTCGTCATAACGATGCGAGAAACACAATTCGCCAGTTAGAGCGAGACGAGCTCATTGAAGAACTTGTTAAATCTTATTTACAACAGCATCGAAAGGATTCATAAATGCGCGTATTAGGATTAGATGTAGGAACCAAAACAATTGGTGTGGCAGTTAGTGATGAAATGGGATGGACAGCGCAAGGAATTGAAACAATTAAAATTGCAGATGAGCAGATGGAGCAATCATATCCTCGTTTACAGCAGTTAATTGACGAATATTCCGTAGAGAAAATCGTAGTGGGTCTTCCTAAAAATATGAATGGTACGATTGGCCCTCGAGGCGAAGCGTGCATCGAGTTTGCTGACAACGTCAAAGAAAAACTTAACATTGAAACGATGATGTGGGACGAGCGCTTGTCAACGATGGCAGCAGAGCGAGTACTGCTGTCTGCCGACGTAAGCCGCAAGAAACGCAAAAAAGTAATCGATAAAATGGCAGCTGTTATGATTCTTCAAGGATACTTAGACAGCAAGCAATAAGAAAAGCAGCAGGCTTTGCTTAAGCTGACAAGTTATGACTTTCCCTTTTACATATTCTTTTGTACGTAAAAGGGAAGTGAAATAACTGAACAGCTTGCTTTTCGCTGAAGAAAAAGTTAAGCTAAGAGCTTACAATATAAAATGAGGTGCAAACATGAGCGTAGAAGAAAATAAAATTACAATCGTCGATGAGAATGGAAATGAGCAGCTATGCGAAATTTTATTCACATTTGATTCTGATCAATATAACAAATCATATGTAATTTACTATCCAATCGGAGCAGACCAAGATGATGAAGAAGAAATTGAAATTCATGCATCTGCTTTCACACCAAGTGAAGACGGTCAAGACGGCGAGCTTCAACCGATTGAAACAGAAGAAGAGTGGGACATGGTTGAGGAAATGGTTAACACATTCCTTGACGAAGAAGGCGAATAATTATAGTGAAAAAGCTGATGACAATCGTTATCAGCTTTTTTTTACATAGCGGCCGTTCTTTTTAGATATAAAAAGGTTTTTCCTTGCATTCTTAGGGGAGATTGTATGATAATGACGAAAAATGAGATAAATTGTAGTATAATAATTCCTGCGTGTGAGAGTGCATTTTAATAAAAGAATTCATTGTTTGAACGGATGAAACTAGACTTTGGGCAGACAATAACATAAATCATGGAAAAAATTTAGGAGAGGCGATAGTTTAAGGAAGCGATACCATCTCACACCTATAGGAGATACGAATGAATCGCAATCTCATGTATCCTCTCTGTTCATACTTACAAAAAATCAAGAAGAAAAGAGGTGAAACTGGTTGTATCTTCTTTTACAGAAGTAGATTTAACCAGGAAGCTGCTTGTCGCAACAAACATTTTTACCACCTAATCGTTCAAGGAAAAAACGAGTTATTTTTATTACAATTATCGTACTTCTTTTACTTGTTGGCGGTGCATTTTTCTATGCTCAATCCCGCTTAACACCCGTGGATCGAAACAGCAATAAAAAAGTAAATGTGACCATTCCACAAGGTTCTTCCGTTCAATCGATTGGTACGGTATTGAAAAAAGAAGATTTAATTAAAAGTAAAAGTGCCTTTCGCTATTACGTAAAATTAACCCATGTATCTGGATTTCAAGCTGGAACGTATTTATTTTCTCCTTCCATGAGCTTAGGGGAAATGGTTGAAAAAATGGAAAAAGGCGAGGTTTCAAAACAACCTGATATTCGTGTCACCATTCCAGAAGGACGCCAGCTTGTCGAAATTGCTGATATCATTGCTAAAAATACAAAGTTTACAAAAGACGAAGTCATGAAAAAGCTAGACGATAAGGCATTCATCAATAAAATGAAAGAAAAGTATCCAGATTTAGTAACGGATGAAGTGATGCAAAAAGATATTAAACATCCGCTAGAAGGTTATTTATATCCCGTTACGTATGATTTTTATGATAAAAATGTGTCGTTAGATGAAATATTGGATAAAATGGTAGGGAAAACAAATAATGTATTAGGTCAGTACAGTGGGCAAATGGAAAAGAAAAAATTTAGTGCACATAAATTGTTAACCATGTCTTCTCTAATTGAAGAGGAAGCGACTGCGAAAGTCGACCGAGAAAAAATTGCCAGTGTCTTTTATAATCGCCTTGAAAAAAACATGCCTCTTCAAACGGATCCAACCGTATTATATGCCTTAGGAGAGCATAAAGACCGGGTGTTCTATAAGCATTTAGAAGTGGACTCTCCTTACAATACGTATAAAGTAAAGGGGTTGCCTCCAGGACCAATTGCCAGCTCTGGATTGATGTCAATCAAAGCTGCGTTACATCCAGCCAATACAGATTATTTATACTTCTTGGCTACACCTGAAGGAAAAGTTATTTTTACCAAAACGTTAGAAGAACATAACAAAGAAAAAGCCAAGCATATTACAGGTAAAGAAAAGCAAAATACCGAAAAATAATTGGAAATTTAAAATTGGGGAATCGCGATACTTCGCATTCCCCATCTTTTATGTTAAAATATATCGGGTTTACGTAAAAACGAAAAAAACTTATAATAGACTAGTTGTCTTACTATTTTGCAGTAATGAAACGTTATGAAAACATAATGTAAAATGTACTTCTGAGAACGGAGGAAGTGTTTTGCTTTTACAAAACGTAGAGCAGTATGTGGAAAAGCTTATTCCTAAGCGCCAGGAGCTTATTGAAGAAATGGAAGCTTATGCAGAAGAACATCACGTTCCGATTATGGAATTGATTGGTGTTGAAACGCTATTGCAAATTCTTCGTCTTCATCAGCCAAAACATATATTAGAAATTGGAACAGCGATTGCATATTCGTCTATTCGAATCACCCATGCGCTTCCAGAGGCACGAGTGGTTACGGTAGAACGAAATGAAGAGCGTTACCAAAAAGCGCAAGAGTTTATTGAACGGGCGGGAAAACAAGATAAAATTGTTTCGTTGTTTGGAGATGCACTTGAGCTTAGAGATGAAATTGAACGTCATGGTCCTTATGATGCAGTCTTTATCGATGCAGCTAAAGGTCAGTATCAGCGTTTTTTCGAACATTATGAGCCGATGCTATCTTCTAAAGGAATGATTATTTCGGATAACGTACTATTTAAAGGTCACGTAGCGACCGATTTGGCGGAAGTAGAAACACGTCGACGCCGCAGCTTAATTAAAAAAATTCAGGCATACAATACGTGGCTGATGAATCATCCCGATTATTATACAACTATTCTCCCTATTGGAGACGGAATCGCGATTAGTATTAAAAGAGGTGACCAAGAATGAAAAAACCAGAACTATTAGTGACACCAACTGCAGTTTCGGAAATCGAATCATTACTACAAGCTGGAGCAACGGCTATTATGGTTGGTGAACAGCGCTACGGTTTGCGTTTAGCAGGTGAATTCAAACGTGAAGATATCGTAGAAGCTGTAAATATTGCTCATCAGCATGATGCAAAAGTCTACGTAGCGATGAACGGATTATTTCACAATGATAAAATCGCCGAATTAAATGAATATATTTTATTCTTAAAAGAAGCAAGCGTGGATGCGATTGTATTTGGAGATCCGGCTGTATTAATGGCAGTGCGTGAAACAGCTCCAGAAATGAAGATGCACTGGAGTACTGAAACAACGGGAACAAACTGGTATTCATGTAACTACTGGGGCCGCAAAGGAGCTAAGCGTGCAGTTCTTGCTCGTGAGCTAAGCATGGATAGCATCATTGATATCAAAGAAAAAGCCGAAGTAGAAATTGAAGTTCAGGTGCATGGCATGACGTGTATGTTCCAATCGAAACGTTCACTTCTTGGCAACTACTTTGAGTATCAAGGAAAAGTCATGGAAATTGAAAATCGTAAAGTAGAAAAAGATATGTTTTTACTTGATAATGAGCGAAACAATAAGTATCCAATTTTCGAAGATGAAAATGGAACGCATATTATGAGTCCAAATGATATGTGCATTATCGATGAGCTTTCCGAAATGATTGACGCTGAAGTAGATGTATTTAAAATTGACGGCGTATTAAAGTCACCGCAATATATTTTAGAAGTAACAAAAAAATATCGTCAAGCGATTGATTTATGTGTAGATGACCGTGAAGAATACGAAAACGTTAAAGACGATTTGTTAGAAGAAATTGAAAGCTTGCAGCCAATTAACCGCCCGTTAGACACAGGGTTTTTCTTTAAAGAAACGGTATATTAAAAAGCATGCAAAGAAAGATAAACAAAGGAGGTACAAACGATGGCTGTTCAAATCGATACTGTAGTAGAAGGTAAACGAGTTATTACTAAAAAGCCTGAGTTGTTAGCTCCAGCCGGTAACCTTGAAAAATTAAAAGTTGCCGTACACTATGGAGCAGATGCTGTGTTTATCGGAGGAAAAGAGTTTGGCCTTCGTTCAAATGCAGATAACTTTACATTTGAAGAAATGGCAGAAGGTGTTCAGTTTGCAAACAAATACGGCGCACGTATTTATGTTACAACAAACATTTTTGCTCACAATGAAAATATGGACGGACTTGAAGATTATTTAATGGGATTAGAGCGCGCTGGCGTTTCTGGAATCATCGTAGCTGATCCGTTAATTATCGAAACCTGTCGATGCGTTGCACCTAAGCTTGAAGTACACTTAAGTACCCAGCAATCACTTTCAAACTGGAAAGCCGTTCAATTCTGGAAAGAAGAAGGATTAGAACGTGTTGTACTTGCTCGTGAAACGGGTGCTGAAGAAATGCGCGAAATGAAAGAAAAAGTGGATATTGAAATTGAAGCTTTTATTCACGGAGCGATGTGTATTGCTTATTCAGGCCGCTGCGTGCTAAGTAACCACATGACAGCGCGTGATTCAAACCGTGGAGGCTGCTGTCAATCATGCCGTTGGGACTATGATTTATTTAAAGTAGAAGACGGTAAAACGGAAACGCCTTTATTTGATGAGCAAGACGATCCGTTTGCAATGAGTCCAAAAGATTTAAATTTAATTCAATCTATCCCTCAAATGATTGAGCTGGGTATTGATAGCTTGAAAATTGAAGGACGTATGAAGTCGATCCACTATATTGCAACAGTGGTGAGCGTATATCGCAAAGTGATTGACGCATACTGTGCAGATCCTGAGAATTTTGTGATTCAAAAAGAATGGCTTGATGAGCTAGACAAATGTGCGAACCGCGATACGGCTCCCGCCTTTTTTGAAGGGGTTCCTGGAGTGGATGAACAAATGTTTGGCGTACACGGCAAGAAAACAAAATTTGATTTTGCTGGTTTAGTATTGAATTATGATGAAGAAACAAGCATCGTGACATTGCAACAGCGTAACTATTTTAAACCGGGAGAAGAAGTGGAATTTTTTGGTCCGGAAATTAAAAACTTTACGCAAAAAATAGATAAAATTTGGGACGAAGATGGCAATGAACTAGATGCTGCGCGTCATCCGCTGCAAATTGTGAAATTTAAAGTGGACCAACCTCTATTTTCATATAACATGATGCGAAAGGGGATTTAAATATAAAATGGGGAAAAAGCCCGTTGTAATCGGTATCGCTGGTGGATCCGGTTCTGGTAAAACAACTGTAACCAAAGCTATTTATGAGTATTTTAAAGGGCATTCTATTATGCTTCTTGAGCAAGACTATTATTATAAAGATCAAAGCGATGTACCGTTTGAACAGCGTTTGCAAACAAATTACGATCATCCTCTAGCATTTGATAATGATTTGCTGATTGAACACTTGCAAAACTTATTAAATTATGAGAGCATTGACAAACCGGTATATGATTACGCAATTCATACGCGCTCTGAGAAGGTAATTAAAGAAGAACCAAAAGATGTTATTATCTTAGAAGGTATTCTTGTACTAGAAGATCAGCGCTTGCGTAATTTAATGGATATCAAGCTATACGTAGATACAGATGCGGATCTTCGTATCATTCGTCGTATGCTTCGTGATATTAAAGAACGAGAGCGTACGCTTGAGTCAGTTGTTGATCAATACGTATCTGTCGTTCGCCCGATGCATAATCAGTTTGTTGAACCAACAAAACGCTATGCAGATATTATCATTCCTGAAGGCGGTCAAAACCACGTAGCGATTGACTTGATGGTCACTAAAATTCAAACAATTCTTGAACAAAATGCCATTTTATAATAACATAGCATAGATGCAGGAATTTTTTTGAAGACAATGCAGACATATTCTGCTAACTAAACACAAACATTATAAAGAATAGAGAAACGAGCAGCTTCTATTTTGAAGCTGTCATTTCTCTATTAACTGATTTTTCCACAGAGTGGAAAATTTTTTGTACATACAGAAATCGACTGTATACACTAGAGATTTTGAGTTCAAGAAGGAGTGAAGGGATTATGGCACAAGAAAAAGTATTTCCAATGACAGAAGAAGGAAAGCTAAAGCTAGAGCAAGAGCTAGAATATTTAAAAACAGTAAAACGTAAAGAAGTTGTAGAGCGTATCAAGATCGCCCGCAGTTTTGGAGATTTATCGGAGAACTCTGAGTACGATTCTGCAAAAGACGAGCAGGCTTTCGTGGAAGGACGTATTACAACGCTTGAGAATATGATTCGCAATGCGAAAATTATTGAAGAAGATGTAGAAAATTCTTCTATCGTATCATTAGGTAAATCTGTAACATTTGTAGAGTTGCCAGATGGTGACGAAGAAACGTATACAATTGTAGGTAGTGCAGAAGCAGATCCATTTGAAGGGAAAATTTCAAATGATTCACCAATTGCTAAAAGTCTAATGGGCAAACAAATTGGAGATCAAGTAACTGTTCAAACTCCTGGTGGAGATATGTCAGTGAAAATTGTATCTGTTAAGTAAAACATATGGTTGGAAGCGTTCTACTGAATGCTCGTAAGTAAAAAAGCTGACACGCGTCAGCTTTTTTTATATGATTTAAAAAAACGGAGAGAATAGAAAAGATATGTAGGAAAGGAAAGATGAAGATGAAAGATGTCGATTTTACTAAAACAGCGCTTGTTTTAATTGATTTACAAAAAGGGATTGTTCCAATTGGAGGAGACGAAATCGTAGAAAAATCTGTTCAGCTTGTGAATCGTTTCCGCGAACAAAATGGATTTATTAGCTTTGTACGAGTAGATTTTCAAGATGGAAAAGATGCGTTGACGCCAGAAACGGATCAAAAGCCATCTGCTCCTCAAGAAAGACCTGCAGACTGGGCAGAATTCGATCCAAGACTTAATGTTCAAGAGACTGATTACATTGTGACAAAACGTCAGTGGGGAGCCTTTTTTGGGACAGATTTAGACCTTCAGCTTCGCCGAAGAGGAATTGATACAATTGTCCTTTGCGGAATTGCAACAAATATTGGTGTGGAAAGCACAGCTCGTGAAGCATTTCAGTATGGATATAACCAAATTTTTATCACGGATGCCATGGCGACATTTACAAAAGAAGAGCATGAAGCCACTCTTTCTTACATCTTTCCGAAAATAGGAAAGCTACGAACAACTCAACAATTTTTAACGGAAAATGAATAATAAAAACTTGCTGAATCAGCAAGTTTTTTTATGGAATGAAAAAAAGAATGAATATTTCTTAAGATAATGGTTTTAAAAGTAATGGCAACGTCGACACTTGTAAAGAGTGAGGTGTAGTCATGAAAATAATTCACAAGCGAATTTATATTACTCTTATTTTTATTTTATTATTAATTAGTGGACTGGGAGCACGGCTTGTTCAACTCCAGCTTGTCAGCACAGAATCTTTTACTGATAAAAATATTAACTTAATTGAAGGAAGCGTAAAACAGCGTACGCAGGAAATGGTGGTAGACGACGGACGAGGGAAATTCGAAGATAAAAATGGACAGTCTTTAACATCTATCACGCATAATCGCTTAGTCCTGTTTCCATTTTTAGAAAAAATGAAGTGGCCCGTTCAGCAAGTAAGCGAAATTGTGGGAATGCAACCACAGGAATTAACGAACAGACTAGCGAATGCTAAAACACCGGTTGTTATTACAAAAGAATTATCCCATGCACAAGTCGAAAAAATAAATGCATTAAAGGTACCTGGCGTGTTTGGAATTCCTCTAAAAGATGAGCGTCCAGTTCCTCTTGCTGAACATTTAATCGGACTAGAAGCACAAAGCAAACAAATAATTGAAGAGAAGTACAGTGATAAATTGAAAAATGGAGCTATTAAATCAACTACGCCTGTAGGTATCTCAGGGATGCAGAGGGCTTTTGACGAGTTTTTGCTGCCTGAACAAGAGTCTAAGCTCCTTTATCATGTTGATCGACTAGGTGGGCCTATGTTTGGCATCGATGTAAAATATACGGGCACAGCTAACCCTTATTATCCAGTCAGTGTGCGTACGACGCTTGATTTGTCTGCTCAGGAGCTAGTGGAGAATACATTGAATCATTATAAGTTAAAAGACGGAGGAGCCGTCTTAATTGATATAAAAAACAATAAAGTAATTGCGATGGCCAGCAGGCCTTCAATTAATAAGAAAGAGCCATTTAAAAAGCAAAACGGTTCAGACAGCGTAGAAAATCGTTTGCTGACGCCGCAAACTCCTGGATCTATATTTAAAACCGTAACAGCAGCTGCAGCGCTTGAACAAAATAAAATTCAGCCTTCTTTTACCTATAACTGCGATAAAAGTATTTATGGCAATAATGTAGAAGAAGATCATCAAAAAGGGCAGCTGACGTTTGAAGAAAGCTTTGCGCAAAGTTGTAATGCAACGTTTGCCCAGCTAGCAAAAGAAATGATAATATCTAATCCGGATATCATTGAACAATATGCTGATAAGTTAGGGCTTCTTCAGCCTGTAGGATGGACGGGTGATGTGTTTCACTTTGAACATTTTAAGCAGTTTTTAGGAGAAAAATCGGGAAGAGTTTGGACAAATGATAGAGAAAAAAAAGTACCAAATGCTGTAGCGCAAACAGCAATTGGACAGCTTGACGTAAAAGTGACTCCGCTTGCAGTAGCAAATATGATGGCGACAATTGCACGGGGAGGAGAAAAGAAGCAGGTAAAAGCGGTAGATGCGCTGGACTATAAAAACAATACGTCACTGTATACGTTTAAAGAGCATGAGCTAAAAGGAGATACGATTAATGAAGCCACAGCTGCTTCTATGCAGCAGCTTTTAAAAGGCGTCGTACAGAGCGAAAAAGGAACAGGAAGAAGATTTCAAACGCTTCCTTATGAAGTGGCAGGAAAGTCAGGAACTGCTGAAATCAATGTGAAGGCCGATATCGTCAATAAATGGTTTGCGGGTTACTTTCCGGCAGATGATCCAAAATACGCAATGGTAGTAGTGGATTTAAATACAAAAAGTGCGATATCTCCCACAAACAGCGTATTTTATGATATTGTTAAAGGGATGTATGACTTAAATACACGTTAAAACAAGAAGAATTTGTAAAAAATATTACAAATATACTTCAAATAAATTTTGATGCTTCATGTATAAGAAAACACATGTTAGAATAAAGCATTATAAAAGTTGGAGGAAATTGTAGCAATGAATAACAATCGTTCTTCAAGACACGAAAACAAAGAAAAAAAAGTAAACCGATTATATAATCTGTTAATTGCTGTCGTAGCGGTTTTAATTGTATTTGTCGGTGGTACGATGATTCTTGGAAACAAGGATAAATCGGATAACCAAGCGGAAACAACTCAAAACAATCCGCAAACAAATGACCAAAAAACGGACAAGACGGCTAAAAAAGACGATGATTCTTCGAAAGATGATCAAGTAACAGAGGATCAAGCAACGGACGATCAAAGCTCTGAAGATGACCAAAGCTCTGAAGATGATCAAGCAACAGATGAAGAATCAAACGACTCAGATTCACAGGCTGAAGTAGAGAAAAATCCAGAGCCTGGCGTGGCAGAACGCAAGGTAGATCCTTCATGGGATTCAGTAGGTACATCACAAGATGCTCCTGCAGCAACATATAAAAAAGGATCAACGGATTGGAACGAAATGCTAAAAGCTGTAGGCGAAGGGTCAGGCATTAGCCCAAGCAATATGACCGTATGGCGTCTAGGTAATAACGGTGGCGTAGGTAAAGCTGTAGCTACGGTTAGTCCTAAAGGCAACTCATCAACAAAATACCGCGTTCAAATTGAATGGGTAGATGGAGAAGGCTGGAAGCCCGCAGTAGTGGATAAGCTTCAATAAAAAAAGCAGCGCGCTAGCGCTGCTTTTTTATTTTGAAATGAACAACTGCAGAGTACAGTTTTTTACCTTGTTCATAGTCCACAGACATTTGATGAGATACGCTATGTACCTCAAGTAAAATCGCCTTATTTTGATCAATTTTTTCCGCAATTTGTTTTTCAAGCATTTTAACATCAGGCGCTTCAAAAAATTCTATTTTATCTTCAATCATTTCAAATTCAATATTCATCTTACGGCCTCCTTACCTCATTACTATAGTATAGCAAATAGAAAGTTAAAAGCTTAAAATATTTGTAAATGAAGAACAAACGATGACTAAAAACATACTATATCCATAAGAATTATTAGTTATGAGGAGGCGTTTTTTATGGGGCTAGAGTTTTTAGATATCTTTGAAAAGTGGGCGAATGAGTATGATGCATCGGTAAGCGGGAAAGATGAACAGTATAAAGAAGTGTTTCGCAATTATAATGAAATCTTAGAGTATGTAGCAAATCGTTCAATAGGGCATGTGATCGAATTTGGAACAGGGACTGGAAACTTAACAAAAAAACTGTTAGAAAAGGAACTAACCGTAGTAGGAATTGAACCGTCAGTGCCAATGAGACAATTGGCACACCAGAAATTAGGAGCAGATGTTTTAGTCACACCGGGAGACTTTTTACAGTTTGATACATCGTTGTTTCCAGCAGAGAGCTTAGTTAGTACGTATGCATTTCATCATTTAACAGATAAAGAAAAAGAAGAAGCTGTGATAAACTATGGAAAGTTACTTCAAACCGGTGGTAAAATAGTGTTTGCCGATACAATGTTTGAAACAGCGGATTCATTTGCTGATACCATTGTTCAGGCAAAACAAAAAGGGTATACGCAACTAGCAGAAGATCTAGAGAGGGAATACTATACAACGATCCCTGTCTTAAAGCAAATCTTTGAAAGCAATGGTTTTCACATAACCTTTACACAATTTAATCACTTTGTGTGGGTATTGGAGGCAACGAAACAATAGTAGAAAGAGGTTTTAAAATGAAAGTAGCAATCATTGGAGCAATGGAAGAAGAAGTGACGATTTTACGCGATAAAATTGAGAATCGTCAAGAAACAGTAATCGCAGGATGTGAATACTCAACAGGAACAATCAGCGGCGTGGAGGTTGTATTATTAAAATCAGGTATTGGAAAAGTAAATGCGGCGTTATCTACAGCCATCTTACTAGAGAAGTTCAAACCTGATTACGTTATTAACACAGGATCAGCAGGCGGTTTCCATCCAGAGTTAAACGTAGGGGATGCGGTTATTTCAACAGAAGTTCGTCATCATGATGTAGATGTAACGGTATTCAACTATGAATACGGTCAAGTGCCAAACTTGCCTGCAGCTTTTAAAGCAGATGAAAAACTAGTTCGTCTTGCTGAAGAAAGCGCTCTTGAAGTAACGGATATGAAAATTGTAAAAGGATTAATTGCTACAGGAGATTCGTTCATGAACGATCCTGTGCGCGTAGAGTTTGTTCGCTCTAAGTTTCCAGACCTTTATGCAGCTGAAATGGAAGCAGCGGCTGTTGCTCAAGTATGCTATCAATTTGGCGTACCGTTTGTTATTCTTCGTGCTCTTTCTGACATCGCCGGCAAAGAATCAAATGTTTCTTTTGAGCAATTTTTAGAAAAAGCAGCTGTTAATTCAACAAAATTAGTATTGAATTTTATTACAAAATTAAAATAAGCTGTTCATAAAATATAGAGTTTGTTTTCGTCTACACTCTGCATCGTTTGTCATAACATGGGGTGTAGACTATATTTTCATCTTAATTCCTACTTTATTTATAGGTTAAGTTATATTATTTCGATAGCGAGGTGTTCAAGATTATGAAGGTAGTCAAAAACGTTCATGAATTGATTGGAAACACACCTATGATTGAGATTACACAATTTGATTTACCTAGGGAAATCAGGATATTTGCCAAGCTGGAATATGTTAATCCAGGAGGAAGTGTAAAAGATCGTTTAGGAAAAGAACTGCTGCAAGAAGCTCTTGGCTCTGGAAGACTGAAGCGAGGCGGAACGCTGGTTGAGCCTACTGCTGGGAATACGGGGATCGGGCTGGCTTTAGCTGCTCTTCAGTACGAAATAAACGTCATACTATGTGTTCCAGAAAAATTCAGTATTGAAAAACAGCAGCTTATGAAGGCTTTGGGGGCAACGGTGGTTCAAACGCCTACTGAAGCTGGTATGAAAGGTGCTATAAACAAAGCTCAAGAGCTGCTGCGTGAAATCCCTGGTTCTTATTGTCCTCAACAGTTTGCTAATCCGGCCAACCCTATGACTTATTATAAAACCTTAGGGCCAGAAATATATGAACAGCTTGATGGAAAAGTTGACGTGTTTGTAGCTGGAGCAGGTACAGGGGGGACATTTATGGGTACAGCGAAATTTTTGAAAGAAAAAAATCCTTCTCTAAAAACAGTCATCGTGGAGCCAGAAGGTTCAATTTTAAACGGGGGGAAATCCGGTCCTCACTTAACTGAAGGAATTGGAATGGAGTTCATCCCTGATTATATGGAGCGATCTTATTTTAATGCTATTCATACTGTTGAAGATGTTTATGCTTTTCAAAGAGTGAAAGAGCTGGCTTTAAAAGAGGGGTTACTAGTAGGTAGCTCTTCAGGAGCAGCCTTTGAAGCAGCCCTGATCGAAGCAAAAAATGCAGAAAAAGGGGCTCATATCGTCACGATTTTTCCGGATAGCAGTGAACGGTACTTAAGTAAAAATATTTACAGTGGAGGAAGATAAGATGAAACGTAAAACACAGTTGATTCATGGTGGAATTGTTGGCGATGAACAGACGGGTGCTGTCTCTGTTCCTATTTATCAAGTGAGTACTTATAAACAAGAGGGAGCGGGAAAACATACGGGATATGAGTATTCGAGAACCGGTAACCCTACACGTCATGCCCTAGAAGAACTTATCAAAGAAATTGAAGGAGGATATGCTGGGTTTGCGTTTGGATCTGGTATGGCCGCTACTACTGCCGTGTTCATGCTGTTTAACAGCGGAGATCATGTGTTAATTACAGATGACGTATACGGAGGAACGTATCGAGTGATCACAAAGGTACTAAGCCGTATCGGCATTGAGGCTACTTTTATTGATACAAGCGATATCCAAAATATCGAGAAAGAAATTCGCCCTAACACAAAAGCCATTTTTATTGAAACTCCAACGAATCCTCTTCTAAAAATTACTGACTTGCAGCATGCTTCTTCAGTAGCTAAACAACACCATTTACTTACCATCGTTGACAACACATTCAGTACGCCGTATTGGCAAAATCCTATCGAAAAAGGCGCAGATATTGTTCTGCACAGTGCAACTAAGTATTTAGGGGGACACAGTGACGTTGTAGCAGGGCTAGCAGTGGTGAATTCCCCTAAATTAGCTGAAGACCTTCATTTTATCCAAAATGCGACTGGAGGCATTTTAGGACCTCAGGATTCTTGGCTTTTAATGAGAGGGATTAAAACATTAGGAATACGAATGGAAGAACACGAATTCAACACGGGGAAAATAGTAGAATTTTTACTTGCCCATCCTGCTGTGGCAAAAGTATATTATCCAGGATTAAAAACCCACCCAAACCACCTCATTGCTAAAAAGCAAGCAAGAGGTTTTGGGGGAATGGTTTCGTTTGATGTGGGAAGCGAAGAGAAAGCGGAAGAAGTACTGAGCAAAGTGAAGTATTTTACATTAGCAGAAAGTTTAGGAGCCATCGAAAGCCTCATTTCCATTCCTTCTAAAATGACTCATGCTTCTATACCGAGCGACCGACGTAAAGAGCTAGGAATTACAGATGGATTAATTCGTATTTCTGTAGGTCTTGAAGATGTAGAAGATTTAATTGAAGACTTAGAAAGAGCATTGGAATAAAGGTGGTAAAAATAGGATTTTTATAGACCTATAGATCTATGATAGAGTAGAGTTATAACATTCTACTGAGAAGGTGATTGTATGAAAGCTCAACACATCAAAGCAAAAATTGAAGATTACAGCCGCTTTATTTACGTCCTTCTAGCCGTAAGTACATTCTTGTATATTGGTGTTATGATTGGCCAAGGTGAAAAAAGTGATATGCAGCTTGGAATAATGGAAGCGATCGTTATTCTTTTTACCGCCCTTGCTTTTTATTTTAGTTATCAAACTAAAAAACTAAAAAAAGAATTAATGAAAGAAAAAGAATAATAGATACAAAAAGGCGATGATCCATCGTCTTTTTTTTATGAGGGTTAAAAAAATAAAAAAATTCCCTATTTTTTAAAAAAACAGTTTACTTTTTATAAGTTCGTGGATATAATTACCATTGTAAGGAAAATACTTTATTAAAAGGAGGTCGAGTCATATGTTAAGACGTTTATCAGGTATGGATCATTCAGTTTGGGCTATGTTCAAAAATCGTCTATATATGTATACTATTCGGCCGTGTTCCTGTATCAAGTAACTTTCTTACCTTGATCGTTAAAACACGTTAATTCACCACAGGTGCGAATAGTAGCCCTGTGGTTTTTATTGTCTTTCAGCCACAGGATGCTTATGCATAACTGTGGTTTTTTTTGTATAAGGAGGTGATTGGAATGACACTGAATATATTCTTTTTAACTATTACCATAAAGTCCCGTCAATACTCGGAGGAAGAAATTAAGCATGAACAGTATGTAAGACAATTAGAAGAAGAAATAAAAGACCGCAAGTATGAATTTTATCGTCATTTCTAATTTGAATAGTGGAAAGGAGTGGATGAATGATGATTAATCAAAAAGGATATATCGTTGTATGGCTGCTTGTGGAGAAAGATTCCACCTAAATGACTAGTAGGGGGAGTAATGATGTGTTTGCTGCGGATTATCATTTGGAAATTATTTTAAAAAAAGAGCGGAAAGAAGGATTAATTCTCCTTCTTTCCGCTCTTTTTTTTCTCTTTTTCGGCTCTGTAAAATTCGTGAAACATTTTCATCAGCGCTCGCTTTTCAATTCGCGAAACATAACTTCTTGAAATATTTAATTCCTTTGCAATTTCTCGCTGGGTTTTTTCATCCTGCAAATCCAAACCGAAGCGGCCAACAATTACTTCTTTTTCTCGATCATCGAGGATATCGATGTATTCTTTTATTTTTTCTAATTCCATATTTAGTTGAATCATATCAATTACATCGTCTGATTCTGATTTTAATACATCAATCAAACTGATTTCATTTCCTTCTTTATCCTGGCCAATTGGATCATGCAGCGACACATCTTTTTTTGTTTTTTTGAGCGCTCGCAAGTGCATCAATATTTCATTTTCAATACAGCGTGCGGCATAAGTAGCTAATTTTGTTCCTTTTCCTTGCGAATAACTTTCGATTGCTTTAATTAAACCGATTGTCCCAATTGAAATTAAATCTTCCGCATCCTCTCCCGTGTTTTCAAACTTTTTAACAATATGCGCAACGAGTCGGAGATTGTGTTCAATAAGAAGGTTTCGCGCTTCTTGATCTCCTTGTTCCATTAAAGATAAATATCTCTTTTCTTCAGCAGCAGACAAGGGTTGAGGAAACGCATTGTTTTTTACGTAGGAAACAAGGAAAACCAATTCTTTAAAGAAATAGCCTAGTGCGGTAAATAATGCAGACATCTCTACACCTCCATAAGGGGATATCAACCTGTGAGAGACTAACATTACACTATATGTAAAAAGAAGGATGTCTTTGCCTGTACGTTTAAAATTCCCCCCAGGGACAAGAGAGTTTGAAAAAGTCCATAGATTTTTCTTTAGAGATAGTTACCAGCCTATACAGAGAAAAAGTATGTACATACGCTAGTAGTAGTTTACAGTGTAAGGAGGGAGAGTATGTACGGTTACGGAGGCTGCTGTTATCCTAATTATCCAGCTTACCCATGCGGAGGAGGGTTCGGCTGGGGACTTGGATTGTTGATTGTTCTATTTGTTCTGTTATTAATTTTCGGAAGCTTCTATTGGTTTTTTAGCTGCTGGTGTTAAAAAAAACTCATGCATGTGCATGAGTTTTTTTAGATGACATATCCTACCGAATAGAACCATTCATTTTTAAGAATTCTTAAGGGATTTTCACTTTGTTTCTTAAAGAAGATGATTTATTCTATAATTAAGAAAAGAAGCAAGATGATAATATTCCTTTGTAAAAGTAAATGGAGCTCTATACTTTTTTTAGCTTGAACGTACTAATCATCAAGCAAGCAAGTACGATAATTAAAAACATATAAAAGTGTGAAGGCAAATAAGGGACGCCCAAGTAGCTAAGAGTTAATAAACAACCTGCTGCGGTAATAGGGAGCCCTGTAAAATACCCGGTATTTTCTGTGATGTTAAAGCGGGCAAGACGAAGTGCTCCGCAAGCAATGTAACAGATGGTAACAATTGAACCTGCAGCACCAAAGTGAGATAAAATACTTTGATAAAGTAGTAGAGCTGGAGCGATGCCAAATGATATAATATCGCACATGGAGTCCAGTTGTTTTCCAAGTTCAGATTCAATTTGCAGCTTTCTGGCTACCATGCCGTCGAATCGGTCTGCTAACGCTGCTAAAAAAATTAGTAATAAACTTAAGTTCAATTCATTTTTCATGACAAATAAAATAGCAAAGCTTCCTAAACTTAAATTAACAATCGTTAAGGAGTTTGCCGCTTGGGATCTCAGCTTTTTAATTGTATGATCTAGATAGTCTAATAAAAACAATTTCCTCACTCCTTTAAAGGATGGAATGAACTAAAGGTAAAAATAATGGTAATTTCATTGTAGACGCAAACCTTATTCTAGTAAAGAACTATTCAGTATGTGGAGGTAAAATTATTGTTGCAGCACCTGTATCGAACGTTTATTGAGCTTACGAATCACCAGGGATCATCGAAGCTCATTCGAAAATTCACTTTCTCTAAATGGAGTCGGTTTATTATACCCTCCTATACAAAAGTTTTTAAAGTAAATAAAGAAGAAATGGACAAGCCTCTGCATCATTATCAAAACTTACACGAGCTATTTATTCGTCGTTTGAAGCCTTCTGCCCGTCCGGTCGATCAGCAGAAAGACAGCGTTGTCAGTCCTGTAGATGCAAAGATAGAAGCATATGGAGTCATTACGCCTCAAAAAGAAATGATTGTAAAAAACAAACCTTATTCTATACAGGAAATGGTTTCAAATGATCTCATTCTTGAAAAATATATAGAAGGACAGTTTATCATCCTCTATCTTAGTCCAAAAGACTATCATCGCATTCACAGTCCTCTTAAAGCACAAGTAGGGAATACGTGGACCGTTGGACAAAAGTCTTATCCAGTAAATTCATTAGGAATCAAGTATGGGAAAGAACCGCTTGTGAAAAATTTCCGGAAGCTCACGGAGTTAACATTTGAAAATGGTCACATGCTGATGGTAAAAGTAGGAGCCATGTTTATAAACAGCATTGAAGCGGTTTCTAAAAAAGAAGTAGTCGAAAAAGGGGAAGAAATGGCTTACTTCACGTTTGGCTCGACTGTCATTTTATTATTTGAGAAGAACTCAATCACTTTTGATTCTAACGTCCACTCAGGTTCTTACGTAAAATGTGGAGAACCAATTGCTCATTTGAAAAAATAGAGCCTATATAATAAAAGAGTAGATAGATAAATGAAGATGCAGCTTTCTTTTATTAAGAAGGCTCTTTTATTCGTTAAGAAGGGATTTGTATGCTAATCTTTAATGATCTTCTTTCAATTTCCTCTTCAATTAATTTTATAAAATCAGGGCTTAATTGCAGTTCGGTTGCTTTGCTGTATGACTCAATAAGCAGCTCATCTGATAATTTTCTCATAAGATTGCCGCCACCTCCTACTAAAATAAATATCCTAAAAAGTTATATTTAAATGCTAATAAATTCCTTATTTATAATCTAACATGAATCAAATAAAGGAACAATCGTTCTGTTATCCACAGCTTTCGGTGGATAAAATGTGGGTATGTTGTTTATAATTACCATTAATTGCTGAACTATAACAGAGGATAATGTGTATAACCTTATCCACATAGTTGGGGTTATCATTTTTTGTCGAAAACTTTTAACAGAATTTGTTTACCACTTACCCTATTTGATAAGTAATAAACGTTTTCTGCACTATTTTTTATTTTAAGTTTGCAGTGGGTAAATATATCGTAAGCTCACGAACAAATGGAGGTTTACTGCCTTTTGTCAATAACTTTCTGTATAAAGTTAAAGCATTCACAAGGCATATCCTTTATACTAAGAAAAGACCTGTTTTTGAAGAGAATAAAATTTTAGGTTGGAAAATAACAAGAAGTCGTTATAATGATAGACGGCGTTAATTTTAGTATGTAACTATATATTCGAGGTGCATGATACGTGTTGAAACTTTTTTTACCAAATGAACATGTGAAAAACGTGTTTCAAATTAAGCCAGACGATTTGAAAGAGCGCGGGATAAAAGGAATTATTACCGACTTAGATAACACGTTGGTGGAATGGGATCGCCCTGATGCCACTCCGGAATTAATTGAGTGGTTTCAGTTAATGAAAGATAGTGGAATTAAAATTACGATTGTATCGAATAATGTGGAGAAACGAGTCAAGCTGTTTTCAGATCCAGTTGGACTTCCATTTGTATATAAAGCACGCAAACCGATGCGTAAAGCATTTAGAAGAGCTCTTCGTGATATGGAGCTGCAAAAAGATGAGGTTGTGGTCATTGGCGACCAGCTTTTAACGGATGTATTAGGAGGAAATCGCCTAGGCGTATATACGGTTTTGGTTGTACCAGTTGCGCAAACAGATGGATTTGTAACGAAATTTAACCGTAAAATGGAACGAAGAATTTTAGGTTGGATGAAACGAAAAGGTATGATTAACTGGGAGGATTAAAACGTGAGTGAAGAAAAAATACAGTGCGTAGGATGCGGAGTGGAGATTCAAACAGAACGACCGAATGAACTTGGCTACGCTCCAAAATCAGCATTAGAAAAAGAAGCTATTATTTGCCAGCGATGCTTTCGCTTGAAGCATTATAATGAAGTACAAGATGTTTCCTTAACAGACGATGATTTTTTAAAAATCTTAAATGGAATTGGTCAAACGGACGGTTTGGTTGTAAAAGTTGTAGATATCTTTGACTTTAACGGCAGCTGGTTACCTGGTTTGCATCGATTTGTTGGAAATAATAAGGTTCTTTTAGTGGGAAATAAAGCAGATTTACTGCCGAAGTCTATAAAGAAAAATAAACTAATTCATTGGATGAAGCGAGAAGCGAAAGAGCTTGGCCTAAAATCAGTGGATGTGTTCCTCATGAGCGCGCAAAAAGGACAAGGAATTCGAGAAATTGCCGAAGCCATTGAACATTATCGCGAAGGTAAAGATGTATATGTTGTTGGATGTACAAACGTTGGTAAATCGACATTTATTAATGCCATTATTAAAGAAGTAACGGGAGAAAAAGATATTATTACTACGTCTCAATATCCGGGCACAACGCTTGATATGATTGATATCCCGCTTGATAACGGCGCGTCTTTATATGATACGCCTGGCATTATTAATCATCATCAAATGGCTCACTATGTAGATAAACGAGACTTAAAGTTAATTTCTCCTAAAAAAGAAATAAAGCCGAAGGTTTATCAGCTAAACGAAGGGCAAACGTTATACTTTGGAGGACTGGCGCGCTTAGATTATGTACAGGGAGGCCGCAAGTCGTTAACATGTTATGTATCGAATGATTTGCATATCCATCGTACAAAGCTTGAAAAAGCAGATGAGTTGTATGAAAAGCAAGCAGGTGAACTGCTTCAGCCGCCGCGCCCAGAGCAAATGAGTGAGTTTCCTGAACTTGTTGCACATGAATTTACAATCAAAAATGAAAAGACGGATATTGTTTTTTCAGGGCTTGGCTGGGTGACGGTTAATGAGTCAGGTTCAAAAGTTGTGGCGCATGCACCAAAAGGAGTCGGCGTATTTGTGCGCGATTCTTTAATTTAAACAAAAAGGGGAAAAAATCTTGAGTACATTATATGGGCTAGTTGGTTATCCGCTTGGGCATTCACTATCGCCATTGATGCAAAATGATGCCTTTAAACGTCTGAACATGGATGCGCATTATGAGGCTTTTCCAATTGAACCTGTTCATTTTGAGTCAGCTATTGGAGAGCTAAAAGATAAAAACATTCAAGGATTTAATGTCACGATTCCGTATAAAGTTGATATTATGAATCATTTGGATGAAGTCGATTCATTAGCAAAGGCAATTGGCGCTGTAAATACAGTTGTTAATCAAGATGGGCGTTATATTGGATACAATACCGACGGAGAGGGGTATGTGACTTCTTTACTCAAAGCAGTAGAAGGCGGCTTATCCCAAAAAAGCATTTTAATTATTGGAGCTGGAGGAGCTGCAAAAGCTATTTTTTATACAATTGCAGCTCAGCACGCTCCCGATGTAATTGCGATATGCAATCGTACCGTCGAAAAAGCAGCTTTACTAGCTAACGAGCTGCCTTTTTCGACGAAAACGGCGGCGATGTCTATTTCTGATGCGGAAAAACAACTAGATACATTCGATATTATTATTAATACCACTTCGGTGGGGATGTATCCTAACGTTGATGAGCTGCCTTTAGCACTTACTTTATTGCAAAAAGAAGCGGTAGTCAGCGATATTATTTACAACCCTTTAAAAACAAAGCTTTTGAAAGAGGCTGAAGCAAAAGGGGCAGGCACTCATAACGGTGTCGGTATGTTTGTACTGCAAGGTGCACTTGCATTTGAAAAATGGACGAAGGTCCGTCCTGACGAAGAGGCAATGGAACACATTGTTCTTTCAACACTAACTAAGAGATAAGATACAACGGAGGTTTTTATGTTAACAGGTAAACAAAAACGTTTTTTACGTTCAAAAGCACATCATTTAAATCCAATTTTCCAAGTAGGAAAAGGTGGAGTCAATGAAAATATGATTGGTCAAATTGCTGATGCATTAGAAGCAAGAGAATTATTAAAAGTAAGCATTCTGCAAAACTGTGACGAAGATCGTGACACGGTTGCTGCTCGATTAACAAAAGGAACAAAAGCAGAGCTTGTACAAGTGATTGGAAATACAATTGTGTTATATAAAGAATCACGTGAAAATAAGCAGTTAATGCTTCCAAAAGTGAAATGAAATAGAGCGGGGAAACCCGCTCTATTTAAAAATGAAGTAAATTAAAGGAGTCGGGGATTGTTGAAGAGTATTGGAATTTTAGGTGGAACGTTCAATCCGCCTCATTTGGGGCATTTAATGATGGCAAATGAGGTTTTGCATGCCTTGAAATTAGATGAGATATGGTTCATGCCGTCATATATTCCACCTCATAAAACAATCAAAGAGCCTATTGAGCCATATCATCGTTTACAAATGCTAAAGCTAGCTATTGAAGAACATGATCAATTCACCCTGCAGCCGATTGAATTTGAGCGCAAAGAACCTTCATATACATATGATACGATGAGAATACTAACAGAGAAATATCCAACGTATCAGTTTCATTTCATCATTGGTGCTGATATGGTAGAATATTTGCCGAAGTGGTATGAAATTGATGAATTAGTCAATTTGGTTACATTTGTAGGTATAAAGCGCCCGGGGTATACCATTACGTCCCCTTACCCGATAAAAGAAGTAGAAGTTCCGCAGTTTGATGTCTCCTCTTCCTTTATTCGCGAACGAGTAGTAAAGAAAGAAACCATTCGTTATTTTATACCTGCTGGTGTTAAACAATATATCGAGGAGAATCAATTATATGAATCGAACTGAGGCATTAGAAATCGTAAAGAAACAGTTAACAGAACGTCGTTATATTCATACTGTCGGGGTAATGGAAACAGCAATTGAATTAGCTAAACGTTTTGAAGCAGACGAAAAAAAAGCAGAACTGGCTGCTATTTTTCATGACTATGCCAAGTTTCGTCCAAAGGAAGAGATGAAGCAAATTATTATTGATCAAAACATGAACCCTTCTTTATTGGAATACAATACCGAATTATGGCATGCTCCAGTAGGCGCGTTTTTAGTGAGAAATGAAGTAGGGATTACGGATAAGGAAGTATTGGATGCAATTGCTTACCATACATCCGGAAGACCTGGCATGACGTTACTTGAAAAAATTGTGTACGTTGCTGATTATATTGAACCTGGAAGGAGATTTCCAGGTGTTGATGAAGTGCGGGAGTTAGCTAAAACCGACTTAAATGCAGCACTTATTCAATCATTAAAGAATACTATTTCTTTTTTAATGACCAAACATCAGGCCGTTTATCCCGATACGATGATGACATATAATGATTTAATCTTAGGAGGTCAAACACATGACTGAACGTGAATTGCTATCTCTTGTTGTAGAAGCAGCCGATGATAAAAAAGCAATCGATATCGTAGCGTTAAATATGGAAGGAATCTCACTTGTGGCAGATTATTTTGTTATTTGTCACGGTAACTCAGATAAACAAGTGCAGGCAATTGCTCGTGAAATTAAAGAAAAAGCACACGAACAAGGCATTTCTGTGAAGCGTTTAGAAGGGTTTGAGCAGGCTAAGTGGGTGCTTGTTGATCTTGGAGATGTTGTGGTTCACATTTTCCATAAAGATGAGCGCGGATATTATAACTTAGAACGCTTATGGGGAGATGCACCATTTGTAAGTTCAGAAGAGCTACAGCTATGAGCAGGTACGGAGAATTTGCCTACGTATATGATCAGCTAATGGCAGACGTTCCGTATGACGATTGGGCTGAATTTTTTAATCAGCAGGTGGCAAAAGCAAAAACAAAGCCTAACAGTATATTAGACCTTGCCTGCGGCACGGGAGAACTCTCCGTTCGATTTGCAAAAGAAGGTTTCTCCGTAGTCGGCGTTGATTTGTCTGATGATATGCTTATGGTAGCTCAAGAGAAGGCAGCAGAAGCAGGGGTAACGCTATCTCTTTTTCAGCAAAACATGGCGGAACTTGAGTTATTGAAAGAGTTTGATTGTGTAGTAATCTTTTGTGATTCTTTGAACTATTTGCAAAGTGATAAAGAAGTTCAAGAAACCATTCAACGTGTATATAAACACTTAAAACCAGGTGGGCTCTTTATATTTGATGTTCATTCAGTGCACAAGATGAAGGACGTATTTGGAAATCAATCTTTTTCTTATGTAGATGAAGACGTGTCATATATTTGGAACTGCACCTATGACGATACAGACATGCGTGTAGAGCATGATATTACGTTTTTTGCTTATGATGAAGAAATCGATGCATATCATCGCTTTGATGAGGTGCATGCTCAGCGCACTTGGTCGATTGACCATTATCAATCATGGTTGAGCCAAGCTGGTTTTATAAATATAGAAGTAAGTGCAGATTTCAAAATGAGTAAGCCTACTTCAAACAGTGAGCGCATCTTTTTCTCTGCGCAAAAAAAAGAAGCCGAGTAGAGGCTTCTTTTTTTGTTTCAAAGCAGGATTTCTACAGAAATTATGGAATAAGACTATCAAACTGATTGTGAACAAGCTCAATGTCTTCGTCAAATTTTTCGTGTGTTTTTTGAAATACGTGCACAAACATCTCTCCGAGTTCAGCTTCTAAAACTTTAATACCTTCTCCAGTTACACCGCCTTTTACGCATACTTTATCCTGCAAGGTAGGAAGCGTAAATATTTCTTTTTCCAACAGTTTTCCCATTCCAATAATCATATCGCTGGCCATGACGGTAGCTTCTTCTTCAGAAATATTTGTTTCTTGAACTGCTGCATCAATAAAGCGTTGAAGCAAAAAGCTGAAGAATGCAGGACCGCAGCTTACGATATCGGATGATACGCGGGTAATCGTTTGATCAATAGCCACAGGCTTTGACATAGATGAAAATAATTCATGTAAATAATTTTGGTAAAAAGGCGTACATCTTTCTCCAAACGTGAAAAGAGAAACACCTGCTAATGCCCGATTCGTAATGCTAGGGATAATTCTAGCTGCTTGACTCGGAATGAGGCGTTCGATTTGTTCTACGCTAATTGGACTGGTAATGGATACAATGCAGTGATCTTTCGTCAGCAGTGGTTCTAATTTTATTAAAAGGGGGTGAATATCCAATGGCTTAACACAAATAAAAATGACTTTGGATGCGTGAACAACTTCTTCAGCTGTATCAGCAACATGAATTTTTTTATGCTGCTGTTGAATCTCTTTGGCCCTTTTTTTTGTACGATTCATAATAGTAATTTTAGAAGGACGTACGGCTTTTGATTCAATAAACGCATCAATTAATATTTTCCCCATGTTTCCTGTTCCGATAAACCCTATGTTCACTGATTCATTCCCTCCTTCAAAAGCCTTTTCTTCTAAACACTATGAAGACGTAATGGAATTTATGACGTTACTTCAAAATTCAAAGGAGTGTACAAGTTGACTTTTTCAAAAAAACAATGGCTAATTGGGTGTATTTGCTTAGCAGTTGGGTTGGCTTTTTATATCTATCGAACAGGAGGAGAGAAACCGGAAAGTTCTCTTCAAACCTCAGATATAATCAAGGCAGAATCTTCTGGTACAAAAAAAGAAGGAGAGTCGTCTAATCAAGTAATTTCAAGCCAAGATTCCCCGTTTGTGATGGTGGATATTAAAGGAGCTGTTCAGAAGCCTGGTGTATACCAGCTCCCTAAAGATGCAAGGGTAAAAGATGCTCTAGCACAAGCCGGAGGCGCTACGAAAGAAGCGGACTTAAGACAGCTCAATTTAGCTAGCAAGCTACAAGATGAAATGGCTGTGTATATTCCAGCTGCTGGAGAAGAAATCCCCCCTTCGTCTCCAGTTTCTTCAATTTCTTCCTCAGGAACTTCAAATGATCAGCCCCTTGTTAATATCAATACAGCGAACACTGATGAACTGCAAACGTTAAATGGCATTGGACCTTCAAAAGCCAGTGCCATCGTTTCATATCGAGAGGAAAATGGCTTGTTTCAAACAGTAGAGGATTTGGGAAAAGTATCAGGTATTGGCGAGAAGTCGCTAGAAAAAATCAAAGCTCAAATTACGGTACAGTAGAGACTTATTGACGAAAAAGGAAAAAAAACGCTACACTATGAAAGAGAAAAGTATCATTATTCAGTTTTAAATAAAAAGGCAGGGAATGAGATGAACCGGATTTCATGGGATCAATATTTTATGGCACAAAGCCATTTGCTAGCTTTAAGAAGCACTTGTGAACGTCTGGCTGTTGGAGCTACAGTGGTGCGTGATAAACGTATTATAGCTGGAGGATACAACGGTTCGATCAGCGGAGGCGTGCATTGTGCTGACGAAGGCTGCTATGTAATTGATGGCCACTGTGTAAGAACTGTCCATGCAGAAGTGAATGCACTCTTGCAGTGTGCTAAGTTTGGTGTGAAGACAGAAGATGCGGAAGTATACGTCACGCATTTTCCTTGTTTAAACTGCTGTAAAGCTCTTATTCAAGCGGGAATTAAAACAGTATATTATGCTAATGATTACAAAAATCATCCGTATGCTGTTGAGTTATTTGAACAGGCGGGAGTGAAAACAGCAAAAGTTGAACTTGATGAAGCAATCATTGACTTAAAAAGTAAAGAGAAGCTTCAATTTGTAACGGATGTTCTCGCTCGTTTAGAAAAAAGCGGAGCTGACGAAGCAGAAGTGATGAATTTACAGCGTGAAGCTCTCGCTTTGTTTACGGCAAATTAAAGGTAAAAGAGGTTTTTTACTTGGTAACAGTAAGAAGCCTCTTTCTTTTAAGGAAGAAAGGAGCTAAAAGTGAAAGGATATTATATTTACTGTGCTTTTAGCATGATGCTAGCCTTATATGTATATGATAATCATTCCGCTGTAAGCCTGTTTTTGCTAATCGTGCTTTTCATTTTTCAATGGCTACAATGTCCGAGGAAAGTGGTTATTGCTTCTACACTGTTGAGCGTTTTGTGCGTCTACCTATTAGCTGAGGCAAATAACCATAACAAAACGGTTCTTTTAGCTGAATCTTCTACTTTTACAGGCGAAATTTCATCTGTTCCGCATAGTGACGGCGACAAGCTTACTTTTAAGTTTACGGTTCAAAATGAAGAAGTCATAGCTTTTTATAAACTAAAAACGCTGGAAGAGAAACAGCAGCTCGAAAAGCTAACGATTCATCAAGTTTGTCAACTAGCAGGGCAATTAACTTCTCCTTCATCTGCTCGCAACCTTCATGCATTTGATTATCAGCAATATTTATACCATCAGTCTATTCATTGGCAGCTTAACGTCAAGAGACTTGATTTGGCAAAATGCCAGCTCCCCACCTTAACTCCACTTACGTACCTTACCTTTATTCGTCAAAAAGGAATTAATTATATTCAACAAAACATGTCGGATCCAGGCGCTGGATTTATGCAGGCACTAATTTACGGCGAGCGTACTGGGATCGAAGAAGAGAGTATCAAGCGCTATCAGCAATTTGGTTTAATACACTTGCTTGCCATATCAGGTCTTCATGTTGGACTGCTGACAGCGATGTGTTTTTATTTGCTCATTCGGATTGGAATAACGCGCGAGCGAGCCATTACGCTTTTACTTTTGCTTCTTCCTGTATACATGGTTTTGGCCGGTGGCAGCGCTTCAGTTGTCCGAGCTGTTTTTATGAGTATGCTGATGCTTATATCGATAAAAATACAAAGAAAAATTCTTTTGGTTGATAGCATCAGCCTTGCTTTTATGAGCATGCTGCTTTTCAAACCGTACTATTTATTTGATGTAGGATTTCAGCTTTCTTTTGCCGTTAGTTTTGCCTTGATTTTATCGAGTCAGACAATTTTACCTCGTTTTCATTCTTCTTTCAGCCAGCTCATGGCTGTTTCAGCGATTGCACAAGTCAGTTCACTTCCTTTATTGTTGTACTATTTTTATGGAGTATCTCTCCTCAGTTTGCCATTAAATATGGTTTTTGTACCGTTGTTTTCTCTTGTTGTATTACCTCTTTGTTTGCTCATTCTTTTTGTTCGTATCATCTTGCCGGGAGTGAGTGAATTGCTGGAGCAAATTCTTCATGTTCTTTTACTTGCTTGTGAAAAATTGCTTGATTTTTTTGAGTGGATTCCCGCTGATTTCGTAACGGGAAAACCCCATATTTTGCTGTTTTTGGGCATGTACCTATGCATTTATGCTTTATTTGTGGCGGTCGAAGAAGGGAAATTTTTCGTTCGCTATATGTTTCTTCTCGCGGCATTGTTAGCCGCACAATGTGTGTATCCTTATTTGAATCCAAAAGGAACGGTCACAATGGTCGATGTAGGACAAGGAGACTGCTTTATCATTGAGCTTCCTTATCGAAAAGGCGTGTATATGATCGATACCGGAGGAACCGTTTCATTTCCAAAAGAACCATGGCAAAAACGCCGTTCTTCTTTTGACGTGGGAGAAGACGTACTTGTTCCCTTTTTGCATTCAAAAGGAATGACAAAGGTAGATAAAATGATTATTACACACGGCGATTATGATCACGCAGGGGCGGCACAGCATTTATTTTCACAAGTGGCTGTCGGAGAGCTGGTGCTTGGGAAAAAAGCCGAATTAAATGACGTAGAGACTGGCTTGGTGATCGCTGCTCAAAAACAAAGCGTGCCTGTTCAAATTGTTCAACAAGGAGATAGCTGGCAAGAAGGAGGTGTCTTATTTCAGGTTATTTCTCCGACAGGTTTCGAAGAAACGAGCAACAACGGCTCAATTGTAATAGACGCTAAGTTAGGAAATTTAAGATGGCTATTCACCGGAGATTTAGAAAAGGAAGGAGAACAAAGAATATTGAAAGACTTTCCCAACCTTAAAGCAGATGTATTAAAAGTGGGTCATCATGGCAGTAAAACCTCAACTTCAGAAGAGTTTGTTCAACATTTAAACCCTAAAGTAGCGCTTGTTTCAGCGGGGCAAAAAAATCGTTATGGTCATCCTCATCAAGAAATATTAGAGCTTCTGAAAAGCTACGGGGTGTATATTTACCGAACGGATGAAGATGGTGGGGTAATGTATGAATTTACAAAAAAGTCAGGAACGTTTTCGCAGCAACTTCCATAGTCTATAGTAAGAAAAACGAACTGAAAAAGACTGCTAAGAAGCAGCCTTGAAGCAATTTTACGAACCCAAGTAGTGAATCACAGTTGCAATAACAAATAAGGCAGTGAAAAAGCCAAATGAAACACCAAATCCTACGGCAGAATCGACAGCGTCGTTGCGTTTACTTTGGACACTTTCTTCAAATTGGTTCATTAACACCCCTCCTGTTTACAGTATAATCTAACTTTTTTTAAAAATCTAGACAATTTAAAAGCGTTTTCGCAAACTGACAACAGTTAACAACTATACTTTATGAGCATGAGGAGAAAATAGAGATAAGGGTTTAATCATTAACAAATAAGTAACCTAGGGCTTATATTGTTGATGTTTATCATAAACTGAGGAATTGTCGTTTTAAGACAATTCCTTTTGTATTGTTGCCAAAAACTCATAACACCTTTACGATAGAAATTGTATTTTGTTTATCAGTAACTATACATAATCAATATAGATGAATAAAAAAAGAGGAGCGTATATACGTTGGCAGTTGATAGCTTAAAAAGTATTACCAAAAATAATATCGCCCCCGTTTATTTAATACACGGGGTTAATGCATTTATGAGTAAAAAGATTAGAGATAAAATCGTCGACTATACGTTGAATGAAGAAGATAAAGAATTTAACTTGTCCCTATACGATTTAGAAGAGACATCGATTGATCAAGTTCTAGAAGATGCTGAAACGCTTCCTTTTTTAGGAGACAAGCGTGTAGTGGTTGCGAAAAATGCAGCATTTTTAACGGCTGAAAAATCAAAAGATAAAGTTGAGCATGATCTGGCAAAACTTCAGCAATATGTCGAACAGCCCCCGTCTTTTTCAACGTTAATTCTTCTAGCCCCTTATGAAAAGCTGGATGAAAGAAAAAAAATAACAAAATTATTAAAAAAACAAGCAGCTTACATCGAAGCGAACGAATTTGGTGAAAAAGAAATGAAGCAGTGGATTCATAATTTGCTTTCAAAAGATGGAGTGAATATGGATGAAGATGCTGAAACGCTGCTTATTCAGCTTGTGGGGCTTAATGTAACGCTCGTGACAAATGAAATTGAAAAAATGGTGTTATACGTTGGACAAGGAGGAGTCATTACAAAAGAAGTGGTGCTTAAGCTTGTGGCAAAAACGCTTGAACAAAACGTATTTACGCTTATTGATGCTGTTATTCAGCGAAAGGTTTCTATCGCTTTAAATATGTATCAGGATTTGCTGCGTAACAACGAAGAGCCTATTAAAATTTTATCTTTGTTAGCGACGCAGTTTCGTTTAATTTATCATACGAAGCAGCTGTCTAGTCAAGGGTACGGTCAGCAGCAAATTGCTCAAACGATTAAGGTTCATCCGTTTCGTGTGAAAATCGCTTTGCAGCAGAGCAGAAGTTTTGAGGAACAGCAGCTTAAAGGAATTTTAAAGGATTTAGCAGAGGCAGATTATGAAATGAAGACGGGAAAAATGGATAAAGCGCTTATTTTACAGCTGTTTTTATTAAAAAGAGCGCAATAAAAAAACGATCCTAATGGGATCGTTTTTGTCTCAATTATGCAGATAAACCGTTAAGTTTTACTGCTAAGCGAGATTTTTGACGAGCTGCAGCATTTTTGTGGATAAGACCAGATTGTGCGGCTTTGTCTAATTTTTTAGAAGCAACAGCAAATGCTGCTTTTGCGTTATCTACATCGTTGTTTTCAACTAAAGCTTCAAAGTTTTTGATTGCAGTACGCATAGCTGATTTAGCTTGAATGTTATGAGCACGGCGAGCTTCAGTAGTTTTTACACGTTTGATAGCTGATTTAATGTTTGGCATCCGTTTCACCTCCCGAAATGATAACAATCGAGATTATATAGAACTCGACATTCTTCACAATAAGAACAAAAGATATTTTATCAAACACAAGGACAGAATGCAATAGCCTTGACAAGGAATTTTATATGACAGACCTCTCTTTAAAAGCTTGTAGCTGATATTGCGCCCTTCCTTCTACTTTTCGTTTCTTAAATGCATGAATCTGCCAGTCCTCGGTGACAATAATTTCAACAAAGATTGTCTAGGAGGTTAAGAAATGGAAAAAGAACTTGATTTAAGTCAATATAGCGTGCGCACGGATCTAGCTGTCGAAGCAAAAGACATAGCGTTAGAAAATCAGCCTAAACCGAATAACCAGTCAGAAATCAACGGCGTAATTGTAAAAGAAAAAGAAGAACAAGGTGTCAAAATTTCAGTGGTAGAAATTACGGAAGAGGGCGCAGAAGCAATCGGTAAGAAAAAAGGCCGATATGTAACCCTTGAATCGGTAGGCATTCGCGAGCAGGATACTGAAAAGCAAGAGGCTATGGAAGAAGTATTTGCTAAAGAGCTGAATTTTTTTATTAAAAGCCTCAACATTCCAGATGATGCTAGCTGTCTTGTAGTGGGTCTTGGAAACTTAAGTGTGACACCAGATGCGCTTGGACCAAAGGCAGTAGATAATTTGTTGATTACAAGACACTTGTTTGAGTTACAGCCTGAAAGCGTGCAAGATGGCTTTAGACCCGTTAGCGCCATTGTTCCGGGAGTAATGGGAATGACGGGTATTGAGACAAGTGATATTATCTTTGGCGTTGTAAAGAAAGTGAATCCGGATTTTATTATTGCAATCGATGCGCTGGCCGCTCGTTCGATTGAACGGGTAAATGCTACCATTCAAATTTCAGATTCAGGTATTCATCCTGGGTCTGGGGTTGGAAACAAGCGCAAAGAAATCAGTTATGAAACACTTGGCATTCCAGTTATTGCAATAGGTATTCCAACGGTGGTGGATGCTGTGTCCATTACAAGCGATACAATTGACTTTATCTTAAAACATTTCGGCCGAGAAATGAAAGAGCAGGGAAAGCCGTCTAAGTCGCTGCTTCCGTCTGGTATGACGTTTGGAGAAAAAAAGAAGCTCACGGAGGATGATTTACCCAATGAAGAGCAGCGTCAAACGTACCTCGGTATGATTGGCACTCTTCCCGATGAAGAAAAAAGACGTCTTATTCATGAAGTGCTTGCACCTTTAGGTCATAATTTGATGGTTACGCCAAAAGAAGTGGATATGTTTATTGAAGATATGGCTAATGTAGTTGCAGGAGGACTTAACGCTGCTTTGCATCATGAAGTGGACCAAGAGAACTTTGGGGCATATACTCATTAATACGCTTTTAGATGAATGAGTTCTTCAGAATATAGTCATAATGGTTAGTACTACAGAAGATAAAGAAGTAAGGGGCCTAATAATATGATTAAATTTACTTTAAAATCAGTAGTGCTAACTATTTTTTTACTGTTCGTCGTATTTTTAGGAATGCAGACGGCTCAGCAAGGGCTGATTAAAATGAAGGGATATAATGATCCTTCGATTGAACATGTTATTAATGTGTCTAAAACGTCAGATGGTCAGGTGGAAGCTGCTGTTTTAGGTTCAAAAAAAGTTGTGAACATTGATGAAAAACAGCAGCTTTTAGAAAAACGAAAGGCTTTTAACTTTTTCTCCTCGCTAGGTCAAAGTCTAGCGGAAGGCGTGAAAAGTACAATAGGGAAAGCTTTTAAGGCTATCCATCATCTTCTTAATTAAAAGCAGAATCTCTTTCTGCTTTTTTGTATGGAAAAATCCCCAATGGAATGCTTATTGAATGTTGACGAATGTGTTGTTATAATTTAGTTTAGTGTATTTTGCCGATTTTCAGTAGGAGTGAAAAAAATATGGATAGAGAAGCAAGATTGAAACGACAATCGAAAATCAGAAACTTTTCGATTATTGCTCATATAGACCACGGTAAGTCAACATTAGCAGACCGTATTTTAGAAAAAACAAATGCGTTAACACAGCGAGAAATGAAAGCTCAGCTTTTAGATTCGATGGATTTAGAACGTGAACGTGGAATTACCATTAAATTAAATGCTGTGCAGCTTCAATACAAAGCAAAAGATGGAGAAGAGTATACTTTTCATCTAATTGACACACCGGGACACGTCGATTTTACATATGAAGTGTCGCGAAGTTTAGCCGCGTGTGAAGGTGCTATTCTAGTAGTAGATGCAGCTCAAGGTATTGAAGCTCAAACACTAGCAAACGTATATTTAGCGCTTGATAACAACCTTGAAATTTTACCTGTCATTAATAAGATTGACCTGCCGAGCGCAGAGCCAGAGCGAGTGCGCCAAGAGGTTGAAGACGTAATTGGATTAGATGCGTCGGAAGCTGTATTAGCTTCAGCTAAAGCAGGAATTGGAATCGAAGAAATTTTAGAACAAATTGTTGAAAAAGTTCCTGCTCCTGAAGGGGATCCAGATGCACCGCTTCAAGCGCTAATCTTTGATTCATTTTATGATGCATACCGAGGTGTAGTTGCATCTATTCGTATCGTACAGGGACGAGTAAAAGTAGGCGACAAAATTAAAATGATGGCAACAGGAAAAGAGTTTGAGGTAACGGAGCTAGGTGTGTTAACGCCAAAAGCCGTTGCTAAAGATGAACTTTCTGTTGGCGACGTAGGGTTTTTAACAGCAGCTATTAAAAATGTTGGAGATACGCGAGTAGGGGACACGATTACTCTTGCCAAAAACGGAGCAAGTGAACCTCTTCCTGGCTATCGTCGTCTGAATCCAATGGTATACTGCGGACTGTATCCGATTGATACAGCGAAGTATAACGATCTTCGTGAAGCACTAGAAAAGTTAGAGCTAAATGACTCTGCACTTCAGTTTGAGCCAGAGACGTCTCAGGCCTTAGGGTTTGGTTTCCGATGTGGATTCTTAGGACTGCTTCACATGGAGATTATCCAAGAGCGTATTGAGCGTGAATTTAAAATTGATTTAATTACAACAGCTCCAAGCGTTATTTATGACGTATATTTAACAGACGAGACTCATCTGTCTGTAGATAACCCTTCTAATATGCCGGACCCACAAAAGATTGAACGCGTGGAAGAACCGTATGTGAAGGCCACAATGATGGTACCAAACGATTATGTTGGTGCTGTGATGGAGCTTTGTCAGAAGAAGCGAGGCAACTTTATTGATATGCAGTACTTGGATGCTAATCGCGTGAGTATTGTATACGAAATTCCGCTGGCTGAAATTGTATATGATTTCTTTGATCAACTAAAATCAAATACAAAAGGCTACGCGTCGTTTGACTACGAGCTTATCGGATATCAGCCTTCGAAGCTTGTGAAGATGGATATTCTCTTAAACGGTGAAACGGTCGATGCGCTGTCCTTTATCGTTCACAGAGATTCAGCTTATGATCGTGGTAAAGTCATTGTAGAAAAGCTTAAAGAGCTTATTCCACGTCAACAGTTCGAAGTGCCGATTCAAGCGGCAATCGGTCAAAAAATTGTGGCGCGTTCAACAATTAAAGCCATTCGCAAAAACGTTTTAGCAAAATGTTACGGAGGAGATATCTCTCGTAAACGTAAACTTCTTGAAAAACAAAAAGAAGGTAAAAAACGTATGAAGCAGGTCGGTTCTGTTGAAGTACCGCAGGAAGCATTCATGGCTGTGCTTCGCATGGACGAAGATTAATAGCTGAAATTCTATTATTTAACATGTCAAATTAGTTTTGAAAATGAAGCGAATCTGATACGATAGTAAAGAGTTTTGAGCGCTGTAAATAAGTGTGAACGAACATAGATAAAAATACCGCAGAGAGACTCTGCGGTATTTTTATCATTTATAAATGTGATTGAGGTGAAAGTCCATGGTGAAGGCAGCATATCTGCATATCCCGTTTTGTCATCATATTTGTCACTATTGTGACTTTAATAAAGTGTTTTTCAAAAATCAGCCCGTTATGCCGTATTTGGAAAGCATGCGAGAAGAAATGAAACAAACAGTCGAACGTTATCCAACGACCAATTTGAACACGATATTCGTTGGGGGTGGAACGCCCACAGCCTTAGATGAACAGCAGCTGGAGTATTTTTTAGAATCCATTCGTATGTATCTTCCTTATGATGAGAAAGGTGAGTTTACATTTGAAGCGAATCCGAATGAATTGACAAAAGAAAAGCTTCAGCTTCTCCATGACTATGGCGTGAATCGTTTAAGTATTGGTGTACAAACGTTTAATGAAAGGTTATTGGAGAAAATTGGACGTGTGCATTCAAATAGGCAGGTATTTGATTGTATTGAGCAAGCGAGAAAGATTGGAATGTCGAATATAAGCTTAGACTTAATTTATAGCTTGCCGGAACAAACGGTAGCTGATTTTTCTTCTACGCTTCAAACCGCTTTTTCATTAGAGGTAGAGCATATGTCTGCCTATTCGTTAATTATTGAACCTAAAACGGTATTTTATAATTTAATGAATAAAGGGAAGCTGCCGCTGCCTGCTCAAGAAGAAGAAGCAGCTATGTATGAGCTGCTTATGAAAGAAATGGACAAACAAGGTTTTCATCAATATGAAATCAGTAATTTCGCAAAGTCAGGCTACGAGAGTATTCATAATCTAACATATTGGAACAACGACGATTATTACGGAATTGGTGCAGGCGCACATAGCTATATTGACGGAATAAGACGAGCAAATATTGGACCATTAAAAAAGTACATTGATTCAGTCGAGCAAAAAGGAAATGCATATCTTAATGAAGTGAGCGTGACCGAGGCTGAAAAAATGGAAGAAGAAATGTTTTTGGGCCTTCGTAAAACGAAAGGAGTCTCAAAAGAGGAGTTTAAGCAAAAATTCAATCGAGAATTAAAAGATGTATTTGGAGAACCTATTCAAGAATACAAAGAGAAAGGACTTTTGGGTGAAGACAATAGCTCCGTCTTTTTAACACACAATGGTCGATTTTTGGGGAATGAAGTTTTTCAAGCCTTTATTGGGATAATCTAATACCAAATCGTTGACATCGCTATAGTGATTTGGTAATTTATTATTAGATTTAGCACTCAGAGTTTTAGAGTGCTAACAGAGGTGATGAAGCGTGCTTACTGATCGACAGTTATTAATTTTACAAGTCATTATTGATGATTTCATTCGATCTGCGCAGCCGGTAGGCTCTCGAACATTATCTAAGAAAGAAGAGTTTAATTTTAGTTCGGCTACGATTCGTAATGAGATGTCAGACCTAGAAGAACTTGGATTTATTGAAAAAACTCATACTTCTTCAGGGCGCGTTCCGTCTGAGAAAGGCTATCGTTATTATGTTGATCACCTAGTGTCCCCGCAGCACTTGAAAGCAAGCGATGTTTCTACAGTACGTTCGGTATTTGCTGAGCGCATTGTAGAACTGGAGCAGCTCGTTCAAAAATCAGCGCAAATTTTATCTGATTTAACGAGTTTAACGTCCATTGTGCTAGGGCCAAAAGCGGTCAGCCATAAGTTAAAACAGCTGCAGATTTTACCTTTAACGGCTCAGTCAGCTGTTGCCATTATTGTGACTGATACAGGACACGTTGAAAGTCGGACGATTACGTTACCGAGCAGTATTCAACCTTCCGATATTGAAAAGATGGTTAACATTTTGAACGAAAAGCTCATCGGCGTTCGCATTACTGATTTACATGATAAAATGTACAAAGAAGTAGCGACGCTCTTAAAAAGCCACATTCAAGGGTATGAGCAGACGATGGATATACTCAATGATGCATTAAAGCTCAACATGAATGGCAAATTAGTAGTTGGCGGCAAAACGAATATGTTTGCTCAGCCGGAATTTCATGATCTTAATAAAATTCGCGGGCTGTTCAACATTATTGAACATGAACAGCAGTTTTATAAGCTGCTAAGCCCAAATGAGGCTGGCATACACGTGAAAATTGGTCATGAAAATAAGTTGAATGAAATGGTAGGCTGCAGCTTAATTACAGCTAGTTATTCTTTTGGTCACGAACAGCTCGGCACAATTGCTATACTGGGACCGACCCGCATGGAATATGCGCGTGTGATTAGTTTGCTTACACTGCTATCATCAGATATGTCTCAAGTGTTAACAAACTTGTATAAAGAATAAAGGAATCGGGTGGAATATATTACTTCCATCCTTTCCCTGTGATAAAATAAAAATCGTTGTTTAAAATGTGAAAATGTGTGTAAACATTTAAGGGAGGTGAATGAATTGTCAAACGAAAAGCAAGTAGAAGAACAAAACGAAGAAGTGGTTGAAGAAGTTCAAACAGAAGCTGCTGAAGCAAATGAAGCTGAAGCGTCTGAGGAAGTAAACCCTCTTCAACAAGAAAATGATCAATTAAAGCAACAGCTTGAAGAAGAAGAGAATCGCTACTTACGTCTACAAGCTGATTTCGATAATTTCCGTCGTCGTTCACGTCTCGATGCAGAAGCTGCTCAAAAATACCGTGCTCAATCATTGGTTGCGGATATTTTACCAGCACTTGATAACTTTGAACGTGCATTACAAGTTAACACAGCGGACGAACAAACCAAATCTGTGCTACAAGGTGTAGAAATGGTATACCGTCAATTGGTAGAGGCACTTCAAAAAGAAGGTGTTGAAGCAATTGAGTCAGTTGGGAAAACATTTGATCCATACGAGCATCAAGCAGTGATGCAAGTAGAAGACGATGAATACGAACCGAACACGGTAGTAGAAGAGCTTCAAAAAGGTTACAAATTAAAAGATAAAATCATCCGCCCTGCGATGGTTAAAGTGAATCAATAACACTACATATTATGAAGGAGGTCATTGTCAATGAGTAAGATCATTGGTATCGATTTAGGTACAACTAACTCTTGTGTCGCTGTATTAGAAGGCGGCGAACCAAAAGTAATTCCAAATCCAGAAGGAAACCGTACAACGCCATCAGTTGTGGCATTCAAAAACGGTGAGCGTCAAGTTGGGGAAGTAGCGAAACGTCAAGCTATTACAAACCCTAACACAATTATTTCAGTTAAACGTCATATGGGTACAGACCATAAGGTGGAAGCTGAAGGCAAGCAATACACGCCTCAAGAAATGTCAGCTATCATTCTTCAACATTTAAAAGGTTATGCTGAAGAGTATTTAGGTGAGCCTGTAACAAAAGCTGTTATCACAGTTCCTGCTTACTTTAATGATGCTGAGCGTCAAGCAACAAAAGATGCTGGTAAAATTGCTGGTTTAGAAGTAGAGCGTATTATTAACGAGCCTACTGCAGCGGCGCTTGCATACGGATTAGAAAAAACAGATGAAGATCAAACAGTTTTAGTTTATGACCTTGGTGGCGGTACGTTTGACGTATCTATTCTAGAACTTGGCGACGGCGTGTTTGAAGTTCGCGCAACTGCAGGTGACAATCGCCTTGGTGGTGACGACTTTGACCAAGTAATCATCGACTATTTAGTAGCTGAATTCAAAAAAGAAAACGGCGTTGATTTAAGCAAAGATAAAATGGCGCTTCAACGTTTAAAAGATGCGGCTGAAAAAGCGAAAAAAGATTTATCAGGCGTAACATCTACACAAATTTCTTTACCATTTATCACTGCTGGAGAAGCTGGTCCTCTTCACTTAGAAGTATCTTTATCACGTGCTAAATTTGACGAGTTATCAGCAGGTCTTGTTGAACGTACAATGGCCCCTGTGCGTCAAGCTTTAAAAGATGCAGGTCTTTCTGCAAGCGAACTTGATAAAGTAATCTTAGTTGGTGGTTCAACTCGTATCCCAGCGGTACAAGATGCAATCAAAAAAGAAACTGGTCAAGATCCTCATAAAGGTGTAAACCCTGATGAAGTAGTTGCACTTGGTGCAGCAATTCAAGGTGGCGTATTAACTGGTGATGTAAAAGACGTTGTATTACTAGACGTAACGCCTTTATCACTAGGTATCGAAACAATGGGTGGCGTATTTACAAAGCTAATTGAGCGTAATACGACAATTCCAACAAGTAAATCACAAGTATTCTCAACGGCTGCAGATAGCCAAACGGCTGTAGATATTCACGTTCTTCAAGGTGAGCGTCCAATGTCTGCAGACAATAAAACGCTAGGACGTTTCCAATTAACAGACATTCCTCCTGCACCACGCGGAGTACCTCAAATCGAAGTATCATTCGATATTGATAAGAACGGTATCGTAAACGTTCGTGCAAAAGATTTAGGTACAAACAAAGAGCAGGCGATTACAATTAAATCTTCAACTGGTTTATCAGATGACGAAATCGAACGCATGGTAAAAGAGGCGGAAGAAAACGCAGATGCTGATAAGCAACGTAAAGAAGAAGTGGAACTACGCAACGAAGCAGATCAACTAGTGTTTACAACTGAAAAAACATTAAAAGATCTTGAAGGAAAAGTAGAAGAAGCTGAAGTAACAAAAGCTAACGAAGCAAAAGATGCTTTAAAAGCTGCGATTGAAAAGAATGACCTTGAAGAAATCAAAGCGAAAAAAGATGAACTTCAAGAAATCGTTCAAGCGTTAACTGTAAAATTGTATGAGCAAGCTCAACAAGCTCAGCAAGCAGGTGAACAAGGCGCTCAAAATGATGATGTTGTAGATGCAGAGTTTGAAGAAGTAAACGACGACAAAAAATAATGCATCTTGACGACTAACGTGAATGACGCCATGGTGCGATTCACATCTTTTTAAAAAGTCAAAGTCAAGCTTATTTCTTGGCTTTGACTTTTTTAACGTGGAAAAGCGAAAGGGGAAGTTTTTCTCTTGGCTCTCTGCGTGCACGTGAGCAATAGAAAGTAACTTTTATGTTGCTATGGAATTATTAATAATGATACAATTACGTTTATGTGAAACGATTCGGGAGTGAGTATTGATGAGTAAGCGAGATTACTATGAAGTACTCGGTATCAGTAAGAGCGCTACAAAAGATGAAATAAAAAAAGCATACCGCAAGCTTTCTAAACAATATCATCCAGATATTAATAAAGCGGAAGATGCTGCTGACAAATTTAAAGAAGTAAAAGAAGCATATGAAGTATTGAGTGATGACCAAAAAAAAGCACAATACGATCAATTTGGTCATACTGATCCAAATCAAGGCTTTGGCGGCTTTGGTGGAGGCGGCTCAGACTTTGGCGGCTTCGGCTTTGAAGATATTTTCAGCTCGATCTTTGGTGGTGGTGGTCGCAGACGTGACCCTAATGCTCCGAGACAAGGTGCCGATTTACAATACACGATGACACTTTCTTTTGAAGAAGCTGTTTTCGGAAAAGAAACAACAATTGAAATTCCACGTGAAGAAACGTGTGAAACATGTCACGGTTCAGGTGCAAAACCTGGAACAAAAGTTGATACATGTTCGCACTGTAATGGTTCAGGTCAGTTAAACGTTGAACAAAACACGCCGTTTGGTCGCGTGGTAAATCGACGTGCGTGTCATCATTGTAATGGTACGGGAAAAATCATTAAAGACAAATGTGCAACGTGCCACGGTGACGGTAAAGTAACAAAACGACGTAAAATTAATGTTAAAATTCCAGCTGGTGTAGATGATGGTCAACAGCTGCGCGTTAGTGCTCAAGGAGAACCAGGGGTAAATGGTGGTCCTCCGGGAGATTTATACGTAGTGTTCCACGTGCGCACTCATGAATTCTTTGAACGTGATGGAGACGATATCTACTGCGAAATGCCTTTAACGTTTGCTCAGGCAGCACTAGGTGATGAAGTAGAAGTACCAACTCTACACGGCAAGGTGAAGCTGAAGATTCCTGCTGGTACACAAACGGGGACGAAATTCCGTTTAAAAGGAAAAGGTGTGGCAAACGTACGAGGGTATGGTCAAGGAGATCAGCATATTCACGTTCGCGTTGTAACGCCAACAAAAATATCAGAAAAACAAAAACAATTATTGCGTGAGTTCGCTGAACTGAGCGGTCAAGAAGCCGTTGATGAGCAGCATGATTCCTTTTTTGCAAAAGTAAAACGAGCAATTAAAGGAGAATAATTGTCTTTCATAATAAACAGAGACAGGTTGGTAAAGGTACTTTGCCAACCTGTCATCTGTCATGTTCATATTTAAAATCCTATATTACTGAAGGCAGAAAGGATGAAGTTGGTAGCAATGAAATGGTCTGAAATTTGTATTCATACAGCGCAAGAAGCAATTGAACCCATCTCTCATATTTTACATGAATCAGGAGCTAGCGGGGTAGTCATTGAAGATCCTGCTGATTTAGTGAAGGACAGAGATACAACTTTTGGTGAAATCTATGATTTAAACGTAGAAGACTACCCAGAGGAAGGTGTAGTGATTAAAGCATACCTTCCAGTTAACAGCTTTTTAGCAGAAACTGTGGATGGTATCAAAAAAGAAATTAATGGACTGCTTGTTTACGACTTTGATTTAGGAGCTAACAAAGTTACGATCAGTGAAGTGAACGAGGAAGAGTGGGCCACTGCTTGGAAAAAATATTACCACCCTGTGAAAATTTCAGAGCGTTTTACGATTGTACCAACTTGGGAAAACTATGAAAAAGTAAGCACAGATGAATTGATTATCGAGCTTGATCCCGGAATGGCTTTTGGTACAGGTACGCATCCAACGACGGTTATGTCTCTTCAAGCATTGGAAAGAACAGTGAAAGCAGGAGATACCGTTATTGACGTGGGTACAGGCTCAGGAGTGCTAAGTATTGGCGCAGCCCTGTTAGGAGCAAGTAATGTACAAGCTCTAGATCTTGATGAAGTAGCCGTACGTTCTGCCCGCGAAAATATTGAACTGAATCAAGTTGGAAATATCGTAACAGTAGGTCAAAACAACTTATTGCAAGGTATAGAAGGACCGGTGGACATTGTTGTGGCGAATATTCTTGCTGAGGTAATCGTTCGTTTTGTAGACGATGCTGCAAAGGTATTAAAGCCAGGAGGCATGTTCATTACATCAGGTATTATTAGTGCGAAAAAAGAAGATGTCAAAAAAGCGTTAACGGGAGCGGGCTTTGTTATTCAAGAAGTAACGCTTATGGAAGACTGGGTAGCAATTATTGCGCAAAAACAAGCTTAACAAGTGAGAAGGTGTCAAGATGCAACGTTATTTTCTGCCAAATGATCAATTTCAAGAGCAAAGTGTCATAGTGACACATGATGATGCCCATCATATCTCACGCGTCATGAGAATGAATGAAGGATCACAGTTTATTGCCTGTAATCAACAGGGGCAAGCTGCATTGTGTGAAATTGAAAATATTTCCGCTAACGAAGTGAAAGCATCTATTATAGAATGGATAAGCGAAGAAAAAGAGCTTCCAGTCCATGTTACAATTGTGAACGGTCTGCCTAAAGGGGATAAGCTCGAGCTTATTATCCAAAAAGGGACAGAACTTGGAGCGTATAGGTTTATCCCTTTTATTGCGGCTCGTTCAGTTGTTAAATGGGATGATAAAAAGAGTCAAAAAAAAGTAGATCGCTGGAACAAGATTGCTAAAGAGGCTGCAGAACAATCTCATCGTACGATTGTACCAGCAGTAGAAGCCCCAATTTCTTTTAAAAAACTAGTAGAAATTAGCGGTGATTATACTCATAAAGTTGTAGCCTATGAAGAAAGAGCAAAGCAAGGAGAAACATCTCATCTACACGCTGTTCTTTCAGCTTTAAAACCCGGCAATTCCGTGCTTGTGGTTGTAGGCCCCGAGGGTGGTTTGACCGAGCAGGAAGTAGAAGTATTAGAAGAAAATGAATTTACAATAAGCGGATTTGGTCCGCGAATTTTACGAGCAGAAACAGCTCCTTTATATGCGCTGTCTGCTATATCTTATCAAACTGAGTTAATGAGGTGACGATTATGTCAACAGTTGCTTTTCACACGCTAGGGTGTAAAGTAAATCACTATGAAACAGAAGCAATTTGGCAATTGTTCAAAGGCCAAGGCTATGAGCGTGTTGAATACGAACAAACTGCCGATGTATATGTAATTAATACATGTACGGTAACAAATACAGGAGATAAAAAAAGCCGTCAAGTTATTCGTAGAGCTGTGCGAAAAAATCCAGATGCGGTTATTTGTGTAACTGGGTGTTATGCTCAAACTTCGCCAGCTGAAATTATGGCCATTCCTGGTGTTGATATCGTAGTAGGTACACAAGATCGCGTTAAGATGCTTGATTATATTGAACAATTTAAAAAAGAGCGTCAACCGATTAATGGTGTAGGGAACATTATGAAAACACGCGTATATGAAGAGCTAGATGTACCGGCATTTACAGACCGTACGCGTGCGTCGTTAAAAATTCAAGAAGGCTGTAACAACTTCTGTACATTCTGTATTATTCCATGGGCTCGCGGTTTAATGCGATCTCGTGATCCTAAAGAAGTCGTAGCACAAGCACAGCAGCTAGTGGATGCAGGCTATAAAGAAATCGTGTTAACAGGTATTCACACTGGCGGATACGGAGAAGACATGAAAGATTACAATCTTGCACAGCTTCTTCGTGATTTAGAGTCGCAAGTAAAAGGATTAAAACGCATTCGTATTTCGTCAATTGAGGCAAGCCAAATTACGGACGAAGTGATTGAGGTACTAGATCAATCAGAAATGGTTGTACGTCATTTGCATATTCCTCTTCAATCAGGTTCAAATACGGTATTGAAGCGCATGCGTCGTAAGTATACAATGGAGTTCTTTGGCGAGCGCTTAAACCGTCTGAAAGAAGCTCTTCCTGGATTAGCGATTACATCAGATGTGATTGTGGGCTTCCCAGGTGAGACAGAAGAAGAGTTTATGGAGACGTATAACTTTATTAAAGAGCACGGTTTTTCAGAGCTTCACGTATTCCCGTATTCTAAACGTACAGGTACGCCAGCAGCTCGTATGACCGACCAAATTGATGAAGAAGTAAAAAATGAACGTGTGCATCGTTTAATTGAACTTTCAAATCAATTGGCAAAAGAATATGCTTCAACGTTTGAAGGAGAAGTACTAGAAGTAATTCCGGAAGAAAAATATAAAGAAGATCCTGAAAGTGGTTTATATGTAGGGTATACTGATAACTATTTAAAGGTTGTGTTTAAAGCGTCTGAAGAAATGGTTGGAAAGCTTGTAAAAGTTAAAATTTCAAAAGCTGGATATCCTTACAATGAAGGTGAGTTTGTTCGCGTGCTAGATGAGGTTCATCTTCAAGATCAGGTGAAAATGAGCTCATAACACTTATTGAAAAGCTGCGTGTTTACGCAGCTTTTTTCATACGTATAAAAAAGCTGAACGAGTAATGTTTTATCAAGAAAGTTCATAAAATAAAGGGGGAATAACTGCATTACTTTATGTAAAGCGGTTGACCTTAAGGAATCATTATATTATAATTGCAAAAGACATGTCTAACATGTCATTTCATTATGATGTTAGTGGTTTTGTTCGGAGGGAGGGAATTAGAATGTCAAGAACAGTTGTTCGTAAAAACGAATCGCTTGAAGATGCTCTTCGTCGCTTCAAACGTTCAGTTTCAAAAACTGGTACGTTACAAGAAGCAAGAAAGCGCGAATTCTATGAAAAGCCTAGCGTAAAGCGTAAGAAGAAATCTGAAGCTGCTAGAAAACGCAAGTTCTAATAAGAGGGTGGATTTATGAGTCTTCTCGAGCGTTTAAATAGTGATATGAAACAAGCGATGAAAAACAAAGAGAAAGAGAAGCTTGGGGTCATTCGTATGGTCAAAGCATCTCTTCAAAACGAAGCCATTAAGTTAGGCACTGACCTAACTGAAGCAGACGAGTTGACGGTTATTTCTCGCGAATTCAAACAACGTAAAGACTCCCTCCATGAATTTGAGAAAGCAGGTCGTCAAGATCTTGTTGATAAAATTCATTCTGAATTAGCGGTTTTAGAAGTTTACGCTCCTAAACAGCTAACTGAAGAAGAGTTATCTGAAATTATTAAAACGACGATTGAAGAAACGCAGTCTTCCTCTAAAGCTGATATGGGGAAAGTTATGGGAGCGCTTATGCCGAAAGTAAAAGGCAAAGCGGATGGCTCTCTTGTTAATAAGCTTGTCCTTCAACACTTATCATAAAAAACACCTTACCTTGTGTAAGGTGTTTTTTATATAGATAATATCCGAACGTATGTTTTGCTTCTCTAGTGCAAAGAATAAAATAGATAAATTTTAAAAAATTTGAAACTATTGTTAAAGTTATTCGTATATACAGATACATACTCATACTATCTATGGAAGGAGGGAAGTGTATTCGGTGAAAACCTTATTTTCTTTCGTGTGCTTTCTTATTTTAGCCACTGGGTTATTCCCCACTATTAGCACCGCTGACGTGAAGCGTGTACACATTATTCCTGTCAATAAAACGGTAGAAAATGGACTGCTTTCTTTTCTAAACAGATCCATTAAAGATGCGGAAAATGACGGTGCAGATTTGATTATATTGGACATAGATACTCCTGGAGGAGCTGTAGATGCAGCTTCTGAAATAGCTAAAAGCTTAACCTCAACACCTATTCCTACCGCTGCTTTTGTCGACAAAAAAGCATTATCGGCCGGAGCGTATATTGCACTTAACGCCGATCAAATTTATATGACACCCGGTTCTACAATGGGATCGGCAGCTGTGATTGACCAACAGGGAAATGCAGCAGGAAAAAAAGCTCAGTCCTACTGGTTATCGGCTATGAAGAGCGCAGCAGAACAAAATAACCGAAACCCTAAATATGCAGAAGCGATGGCAAACACAAAGATGGTCATACCTGAGCTCAACTTAAAAGGAAACGAATTGTTGACGCTAACTCCGAAGCAAGCCGAGCAAGTTGGTTATTCAGAAGGAACTGTAAAAAATTTAGATAATCTCCTGAGCGTACTTGGCTATGAAGATGCTAAACTGACGTATGCAAAAATGAGTGTAAGTGAACAAATTGCTCGTGTTCTTACCCATCCGCTTGTTGTGCCCATTTTATTATCCATTGGTGCTTTAGGAATTGTAATTGAATTGTTTACGCCTTCATTCGGTATTGCGGGCTCTATTGGAGTAGCTTCACTTCTTTTATTTTTCTATGGTCATATGGTAGCAGGATTAGCAGGAATGGAAGCGGTCGTTTTATTTATAGCAGGAATTATACTGCTTCTATTAGAGATTGTAGTGCCAGGCGGCGTTTTAGGGCTGCTAGGGCTTGGAGCTATCATTTTAAGTTTTTTTATGTCAACAGATAATAATGTCGAAATGGGAATTTCTCTTGTAATTGCAATAGTGGTGGCACTGGGAGGTGCGTTTGTGATGATGAAATTTTTTAAAAGAAAGCTTACACCTTTCAAAAAAATGGTGCTTAATGATTCACTTAATACCGAATCTGGTTATGTATCGAATCAAAATCGTTATGAATTAATAGGAAAACAAGGTAAAACAACAACACCGCTGCGTCCTTCAGGCACCGTGCTCATCGATGAAGAGTATGTGGATGTAGTCACTGAAGGCGGATATTTAGACAAAGATGTGTTAGTAAATATTATAAAAGTAGAGGGATCAAGGGTTGTGGTGCGGAAGCTTACAGAGCCTTTGAAAAAGGAGGACCTTAATTAATGGAAGCAGGTAGCGTATTGTTTTTTGTAGTTATTGGCCTAGCAATTATTGCTTTAGCTGTTTTTTTCACTTTTGTACCGATTATGTTATGGATCTCAGCATTAGCAGCAGGCGTTCGTATTAGTATTTTCACACTGGTCGGAATGAGACTTCGTCGAGTGATACCATCTCGCGTTGTGAACCCGTTAATTAAAGCAAGTAAAGCCGGTTTAGGTATTACCATTAATCAATTAGAAAGCCACTATTTAGCAGGCGGTAACGTGGACCGCGTGGTAAATGCGTTGATTGCAGCGCACCGAGCAAATATTGAGTTAACATTTGAGCGCGGAGCAGCTATCGACTTAGCGGGCCGTGATGTGCTAGAAGCTGTACAAATGAGCGTTAATCCAAAAGTTATTGAAACACCTTTTATTGCAGGGGTGGCTATGGATGGAATCGAAGTCAAAGCAAAAGCCCGAATTACCGTTCGTGCAAACATTGATCGACTAGTAGGGGGAGCTGGAGAAGAAACGATTATTGCCCGTGTTGGCGAGGGGATTGTTTCTACAATCGGTTCACAAAAAGATCACAAAAAAGTATTGGAAAACCCTGATATGATCTCTCAAACGGTTTTAGGAAAAGGGTTGGATTCCGGAACAGCGTTTGAAATCTTATCCATTGATATTGCTGATATCGACATTGGTAAAAATATTGGGGCAGTTCTTCAAACAGACCAAGCAGAAGCAGATAAAAATATTGCCCAAGCAAAAGCCGAAGAACGTCGTGCTATGGCCGTTGCTCAAGAACAAGAAATGCGTGCAAAAGTAGAAGAAATGCGTGCAAAAGTAGTAGAAGCAGAAGCAGAAGTACCATTAGCGATGGCAGAAGCACTGCGCTCTGGCAATATTGGCGTCATGGATTATATGAATATTCAAAACTTGACTGCTGATACGGATATGCGTGATTCAATTGGAAAAATGTCTAAAGAAGACGATGAGAAATAATGAATCAGTTTAACAAGGAGGTTTTCTCCTAATGAATATCGTTGAAACGCTTATTAAACTAATTATTAATAATGCTTTCATTTTTGTCATCATTGGAGGGATTATTTTTAACGTTGTGCAGCGTTTTATGGCTCAGTCAAAAGAGGAAGAACAGCAGCGTTCTAAAAGAGCTCCTATGCCTCCTGTAAACAATCCTTCAAGGCGGGAAAGACCTAGATATCGCCCTGTCAAAGAAGAGCCAAAAACAGCTCGTATGGAGCCAGAAACTGTTCCTTCAGCGGAAACAAATCCTTTGCAAGAAAAACTGGAAGAGCTAAAAAACCGTTCGTATCATGAACCTTCTATTCAAAAGAAAATTGCAGTTGAAAAACCAAAAACAACTGATGAGAAAAACGTTTTTAAGCCCATTTCTCGTAAAGAAGCTGTTCAAGGAGTGATATGGTCCGAAATTCTAGGGCCGCCAAAATCGAAACAACGTAAATATAAACGATAAATAGATGTGATACATTAACCCCCTTTCTCATAAACATGAGATGAAAGGGGGTTCTTTTTATGAGCAAAAAGTGGAGACACCAAATGAAAAGATGGATGACAAAAACAATGGAACTACCCGCTGATGTATTAATGGATCTTCCCCGTATTACGTTAGTTGGACAAATACACATTTATATTGAAAATCATAAAGGTTTATTAGCCTTTTCTGATACTGAAATACGCGTGTTACTAAAACAGGGACAAATGTTAATTCGAGGTGAAGGACTGGTCATTAAAGTAATACTGCCAGAAGAACTGGTTTTAGAAGGTAAAATCAATCAAGTTCTTTATTTAGAACAATAACACAAGGAGGAAAAAAATGAAGAATGGATGGACAAACTTTGTTATTGGTACCGTACGTATTCGAATTGTTGGAAAAGGAATTGAACGTTTTTTAAATAATTGTGTGAGACAACAGATTATGATTTCGAATGTCCATAAAGTTGACGGTCAGCTAGCGACAGCAACGATATTATTGAAAGATGTAAAGAAAATTCGTATACTAATTCGCAACGCAGACTGTAAAATTTATTTTATAAGAGGCCGAGGTTTTCCTTTTTTAACAAAACGAGTGATTAAAAATAGTGGATTTGCTTTAGGTTTTCTTTCTTTTTTTATTATTCTTGGTTTGCTTTCCAACATGGTGTGGAAAGTGGAAATTAGCGGTGCAGAACCACAAACAGAACATCAAATGACGAAGCAGCTGGCCAAAATAGGTGTAAAAAGAGGAGAGTTTCAATTTCTGTTAGAGAGTCCTGAAAAAATTCAGCGCTATTTAACGGATAATATGAACAATATTACCTGGGTGGGAGTAGAAGTGCGCGGCACTTCTTATCACTTCCAAGTGGTTGAAAAAAATGAGCCCAAGCCTCAGCAAAAAACACCTTACCAACATTTAATTGCTAAAAAGAAAGCTATTATTACGAATTTGTTTGTCGAAAAAGGACAACCTTTAGTCAAGGTTAATGATTTTGTCAACGAAGGCGAGGTCTTAGTTTCCGGTATTATTGGAAACGAAAAAAATAAAAAAGTAGTAGCTGCTAAAGGAAAAGTCTACGGTGAAACATGGTATAAGTCTGAGGTGGAAGTGCCTTTAAAAACTGATTTTCAAGTATTAACGGGTAATGGATATACGAAGCACTATTTAGATTTTCAAGCTTTTAAAATGCCTCTTTGGGCTTTCAACAAAGAGAAATACGGCTCAAAGCTGACAGAAAAAGTGGAGCATCCACTCTATTTTTTTAAATGGAAATTACCTCTGTCGTATGAGAAAGTTGCTGTACGAGAAGAACAGAATTCGCAGCGCGTCTATTCTAAACAAGAGGCGGTGGAAAAAGCTTTGGAAATCGGTCGAAAAAAATTACTATCAACTTTAGGTGAGGATGCTAAAATAAAAGGTGAAAAAGTTTTGCACCAAGAACAGGACAATGGTAAAGTTAGATTATCAATACATTACCAAGTTATAGAAAATATTGCGAACACTCAACCAATTATTCAAGGAGATTGATGAATGTCAGAACAGCTAGTAACAATTAACGTACAACTTGATGATTCAAACGAAGCCATTTCATTATTTGGCGTACAAGATGCGAATTTAAAGCGAATTGAAGAAGAAATGCAGGTCTCGATCATTTCAAGAGGTGAGACTGTTGTAGTCTCCGGAAGTACAGAAAATGTTCAGCTAGTGGAAGAAATGCTTAAAAAGTTACTGAACATTATCCGCAAAAATATTTCCATATCTGAACGAGATGTTGTGTATGCGATTCAATTAGCTAAGAAAAATTCTCTCGAGTTTTTTGAAGATGTATATGAAGAAGAGATTGGTAAAAACGTAAAAGGTAAGACTATTCGTGTTAAGACATTAGGACAAAGTCACTACATTTCTGCTATTAAGAAAAATGATTTGGTATTTGGAATTGGGCCTGCTGGTACCGGTAAAACGTATTTAGCCGTTGTCATGGCCGTTAATGCTCTTAAAAATGGTCACGTACAGCGTATTATTTTAACACGTCCTGCTGTTGAAGCAGGTGAAAGTCTTGGCTTCTTGCCAGGAGATTTGAAAGAAAAAGTAGATCCGTACTTGCGGCCTCTGTACGATGCATTACATGATGTATTAGGAACAGAACATACGCAACGCCTAATCGAACGCGGAGTTATTGAAATAGCACCCCTTGCTTACATGCGAGGTCGTACACTAGATGATGCGTTTGTTATCTTAGACGAAGCACAAAACACCACGATGGCGCAAATGAAGATGTTTTTAACACGACTAGGATTTGGGTCTAAAATGGTGATTACAGGAGATATTTCACAAATTGATTTACCAAAAGGAGCTCAGTCTGGTCTAGCGGCTGTCTCGAAAATCCTGACCAATGTTAAAGGTATTTCGTTTGTTCATCTAGAACAGTCAGATGTTGTGCGCCATCCACTTGTGGGACGCATCATTCAAGCGTACGAACAAGCTGACCAAAAGACCCTTTCTTAATAGGGTCTATTTTTTGTAAAGGGGGTACGTTTGTGTCAACGTTTCGGATAATCAAGCAAACAATGGCACAGATCGAGCGATTACGGTTAATTCAAATTGGGTTATATGCCTTGTTAGGTATAATGATGTTTGCGTCTATGTATAGCAATGTAAAGCCGCAGGAATTAGATCTCAGACTATTGTCTATTTCCCCGCAAACCATTTACTCACCCGTTACCATTGAAGATAAAGAGAGCACAGAGAAAAAACGGGCAGAGGCAGAACAAGCCGTTGAAGATGTGTATACACAAAAAACAGAATACGCACAGAACCAAGTCGATCTTGTTGCATCTATTTTTGATGCGATGATGGAAGTTAATACAGAATATGAAAAAGAAGATCATGAAGATGACAGTATCGATGCCGTATTAAAAACCAAACAAAAAATGTTAGAGGACAAGCTTCCTGAAGACATTCAAAAAAACTTGCCAAAGGATACCATCAAGCAGCTGCTTCAGTCTTCTAACAGTGATTTATCGATTGCGAAAGACGCTGTAGTTACAGCCGTTCATCATGTGATGAAAGATCAAGTGAAGATTAGCGATGTAGAAGAGAAAAAAGACCAGGTAGAAGGTCAGCTTGTTTACACCAATGTCAGCAACTCCCTAAAGGATTCAATGAATGCAATTGCTAAATTCGCTATCATTCCGAATGTGATTTATGATCCCAAAAAAACAGCTGAAAACCGTCAAGCAGCTGTGGAAAAAGTGGAGCCTGTTCGAATTAAACAAGGTCAGATTATTGTAGAAGAAAATCAGCTTATTAATCCTGATATATATCGCCAGCTCCAGCTCGCGGGATTGTTGAATAATAAAGGATCTATTCAGCCTTTTGCGGGATTAGCTTTGCTGATTGTGATGATGATAGCGGGCCTCATTTACTATTTGCGTGAATTTCACACCAAGACATATCAGCCCTTGTTGTTGTATGTATTGGTAGCAACCATTACGATTGGCCTCATGAAAATCTTAAGCGTGTTTCAGCAAATTGATTTATCGGAAATTGGTTTCTTAGCTCCTGTTGCAGTGGGAGGTTTGCTGATTCGAATTTTAATGGATGAACGCATTGCTATTTTATCAAGTATTGTATTTGCTATTTGTGGAAGCATTATTTTTAATGGTGAATTGACAACCTCGTTTAATATGAACATTGGGATTTACTTTTTAATTAGCAATATTGCTGCTATTTTATTTTTAAGCAGGCAGCACAGGCGTTCACGGATTTTGCAGGCAGGTCTATTTGTGGCGATGGTAAACGTAATTATTAGCTTTGCTATTATTTTTATTAAAAATGGCCAAATTGGTACTGTAGAGCTTGGCTATTACAGCATGATGTCAATTGCATCTGGTGTTATTGCTTCCGTTTTAGCTATAGGTTTGCTTCCGTTTTTTGAAAGTGGATTTGGCATTTTATCTACGATGAAGCTGATTGAATTATCGAGTCCTAATCATCCGCTATTACGTAAAATCTTAACCGAAACACCAGGAACGTATCATCACAGTGTAATGGTGGCAAACTTATCTGAAGCGGCGTGCGAAACGATAGGAGCTAACGGTTTATTAGCGAGAGTGGGGGCTTATTACCACGATATTGGTAAAACGAAGCGACCGCAGTATTTTATTGAAAATCAAATGAATATTACCAATCCGCATGATAAACTAAGTCCGAAGACTAGTAAAAATATTATAATCGCACATGCTACAGATGGAGCGACCATTTTGCGAAATCACAAGTTTCCAAAAGAGATTGTAGATATTGCAGAGCAGCATCACGGAACGACCCTGCTTAAGTTTTTCTATCATAAGGCACTTGAACAAACAGAAGAAAAAATTGATGAAAAAGAATATCGCTATCCTGGACCAAAGCCTCAGTCGAAAGAAGCAGCGGTTATTTGCATAGCTGATAGTGTAGAAGCAGCCGTAAGGTCAATGTCCAATCCGACTCCGGAAAAGATTGAGAACTTGGTGCGAAATATTATTAAAGATCGCTTGCAGGATGAGCAGCTTAGCGAGTGTAACGTAACGCTCAAAGAGCTAGAGTTAATTCGCCAAGCACTATGTGAAACGCTAAATGGGATTTTTCATTCCCGAATTGAATATCCAGAGATAAAAAAAGAGAAGGTGAAGGTATGAGTTTAGTTATTGATTTTATTGATGAAACAAACGAAGTGAGTAAAGAGCAGCAAAAAGAGCTTGAGAAGCTGCTTGAAGCCGCTGCTATATATGAAAATCTTCAAGAGGATGCAGAAGTATCCGTTACATTTGTGGATAATGATCGAATTCAAGAAATCAATCATCAATACCGCCATAAAAATCAGCCAACGGATGTAATATCGTTTGCGCTAGAAGAAATGGGCGAAGATGAAATGCAAATTATCGGAGATGAGATGCCAAGAGTCCTGGGGGATATTGTCATTTCGATTCCAAAAGCTCATGAGCAAGCAGAAGAATACAATCACTCGTTCATGAGGGAGCTAGGATTCTTAACGGTTCACGGTTTCTTGCACTTGCTTGGGTATGACCATGAAACATCAGAAGATGAAAAAGAGATGTTTACACGTCAAAAAGATATTTTAGAACAATATGGACTCTCGCGATAAAAAAGGGATAGCTAAAGTTGTCAGTAGCTTTGGTTATGCAATAGAGGGGTTTCTCTATGTTTGTAAAACACAGAGAAATATGCAAATTCACGTAGCAGCTTCTTTCATCGTCCTTCTCTTAGGAGCCGTGCTGTCAATTACAGCTGGTGAATGGACGGTTGTGCTGCTTCTCATTGCAGGCATGTTCAGCTTAGAGTTAATGAATACAGCGGTGGAAAAAGTTGTCGATTTAGTTTCTCCTGAATATCACATACTAGCAAAACACGCAAAAGATGCAGCCGCAGCAGCGGTGTTGGTCTATGCGTGTTTTGCTGTCCTTATAGGAGGAATTATTTTCTTAAAGTATTTGTTTTAAAAAGGATTCTTTTTGGTTCTTTACACCCCCGTGGTATAATAAAAAAGGACAAGTTAAAAGACATGTAGAAGCGCAAAAGGAGAGCGGATAAATGGATAAGACCGGACTGATTGATGAGGCGAAAAAAGCTCGTGAAATGGCTTATGTACCGTATTCAAAATTTAAAGTTGGTGCAGCTTTATTGACGAAAGATGGAAAGGTTTATCGCGGCTGCAATATTGAAAATGCGGCTTATAGCATGTGCAATTGTGCTGAGCGTACGGCTTTATTTAAAGCCTATTCAGAAGGAGATAAAGAGTATGCAGCACTTGCTGTAGTAGCTGATACTGATCGTCCTGTTTCTCCGTGTGGAGCATGCAGACAAGTAATCTCTGAGCTTTGTCCAAAAGAAATGAAAGTTATATTAACCAATTTAAAAAATAACATACAAGAACTAACTGTGGAAGAATTACTTCCAGGAGCATTTTCATCGGAGGATTTACATGAGTAATAATGAATTTAAGTCAGGTTTTGTTTCAATTATTGGAAGACCAAACGTAGGGAAATCAACTTTTTTGAACCGAGTAATCGGTCAAAAGATTGCGATTATGAGTGACAAACCGCAAACAACTAGAAATAAAATTCAGGGTGTGTACACGGAAGATCAGGCGCAAATTGTGTTTATTGATACACCAGGAATTCACAAACCAAAGCATAAATTAGGCGACTTTATGATGAAGGTAGCGCAAAATACGCTTAAAGAAGTAGATTTAATTTTATTTATGATTAACGCAACAGAGGGTTTAGGTCGAGGCGATGAATTTATTATCGAGCGTTTAAAAGATACAAAAACGCCTGTTTTCCTTGTGATTAATAAAATTGATGAAATTCATCCAGACGAATTGTTTTCAATTATCACGAATTATAAAGACTTATATCCTTTCGCTGAAATTGTGCCAATTTCAGCTTTACAAGGAAATAACGTGGAGCGCTTGCTTGATCAAATCAAGCAGCGATTGCCGGAAGGTCCGCAGTATTACCCGGCAGATCAGGTAACAGATCACCCAGAGCGCTTTATTATTACGGAATTAATTCGTGAAAAAGTACTGCATGCAACGAGGGAAGAAATACCTCATTCTATTGCCGTTGTGATGGATTCTATGCAAAGACGAGATAATGGCGCTGTTTACGTCGGCGCTACAATTATCGTCGAAAGAGATTCACAAAAAGGCATCGTAATTGGAAAGCAAGGAAAGATGTTAAAAGAGGTAGGAAGAAAAGCAAGAGCAGACATTGAAGCTCTTTTAGGCTCAAAAGTATTTTTAGAACTATGGGTAAAAGTGCAAAAAGATTGGCGAAACCGAGCGTCGCATCTCCGTGACTTTGGATTTAGAGAAGACGAATATTAATCATTTGAGTTCTTGTTGGCGTCGATTTATACCCCTTCATAAAAGAAGGTAATTTGTAAAAAATTGTGTTACATGATTTTACGTCGGAAGGCTATTCTAAACATAAGGAATTGAAATATGTATCTGATCTTTATGGTTAGAAAGGTGGGAGTTCTATGTTGAATTTTACTTGGAACATTTTTTCACAAACAGGTAGCATTGATACTTATCTCATTTTTAAGGAACTTGAAAATGAAGTGAAAGAAAGACCCGAAACATATGAGGACAACAGCGAAAGTCTCAATTCTCCCTTGTCTTAGCCTTCTGTAAGATGGCGGTGATGATGATTGTTTAAAAAGTGTGAAGGAATTGTCATTCGAACGAATGATTACGGTGAATCAAATAAAATTGTCACCATTTATTCACGTGAACTCGGAAAAGTGGGTCTTATGGCAAGAGGGGCAAAAAAGCCCAGTAGTCGCTTAGCTTCCGTCACACAATTATTTACGTATGGATACTTTTTTATACAAGCAGGTTCAGGAATGGGTACTCTCCATCAAGGAGAAGTTATCTCATCTATGAGAAGCATACGCGAAGATATCTTCACAACAGCGTATGCTTCTTATATTCTTGAATTAACAGATAAAGCTACTGAGAACAATAAACCAAATCCATTTCTATTTGAACTGCTGCACCAAACCATTCATTATATGAACGAAGAGTATGATGCAGAGATCTTAACATTTATTTATGAAATGAAAATGTTAAACGTTCTAGGTCTTCATCCTACATTAAATGAATGTGCAGTCTGCCATCAAGGTGAAGGAACATTTCATTTTTCCATTCGAGAAGGCGGGTTTATTTGTCATCGATGCTTAGAAAAAGATCCTTATCATTTGAAAATTAGTCCGATGACGGTTAAACTATTAAGGCTATTTTATTACATTGATTTAAAGCGGTTAGGTTCTATTTCTGTTAAACCCGAAACAAAAAAACAATTAAAGTTTGTAATTGATCAATATTATGAAGAATATTCAGGATTGTTTTTAAAAACAAAGCGGTTTTTGAATCAGATGGAGTCTTTAAAACAATCGCTCTCTGATAAGAAATAGAAAAGATAATCAGTGATATGCAAGGAATTGCTGTCGCTAGGGTGCCTCGTAGTGTGTAGAGGACACCCTTTTTACTGTGGAGCGAAGGGATAGTTTCGCTTATTGTAAGCGTAATGTCTGCTTTTTTTGAGAAGCCATGGTAAAATAAACGGCATTCTAAAAAGATAAAATGCTAAAATTAATAAGTTATAGCTTTTACTTTTGCTTAAAAAGTATATAATGTTTTATAAATAGTATGTCACATTTAATGATTAGGTGGTGAGTACAATCGAACTGAACAAACGACAAGAACAAATTTTACAAATTGTCAAAGACGAAGGCCCTATTACAGGCGAGCATATTGCAGATCAGCTTAGCCTTACGCGGGCCACGCTAAGACCGGACTTGGCTATTTTAACAATGGCTGGTTATCTAGAAGCGCGACCGCGCGTAGGTTACTTTTACACAGGTAAAACAGGAGCACAGCTTCTTACAGATAAAATAAAAAAAATACAGGTGCAAGAATATCAGTCTATCCCTGTAGTCGTGAACGAAAATGTGTCGGTATATGATGCTATTTGTACAATGTTTCTAGAAGACGTGGGGACCCTTTTTGTAGTGGATGAGAAATCACAGCTAGTGGGAGTACTGTCGCGTAAAGATTTATTGCGCGCGAGTATCGGAAAGCAAGAGCTCACATCTATTCCTGTTCATATTATCATGACGAGAATGCCCAACATTACATATTGTTATCGCGAAGATTTGTTAATGGATATTGCTAAGATCTTAATTGAAAAACAGATTGATGCTATGCCCGTTATTAAAGAGGGAGACGGCAATTTTGAAGTGGTGGGACGCATTACCAAAACAAATATTACAAAATTACTAGTAGCACTAGCAAATGATGAAGTATTATAAGTGAAAAAGGATTAAAAAGGGGATGCACAAAATATGAACAACCCATGTCTTTATGTCATTTCGGATTCTGTAGGTGAGACAGCTGAACTAGTTGTAAAGGCTGCATCAAGTCAGTTCAATATGACGGACTTTGTAATTAAAAGAGTACCTTACGTAGAGGACATCGCAACACTTTCAGAAGTGGTTTCAGTAGCGAAGTTGAACAACGCTATTATTGGCTTTACGCTAGTAAAGCCCGAAATGAGAGAATTTTTAATTCAAGAAGCGTCCAAAAACGGGGTAGAGGTATTTGATATTATTGGACCTTTAATTGATAAAATTCAATCTTCTTATCAACTTTCTCCTCGCTATGAGCCTGGAATGGCTAGAAAGTTAGACGAAGATTATTTTAAGAAAGTAGAAGCGATTGAATTTGCAGTGAAATATGATGATGGGCGTGATCCAAGAGGCATTCTTAGAGCGGATATCGTATTAATCGGTGTATCAAGAACGTCTAAAACACCTCTTTCTCAGTTTTTAGCACACAAGCGTTTGAAAGTAGCCAACGTTCCGATTGTACCTGAGGTAGATCCGCCAGAAGAGCTGTTTCACGTATCACCTGAGAAATGTATAGGACTTACTATTAGTCCTGAAAAATTAAACGATATTCGTAAAGAGCGTTTAAAGTCTCTTGGGCTAAACGATAAAGCAATTTATGCTAATATTGGCCGTATTAAAGAAGAACTTGAATTCTTCCAAGGAATTGTAGATAAGATTGGCTGTGAAGTGGTTGATGTATCCAACAGAGCCGTAGAAGAAACAGCTGGTATCATTCTCAATACCATCAAAAAGAAATAAACGATGGATCTCCTCCGTGCGTGACAGAAAGGAGATTGCTTTCTTATGTTTGTATGCTGTAAGCCTAAGAAAATATACCAAAGATGAATATGACAGAACTTTTAAAAACAAGTGACTTTGGTATAGAAAATATAGGTTGTTTATATTATAATAAAAAATTGTGATAAAAAAGAATAGTTTTAGGTTTAGACTTTGTTAAGAACGAATAAACTATTTATATAAAAGTCAAGTCAAAATCGAAAAAAGTATTCGACAAATGCCATCTACAGGAAATAACAAATTGTTAGAAGGAATCTCTGGAGGGATGTAGAATACAGAGTTATAGCAAAAGAAAAAGTAAAGTTTTTGTCGATGCTGATGCATGCCCTGTTAAAGCAGAAATCGTTGAACTTACACATACATATGACATCGAGCTTGTGTTTGTTGCTTCCTATGCTCACATGCAAACAAATCCTACACCAGGAAAATGGGTCTATGTAGATGCAGAAAAGGAAGCCGCAGATTTATATATTTTAAATCACGCAGCCAAGCAGGATATTGTCGTAACTCAAGATACTGGCTTAGCAAGCATGTTAGTAAGTCGAGGGGTTTACGCACTGTCTCCTCGTGGAAAGTACTATAATGACGACGAAATGAATACGGTGCTTTTCTTTCGCTATGTTTCTGCAAAAGAGCGACGGTCAGGGCGTCATACTAAAGGCCCAAAGGCATTTAGTGAAGAAGATCGCCAGCATTTCATTCAAGCTTTTGAAAAAATGTTGTCGAAACTTGCAGGAATTTAGCACTTAGTGAAGAATATTATATGAAATACGGAGCTGTTACTATGGCAAATCGAATTCCTGATGAAGTAATCGACCGTATTCGGCATTCAGTAGATATTGTCGACGTCATAAGCGATTATGTACAACTAAAAAAACAAGGGCGCAATTATTTTGGACTCTGTCCGTTTCATGGGGAAAGCACACCATCTTTTTCAGTATCGCCTGATAAACAAATTTATCATTGCTTTGGATGCGGTGCAGGAGGGAATTCATTTTCATTCATAATGGAATTAGAAGGACTGTCCTTCACGGAAGCAGCTCAGCAGCTTGCTGAAAAAGGAGATATTCCTTTTGAACATGAGATACATCCTCATGAAGAAGATAATCAAAAGCCTAGCAATAAAATGATTGAAGCACACGAGCTTTTAAAGAAATTTTACCATCATTTATTGGTAAATACAAAAGAAGGCCAAGATGCTTATGATTATTTAATAAATCGAGGGTTTTCACGAGAAATTATCGATGAATTTGAGATAGGTTTTGCTTTAGATTCGTGGGAATTTGTAAGTAAGTTCTTAACAAAACGTGGGTTTAATCCGCAAGAGATGGAACATGCAGGTTTAATCATTAAACGCAACCAAGATGAAACGTACTTTGATCGTTTTCGCGATCGAATTATGTTTCCTATTGCTGACTTGCAAGGCAAAACAATTGCATTTTCAGGGCGCCTGCTAAAAGAGATAAAAGGGCAGCCTAAATATTTAAACAGTCCCGAAACTTCTATTTTTAACAAAAGTCGCACACTCTACAACTTTCACCGCGCTAAAAAACATATACGCAAAAATCAGCAGGTTATTTTATTTGAAGGATTTGCAGATGTTATTTCAGCTGTTAAAGCGGGGTGCCCAAACGCAATTGCAACAATGGGAACTGCCTTAACAGAAGAACAAGCCAAAATTATTCGCCGAAATGTAGAGTCCGTTATCATTTGCTATGATGCAGATTCTGCTGGAATTGAAGCAGCGCACAAAGCAACTGCTATCTTAACAAATGTGGGTTGTACCGTTAAGATTGCTGTGATGCCGGATGGTTATGACCCGGATGATTATATTAAAGAATACGGGGCAGAGAAGTTTCAAAATGATGTTATTAATAGCAGCTTGACCTTTATGGCATTTCAAATGAGGTATCTCCGCCGAAAGCGAAATCTACAAAATGAATCTGAACGTATGCAATACATTGAAGACGTTTTGAAAGAAATAAGCCTCCTTACAAAAGCTGTAGAGCGAGATCATTATTTACGCCAATTGGCACAAGAGTTTTCCATTTCATTAGATGCGCTTAAAGAACAGCAGTATCAAGTGTATCGAACGGAAAAAAAGAAAAAGGATAATGATTCTCCAAATCGAAATAATATAAATAGACAACCAGTCGTAAAGAGAAGCTTATTACCGGCTTATCAAAATGCAGAACGTTTTTTGATCGCTCATATGTTGAAAGATAAGGATGTAGCATTTAGAATTCAAGACCGACTTCAAGGTCAGTTCAATGTCGAAGAACATCGTGCGCTTGTTCTATATTTGTATGCCTATTACGAGGAAGGACACGAGCCTAATCCGAGCGGATTTATTGAGCGGTTGCCCGAATCTTCGTTGTCTAGTCTAGCTTCAGAATTGGCGATGATGTCAATCAATGATGAATTGTCGGAGCAAGCTTTGAATGATTATATCCAAACGATATTGATTTATCCACAAAGGGTAGCGATAGAAAAAAAAGAAGCAGAAAAGCAAGAAGCAGAGCGTCAAAAAGATTATTTAAAAGCTGCGACAATAGCAATGGAAATTTTACAGTTGAAAAAAACGTTAAAATAAACGATGTTGCGTATTAGTCCCACTTTTAGAAGGTTTTCCTTAAAATTTTGGAAGGAGGGGATCTGATGGCTGAAAAATCAGCTCAATCAAAACAACTTGATTCAGATTTAACAATTGAACAAGTAAAAGATCAATTGACCGAAATCGGAAAAAAACGTGGTGTGCTAACATACGAAGAAATTGCAGAGCGTATGGCGAACTTCGAAATTGAATCCGATCAAATGGATGAATATTATGAATACCTTGGAGAACAAGGTGTTGAAGTAATGAGTGAATCTGAAGCAAATGATGACGATGCCGATCCCGATATTCAAGAACTGTCAAAAGAAGAAGAGTTTGATTTAAATGATTTAAGTGTACCTCCTGGTGTGAAAATTAATGATCCAGTTCGTATGTACTTAAAAGAAATCGGACGCGTTGACTTATTGTCGGCAGAGGAAGAAATCAATTTAGCAAAACGTATTGAAGAAGGCGATGAAGAAGCGAAACGTCGTCTTGCTGAAGCAAACTTACGTCTTGTGGTAAGTATCGCTAAACGCTATGTTGGACGCGGTATGCTGTTTCTTGATTTAATTCAAGAAGGAAACATGGGTCTTATTAAAGCGGTAGAAAAATTTGATTATCGCAAAGGTTATAAATTCAGTACGTATGCGACATGGTGGATTCGTCAAGCTATTACTCGTGCGATTGCTGACCAAGCAAGAACGATTCGTATCCCTGTTCATATGGTTGAAACGATTAACAAACTAATTCGTGTTCAACGTCAGCTTCTACAAGATTTAGGTCGCGAACCATCTCCTGAAGAAATTGCAGAAGATATGGACTTAACACCAGAAAAAGTTCGTGAAATCTTAAAAATTGCCCAAGAGCCGGTTTCTCTTGAAACGCCAATTGGTGAGGAAGATGATTCTCATTTAGGTGACTTCATTGAAGACCAGGATGCAACATCACCTTCTGAACATGCTGCATATGAATTATTAAAAGAGCAGTTAGAAGACGTCCTTGATACGTTAACAGATCGCGAAGAAAATGTTCTTAGACTCCGCTTTGGTCTGGACGATGGGCGTACGCGTACGCTTGAAGAAGTAGGAAAAGTATTTGGCGTAACGCGTGAGCGTATTCGTCAAATTGAAGCTAAAGCGCTTCGCAAGCTTCGTCACCCTAGTCGAAGCAAACGTTTAAAAGATTTCTTAGAATAGATAAAAGCGTAAATAGCGCTTATGAGATAGCTTCTTTCCCTGCGGAAAGAGGCTATCTGTTTTTTTATGGAATAAATTTCATGAAAACGCATTTTAAAGAATTATATTGATTTTTTTACCAACTTTTCTTCTTTCATATATTTTACTGAATTGTCCTTCGTTTTGCAAATGCTCCTTTATATTCTTTTGTTATAGAAGCGTAAGATGTTCAAATTTCATTTAAACATCCGAAAAAAATGGAATCGCTCTCATTTTATTCTTGCATTGATGAATACTCCTCTATTATAACATGAAAAAATTAAAACGTTTTAAAAGTTGAGAAAATTTACAAAAATGAATTATAATTAGATAATGTAAGCGTATACATTTTTTAGGGGGAATAAAAATGAATTATGAATTAACCAATGAACAAAAGATGATTCAACGGACGCTGAGAGAATTTTCAGAAGCTGAAGTAGCACCAAATGCACTAGAGCGCGATCGAAGTAAGCAATTTCCGCTTGATGTTTTTAAAAAGTTAAGTGAGCTTGGTGTAATGGGCCTTCCTTTTCCTGAAGAATATGGTGGCGGAGGCGCAGATACGGTTAGTTTTGCTATTGTCGTAGAGGAGTTAAGTAAAGCTTGTGGCTCTACAGGAATTACATACTCAGCTCATGTTTCGCTCGGGGGGGCACCTATTTATTTATTCGGAACAAAGGAGCAAAAAGAACAGTACCTACCAGCTTTATGCTCCGGGGAATCTTTTGGAGCGTTTGGTTTAACCGAACCGAACGCAGGAAGTGACGCGGGGGGAACGGAGACCGAAGCAGTGTTGAAGGATGGAACATTTAGGATTAATGGAAGTAAATGCTATATTACGAATGCCAGCTATGCAAAGTTTTTAGCTTTAACAGCTGTTACAAACCGTACAGAAGGTAAAAAAGAAATTTCAGCTATTATCGTGCCTACAGAAGCTCGAGGTTTTACTGTAATAGACAATTACGAGAAAATGGGTCTACATGCTTCAAATACAACTGAACTCGTTTTAGAGGATGTTGAAGTGCCTGAAGAGAATTTACTCGGTGTAAGAGGAGAAGGATTCAAACAATTTCTAATGACGCTTGACGGGGGAAGAATTGGAATTGGGGCAATGGCCGTTGGAATCGCTCAAGCGGCTTATGAAAAAGCACTGTCATATGCGCAGGAAAGAAAGCAGTTTGGGAAAGCTATTTCATCGTTTCAAGCGATTCAGTTTAAATTAGCTGATATGGCCATGAAAATTGAGTTAGCAAGAAATATGGTGTATAAAGCAGCGTGGTTAAAAGACCAAGGAAAGCCATTTACGAAAGAAGCAGCTATGTGTAAACTGTATGCTTCTGAAATTTGTATGGAAGTAGCCAGTCAAGCTGTGCAGATTCATGGAGGATACGGCTACATGAAAGAGTATCACGTGGAGCGGTATTTACGGGATGCCAAGCTTTTAGAAATTGGAGAAGGAACTTCGGAAATTCAGCGCTCTGTTATTGCAAGGCAAATTGGCTGTTAAGATAAGCAATAAGAAATTAGTTAATTATGTAAATAAAACCCTTTCACTTATGAGCATTTTCAAGTAAAATAAAAGTGCTTATACTATTTTGTTATTTCTAGGGATGGGAATACATAAAGGGGGTATAGTGAGTGAAGCGAAATCCGCTAATACCATTTTTATTAATTGCGGTAATTGGGATTGCTTTAATGTTAACGCTTTCGTTCAACGGATTGAACAATGCAAAAGAAATCGCGGCTGAAAAAGAAGGCGGTGGCGCGGAACAGCAGGCTTCAGCTAAACCAGAAGAAATTTATCAAAAAACTTGTATTGGTTGTCACGGTGATCAGTATCAAGGTGGAGTAGGTCCTTCGTTAAAAGGAATTGGGAAAAAAGTTTCTCAAGAAGAAATTGCAAATATTGTTGTAAACGGTAAAGGAAACATGCCGGCCGGGCTGGTTCCTCCGGAAAAAGCGAAGGAAATGGCTAAATGGGTATCCGAAATTAAATAGAGTTCAGAAACATGATTTTCTGGAAAGCCGCTCATTTATAAAGCAGGCTTTTTTTTTATGATTTTTTTATACGCATTCAGCTAGAAGGAAAACATGAAGAGAAATAGGAATCATGCAGCTATCTATGTTAAAATAATGAACAGTAATCACATAGAGAATAGGTGACAAAATGAATGAATTAAACTTATCAACAAGACTTGAAGAAGTAGTAAAGTCGATTCCTTTGGGAGCAAAGATAGCAGACATTGGCTCAGATCATGCGTATTTGCCATGTTTTGCTTATTTAAATGGATATATTAGCGGCGCTGTAGCAGGTGAAATTACAGAAGGTCCCCTGCAATCGGCTATTCAGCAGGTGAAAAAAACAAGCTTAACGGATGTTATTGATGTTCGAAAAGGAAACGGCCTAGAAGTAATATCGCCGAATGAAGTAGACTGTATTACAATCTGCGGAATGGGCGGAACGCTTATTACGATGATTTTAGAAGAAGGGAAGGCAAAATTAGAAGGAGTAAAAAGACTTGTGCTTCAGCCAAATATTGGTTCACATCATATTCGCAGCTGGCTGATTCAACACAACTGGGAAATAATTGATGAAAAAATCATCGAAGAAGACGGTCGTATGTATGAAGTCATCGTCGCTGAACCTGGAAACCCTTTAGCTCCGTATAACGGGGAAGTGGAAGCCGGCGTGTTAATGGGCCCTATTTTAAAAGAAAAGCGCTCTTCTGCTTTTATGACAAAGTGGACGCATGAACTAAATCATCTTAAACAAATTGTCAGTCAAATGGAACAGGCTCAGTCAGAGGAAAGCAAAGCAAAACTTCAAAAACTTACCCAAGACATCTCATTAATTGAGGAGGCGTTAAAATGAGTAAAATCCCTAACGGATTTCAAGTAATTGAGGCATTTGAATCATTTTCTCCCAAGCATTTAGCGGTTGAAGGAGATAAAATTGGTTTACAGATTGGAACGTTAAACAAGCCTGTAAAAAAAGTAATGGTAACGTTAGATGTTCTTGAAACGGTCGTAGACGAAGCAATTGAAAAACAAGTGGATTTAATTATTGCTCATCATCCTCCTATCTTTAGACCTCTAAAACAAGTGGTTACAGATCGTCCTGAAGGGCGTATTTTAGAGAAATGCATTAAGCATGATATTGCCGTATATGCTGCTCATACAAACTTAGATATAGCTAAAGGCGGAGTAAATGACTTGTTAGCCGAAGCGTTGGGGCTACAAGAGACAAAAGTGCTGGTTCCGACAACGTCGATTCAATTGAAAAAGCTAGCTGTATTTGTTCCTTCAAATGACGCTGAAGCAGTGCGCACAGCTATTTGTGATGCGGGAGCTGGACATGTTGGCCTTTACAGCGACTGTACGTTTTCAACAGAAGGCGAAGGCACATTTAAACCTTCTTCAGAAGCCAATCCATACATTGGCTCAAAAGGAGAGCTAGAACGTGTCAATGAAACAAAAGTTGAAACTATTTTTGAAGCGGGTCAACAAAATAAAATTATTCGTGCCATGCTCAGTGCTCATCCTTACGAAGAAGTAGCCTATGACATTTATCCAGTGGAACAAACGGGCGAAACGCTTGGACTTGGACGAATTGGTAAGTTAAAAGAAGAGATGACGTTAAAACAGTTTGCCGATCACGTTAAACAAGCATTGGATGTAGATGGTGTCAGAGTAGTAGGGTCTATGGATGCCACTGTGAAAAAAGTAGCTGTTCTTGGCGGAGACGGAAACAAATATATTACAAACGCAAAATTTAGCGGAGCAGATGCCTATGTAACAGGTGATTTGTATTTCCACGTTGCGCATGATGCAATGGCAATGGGATTAAACGTTGTAGATCCTGGTCATCATGTTGAAAAAGTCATGAGACAAGGTGTAACACGCGTATTAAACAGTCTTTTTGAAGCGAAAAACTTTGAGTGTGAAGTATTTGATTCAAAAGTAGACACAAACCCATTTACGTTTATGTAACAAAGAAGGTGTTGACGAATGTCAACACCTTCTTTTGCGTCTATTAAGACGATTTTTTTGTTCGAACTTTTGGTAAAATTTTTGAAAGAGGCACACTTTTTTCACGTGTCCATGTTGTTTCATCTTCCGGATCGAACTGATCTAGAAAATTGATGACCTCTTTTGTGATTGGAGTAGGGGTAGATGCGCCTGCCGTAACAGCTACGGTTTTCGCGTTCATCAACCATTCGATCTGAAGCTCTGAGATGTCACCGATGCGATATGCCTCAGTGCCGGCAATCTCCATTGATACTTGAGCTAGACGGTTTGAATTGTTACTTTTAGGATCTCCTACTACGATTGTAACATCTGCTTCACCTGCTTGCTCAGCTACAGCTTCTTGGCGAACTTGTGTAGCTAAACAAATTTCCTTGTGAACTTCAGCGTGCGGATATTTTTCTTTTACTTTTTCCATGACATCTGCAACGTCCCACTGACTCATTGTTGTCTGATTGGTTACAATGACTTTTTCACGTTGAATATTTAAATGGGCTACGTCTTCTGCTTTTTCAATTAAATGAACGATATCTGGTGCGATGCCAAGTGCACCTTCTGGCTCAGGGTGATTTCTTTTTCCGATATAAATAACGTCATAACCTTCTTTTTCTTTTTGGCGAATAAGGTCGTGGGTTTTTGTAACATCCGGACATGTAGCATCGATTGTTGTTAAACCTTTTTCTTTTGCTCGTTCTTTTACTTCTGGAGATACTCCGTGCGCCGTAAAAATAACGGTTCCTTCATTTATTTGGTCTAAGATTTCTAGGCGATTAGCACCGTCCAGTGTGATAATGCCGTCCTCTTCAAACGCATCTGTAACGTGTTTATTATGAACAATCATTCCTAAGATATAGATTGGTCGAGGCAATGATTTATCTAAAGCGGCGTTTCGTGCAATGACCATTGCGTCTACTACACCATAACAATAGCCGCGCGGTGCGATTTTAATAACTTTCATTTCAATTTCCTCCTCATCATAATCCTGACGAGCAATTCAACTCGCTTCTATTATATAAAAGAGGAAGGAAGAATACAAAGATATTCTTTTTTTACTTACTGTCTTTACTTACGGAACTAGCAGATTTATCAAATATAAAGTTTTGGTTTAGACACTCGATCTCTAGAGGAAAGTTCAATTTCTTCTTCGAAGAAATCCAGCTCATCATCAGATGAATCCGTGCTTTCTGCGCCTGTTGACAAAACCTTACTGTCTTTGCTTTCATCAGTTTCAGCAACCTCTGTTCCTTCTGCTTCGAGTACTTCATCTGTATCGTCACTTGAGCGCAGGGCCTGATAGATTTTCCATAGAGAAGGAGCATTTTTGACAAGAGGTCCGTATTGTTGAATCATAGGTCCCATCGTTTCCGCAGCTTTTAATACTCGCTGAACATTTCCCATCATGGAGCTTAAGTTAGCAGGGTTCGTTAAACCTTGTAAACCTCCAAGCAGGGAAGAAGAGTTGGTCGCTCCTGCAGCACCTTGGGCTCCTGAAAGGCCTGAAAACAAAGAACCTCGAGGAGCAGCAGCTGCTGCTTGTTGAAAGGGGATGTTTCTATTCCCGCCTCTTCGGAATAGGCGAGTTAAGAAGTTACCTCCTCCACGGTTCAGGCCTTGCTGATTCGGGTAAAATGATTGTTGAGCATTTGTTTGCTGGGCAAAGTTACGAAACTGCTGTAATGGATTAAATTGGCCAAAGTTACCAGGTTGTTGCCCAAAACCGTTTTGCGGTGGCATTCCTGGCATCATTCTTCTTTGCATACCGGGTGGAAATGGTGGTCTTCGCTGTAGCAAAGGACGCACCTCCTTTAGTAAAGTAGATTTTCTTTTACTATCGTATGCAACTCGCGATAAAATGTTTTTGAAACAGGTAATAAGTTTTAGTAATATGAATGAGAAGTAGTCACAGAAGGAAAAATCGATTATAATCATATATTGTGCCTTAAAAGATGAACGTGAATGTAAAAAAGGAGACTATTATGGAAAAAACAAACTTTGAACGTTTTGAGTTTCAACCATTTTTAATAGAAGCAATTAAACAATTAGGTTTTTATCAGCCTACAGAGATTCAAGAGCGCTTAATTCCTTCCGTTTTAAAAGGGGAAAGTGTAATTGGTCAGTCACAAACAGGGACGGGCAAAACACACGCTTATTTATTACCTTTACTTGAAAAGGTAGATCCTAAAAAAGAAGAAGTACAAGTTGTAATTACCGCTCCAACTCGTGAGCTTGCTTCTCAAATTTATCAAGAAGTCTTAAAGCTAACAAAACACAGTGCTGAAGGAGAAGAAATTTCAGCAAAATGTTTTATCGGCGGTACAGATAAGCAGCGTACAATCGACAAATTAAAGAAACAGCCTCAAGTGGTTGTAGGAACACCGGCTCGTTTGTTTGATTTAGTAAATGAAAAAGCGTTAGTTGTGTATACAACTAAGGCGTTAGTAGTAGACGAAGCTGATTTAATGCTTGATATGGGATTTTTAGAAGATGTGGACCGTTTGGCAAGCAACATGCCTGAAAAATTACAGATGCTTGTTTTTTCAGCAACGATTCCTGAAAAATTAAAGCCATTCTTAAAAAAATACATGGAAAATCCAAAATTTACGCATGTTTCGCCGAAGCAAGCAGCAGCGGCTAAATTAGAGCATGTATTAGTTCCACTACGTCATCGTAACAAGTTTAAGCTGCTGCACGATATGCTTATTTCGTATAATCCTTATTTAGCTATCGTCTTTACAAATACAAAGAAAATGGCGGACGAAGTAGCAGATGACCTACTGTCTAAAGGCTTAAAAGTAGGAAGAATTCACGGAGACTTATCTCCTCGTGACCGTAAGAAAATGATGAAGCAAATTAATAATTTAGAATTTCAATACGTAGTAGCGACAGATTTAGCAGCTCGCGGTATTGATATTGAAGGGATTTCACACGTTATTAACTTTGAGCTTCCTTCAGATCTAGATTTCTACATTCACCGCGTAGGCCGTACAGCTCGTGCTGGTCATTCTGGAATTGCTGCTACAATCTTCGATGTGGAAGATGAAGATGCAGTAAATAAGCTAGAGAAAATGGGAATCGAATTTGTAAACAAAGATCTTCAAAAGCAAGAATGGGTTTCTATTGATGACCGTAACCGCCGTAAAAAGCGTGTGAAGAAAGCGGATGAAGTGGGAGAAGAGGCACATCGTTTTATTCAAAAGCCTAAGAAAGTAAAGCCTGGCTATAAGAAAAAACGTGCTCGTGAAATTACAAAGTACGTGCAAAAGAAAAAGCGTAGTGAAAGACGCAACAATCGTTAATCGCAATAGGTTAGAGGTGTAAAAAAGAATGTTGAAAATTGGTTCTCACGTATCGATGAGCGGCAAAAAGATGCTTTTAGGAGCAAGTGAAGAGGCAGCTTCTTATGGAGCAAATACGTTTATGATCTATACAGGCGCTCCACAAAATACTCGTCGCAAAAAGATTGAAGAGCTTAATATTGAAGCTGGTCTTTTGCATATGAAAGAGCATGGAATGAAAGATATTGTTGTACATGCTCCTTATATCATTAATTTAGGGAATACAACAAAGCCCGAAACATTTGAGCTTGGAGTAGATTTCTTAACGTCTGAAATTCAGCGCACCCATGCTCTTGGCGCAAAGCAAATTGTTCTTCATCCAGGGGCTCATGTGGGGGCCGGAGCAGATGCTGGTATTCAGCAAATTATCAACGGTCTAAACGAAGTGTTGACAGCTGATCAAGAAGTTCAAATTGCGCTTGAGACAATGGCTGGAAAAGGAACAGAGTGTGGAAGAAGCTTTGAAGAAATCGCCCAAATTATTGATGGTGTGACGCACAATGAAAAGCTCTCTGTTTGTTTTGACACATGTCACGTACATGATGCTGGTTACGATATCGTTCAAGACTTTGACGGTGTATTAAATGAATTTGACAAAACCGTAGGAATACAGCGAATTAAAGTGCTTCACATCAATGATAGTAAAAATGTATGCGGTGCTCGAAAAGACCGTCATGAAAACATTGGGTTTGGTGAAATCGGATTTGGTGCACTGAATTATATTGTTCATCACCCAGCGTTTAAAGAAGTTCCTAAAATTCTAGAAACTCCTTATGTAGGAGAAGATAAGAAAAATAAAAAAGCGCCATATCAATTGGAAATTGATATGATTCGTGCACAAAGCTTTGATTCAGAATTAAAACAAAAGCTTATGTAATTTCATATGTGATTGAAAGAGGTCATGTCTACAGACATGACCTCTTCTTTTACATTAACTGCTGAAATAATTCGTTCACGCGTCTGGCAGTTTCACGATCTGTTACTTGAGCAATTTGTTTGATTAAATTTCGGCGCTCTTCAAGGTTATAAATATTTACGGGCTGCTGTCTAATGACAGATACAAGGGTGTGTGCCTGCTGATCTGTAATGGGGATGTTGTATTGTTTGCTATACTTTAAAAGCTCTTTCGGGGTAATATTGTTTACTTTCTTATTGACAATCTGCTGTACAATTTTCATATGATTACCTCCTCGTCATATACAGTTTATGAATAAAAAAGAAAGATGTGACTATATTGTGTAATAAAACAACATTTTGAGTCGGATGAACCTACGGGGGTAAGAAAGCGAAAGAGTGAAACGGCTTAGTTTACAAATAAAACACAATCCTGTATACTACATTAATGACTAAATCGTAATGATTCTGAGAAAGTAAATGGGTAACGGAGTATACGATAGAAACCGTGCCCTCTTTTGTATGGAGAAATATAAAAAAAGAATGGTGAGGCGCATATGAATACACCTGATATCATTGAAATTGATCATTTATCATTTCAATATGATGGAGTGAATGTATTAGAAGATATAAGTTTTTCAATTCCAAAAGGAGCTTTTTTGGGGCTCGTTGGTCCAAATGGTTCTGGGAAATCAACGCTAATCAAATGTTTGCTTGGTTTGCAAAAACCATCTCAAGGTTCAATTCGTTTATTTGGAAAAGATCAGAGAAGGTTTAAAGAACGAAGTAAAATTGGATATGTATCGCAAAAAGCGAATAGTTTCAACAGCGGCTTTCCTGCTACCGTTTTTGAAGTGGTTTCCACGGGCCTTACTTCAAAACTAGGTTTGTTTCGCTTTATGAATGCTTCTCATAAACAAAAGGTAAAAGAAGCGGTAGAAGCAGTGGGGATGAGCGAATTTTTAAATCGAAACATAGGAGAGCTATCCGGTGGTCAGCAGCAGCGAATTTTTATTGCACGCGCGCTTGTAAGTGAGCCCGAGCTGTTAATTTTAGATGAGCCTACGGTCGGAGTGGATGCACAAAATGTATACACTTTTTATGAGCTTCTTGAAAAGTTAAATAAAGAAAAAGGAATTACGCTTGTGCTTGTTACTCACGATATTGGAACTGTCTCGGAAAAAGTAACCCACGTTGCTTGTTTAAATAAATTTTTACACTTTCATGGGAATGCCAAAGAATTCGAACAGCTTTGTGAACATGACGTATCTATGTTTTATGGTCATAATGTTCATGTGTTAACCCATGATCATCATCATGGAGGGCAGCACGTATGATAAGCAGTTTATTTCAATTTGAGTTTTTGCGAAATGCATTTTTAACAGGTATGATTATTGGCGTCTTAGCTCCTTTATTGGGCACGTTCATCGTAGTAAGACGTCTTTCTTTAATTGCAGATGCGTTAAGTCACGTGACGCTAGCCGGAATTTCTGCGAGCTTGCTTCTTAGTCAGAAAATAGGGTTTATGCAAGGAGTGAACCCCGTCTATTTAGGAATGGTGTCTTCCGTTACAGGGGCTCTTTTTATCGAGAAGCTTCGAGGGGTCTACAAGCACTATCAAGAGCTTGCCATTCCGATTATTTTATCGGGCGGAATTGGTATTAGTGCAATTTGTATCTCGCTGGCAGACGGTTTTAATAATGATTTAATGAATTATTTGTTTGGAAGCGTGAGTGCAGTTAGTCGTTCGGATCTTTGGACAGTTGTTGTCATAGCCGTATTTGTAATAGCTATTGTCTTTTTCTTATATAAAGAATTGTTTATTTTATCTTTTGACGAGGAGCATGCTTCTGCTTCTGGAATTAAATCGAAGTGGATGCACTTTTTATTTATCGTGATGGTTGCTCTTGTCATTGCTGTATCGATGCGTATCGTCGGTATTCTATTGGTGTCATCGCTTATGACTCTTCCTGTAGCAGCAAGCATTCGCTTAGCTAGAGGCTTTAAACAAACGATTCTGCTTTCGGTGATTTTTGGTGAAATATCTGTTTTAGGCGGATTATTTTCAGCGTACTACTTGGATTTAGCACCAGGCGGTACAATTGTTGTCATTGCTGTTGTTATTTTAATCATATCTATTATGATTAATAAAGGACGGAAGGGGAAACAAAAATGAATTTAACTGAAGCCATTCATTTATTAAAAGATCAAGGATATAAACATACAGGAAAACGTGAAGAAATGCTTGCCTTGTTTTCAAAATCAAATAAGTACTTAACGGCAAAAGATGTATTAGAATATATGAAGCCTGATTATCCTGGTCTAAGTTTTGATACAATCTACCGTAATTTATCATTATTTGTGGAGTTAGGCGTACTTGAAATGACGGAGCTTTCGAGCGAAAAGCACTTTCGATTTAAATGTGCAACTGCTCATCATCATCACCACTTCATTTGTTTAGATTGTGGAAAAACAAAAGAAATTGAAGCTTGTCCGATGGAGTATGTAGACGAGGATTTGCGAGGGTATAATATTACAGGCCATAAATTCGAAATTTACGGTCAATGTATCGAATGTAATCAATAAAAAAGAGAGGGTGCTATGCACCTCTCTTTTTTATTTTTGCTGTTCTTTTAACCAGTCGGCTACCCACTGATCTGCTTCTAGCCAGTTATATACGCGAACCACTCCTTTTGGAACAGGTAAGCGATTATAAGGAGTATCAAATAAGATAACGGGAATATTGCATTCTTCACTGATTTCACAAGCATTATCATGTTTGTCTTCAAAAAAGATATCAACATCGTATCGTTTTGCTGTCTCAACTTTAAAATGAGAGCCGACTAACTCAATGTGATGAAACGATAGCTCATTTTTTTGAAACCATTCTTCCGTGACGTCCAATAGCTGATCGTGCCTTGCACTAATAAAGAATAATTCGTGCTTTTGATGCCACTTTTGCAAAACCGCTTTTGCATCGTCTGCAAGTGGAGAGGTTTCGTAAATAGAGCGTTCATTTGCTTTAAACCATTTCCCGAGTTCTGCAGGTGATACATTTACAAAAGGGCTGAAATCATATTCTGTAATATCTTCAAGTGTTAAATTTAAGTTAAAGGCTTTATTTAAATGAGGAACAAAAGTTTCAGGAGAGGTAACAGTTCCATCAATGTCAATTCCAAACTTTTTTGTCAACTACGTGCACTCCTTTAATACGTTTATTCTACTTAGGTGCTTGATTATTCTTGTCTAGTGTAACATAAAGCCTAAAGAGAAACAGTAATACTTTTTATACTCCTTAAGAAAAAAGATAAGGATGATTATACGGTGTGGGAATCGTGCAGGTATCTATTTTTGCAAGAAAATGAGCAGCTGTATAAGATTAACACTTATAATTTTTTCTCGCATTCAGATACTATAAATGCTCCTTATTTACGAAAGCGAGGGATTAAGCATGGAGAATGAAGAACAAAGGCGTAGAAAAGATGTATATGAAGCTGATTTCATGGAAGAAACTGCAGCTGAAGTGGGCGTTCCTTACCGAGTAGGAGAGCCACATGCAGAGCGTGAAGTTATAGATATTGACCGCAATCGCAATCATGAAGTCGCTGGACGAGGAGAAGGAACGGGATACGGTCGTTTCGCACTCGTGCTTTCGATTCTTTCACTATTCTTTTTACCAATTATTCTTGGTGCCGCTGGGATTATTCTAGGGTTTATCGCACGCAGAAAAGGAGCACTTACGCTAGGAGCATGGGCAATAGGGATCGGAGTTGTATCGATTATTGTCGGTACGTTTATATTACCGTTCTTTTCATAAAAAAAGCGAGGCGCATATGCGCCTCGCTTTTTTTGGTTATGATTTAGCTGCAGCTTTTTCAGCTTCTTGCTTTGCGTGATATTCAGCAGCAATTTTATCAATTTCTTTTTTTAGTTCCTCAACCATTGTTTCTTCCGGAACTTTGCGTACGATTTCACCTTTGCGGAATAGAAGACCTTCACCGCGTGCTCCTGCAATCCCGATATCAGCTTCACGAGCTTCGCCAGGACCGTTTACAGCGCAGCCAAGTACCGCTACTTTAATCGGTGCTTTTACAGTTGAAATATACTCTTCAACTTCATTAGCAATGCTAATTAAATCAATTTCAATACGTCCGCAAGTTGGGCAAGAAATAAGCGTTGCAGCATTGGAAGCTAAACCGAATGATTTTAGCAACTCGCGTGCAACTTTTACTTCTTCTACAGGATCCGCACTTAAAGAAATACGTAATGTATTTCCGATTCCTTTAGACAAAATAGCGCCAAGACCTGCTGCACTTTTTACAGTTCCCGCAAATAATGTACCCGATTCTGTAATTCCTAAGTGAAGAGGGTAGTCAAAAGCTTGAGCAGCTTTTTCATATGCTTCAATTGCCAAGTTAACATCGGATGCTTTCATTGAAACGATGATGTCATGGAAATCAAGGTCTTCTAAAATTTTAATGTGATGAAGTGCACTTTCTACCATGCCATCTGCTGTCGGATAGCCGTATTTATCTAAAATACGTTTTTCCAGTGAACCGGCGTTAACTCCAATACGAATTGGAATATTTTTAGCTTTTGCAGCATTTACAACAGCTTCCACTTTTTCACGGCGTCCAATATTACCTGGGTTGATACGGATTTTATCCGCTCCGCCTTCAATTGCTTTTAACGCTAAGCGATAGTCAAAATGAATATCTACAACTAATGGAATGTTAATGCGTTTTTTAATTTCAGGGATTGCATCTGCTGCGCGCTCATCTGGACAAGCAACACGAACAACTTGGCATCCTGCTTCTTCTAAACGTTTAATTTCTGCAACCGTTGCTTCAACATCATGTGTTTTAGTGGTTGTCATACTTTGAATAACTAATTCGTTACTGCCCCCAATTGTTAAATCTCCAACTTTGACGGGGCGTGTTTTTGTACGATGTATAATTTCACTCACGTGATAATCTCTCCTTCAAAATGAAATCAAGAATTTGAATTCATTAATAGAATAACTCTTTATGAACAAAATAACTAGTAGAAAGTACTACCTTAGCTATTTTAACAATGACTATCCCATCTTGACAAGAAGAATGCTGTCATTACTTGTAAATAGGGAACTTATACGTTTTTCCAATTTGAATATCTTCAGGCGCTGTACCGTTATTTAACTTCTTAAAGTCTTTAATCATTTGGTTCATAGAAACCGGTATCGATTTTTTTGTAAGCTCTTCAATGACGGACAAAACTGTATCGCCTGGCTTAATTTTTATTTTTGTATAGGTGGAAGAAGAGCTGGCGGCTTTTGTTTCTGCAGGCTGCGCTTTGCTGACTTGAACTGCTTCAGTCGCAGTAGGAATGGTACCGTATTTAATGTCGTAGTGACAAATATATCCGATAAAAGCGAAAGCGGCTAATGCACATAGCTTTTTCATTACGCTCCTCCTTCATTCTTTTGCTTATGTGTAAAGCCTATGCTTGTCTTACTTAAATATGATTGGAGAACGAAAATTGAAAGAAAAATTAATGATTGTTTCATTAGGCTTATTGCCTTTCATCATGGTGCTGGGAAATTCCATGCTCATTCCTCTGCTGCCAAGCATTCAAAAGTCACTTCACTTAAGTGGAGTCCAAACCAGTTTGATACTGAGTGTATTTTCGATTCCGGCTGCATTGTGTATTCCTGCGGTAGGAATTTTATCAGATCGATATGGACGTAAAAAATTAATTATGTATTCCCTCATCGTGATGATAATCGGTAGCCTTGTCGCTGCTAGTAGCGCTTTGGTCTCTTCTGGAAGCTTTGCTGTGTTGATGGCTGGAAGAGTGATTCAAGGGATTGGCGCTGCTGGTACTACAACGTTGGCAATGGCATTAACTGGAGATGTATTTACAGGGGAAAAAAGAGCAAAAGTCCTTGGGATTTTAGAAGTATATAATGGAGCTGGAAAAGTGGTTGCACCTATAATTGGAGCAACGGCGGCACTCGTTGTATGGTATGCCGCATTTTTTGTGTATCCTTTAGCGGCAGGTGCTGCTTTAGTAGGTATAGCCTTGTATGTGAGAGAAGCGAAAACAGGTTCAGATTCAGTATCTGTTGGAGAGTATTTAAAGAGAGCCATTGGGATTGTCTATGATAAAAGAAAATCGCTTTTTCCTTTATTCTTTGTCGGGGGACTGGGGTTGTTTTTATTATTTGGCATTTTATATTACTTATCTTTTTTAATAGAGGAAACGTATCATATAGACGGTTTTTTCAAAGGAACCGCTTTTTTATTTCCTCTTGGCGCGATGACGCTCGTTTCTTATTGGACCGGTCAGCGAATCAAAACAGATGTAGTGCTCATGAAAAAATTGATGATAGTAGGAATGATTCTTTTATTCGTAATGTTTGGAGTATTAACGGTGATTTATACGCTTCCTGTGCTGATGTTTTGTTTGACAGTCGCCTTTGGCGGCTTAGGATTTGTTCTTCCTTGTATTAATATGATGATTACTTCAGCGGCTTCAGACGAAGAAAGAGGATTTATTGTATCCATTTATGGAACGGTGAGATTTTTAGGAGTAGCGCTGGGACCCGTTGTTTTTGAAGTGTGGATGCATACTGAAAGGCTGATGTTTATTTATAGCTTTAGTTTGCTCGCAGCAGGAGGTTTGTGGGTTTTGTATCAGTTGAAAATTTTTTCTTCTGCAATGGGGAGAAGAAAAGTTGTACAGAAATAAAGAGGCTGGGACAAAAGTATGTTAGTTGAAGAAGCTCCCAACAAATTTGATTCTTGATCAAGAATTAAATTCGTTCGGAGCTTTTCATTGGCAGGGTAAACATAGATTTTATGTATGTAGGTGCTTCTAGCCGTTGATTGGATTCATTTCGTTATGTTTCAATCGCTTTATTAGGTTTTACCTTTTTTCTCATAGGAACCCTTGTGACGAGCAATAAGTAAATGAAGAACGTTCCTATCCAGTAAAGAGAGCTATGTGTTGCTAGAGACAAAGAAAAAGCTTCAAAAAGCGTATAAAGCAGCGTGAAGGCTACCGTACTATAAGCGCTCAGTGCCCATAGCTGTTTGAAAGGAAGCTGCTTCTTAGTGATGAGTCCAATCAGTTTTCCAAGATAAGCAAGGCAGGTAATAGAAAGGAAGTTTAGTCCAGATGTTAATACGTACAGTAAAAGCATAGCGATAGGGACAAGTATGTATAAAGAAAATTTTTGTTCGTGCAGCAAGTTTAACAGTTCATTTTTATCTTTATGATGCCAGTTTAGCAACTCATATGAATACGTTTGTGTTTGTGAATTAGTCGTGATGTAAATTCCATCCTTTAAAAAACCAATTGCATGAGCAGGGGAATGAAACCGTTCAATAGACTGTGAGGGGTCTAAGATAAAAGCGGTACCGTTTACTTTTTTTGTGAAAGGTTGGCTTGACGTAAGCTGTGAATTTGAAATAGAAAAAGAAGAAACAGATTTCGGGAGATCTGTAGTCGCGGTATGATAGCCGTTTACAATCGTCAAAGTCATAAAGAAAAATGTAGGCAGCAAAGAAATGAATGTTAAAAACAGCACAAAGCCAATTGTTTTATTCGTATGCTCAAAGCGAAGCGATCTTATTTTTTTGAAGGAAGTAAAACTCCATGCTATCTTTTTCAGCATGCTCATTGTAAAGCCTCCTATTATTGAAAATTCTGATTATACCTTATTTTATAGCGGAAATTTAAGGTTTACAATAGATTTTAGAAAACGTTACCAATTACAATAGTGCGATGGAGCGTTTTGTCAAAAGCATTTCTTTATATGTACAGATTTTGCTGTCATTGTTTTTGGGGGATATTACGGGCAGTTTGAGGACTGTGCTGTTAATAGTGCAGTGGTACACTCGAAAATCGTTATCTGAAGATATATTTGAAAGTAAAATAAAGGAAGGTCTCGTGGTGCAAGGTCTTTCTTTATAGGAGTGGTTATTGTATGATAAATAGTAATAATAAAAAGGATAGGTGCGGGCATGGCTATTTTATGTTGGGCATTAGTTATCATTAGCTTTGCTGTATCGTTTGTTGGGTTGGTTTATCCCATCATCCCAAGCGTGCTATTTGTAGCGCTAGGATTTGTTATATACGGTTTATTTTATGATTTTAGCTCCTATAGCTGGTTATTTTGGGTGATACAAGGATTGTTAGTTGTCGCACTTTTTTTAGCAGACTATATCGCTAATATTATTGGTGTGAAAAAATTCGGAGGCACTAAAGCAGGCGTTTGGGGAAGTACAGTTGGATTGCTTGTGGGTCCGTTTGTTATTCCGGGATTTGGAATTATTTTAGGGCCGTTTATCGGAGCGATTGTAGGAGAACTGATTGTTCATCGGACCACAATTAGCAACGCAGTAAAAATTGGAGTAGGTTCGGTTATTGGCTTTTTTAGTGGCGCTATCTCGAAAGGATTTATTCAACTGTTGATGATTGCCTATTTTTTATACGCTGTTTTAAAATAATATATTGACTTTAGGCCAGAAACATGTTAAATTTTTAATGTCGCTAGTAAATGTTATATTGTTCCACAGTAGCTCAGTGGTAGAGCTATCGGCTGTTAACCGATCGGTCGTAGGTTCGAGTCCTACCTGTGGAGCCATGGCGGTGTAGCTCAGCTGGCTAGAGCGTACGGTTCATACCCGTGAGGTCGGGGGTTCGATCCCCTCCGCCGCTATTTTCCAATTTACGTTTGTGACATACATAATTCATATTGTTCCACAGTAGCTCAGTGGTAGAGCTATCGGCTGTTAACCGATCGGTCGTAGGTTCGAGTCCTACCTGTGGAGCCACGTGGACCCTTAGCTCAGCTGGTTAGAGCAGACGGCTCATAACCGTCCGGTCGCAGGTTCGAGTCCTGCAGGGTCCACCATTTATAGGGTTGGAGGAATACCCAAGTCCGGCTGAAGGGATCGGTCTTGAAAACCGACAGGGGTGTTAAAGCCCGCGGGGGTTCGAATCCCTCTTCCTCCGCCATACTATTGTCTATTCAAAGCTTCTTTTGAGAAAAAGAAGCTTTTTTTATGTTTAAAAGAATAGCGAATGGGAATTAGGTAAATATAAATCATGGATTAGGTACTTTTTATTTGAAAGAGTAGGGTAAATTTGCTAATCTAAACGTATATGGTGCTTTTGCGCCAAAATGCTTACATATTTTGAAGGAGGAATTATTCATGGCTTACAAATTACCAGAACTACCTTATGCATACGATGCACTGGAACCACATATCGACAAAGAAACAATGAATATTCACCACACAAAACATCACAACACATATGTTACAAACCTAAACGCTGCTGTTGAAGGCAAAGCGGATTTAGAAAGCAAAAGTATTGAAGAGTTAATTTCAAACTTAGATGCTGTTCCTGAAGATATCCGTACAGCAGTACGCAATAACGGTGGCGGTCATGCGAACCACTCATTATTTTGGACAATCCTTTGCCCTAACGGCGGCGGTGCTCCAACTGGTGAATTAGCAGACGCTATCGCTAGCAAATTCGGCAGCTTTGATCAATTCAAAGAAGAATTTGCAAATGCAGCTAAAACTCGCTTCGGTTCTGGCTGGGCTTGGTTAGTTGTAAACAACGGCGAATTAGAAGTAACAAGCACACCAAACCAAGATAGCCCATTAATGGAAGGCAAAACGCCAATTCTTGGTCTAGACGTTTGGGAGCACGCTTACTACTTAAATTATCAAAACCGCCGTCCAGATTACATTTCAGCATTCTTTAATGTTGTAAAATGGGACGAAGTTGCTAAGCGTTACGACGCTGCAAAATAAGCTGAAGACGTATTTAAAAGCCAGTAAAGTAATTATTACCTTTACTGGCTTTTTTGTTTTCCAATTCTTTTACATATCTCCTTTTCTTTTTCACACACTAGGTGTAGAAGAGAAAAGGAGTTTTTTGATATGCCTTTATTAAAAAAAGTAGTTGGAGATGTAGAAGTTAGTAAAGATTTACTTTTGCTTTTAATTATAGGCGGTCTTTATGCCTTGGCTATTTCAATTTCCAATTCGTTTGTTAACATTTATCTGTGGAAACAATCAGGAGAATTTTCGGATCTCGCTATTTATAATTTAGCGGTAGTGGTGCTTCAGCCCCTTACGTTTATTTTAGCAGGTAAATGGGCCAAACGAATTGACCGGGTTGTGGTTTTAAGGTTAGGCGTATCTTTTTTAGCTGTTTTTTATATCGCTGTATTGGTCAGTGGAGCTAACGCAGCCGAGTATTTAGTATTGCTTGGTGGACTGCTGGGTATAGGATATGGCTTTTATTGGCTAGCTTTTAATGTGCTAACTTTTGAAATTACAGAACCTGATACAAGAGACTTTTTTAACGGATTTTTAGGGATCTTAAACTCTTTTGCAGGGATGATTGGTCCTTTAGGAGCGGGCTTTGTTATTTCCGCTTTGTATGAATCACTTGGGTATAAAATTGTGTTTGGTGTATCTCTGCTATTGTTTGTCGGTGCCGTTGTGCTTAGTTTTTTTATTACAAGACGCGCAGCTGAAGGAGTATACAAATTTAAAGAAGTGTGGGCTGAACGAAAAGTCAACAAAGACTGGAATCGAATATTACAGGCTCATTTCTTTCAAGGATTGCGTGAAGGTACGTTCATTTTTGTCGTATCCGTTATGGTATTTATTACGACGGGAAGTGAATTAGCTTTAGGAACTTATGGACTGGTGAATTCAGCGGTGGCGTTTGTAGGATACTATGTAGCCTCAAGATTTATTAAGCAAAAAAATCGCCTTCGATTTATTTTCACCGGGGGCCTCCTTCTCTATGGAGCAGTCTTTTTGCTTATCTTTAACTTATCGTATCCAAAGTTAATTATATATGCTGTTTGTATTGCCATTGCCTATCCTATTTTGTTGGTTCCATTCATTTCTCTAACGTACGATGTGATTGGACGAGCAAAGGACGTTGTTTCAAAAAGAATCGAATACATTGTTGTCAGAGAAGTATTTCTGAATATTGGGCGCGTCGTTTCCATATCTTTATTTTTAATAGCCGTACTATTTTTTGATGAAGCAAAAAGTATTCCTATTTTATTATCTATTGTTGGAGCAGGGCATACGATCATTTATTTTTGTGTAAGACATATCTCACAGCCTCTGCACAAAAAAGAAACGACTGTTACTCCTCCAGTATTAAATGAAGGAGACGGAGAGTCTCCAGCTTAGAGTATTATCAGCTCCTTCATTTGTACTATGGAAAATGCCTCTCTTTTCTTTTAGAATAAATACGTTGTGTAAATAGGCACCTGCCAGGTGTCTATTTATTTGCTAAATGTCTGATTTTATGGTGTTATGGTATATATGTTTTATAAAGTGTAGGTGTTGGTATGAAAAAGAAAAAAAGAAGAAAAAGTCACGTGCCTTTTCGTGTGAACTTACTTTTCTTGACCGTATTTGCCCTATTTTCCGTATTAATTTTGCGGTTGGGACTTGTTCAAATTGTGTACGGTGAGAATTACGAACGAGAAGTCGAAAAAACACAGGACGTTACAGTCAGTACGCCTGTTCCTCGAGGGAAAATGTACGATCGGTATAACCGCGTAATTGTAGATAATACCTCTTTAAATACGATTACATATACTCGTTTTCAAGGAAATACAGCTGAAGAAAGGCTGCGCATCGCTAAAAAGTTAGCCACTATGATCGATGTTCCTTACACCACAAATGTGATTGATATTCCAGAAAATAGAAAGAATAAAGATGCTAAAAACGTGGTAAAAATTACAGAACGCGACATGAAGGATTACTGGATTATGCTTCACCCTAAAGAAGCGGAGCAGAAAATTACGAAAGCTGATCGCAAAAAAGTTCAAGATGGTGAAATGACTGATGACGAACTGTATCAACGTCAGTTAGACCGCATTTCTAAAAAAGATTTAGAAAGTTTAAAGAGTGATTTAGAAGTTCTAGCTATTAAGCGCCAAATGGAGGCAGGTTATTCTAACACCCCGCAAATTGTTAAAAGCGGTGTGACAAATGAAGAGTATGCCGTTGTAAGTGAGCATTTAGATGAACTTCCGGGTGTTGATACAACAACGTATTGGGATCGCTCATACCCAGAAAACAGCACTCTCCGTACTTTGCTTGGAAATGTATCCTCTGCCAACGAGGGTCTGCCCAAAGATAAAGTACAGTATTACTTATCAAGAGGCTATAGTCGAAATGACCAAGTTGGGACGAGCTATTTAGAGAAGCAATACGAAGCTCAGCTCAGCGGTCAAAAAGAAAAAGTCCAGTATGTAACAGATGATAAAGGAAATCTCCTTGATACAATTCAAGTGTCGAAAGGCGAACGCGGCAGTGATTTGGTTTTAACTATTGATATGGAGCTTCAAAAAGCGGTAGAAAAACAAATTACGGACCAGCTTTTAGCCAAAAAGAAAATGAAAGGAACGCAGTTTTTAGACCGTGCTTTTGTGATTATGATGGATCCTCACACAGGAGAAATCTTAACAATGGCAGGTAAAAAATACACCATTGATAAGAAGACTGGGGTACCTAAAATAGAAGATTTTGCATTAGGGAATATTTCAACATCTTATACAATGGGCTCTGTTGTAAAAGGGGCAACGGTTCTAGCTGGCTTAGATTCAGGAGCTATTAAGCCAAACACAGTGTTCGTTGATGAACCGTTAAAAATTAAAGGAACACCAATTAAGAAATCAGCTGAGGCTGAGGGGTTAGGACCCTTAACGTATTCATCCGCGTTAAAATATTCATCCAACGTATTTATGTTTAAAACGGTAATGGCGATGGCTGGATTACAGTACCACAAGAACATGACTTTACCGATTAAACCTGACACATTCAGCGAACTGCGTTCGTACTACAGTCAGTTCGGCTTAGGCGTATCAACAGGCATAAACCTCGATAACGAATCAACAGGTGTACAAGGAGGAAGCAATGTTCCAGGTACAGCGCTTGATTTAGGAATTGGCCAGTATGATACGTACACGCCGCTGCAGCTTGTTCAATATACTTCTGCAATAGCTAATGGAGGGTATCGCATCAAGCCGCAGCTAGTAAAAGAAATCCGAAAACCAACGATAAAGACCGATGAAATTGGCGGTACGCAGCATTCCTTTGAACCTGATGTGTTAAATCGTATCACGATGAAAGAAGAATACATTAAAGATGTTCAAAATGGCTTTAAGCGGGTTACGCAGGAACAAGGCGGTACAGGGTACGCAGCTTTCCATACAGCGAACTATAATCCTGCTGGTAAATCTGGAACGGCACAAGCCTATGAGAAAAACCCAAGCGGAGGGGATCCAATTAAAGTTAATAATTCAAACTTTGTGGCCTTTGCTCCGGCAAATGATCCTGAAATTGCAGTAGCTGTTGTGGTACCATCGGCATTTGTGCCAAGTGCACCAAATACCATTACAAAAGAGCTTGCTCGTTCTGCGCTCGATACGTATTTTGATTTAAAGAAAAAAGGTGAACAAGAAGTAAAAGATCAAGAAGAGAATCAACAGGCTGTCATTGCAAACGACGCCAATTAAAGAGGCTGGGAAAAAGCATATTAGTTGAAGTAAGATCCGAACGACGTTGATTAAGAATCAACGCTGTTCGGATTTTTTTATTGAGAGGGTGAACGTAGATTTCATGTAAGTAGGTGCTTTAAGCGGTTGATTGGAGGGCAGGGCGAAGACTTCTGCCGGAAAAGCGGAAGAAGTGAGACCCCGCAGGAGCGGAAGCGACAACGAGGCTCATCGGCCGCCTGCTTGCACGGAAATCAACAGTGGTGTCAGAAGTGATTCGTACTGGCTTATTTATCTAATTTACTTATCTTTATATCAAATTAATTTAGTTATGTCTCAACCTCTTCTTTTTTTTTGTTAGAAATCTTTACATATATGGTTTTTTATTGAATTTAAGGGTCGTAAGAACTAGTTTTTTACCTAAAAAACACGCAGATAGGCCTTCGTTTACAAAAGCTTTACATTGAGTTAAAACACAATTAATAGTCGGCTATTATTCTGTAAGTGTAAGGATTAATAGAAATCATCAAAATAAGGGTAAGCGTTCGGCTTCTCGTATGTATTTACACTAATAGTAAACAATAGATATTAAATAGACATAGAGAGACTTTTATTGTGCTCAAAACGGTTAAAGACGATGAAGGAGGATTATCCAATGGCAATAACAATGGAATTGACTAACAAAGAAAAAGTAAATACTCCGCAAACAAAAGAAATTGTATATAAAACAAAAGGTTTGAATTTATGGTATGGCAACACACATGCCTTAAAAAATATTGATTTAGACATTCATGCTAACGAAGTTACCGCGATCATCGGTCCATCGGGCTGCGGAAAATCAACATATATTAAAACGTTAAATCGTATGGTAGAAATGACGCCAATTGTCCGTACATCAGGTGAAATTGAGTATAGAGGAAAAAATATTTTTGATAAATCGTACCATGTGGAAGAGCTGCGCACGCAAGTAGGAATGGTTTTCCAAAAACCAAATCCGTTTCCAAAATCTATTTATGATAATATCGCGTACGGTCCAAGAATTCATGGCGTTCGCAACAAGAAAAAGCTAGATGAAATTGTTGAAAAAAGTTTACGAGGAGCAGCTATTTGGGACGAAGTTAAAGATCGTTTGAATCAAAATGCGAATGGGTTGTCAGGTGGACAACAGCAGCGTATCTGTATTGCGCGCTGTTTGGCTATTGAACCCGACGTTATTTTAATGGATGAGCCTACTTCTGCACTCGATCCAATTTCGACATTAAAAGTAGAAGAGTTAGTACAAGAATTAAAGAAAGACTTCAGCATTATTATTGTTACACATAATATGCAGCAAGCGGCACGTATTTCAGATAAAACAGCATTTTTCTTAAATGGAGAAGTGGTAGAGTACGCAGAAACAGATAAAATCTTCTCAATGCCATCTGATAAACGCACAGAAGATTATATTACAGGTCGTTTCGGTTAAGACATACAAGGAGATGGGATGAGTGGTTGTACGCGAAAAGTTTCATGGTGATTTAAAGATATTACGTGAAAAATTATTAGAAATAGGGCGCTTAACGCATGAGGCGTTATCAAAATCAATTGAAGCGTTGCAAACAAGTAACGTTGAGCTGGCGCTAGAAATTATCGACGGTGATTCATACGTGGATGACTTAGAAGAAGAAATTAATGACCTAGCTATCCTACTGATTGCAAAGCAGCAGCCCGTGGCTATTGATTTAAGACGTATTATTGTGGCAATTAAAATTGCTTCGGATGTTGAGCGTATGGCAGATTTTGCCGTTAATGTAGCAAAATCAGCTATACGAATTGGAAACGAAGAATTAATTAAGCCGTTAGAACATGTAAAGAAAATGCACGATATTTCGATTGAAATGCTGAGCCTTTCGTTAAAAGCTTATCACGAAGAAGATCTTGTGTTGGCTAAAAAAGTAGCGGAAATGGACGATCAGGTGGATGAGCTTTACGGAATAACAATTAAAGAACTTTTAAGTCTTGCTAAAGAAAAGCAGGAGGCTATGAACCAAATTACACAGCTTTTATTTGTAGCCCGTTATTTAGAGCGTATGGCTGATCATACCACTAACGTAGCAGAAAGCGTATTTTACCTTGTAAAAGGCAAACGCTACGATTTAAATGAATAGTGGAAAAAGAGGCTGGGACAAAAGTGTTTTAGTTGAAGGAAGATCCGAACGATGAATCGTTCGGATTTTTTTCATTGTATCGAGAAACGTAGGTTTAATGTAGCTGCTTCTAGCTGTTAATGAGAGGGAAGGGCAAAGACTCCTGCAGGAAAAGCGGAAGCGACGAGGAGGTTCATCGCCGCCCTCGGAAAGCGACATTTTGCACGGAAATCAACAGCGGTGTAACAAACGATTCATACGGGCTCATGCATCCAATTTGCTGGCCTGGATTTTTTAACACAAATCGACAAATTGCGTTTATTGTGGCAACTTTTTCTGAATGGTAAGATGTTAATAAGTTTATACGGCATTTATATGTAGAAAAAACAATCTAAGAAACGAAGTGATAAAACATTGGCTCCTAATCTTATTCAAAACTTAAATGTGTGTATAGCTACTCAGCTTGACTCATCTCGTATTTATGTTCACTGGTCATTTTCAGAGCATATTCGAGAAATGGTAGAAAGTATGTTTTCGACACGATGGGAAGAATTGAATCTAGCTATGTGTACGTATGATATAACAGGCCTTCATTTTAACGGCCATGAATCAAACCGCTATTATATGAAGGGTCTTACTCCTAAGCAAGACTTCATATTTATGAATAGCTTGGAAAGTGAGCGCACGTATGTAATAGATATTGGTATTCAAGATAAAGAAGGAAGTTTTTTTTCCCTTCTTCGTTCGAATCCGGTTTATTTGATGAAAGAACAGCATGAACAAGTGAATGTAACGTCGTTGAGCTGGATGTACGAACCTGTAAAAGTTCACCAGGGTGTTCAAAATGAATTTAGCACATATTCCTTATATTCAAATGACTTGGAGCAGGTGAAGAAGCAATATGAATAGTGATGACTGTATTCTTTTAACTTATATGCATTATCCGTTGCTACATGTACTTCAAGCAGAGAGTGAGTATCCGCTGTTTGAACAAGTAACGAACGAATTCATCCCTTTTTTAGATCAAATTGAGTCTGAAAAATTGATAGGTGCAACAGCTGTGATGTCTTGTGTATTTTTGAACGTATTAAACGACGAGGAGTTTAATACTCGTTACGCTCAGTATTTACACCAGTTTTCAAGCCGGCAGCATCAGAGAGCACTCACTTTTTTAAAAAAATGGGACGGGAGCTTGTTCTCAGCCTGCAAATATTTCTTTCAGCATGACATGCTGGAATGTATTCCTACTACCGTAACGAACGCGTTCGTTTCCATCCTTAAAACAGAACAAACATTAAATCTCCAAATTACAGAAGCAATACGTGTTTTTCAACAGTTTTTTGAAAAAAAGCCCGTCGGTTTTTTTATACAGCAAGGAGAGTATACTCATCAAGTAGATATGCTCCTGAAATCTCATGAAATGCGCTATACCTTTGTGAAGTCATCAACAGATGAACTAAAAAAGTCCCCTGCTGGTATTATCTTGTTTCCATATCCTAAGCAAGGAAAACAAGTTGAGGAAGGAACAATGAATAAAGCGAGCGCTGTTTTGGATTTGAAAGCGAAGGACACGCTTGGCTTTCAGCGAATGCAAGCAGCAAGCGGTACATTTCAATATCCTTTAGATTACGCGAGGGATATAGAGTTTTATCAAAATGAAACTCTTGCACTCTACGGTGCAACAAAAAGCGCCGAATTTGTCAGTGAGAAAAATCAATTGTTTATTTCAACCGTACAGAAGTCAGAGGCGATGCTAGGTGTGATCGATTTTAAGCATCCTAGCGTGGTGAATGCTATCTACCGACAGTGGCTCCTTTTAAGTAGCAGCGATTGGCTTTATACTTTTGAAAAAGTCAGAGGTGAATACGAAAGGCAAATAAAGCTGTTTGATTTTCTCTGTCACGAAGAGAATCCAAGGATGGATAGTGAAAACAGTTTTCTTTCAGGAAGTTCTTTTTTATACCCTGTAAAAGAGATAGAGCCGTCGGCTTTATCAGTAAATCAATATAAAGGCGGTCTCTCCATTTTAATGCTTGCATGGGAATTCCCTCCTCTAGTTATCGGAGGACTTGCACGACATGTATTTGATTTATCCAGAGCGTTAGCTAGAGCGGGCCATCACGTTAGTGTATTAACGACCTATGTAGAGGGGCTGCCGGAATATGAACGTTTATACGGTGTTCACGTTTACAGAGTTAAAAGCCTGCAGCCTCATCATCCGGATTTTTTGACATGGGTAAACAGTTTGAACGTGGCTATGGCTCTTAGAGGACTGCAGTTAGGCTACAAGCTGTCTTTTGACGTTATTCATGCTCATGACTGGCTTGTTGCATCCGCAGCAAAATGTTTAGCAGATAAAACGGATAGGCCGCTAATTACGACCATTCATGCGACAGAACATGGGCGCAATAATGGTATTCATAATGACATGCAGCAGAAAATTCACTTGCAAGAAGAGGAGCTGATTCGACAATCAAGCTCAATCATTGTCTGCAGCGACTATATGAAGAAAGAATTAATCACTTTATTTCACGTAGAACAGGATAAAATTGCTATATTTCCAAATGGAATTGACAAGCAGCTGGTAGTCGACGCAGTAAATGAGCGGTTAAAAGAAAGTTTACAAAAGAAATATAATTTTAGAAAGGCCCCTATTATTTTTTCAATTGGACGAATTGTATATGAAAAAGGATTTCAGTTATTTATTGAAGCAGCGGAACTATTTAAGAAAAAACAAATAGATGTTCAATTTGTTGTGGCGGGAAAAGGGCCTTTACTTCATGAGTTTCGAACACAGGTAAGTGAAAAGCAATTAGACAAATACGTGTATTTTATTGGATACATTACCGATAACGAACGAAATCAGCTTCTTCAAGCTTGTAAAATGGTTGTTTTTCCAAGTCTATATGAACCTTTTGGAATTGTGGCTTTAGAGGGGATGGTAGCCAAGAAGCCAACCATCGTTGCGGATACAGGAGGTCTAAGCGATATTGTTTCACATTTCGACACGGGCCTGACGTTTGCCAGAGGAGATACGCTCGAATTAATCAACTGTATTGAATTTTTGTTAAAAAATGAAAAAATAGCTGCGAAAATCAGCGAAAATGGGTATAGAAAAGCAACAACGATGTTTAGCTGGGAGAAAATCGCTATTGATACAAGTAAGCTGTTTCAACATCACATTTGCCAGGATAAAAAAAGGAGGGAGGCAAAAAATTGAAAGCCATTATACTTGCTGGCGGTAAAGGAACAAGACTGCAGCCCTTGACCTATACGATTCCAAAGCCTATGCTGCCGCTTTACGATAAACCTGTGATGGAATATAGCATTGAACTGCTTAAGAAACATGGAATTACAGAGATTGGGATTACGCTGCAGTATAGGCATGAACAAATTATTGAATACTTTGGGGATGGCTCTCAGTGGGGAGTGACGCTTACTTATTTTATCGAAAAAGAGCCTCTTGGAACAGCGGGCGGAATTAAGCGAGCAGAGGCCTTTATTGAGGAAGACTGTATTATTATTAGTGGAGATGCCTTAACAGAAATTAATCTTCAAGACGTTATTCATTTTCATTATGAACAAAAAAGCGAAATGACCATTGTTACAAAAGAAGTAAACGACGTGCGGGGTTATGGAGTGGTGACGATAGATGAAGGGAATCGAGTCACGGGATTTGTAGAGAAACCGACCTACGAACAGGCCAATAGCCGATTGATTAATACGGGAGTGTATGTGATCAAAAAATCCGTTCTTGATTACGTGAATTCTTATGGTCCTACAGATTTTAGCTTTGACATTATCCCGCTTCTTTTGGAATATAATCATACTGTGTGCAGTTTTGTAACAGAGGATTATTGGATTGATATTGGGCAAATCCACCATTATCGTCAAGCACACTATGATCTGTGGAGCAAGTGGTTTGGCAATAGACAGGAAAGTATTGTCTCAGATGACGCGCTTATAGAAGAAGGGGTGACTGTTTACGATCCGGTTTACGTAGGAGAAAATGTGGTGATTAGAAAAGGTGCTTCAATTGGTCCTTACACGATTATCGGAACCAATAGTATCATAGAAGCACATGCTGCAATCGATAAAACGATTTTGCTTCAAAACGTAACGGTGGGGGCAGAATCGTTTTTATACAACGCTACGATAGGTCCGTATGTAAATGTTCAAGCAATGACTACGTATGTCCAAGATACAGTAGCTGAAAATCAAGTGCTACCTCAACTTTCTGTAAAACCAGATGTTTCTATCTTCAAAAACGGTCGCCTGTATGTACATTCATCTGTTGATCGAGAAAGACTATACAATGCGTTATTACTTGTATGCAAACATCAAGGATCGTTCTGTCTAGCAAGCGATGATGAAGGAGAAGCCATTCAACTTCGCAAAGAATGCTTTTCTTTTTTACGGAGTAATCATTCAGCTGTGTATGATATTAAAAAAGAAGCTCTTCCGGTATTTCGATATTACATGATGACTTCACAAGCGAGCATTGGTATTTATATTGGTGTGGATAGCAAAAACAGCGGTCTGTTTTTAGAAATATATGATAATAAAGGACAATTAGTTAATCAGCTTATTGAAAAAAAGATTGAGCGGATGTATCTTCGAGCTAAAAAAGCAAACATAACGACTTCTGTTTCACTTAAAGAAACAAGCATAGGAAATATCAGGGAAGAATATTGTGATGCTTTAGTAAAATCAATTAATCAGCATGTTTTATTAGAAGACAGTACGCGGATTGGTGTGATTTGTTCACCGTTTATACAGGGAGTTGTCGAATTATTATGTAAGCGTCTTCGTATCCATGTGTTATTTTTAAACAAGTGGGAGAAAACAGAAGAAACCAAACGAATAATTAAACGAAATAAGCTGTCTTTTTGTATTCAGATTAAAGAAGATGGAGAAACATTTGCTCTATATGATGAAAAAGGCTGCAGCGTAAATGACTCAGAAATTATGTCGCTCTATATTTATAGCGTATACATGACAAAAAAAGTAGCATTCGTTCCTATTCCTATACACTATTCATCCACATTAGAAACATTTGCTCAATCTCTCAATCAATCATTTATGAGGACAAAAGCAAAAAAACGTGATTTGCTTAGTCTTTTGGGGCCTGTTCAATTTCAGTTAGATGCCATGTACGCTTTATGTCAGCTGATCGAATTAATTATGGTGCAGCAGCGGAAAATTTCTGAAATGATTCAATATGTCCCCCACGCTTATATGAACTGGCGCTATATTTCATGTCCGCTAGAAATTCAAGAACAAGTGATGAAGAAGTTATTAGAAGAAGCAATCGGTAAACAAGTGTATGTCATTGATGGTTTAAAAATTTACCATGATCCTCATGAATGGACGCTTATTTTGCCCGATGGTCACTTGCCTGTATTAAATATTTATTCAGAGGCGTTAAACACTCAGACTGCCAAGAAGCTGTCGGCATATTTTGTAGAAAAAATACAAGAATATCAAAGAGTGTAAATAATGGATTTTATTTAAAAGAAAGGAAGTACCCTTCTCATAAAAAGAGTTCCGCCTATTTTAAGAAACTTCATCTATATATAAGGCGTAGCAGAGAAGGAGCTCAGGACTCTAAGAGGAAAGAAAAAGTGAAGAAATGAAATTAAATGACTTTCTTCAAAAAAACAGACTGGCATTTCCTTTCGAAAAATGATATTATATTAAAGTCTGATTTATGTTTATAATGTTTGGAGGGAAAATAGATGCGCGTAAACGTTACATTAGCTTGCACTGAAACTGGTGACCGTAATTACATTACAACTAAAAACAAGCGTAATAACCCAGATCGTCTTGAGTTAAAAAAATACAGCCCAAGACTTAAAAAAGTTACACTTCATCGTGAAACAAAGTAAGCAGTAGGAGTACAATCCTGCTGTTTTTTTTTATAGGGGGGAATTAAAATGAAATCTCATCTGCGCAAAGAGATGAAGCGCGTTCTTAATTTAATTTCTGAAGAGCAGCACGAGGCACATTCAACAAGCATAGCAAATGCACTGTATGAAACTTGTTTATGGAAAGAGGCTAGAGTCATTGCAGCTACGGTTTCAAGAAATAAAGAAGTTAATACGAAAGCCATCATTGAACGGGCTTGGAAAGATGGAAAGAAAGTAGCTGTTCCAAAATGCAACCCGACAACATCTCAAATGGTTTTCTACGAGATTACGAATTTTTCACAGCTTGAAACAGTGTACTACGGGTTAGCCGAACCAATTGTTGAAGAAACGGTTCCCGTTTCAAAATCTTCAATTGATTTACTCCTTGTGCCTGGCGTGGTATATAGCAAGAATGGATATCGTATCGGCTATGGAGGCGGCTATTACGATCGGTATTTAACAGATTATACTGGACATAAGCTAAGCCTTGCGTTTGATTGTCAAGTCGTTTCAGAGGTTCCATATGAATCTCATGATATTCCCGTTGAATATATTTTGACAGAGAAGGAGCTTATTTGCTGTGAATCCGTTTGATGCTGTCATGATAATCGTGATATTACTCATGGCAGGAGCGGGCTACATAGCAAAAGCACTGACAGTATCGGGAGCCTGCATGTCTTTCATCGTAGGAGCGAGCGTTTATATCGGTTTTTCGCTTCAAGGTTTTTTACTCTTACTCTTATTTTTTAGCACTTCTACGTTGTGTAGTAAGTATAAAAAAGAAAAAAAACGCGCATTAGAAGAAAAGCTAGAGAAGCACGACAGGCGAGATTACATTCAAGTCCTTGCTAATGGAGGTGTAGCTGCTGCTTGCGGTTTGTTATATGCTGCAACAGCTTTGCCTGTTTACATGTGGATGTTTATGATTAGTATCTCAGCTGCTAATGCTGACACATGGGCATCTGAAATAGGGTCTCTTAGTAAGAAGCCGCCGTTTTACATTTGGACGTTAAAGAGAGTAGAAGCGGGTACTTCAGGAGCCGTTTCACTTTTAGGTACAGCAGCCGGAGCAGCCGGAGCTTTTCTTATTGCTGCCGCTTGTTATTTTGCTTTTCCATCCGTATCGCTGAGTAGTATATTGCTAGTTGGGTGCTTTGGTTTTATTGGAAACGCTATAGACACTCTTCTTGGAGCAAGTGTGCAAGTTCGCTTTCGCTGTCAAAGCTGCGGTATTGAAACGGAACGGAAAGATCATTGCGGCAAGCCAACCGTAAAAGAAAAAGGAATAACGTTCTTTAACAATGATGTTGTGAATCTTGCCGCTATTTTGCTTGCTGCTTTTACAGGCGGAATCCTTATCCTGCTTTTACCTATATAAGAGCATAAAATGTTCGTCATAGGAGCAAAGTAAACGTAAGGAGGCTTGAAAATGAGACATATTGTATTAGTACTTACGCTTTTAGTTGTTGGAACGCTGGGCTACCAAATGAGATACCGTGTTTTAAATTCGCTGTTTGGAAATTCATTTATCCGCAGTCTAGCTGTTCGTTCATTTTTTAATTTGCCGTTTGTTCGGGATCGTTTAATGAAGCAGGTCTTCCGCTAAGGGCGAAAGATACATAAAAAACACCTTACAGACATGTAAGGTGTTTTTTCGTAGAAAAAGGGAAAATCGTTGCTTTTTTCCTGGCTTTCTGCCATCTTTACATATAGAGAGTGTGAGGAGGTGACTATTTGTCTAGGCAAGATTTTTATTATTTGCAGGTGGCACAGCAATTGCTTGGCCATTCTTCATATGAGCTGATTTCGATGAAAGCTGATGCTTCAGAGCTATGGTTTCAATCTCACTATCGCAAAGATAAGTCAATAATTCGCATAGTCCGCCGTAATTTCAAATCAGTCGTTGAGCAGCAAAAAGATGTATTGTATGCATTACAAAGAGCTGAGAATGTGCGAAAGCAGGGCGGTAAATCAACGCTTACTCTTAACACAATTTACTTTGCTGATTTTGATCCTTTTTATACAGAGCAGTCCTTAGAAAGTGCGCCGAGTCCCTCTAAAGTGAATAGTTATGTTGAACAACTAACGGCAGAGAAAGCAAGCGCTTATGAATCTCTATTCGAACGGCTGGGTCTTACATTAGAAAGCGCAGACAATTTCTCTTCCGAAGAAGAAGCTCAGCAGATAGAACAGTGGAAACATAAAATTGTGCTTTTTGTGCAGAAAAAACAAAGCGAAGAACAGCAAATAGCTGGATACGGAAAGCCTATTTTTACATATATATTTTTAGCGATGCAAATCTTAATGTTTCTATTTCTGGAGTGGAAAAGCAGTACGCAAAATACGCTCACTCTGATTCAATACGGAGCTAAATATAACCCCTTAATTATAGAAGGCGAATGGTGGCGTTTTTTTACACCTATAATTTTGCATATAGGACTTCTGCATTTGCTTATGAATAGTGTAGCCCTGTATTATTTAGGAACGCTTGTAGAGCGGATATATGGCAGCGGGCGTTTTGTCTTTATTTATATATTTGCCGGGTTTGCAGGATCTCTAGGAAGTTTTATATGGAATACGTCTATTTCCGCAGGAGCCTCAGGGGCCATTTTCGGTTGCTTTGGAGCTTTACTGTTTTTAGCAAGAACAAATCCACGCTTCTTTTTTCGAACAATGGGATCGAGTTTCATTGTCATCATTGTGATTAACTTGATTTTTGGATTTGTTGCGCCGAACGTCGATAATGCAGGGCATATTGGCGGTTTGGTTGGCGGATTTTTAGCTGCAAGCATCGTCAGTTTACCGAAACAAAAAAAGCTGTATATTCAGATTCCGGCTTTCATTTGCACACTTTTATTAGTAGGAAGTCTGCTTTTTTATGGATATCATGAGCGTTCTGTTTATCAAGATGAGCCATATGCACTCAGCGTAGCGGCTACGTATCTTCAGCAGAAACAGTATGAAGAAGCAAAAGACGCCATCAAGCTTTTTATTGAAAAAGGGACAAGCAATAGTGACATATATTTTATCAGTGCTAGCGCAGAACTTTATCTTGAAAATTATAAAGAAGCTAAACAGCAATTGAATCAGGCTGTAAAGTATGATTCAACTTTTCATGAGGCGTATTACTATTTAGCTTTGGTGAATATAAAACTGAACGATATTTCAGCGGCCACACAAAATATCGACAAAGCAATTGCGCTTGAACCACAAAGTAAAAAATATGAAAAGCTGAAGCGACAGCTAGAAAATTAAAACTGTTGAATGACGAATTTAATATTTTATACTTTACTATTGTGAGAACGTTTACTAGAATATTAATATGTAGACCTAGCAGTGGGCGTTAAATACGGCCGCTGTTTATGACTGAATGACTGTTGAGTTATCTCAAAATAAATGAATCATATCACCTAGAAAATAGGATAAAGGTGACAGAATGAATACGTTATATGATGTACAACAATTATTAAAGTCCTTCGGCATTTTTATATACGTAGGCGATCGTACTGCTGATTTAGAGCTGATGGAAGCGGAAGTAAAAGAATTATATCAGTCTAATTTGATTGATGTACGTGATTACCAAATGGCAATTCTTTTGCTTCGTCGAGAGTTAAAACAACAAAAAGAGAAAAAGGATGAATGAACATGGATGACAAATGGTTAGTTGGAGTTGATTTAGGCGGTACAACAATAAAAATGGCCTTTATTAATCATTATGGAGAAATCATTCACAAGTGGGAAATTAATACGGATGTGAGCGAGCAAGGCCGTAAGATTCCAACAGATATTGCAAAAGCAATTGATAAAAAGTTAAACGATCTTGGAGAAGTAAAGTCAAGGTTGGTAGGAATTGGTATTGGTGCACCGGGGCCTGTCAACTTTGCAAACGGTTCGATTGAAGTAGCTGTCAATTTAGGTTGGGAAAAATTCCCTATTAAAGATATCTTGGAAGTAGAAACTTCTCTTCCTGTTGTAGTAGACAATGATGCAAACATTGCAGCGATAGGAGAAATGTGGAAAGGTGCTGGAGACGGAGCAAAAGATTTGCTGTGCGTTACGCTTGGCACAGGTGTTGGCGGCGGTGTCATTGCCAACGGTGAAATTGTACAAGGCGTAAATGGAGCAGCTGGTGAGATTGGCCACATCACATCTATTCCTGAAGGCGGGGCACCGTGTAACTGCGGCAAAACCGGCTGTTTAGAAACAATTGCTTCAGCAACTGGGATTGTACGTTTAACGATGGAAGAGTTAACGGAAACGGACAAACCAAGTGAGCTTCGCACAGTGTTAGAACAAAACGGACAAGTTACATCTAAAGATGTATTTGATGCAGCTCGTTCAAAAGACGAGTTAGCTATGCATGTTGTAGATAAAGTTGCCTTTCATTTAGGCCTAGCACTAGCAAACTCTGCTAATGCATTAAACCCTGAGAAAATCGTTCTAGGTGGCGGTGTGTCTCGTGCAGGCGAGGTATTACTTGCACCGGTAAGAGATTATTTCAAACGTTTTGCATTTCCTCGCGTAGCGCAAGGTGCTGAGCTAGCAATCGCTACTTTAGGAAACGATGCGGGAATTATTGGAGGAGCTTGGTTAGTTAAATCCTATTTTGAATAATAAGCATGAAGCTAACTGAGATAAAAAAGCGCTTTGACTAAATGTCAAAGCGCTTTTTTATCATGCATCTTTTCAATCTTTACATATACATAGTGTAAAGGAGTGAAGATTATGCGAATTATAGATATCCAAAAGCCTTACGATTACAAGCGAACCATAAAAGACATACAAACACTTTTGACTTATTATCCCTATGGTTCTCTTGAATGGATAGGGTGCAGCGTGCTTGGAAAGCCGATTCCTCATATTTTAATTGGAAACGGAAAGAGAAAGGTTCATATCAATGCGTCGTTTCATGCTAATGAATGGATTACGACAAATGTTCTTCTACAGTTTATGGAAGATTATTTAGCTGCTCTTCATTATGATCAGGCGTTGAACGGGCAAGATTCAAGAGCTCTTTTTAATCAAATTACGCTTTCTGCAGTTCCAATTGTTAACCCAGACGGAGTAGATCTGGTCTTAAAAGGTCCTAGTGTAGGCGAACCTTATGCGTCTTTTCTTTCTAAAATAGGGAGAGATTTTCCAGATTTTCAAAGCTGGAAAGCAAATATCCGAGGGGTGGACTTAAACAATCAGTTTCCGGCTTATTGGGAAATCGAAAAAAAGCGTAAAGAACCTAAAGCGCCGCATTATCGAGATTTTCCAGGCTATGAATCTCTCTCTGAACCTGAAGCTCAGGCAATGGTAAAACTCGTTGAGCGTCATGATTTTGATTGTGTGATTGCTTTACATACCCAAGGAGAAGAATTTTATTGGGGGTATATGAATGAAGAGCCTGAGGAAGCAGAGGAAATAGCAAGCTATTTTGAAAGGGTAAGCGGTTATAAAGCTGTCAAAACGATTGATAGTCACGCGGGATTTAAGGATTGGTTTATTTTGGAAAAGAAAAAGCTGGGGTTCACCCTAGAATTGGGGAAAGGGATTAATCCGCTGCCTTTATCTCAAATATCGCGCGTATATAATCCGACTAAAGCTATTTTAGTTGCGGCAATGGATTATCTGTCTATTTAAAAAGCCACGCAAAGCATATGCTTTGCATGGCTTTTTTAATGATGTACCGCCGGATAGCCGTGATGTATGATGGTCATCACGGTAAACCATCCGAATACACCGAATGTTAGTACCGAAAAACCAATGCCTAATATGTTTTTATTTCTCAAAGATGAAATAGCTGCAAATACGCCTAGCAATGTTGTTAGTGCAAAAATAATCATAAGACCCACTCGAAGAAACCTCCTTTAGGTAACTTAAAATTAAAGCGCTATCATTAGCTTATCCCTTCAATTGTAAAACTTTTCTAACCGTTTGTCGAGATGAAAACCAATCTTTCTTTTGCTTCTTTGGCTTAGAAAGGTCCTTACTTTCATTTATAAGATGATGTGTGTATGATAATGCATATAACGGAAATAAATTTACACAAGGAGGACACATTATGAACTATCATCGTATACCGCTAGGACCTATTCAAACGAATTGTTATGTCGTTGCTAACGAAAAAAAAGAATGTTTAATTTTTGATCCGGGAGCTCAGGGAGAACAGCTCGTTGAATTTCTCGAAAAACAAACGTATAAGCCATTAGCTATTTTGCTGACACACGCTCATTTCGATCACATTGGAGGAGTAGATGAGGTGATGAATCACTACTCTATCCCGCTTTATGTACATAAAAACGAAAGAGAATGGCTTCATAATAGTGACTTAAACGGGTCGAAATTTTTTGACCTAGGAGAAATTACAGCTCCAGATGCAACCGATATTATTTCATCAGAAGGCAATTTAACAATCGGTTCATTCCAATTTGAGGTGTATGAAACGCCTGGTCATTCTCCTGGCAGCGTTTCATATTATTTCAAACCGGGTAACTTTGTAGTATCTGGTGACGCGCTTTTTGCAGGCGGCATCGGGCGCACAGATTTACCTGGAGGTAATCAAGCCCAGCTGTTAGAAAGCATCGAATCAAAATTGCTGTCCCTTCCAGAAGATACGCTTGTACTAAGCGGTCACGGACCTGAAACAACTGTGGGACACGAAATGGATCAAAATCCTTTTCTAAATGGGTTTTAAGAATACAAAAAGCGATGGAAGCCCATCGCTTTTCTCTTTACTGTCCTGGTGTCATCATAAAAGTTGACCAGTACGTGAACCCCACAAAAAAGACGGTCAAATATGCTCCAAAAACGTAAATGTACATTCTTTCAGACAGCTTTAAATAACTAAGAATTACAAAAAAGCCTGTTTGAGCTAAAAAGAGTAAAGAAGTCTTATGCATGTGACCGAGGTAAAACATTACAGTGAAAATTGCTGTCCAGAACCCCATTACACGGTACATTCGTTCCACGTCCATTTCCTCCTTTATCAAACTTAGTTAGTGTCATGATGAATGTCATCGCTGTGTAAGCACTAGAAAGCACTTATGAAACTATATCGATACTTTTCCATTATAATACATCCTTTCTTTCCTGAAAACGCTATCTTTTCCTTGAAATACGACAGAAGAAAAAAAGTTATACAAAACGTATGTAAAATACTATACAAAAGTTATACAAAACGTGTACAATGTATATAAACAATCTATAACTAAAAAACGGGAGGGTTTCATATGGAAGAAATTAAATTTTATACGTACCCGAGCTGTACATCATGTCGTAAAACGAAAAAGTGGCTAGTGAAGGAAGATGTAAATTTTAAAGAGCGTCATTTATTTAGAGAAACACCTACTCATAAAGAAATGCTTGAACTTCTTTCTATGACAACAGAAGGGATGGATGAACTTCTTGCTAAAAGAAGTCAGGAATATAAAAAGTTAAATGTTGATGTGGACAGCATGACGTTATCACAAGTAGTCAATCTATTAATTGAACATCCTCGTTTGCTTCGCCGCCCCATTTTAACGGATGGCAAAAAGCTTGTAGTAGGTTATAACGAATCTGCACTTAAAAATTTGGTCAAGAAAAAAACAAGTCTTGCGTCTCTAGTTGTGTAAGCATACATGATGAAGAAGCTCAATTCAGTAAATAACGAATAAAACGACAGCGTAGAGTTTTACATCACGTTGTCTTTTTTTACGTAATCGTTTAGAGGTGTACAGAAGTTGTACATCGTGTACAAGGACTGAAGCGAAGAAAAGAAGCGTATACGAAAAAAATTATAAAAATGAAAAAAGAAGAAGGAAAATCTCGAAAAAGGTCGAAATTACTGTTTCTAGGTGTTTTAAGAATCATCTTCATTACAAATAAAGGAGTGATGATCGTTTGACCGAAATTGAACAGTTTGCTACTTACGTTATACGAGATGCATGTGAGTGTCGAAGTTCTGATGTGCATATTGTGCCCCGAAAGAAAGATGCTGTGATTCAGCTGCGAATTGACCAGGAGCTTATTTTAAAGAGGGTTATTTCAAAGGAAATGTCTGAACGGCTCATTTCGCATTTTAAATTTTTAGGGGGAATGGATATTGGGGAGCGCAGAAAACCTCAAAATGGTGCATTGACCACTTCCGTTGATCACTATCAAGTAAATTTGCGTTTATCAACTCTTCCTACTTCTCATGATGAAAGTCTTGTTATTCGGCTTTTGCCTCATCAACAATCTACCTCTCTCAAACATTTATCTCTTTTTCCTGAACATACTAAAAAGCTTATTTCTCTCTTGAAATTCTCTCATGGATTAATTATTTTTACCGGTCCTACAGGATCAGGTAAAACCACTACTCTATATACTCTTTTACACGAAGTAAAGCACCTTTTTAATCGAAATGTTATTACACTAGAAGATCCTATTGAAAAACCGAGTGAAACCGTGCTTCAAGTGCAGGTAAATGAACGCGCAGGGATTACGTATACGACTGGTTTAAAAGCTATATTGCGCCATGATCCAGACATTATCATGGTGGGAGAAATAAGAGATAGTGAGACCGCCAAAATTGCTGTGAGAGCAGCGCTTACGGGACACTTGGTTTTGACAACGATGCATACTAAAGATACAAAAGGATCTTTGTACAGGCTGCTTGAGTTTGGCGTTAGCTTTCAAGAAATGGAGCAGACTCTTGTAGCAGTAGCTGCACAGCGTCTTGTAGAAATTCGCTGTCCGCTGTGTTCGGGAAAATGCCACCCTGCTTGTAAAAAAATGAGGAAGCATCGTCAGTCCAGTATATACGAATTGCTTTATGGCAAGGAGCTTAGCGCAGTGATGAGAGAAGTGAAAGGAGAAAATGCGGATTATGATTATAAGACGCTCCGAGATGTTATTCTAAAAGGAATTGCGCTAGGCTATTTATATCCGCATTCGCTAGACGGATGGGGGTAAAGACAAATAGACAAAAAAGGTGGTCTCTCGCTCAGCAAGCAAAAATTCTTAAGCAGGTCTCCAAGCTCTTAGAAAAAGGCTACACTCTTTCTCAAGCTCTTTCATTTTTGACGTTTCAAGTATCTAACAAAGAAAAAACGGATATTGAAAAATGTCTTGAGCAGTTAAAACGAGGAGAATCTTTGCACGATGCTTTTGTTAAACTTCAGTTTCACCGTGATATTTTAAGCTATTTATATTTTGCGGAACAGCATGGAAACCTTCAATTTGCTTTAAAAGAAAGTAGCTCAATGATTGAAGAAAAAGTAAGGCATCGTAAAAAATTTCAAAAGCTTGTTCAATATCCCGTATTGCTGCTTCTGTTTATTCTTTCCATTTTATTTGTTTTAAGTACGGTTTTACTTCCGCAGTTTGAAGCTCTGTACTTATCCTTTGGAAACAAGCAGTCTTCGTTTATCCTCTTATTTATGCAGGCGATGTCGTTCTTTCCTTTTGTGTTACCTGCAGTCATCAGTATGCCAATCATCCTTTATTTGTTTTATGTGATTTACATTAAAAAATTGCCTCCCGTAGTTCAAATGCAGCTTTTTATGAGAGTTCCCGTTATCCGAACGTTCACACGGCTATTTAACTCCTACTTTTTTTCTGTTCATATGAGCAATTTATTAAACGGTGGTTTATCTATTTATGAATGTTTTGCTCTTTTTCAAAAGCAGGAGCATCATCCGTTCTTTCAAGTGGAAGCTTTTGCTTTTACAGATCAACTTTCCTCAGGAATGCGATTAGATCATATCGTTTCAGCTAAATCTCATTATGAAAAAGACTTGGCTCACGTTATTGTGCATGGCCAGCAGAACGGTGAGCTTTCTCAAGAGCTGTATGATTACAGTCTATTTATGATGGAAAGAATGGAACAATTTATTTTTCGTATTTTAAAATATGTACAGCCGCTTACATTTTTGTTCATCGGAATGGTCATTCTGCTTATGTATATGTCCGTTATGCTTCCGATGTTAGAAGTGATGTCGAGTTTGTAGAAGGGTGAAAGAATATGATTCTAAAAGGTAATAAAGGGTTTACCCTTATTGAAATGTTAATCGTTATGCTCGTTATTACCGTGCTTTTGCTCATTATGATTCCAAATGTATTAAAGCATAATGCGGTTATTAACAATAAAGGCTGCTCAGCTCTTGTCAAAACCGTAGAGGCTGAGGTACAAGTATATGAGCTTGAAAACGGCGAAAAACCAAGTCTAGAAGAGCTTGAAGCAGGAGGCTACTTAAAAGAAGGCACCGTGTGTCCAAATGGTCAAGCTATTCAAATTGACGGTACCGGAAAGGTTACGGCTAGTGGTTCTTCTTAAGCAAAGAGGATTTACCCTCATTGAGATGCTGATGGTTTTATTTATTGTGCAAGTGATGATGTTTTCCATTATCGTAACCATTCGGCCGCTTGTGGAATATTACAAAATCACATTATTCTTGCGACAGCTGCAAAGCGACACGTTTTATGTGCAGCAGACAGCCATGAACCGAGAATCTCCAATTAAAATTAACTTCGCACCGAAGGGAACAGAATATATTGTTTCTGATTCTCGTGCCGTTCTTTATAAGCGCGCCTATGATTCCACCATTCATATCACGTTTGGAAGCGGCAATTCCACGATACAATACAACAAAAACGGCAATATTTCTCAAGCAAAGACCATTTTTATCAGCAGTCAAAAGTTTAAATACAAAGTTACTTTTCAAATAGGTAGAGGGCGTTTTTATGTGGACAAGATGTAAGGGTCAGCAGGGCTATACCTTGTTAGAAATGCTTGTTTCATTTAGCATGCTTTTACTCCTAACCGGTACAATTATTCCTTTGTATGTTCAGATGAAGGAAGAAGAAAAGAAGCAATATGTTTCGTATCAAGCTGATGCTATCTTACACGAAGAACTATTGAAATATAAATATGAAACAGGATATAAACGGCGAGAAAAAATCGTAAAAGAAAACGTTGTGTTTTATCTGAAGTGGAACGGAGAAAGTGCTCAAAAGCTTTGTGTAGAATGGACAGATTCCGCTGATAAAATGAAAAAGAAGTGTGATGTGATGTTGAAGTGAAAAGTGAAAAAGGCTTTACGCTTGTAGAGATGTTAGTCAGTTTTGGTCTTTTTTTGATCATTGTTTCATTTTTCCCCATTATCATTCCGCTAGCTAAGCAAACATATAATCCAGACTTTAGTATGAATGAAATGGAGTGGGAAATTTTTGTGAATCAACTTGCTATGGAATATCGAGAAGCAAAAGAAGTGAGAATTCATGCGACTACGCTTACGTTGAAAATGGAAAATAATCAGATCATCACTTATGAACGATACGAAGACAAGATAAGAAGACGAGTGGATGAAAGCGGTCATGAAGTTGTGCTGCAGCATATTAAGAATATCATGTATGAACAGCAAAAAGAAAGGCTGCTGATTCGTTCAACAGATGGTGTTAACAAAGTTAGAGAAGAAACCATTACGACGTTTTTGATGCTTGCTTATGAAACATAATGAGCAAGGGTTTATTCTCCCGGTTGTGTTGGCATTTTGTGCGCTTTTTCTTCTGTTAGTAGCTCAGCAAACTACTTATTTTGTGACGAAAAGTTCATTTTATCAAGAAGTAGAGCAGAAAAATCGTCTGCAGCATCTTTTAGAAAACGCGGTTGTACATGTAAAAAAAGAAATAAAAGAACATAATAAATCTCCATCTGCACCCTTAGTGTTAGAAACGGGTACGGTTTCATACGACGTAGTAAGTGAAGATGAACAGATGATTATCCTAAAAATAAAGTGTCAAACACTGCAAGGAAGAGCATTGACAGAAACCGCATATATTCAAAAAAAGGACCAGCACATTGTGAAGTGGACGGATTAAGTCTCTTTCTCTCCGGATATAATAGTGCTGAGGAGATGATTATATGAAAACGAATGATTATGTAAAATATATGACTCAGCAATTTGTACAATATATGGATCAGCCAAAAGAAGAGAGGAAAACGAAAAAGATTCAAAAAAAAGAAGAGCGAGCACCTTTTGCGAACAGATGGTTTGGAATGATTCCGCTGTCGTTTATGCTGTGGTACCGAAAGAAAAAAGAAAGATGAGCATATCATATGCTCATCTTTTTTTAACCGGCTTGTGTTTTATTAAATTGACGTGACATCGTTTCGGGCGATATGTAAAATAAGCCACCGTTTATAAACTTAAATAAGATGGTCGGTTCGTACAGCTCTTGAAGCGCTGTTTTTTCGGTCATATATATTTCTGGCAGCTCTTCTGCTGTTTCGTAAAAATGATCAAGAAGCGCTAAGTCTTCGTACCATCTTTCCTGCGCTTTTTCTGCCCATTCAGTCGGTTGAGTTTTAACGTAGTCAGTCACGTATGATGTGAGTCGTGCAATCGCACTTTTCGGTTTAATAAAAGGTGAAAGAGTAAAGCAATAGTCCGAGATTTTAGATGACAAATTTTGATTAATGATTAATTCATGAAATGATTCAATGATTTGTCCGTTAATTAAATTAATGCCAAGCGACAAGAGCTCGTCTTTTTTACGATCACATTTGTACGAGACTTTAATATTTAACGCAAGCCAAGGATGTAAAGGCTGATTTGTTGGCTGAGCTGATGAAACTTGTTCATACAAGTGAATAAATCCGCCTAGCTTTTGAGTAGAAGCGAAAATTTGATGCAGCCTAGGTGAGCCAAAATGAATTCGTTCTCCTTGAACAGAATCATCTTCAAACGCTGGGTCTGTAATGAAAGTGAGTGAAGCAGGATTTGCTTCTCCGCCTGTCTTTTCAACATAATGCCAATAAAATGGACGATTCATCAACTCTTTGTCAAGTTCGATTGTTAATTGAACCGTTAGATAAGATGGTGTTTCTGTGACAATAGAACAATTATTAGCTAGAAAGTAACGCTTTAAAAATTGATGAATATCAGTTTGCTGCATGCTGATCCTCCTCGCTGTCTTCGTATTGAATAATAGACGTCAAGTTCTCCATTTTGATTTTTATTTCTCCTTCACTCCGTGAATGAAATAAAATATCCTGAATATGCTCTTCGATATTTTTTAAATCAAGCTTTGTTAAAATATCATCTAACTCTCCAACAACTCGTTCAAAAAGGTTTATTTTTTCGTATAACAATTTTAAAATATGTTCTTCGACCGTATGTTGAATGGCTAAATTGTAAATGTGAACATCATGTTTTTGACCTAAACGATGGACCCTTCCAATTCGCTGTTCTAGACGCATTGGATTCCACGGTAGATCATAGTTAATGATATGATGACAAAACTGAAGGTTGATTCCTTCTCCGCCCGCTTCAGTGGCAATAAATACTTGCGCGTGGCTTTCAAAAAGCTGCTTCATCCAGTCTTTTTTACCTCGCTTAAATCCGCCTCTAAACGGTACAGAGGTAATTCCATGCTGTTTTAAATACCACTGTAAATACAGTTGAGTTGCTCTGTACTCAGTGAAAATAATGACTTTGTCATCAATTTTTTGAACGAGCTCTAGCACTTTTTCTGCTTTTGCATTTTGCGGTACTTGCTGAAGTAGTTCCATTAACGGAGTAATCATATGTTCCGTTAATGCGCTGTTTTGATCTTCCTGACGTTCCAGCATGTTTTTTAATGTCATATATACCGCTTCGCGGCTGCTGCAGGCCTCTCGCTGCAGAGTTAAAATTGAAAAAGCGCTTGAAGGGTGCAGTCCGTTTCCTTTAAAAGACGTAATCGCATCGTATAGCTCGCGTTCTTTTGGCGAGAATTCAACAGGAATGGTTTGAACAATTCGCTTCGTCCATTCGATACCAGTATCATGGCGGCGATTTCGAATCATAACTTTGTTAACAAGCTCTTTTAAGTGCTCATCGTTTTGCAAAGAGCGTTTTTTAGCAGAAAATAATTCTTCGAAATAGTCTTTATTGCCGAGATGGCCAGGCTTTAAAAGAGAGACTAAGTTGAAAATTTCTTCAATTCGATTTTGAATCGGTGTTGCGGTTAGCAACAGACAAAATTTCTTTTTTAGACTTTGCACAAATTCATAGTTTTTTGTTTTGTTGTTTTTAAGTTTATGAGCTTCATCAATAATGATGAGGTCGTAGTCTTGTTCTAGCACAATTTCTCGATGAGGAGAACGTTTTGCTGTATCAATTGAAGACACAACGATGTCACACTGATCCCACACATATGATTTCCTTTGAGGGACTGCGGGAATATAAAATTTTTGATTCAATTCCATGGCCCACTGTGAAACAAGCGAAGCTGGAACTAAAATGAGAACTTTTTTAACAAGTCCGCGAATCATATATTCCTTCAAAATTAACCCTGCTTCAATAGTTTTCCCCAGTCCTACTTCATCTGCTAAAATGGCTTTCCCATTCATTGTTTCAACTACTTGTTTGGCTACTTCGAGCTGATGAGGAAGCGGCGTTAAATCGGCTAGATGTTTTGGGCTTTGTAGTCCTTCAAATTCTGAGATAAGCGTTTGGTCTTCTATTTCATAGGCAAGTTTATACAAATCCCATGCTGACCAAGGGCCGTCTTGCTCCAATTTAGTTGAGAAGGCTGCTTCCCATGTTTCATCGATGTTTAATTTCACTTTCATGATAAAAATGCTCCTTTGTAAAAAATTTTTATTGAACAAATGATAAGAATCAGGTAGGATAAAAATATATTTAGAAAATTTGAAAAAGAAAATAGATTAGCACTTTACAAATGATTGTGTGAATAAAGATAGATACATCTTTCAGTAGTATGCCCAACTTTACCAACTTTATAGAAGCGAATGACGACACGGGGAGAGACTACTTGAATGTAGCGCCGAAGGAGCAAGCAATAAAATTGTGAATCTCTCAGGCAAAAAGACTCTTGTTTGACGCAGCTCTGGAGAGTGTCTATGCGTTTATAGACCACCCACGAGGCAAACCTATTCGTTTATAGGTAAACTTTCAGGTGAAAAGGACAGAGACTTCCTACTAAATACAGTAGGGGGTTTTCTGTCCTTTTTTGTTTGGATACATAGTGATCCCCACACTATTTGAAAACTCCCCGTTATGAAAAGTTTCACGTGAAAAAGAGGAGGACATAAATATGACAACAGAATTACACAAAACGCCGCTTTATGATATCTATCAAAAATATGGTGCCAAAACAATTGATTTTGGAGGATGGGCTCTTCCCGTTCAATTTTCTTCTATTAAAGAAGAGCATGAAGCTGTACGTACAAAGGCAGGTCTTTTTGATGTCTCTCATATGGGAGAAATTCTTGTGACAGGAGCTGATAGCTTAGCTTTTCTTCAGCATACGATGACAAATGACGTTTCTACCCTTGTAGATGGAAAAGCGCAGTATACGGCTATGTGTTATGAAGACGGAGGCACGGTAGATGATTTGCTGATTTACAAAAAAGCAGATCAAGAGTATTTGCTGGTCGTAAACGCTGCTAATATTCAAAAAGACTATGAGTGGCTTGTGTCTCACAAACAAGGAGATGTAACGCTCGTTAATCAATCTGATGAAACTGCGCAGCTAGCATTACAAGGTCCTTTAGCAGAAAAAGTTTTACAAACGTTAACGAATGAAAATTTAGCTTCATTAAAGCCATTTACATTTGCTGATGATGTAGAAGTAGCGAATGTAAATGCTCTCGTTTCACGTACTGGATATACCGGAGAAGATGGTTTTGAAATTTATTGTTCTTCAGCTGACGCCTCTCACTTGTGGACGGCTATTTTAGAAGCAGGAAGTGAGGAAGGTGTGTTGCCTTGCGGACTAGGCGCTCGCGATACGCTTCGTTTTGAAGCTACTTTGGCTTTATATGGCCAAGAGCTTTCAAAAGATATTACGCCCATTGAAGCTCGAATTGGATTTGCAGTAAAGACGAACAAAGACAGCTTTATTGGAAAAGAAGTGTTAAAAGAACAGCGTGAAAGCGGGGCACCTCGTAAGCTGGTAGGAATTGAAATGATTGATAAAGGTATACCAAGACACGGTTACGAAGTATTTGCAGGTGAAGAACAAATTGGATTTGTGACAACAGGTACACAGTCACCGACATTAAAGAAAAACATCGGTTTAGCGCTATTATCAGCAGAGTATACAGAGCTTGGTCAAGAAGTGGAAGTGCAGGTTCGGAAAAAACGCTTAAAAGCAAAAGTGGTTTCAACACCTTTTTATAAACGTTCAAAGTAAGCTTTTGGGAGGAATTTAACATGTTACATCGCTATTTACCAATGACAGAACAAGATCAGCAGCAAATGTTAGCAGCAATTGGTGTTTCGTCTGTTGATGATTTATTTTCAGATATTCCGCAGCGCGTTCGTTTTCAAGGAGAATACAATATTAAAAAAGCGGCTTCAGAGCCTCAGCTTTTAAAAGAATTAAATAATATGGCTGCAAAAAATGCTCATTTGAAAGAATATTCTTCTTTTTTAGGAGCGGGAGTTTATGATCATTACATGCCGGTTATTGTTGATCATGTTATTTCTCGTTCGGAATTTTATACGGCCTATACTCCGTATCAGCCAGAAATTTCTCAAGGAGAACTTCAGGCCATCTTTGAATTCCAAACAATGATTTGTGAGTTAACGGGGATGGACGTGGCCAATTCTTCTATGTATGACGGAGGAACTGCTTTAGCAGAAGCCGCTATGCTCAGTGCGGGTCAAACAAAAAAGAAAAAAGTACTTGTCTCTGCGGCTGTTCACCCTGAGTCAAAAGATGTGTTAAAAACGTATGCGAAGGGTCAATACATTGAAGTGGTAGAAATCCCTGCAGCAGACGGCGTAACAGATATGATTGCATTAGAAAAAGAGATGGGAAGTGACGTGGCAGCTGTTATTGTCCAGTATCCAAATTTCTACGGACAAATCGAGCCGTTAAAAGAAATTGAAGAAATGACTCATCAAGAAAAATGTATGTTTGTGGTTTCAAGCAATCCTTTATCATTAGGTTTACTTACGCCTCCTGGAGAATTCGGAGCGGACATCGTCATTGGAGATGCACAGCCATTTGGTATTCCAAGTCAATTTGGAGGCCCGCACTGCGGATACTTTGCAACTACGCCTAAGCTTATGCGAAAAATTCCAGGACGATTAGTAGGGCAAACGGTGGATGAAAACGGTAAGCGAGGGTTTGTTTTAACCCTTCAAGCGCGTGAGCAGCATATACGCCGTGATAAAGCGACGTCTAACATTTGTTCAAATCAAGCGTTAAATGCTTTAGCAGCATCAGTTGCCATGACAGCTTTAGGCAAGCAAGGTGTAAAAGAAATGGCGCTGCAAAACTTATCAAAAACGCATTATGCATATGAAGCGTTAAAGGCAAAAGGGGTAAATGTAGCATTTGAAGGACCGTTTTTTAACGAACTAGTCGTGAAGCTTCCTGTTTCGGTAACAGAAGCAAACAATCATTTATTAGCATCAAAAATAATTGGCGGTTATGATCTTAGCCGTGATAACCAAGCACTTGAAAATCACATGCTGCTTGCTTTTACAGAACTCCGTACAAAAGAGGAAATTGACCAACTTGTAAATGAATTGGGGGATCTTCATGCTTAATCAAAATCAATCACTTATTTTTGAAAGCAGTAAAGAAGGGCGAATCGGCTATTCATTGCCGGAGTTAGATGTTCCGCAAGTAAATGCTGAAGAGCTGCTTGGAAAAGCGTATGTCCGTACCGAAGCTCCTGAGCTTCCTGAAGTATCAGAACTTGATATTATGCGTCATTACACCGCGCTTTCAAAACGAAATCACGGAGTGGACTCAGGGTTTTATCCGCTTGGTTCATGTACGATGAAATATAATCCAAAAGTGAATGAACAAGCAGCACGGATTGCTGGGTTAGCGCATATTCATCCGCTTCAAGATGAGCAAACGGTTCAAGGTGCTCTCGAACTTTTATATGATTTACAAGAGCATTTAACAGAAATTACGGGAATGGATGAAGTAACACTTCAGCCAGCAGCAGGTGCTCATGGCGAGTGGACCGGGCTTATGATGATTCGTGCCTATCATGAAGCAAATGGTGAGACGCAGCGAACAAAAGTCATTGTTCCAGACTCAGCTCACGGAACGAACCCTGCTTCGGCAACAGTTGCGGGATTTGAAACGGTAACGGTAAAATCAAATGAACATGGTTTAGTGGACTTAGAGGATTTACGCCGCGTAGTGGGAGAAGATACAGCCGCTTTAATGTTAACAAACCCAAATACGCTAGGGTTATTTGAAGAAGATATTTTAGAAATGGCTGAAATTGTTCACGCAGCAGGTGGAAAACTTTATTATGATGGTGCAAATTTAAACGCAGTATTAAGCAAAGCTCGTCCTGGAGATATGGGATTTGACGTTGTTCATTTAAATCTTCATAAAACCTTTACAGGTCCTCATGGAGGCGGCGGTCCTGGTTCTGGTCCGGTAGGGGTAAAAGCAGATTTAATTCCGTATCTGCCTAAACCAGTGCTTGTGAAAACAGAACAAGGCTATCACTTTGACTATAACCGTCCTCAGTCAATTGGACGCGTAAAGCCGTTTTACGGCAACTTCGGTATCAACGTTCGCGCTTATACGTATATTCGTTCAATGGGTCCAGACGGCTTAAAAGCCGTAACGGAAAACGCTGTGTTAAATGCCAACTATATGATGCGTCGTTTAGCAGAACACTATGAGCTGCCGTTTGACCGTCACTGTAAGCACGAATTTGTTTTATCAGGAAAACGTCAGAAAAAGCTTGGTGTGCGCACATTGGATATCGCGAAACGACTGCTTGATTTTGGCTATCATCCGCCGACTATCTACTTCCCTCTTATCGTAGAAGAGTGCATGATGATCGAACCAACGGAAACGGAGTCGAAAGAAACGCTAGATGCGTTTATCGATGCGATGATTCAAATTGCAAAAGAAGCAGAAGAGACGCCTGAACTCGTACAGGAAGCTCCGCATACAACGGTTGTGAAGCGCCTTGACGAAACGCTGGCAGCGAGAAAACCAGTTCTTCGCTATCAGAAAGAACAGGCTGTTCAAAACGTCTAACAAAAAACCTCGCCCAAAGGCGAGGTTTTTCTATATACATACCATTATTTTTTCTTTTTTACTTTACCGTTCCACATTTTGAAGCCGCCTTTTAAATCATAGATTTCTTTAACACCGTGGCGACGAAGCATTTGTGCTGCACGTCCTGTGCGCATTCCGCTTTGACAATAGATGTACACAGGCTGATCCGGACGAAATTCTTTAATGCGCATACGGAACTGTGAAAGAGGAATATTTCGTGCGCCTAAAATATGTCCGTTTTCGAATTCATTCGGTTCGCGAATATCAACTAGCTGTGCCTTGCGGTAGCCGCTGCGGAATTCTTCTTCAGTTAACGTTTTCATAATGCGACGTTGGATAAAGAACATAACGACAGAGTATATGATGATTACTCCAAGTAAAATGAGTACTGCTGTAATTGGTGACATGCTGATTCTTCCTTTCTTCGACAAAATCCATACTCTTATTATATAAGTGAATGAAATTAGAAGTAAAGCGATTTTGCCTTGAATCTAGCGGATTTCTTCCCCGAAATGAAAAAACTACCACATTTGAATTCACAGTTTTATGTTGCTCTTTGCTTTTCCTTAGCTCAATCTTTTGGTAGACTAAAAAACGGATTTATTTTTATATTACATATAGCTGAGGATGAGGTAGATGAAAGCAAAGTGGAGATTTATTGATTCCAACAACCGTTCGCCTTATTACAATATGGCGTTAGATGAAGCGTTATTAGAATGGCATAGTAAAGGAGAAATTCCACCTACGATTCGTTTTTACGGATGGAACCCTCCAACGCTGTCAATCGGTTATTTTCAAAAAGCTGAAAAAGAAATTAACTTTGATAAAGTAAAAGAATTAGGATTAGGCTTTGTGAGACGTCCAACGGGCGGCAGGGGCGTGCTTCATGATGAAGAGCTTACTTACAGCGTCATTGTATCTGAAGAGTATCCTAATATGCCTAAGACAGTTACAGAGGCATATCGCGTCATCTCTGAAGGTTTACTGGAAGGATTTCGTTCGTTAGGGCTCGAGGCTTATTTTGCTATTCCTCGTTCAGAAGAAGAAAAAAATAGCTTAAAAAACCCTCGTTCGTCCGTGTGCTTTGATGCTCCTTCTTGGTATGAACTTGTTGTAGAGGGCCGCAAAATTGCTGGAAGTGCCCAAACTAGACAAAAAGGAGTTATTCTACAGCACGGCTCTATTCTGTTAGAGATTGATGAAGATAAATTATTCAGCGTGTTTAATTATCCAAATGACCGCGTGAAAGAAAGAATGCAGCGCGCATTTCGTTCTAAAGCGGTAGCCATCAATGCAATTGCGGGCCGCAAAATTTCTATCGAAGAAGCAAAAGAAGCGTTTTATAAAGGATTTGCTTCTGCTCTTGATATCGATTTAGAACCGTATACACTATCTGAAGAAGAGGAAGCATATGTAGAAGAACTAGCGCGCACAAAGTACGGATCGGATGAATGGAACTTTAAGCGCTAAACGAATGCGGATGGTAAATAGATAAAAGTGCAACTTCTTATAAGTTGCACTTTTTATTGGAATTTTTAGAAACAATGCTGGGCTAATAGAATACATAGGGAAGAAAAGTCAAACACTTTTTTTACGAAAAAAAAAATATTTCACTTGACACCCTTCTATATGTAGATGTTTGGAGAAGTGTCAAATACTATATATTGAATTCGTCCAAGCCGTGTGGTAAGTTATTGATAGTTGATTGAAAAACTCTATTTCCTTTAAAAGGAAATAGAGTTAATAAATTTATAGATGTTCGATAGGTAAGGAGTTGTGAGAATGACTGTTTTGTTAAATCAAAAAGTGAATATGAATGTTGAAAAGCTCAATTCAGATATTGAACGCTTTCCGCAAGTACATCCGATTACACCGGATATGAAGTTAACTCATAAAGGTGTTTCAAGATTGGTAATGTTAGACCGCTATGCGTTTAAAGATACGGAAAAATTAACGTTATCAGAAGGAGATTTTGTTGTTCTAACTGTAAAGGAAGACCCAAAATTTCCAGCACGAGGACTTGGCTATGTGGAAAGCATTAATTTTGAGCAAAAAACCGCTGTTGTCAAGGTAGAAGATGAGTTTAGAGGAGCTTTATCACCTGAAGAAGCAGAAAATGGGTTAATTACTCGTTCTTTAGATGTCATTGAAAAACCTCTAGAGGTCTTCTATGAGCAAATTGCAAAACGTAATGCAACAGGCTTAGCTTCTGTGGAAAAAACAGAAGAAAAGCGCAAAGAGTGGTTTGAAAAGTTCTATCAAGAGCTTGTTCAGCTAAACTTTGTACCCGCTGGCCGCGTTCTTTATGGTGCAGGTGCTGACACGGACGTAACTTACTTTAACTGTTACGTAATGCCTTATGTAAAAGATTCACGCGAAGGTATTTCAGAACACCGCAAACAAGTAATGGAAATCATGAGCCGCGGAGGCGGTGTTGGAACTAATGGTTCAACTCTTCGCCCGCGCAACACGCTGGCTCGCGGTGTAAACGGCAAATCATCTGGTTCGGTTTCATGGTTGGATGATATTGCTAAACTGACGCATCTTGTTGAGCAAGGTGGGTCGCGTCGTGGGGCTCAAATGATCATGCTTGCCGACTGGCATCCTGACATTGTAGAGTTTATTATTTCTAAAATGCAAAACCCTCGCATTTTACGTTTCTTAATTGAAAACACAAATGACGAAATGATTAAAAAGCACGCTCAAGATAAATTGAAGTTCACGCCGCTAACAGAGTCTGAAGAAGCAATGTACCAAGGAATCATTAACTATAAACAAATTCCTGGTCTTGGTGGGTTCAGTGAAAAAATCATTAAAGATGCAGAAGAAAAGCTGCAAACAGGCGGAACGTACAGCGTTCATAACTCAGAGTTTTTAACAGGAGCAAACATTTCTGTATGCTTAACAAAAGATTTTATGGATGCTGTTGAAAACGACGGTGAATACGAACTTCGCTTCCCAGACGTAGAAAGCTATTCAAAAGAAGAAATGGCTAACTACAATGAAAACTGGCACGAAGTAGGCGACGTGCGCGAGTGGGCAAAACAAGGAAACAAAGTTCGTACGTACCGTACTATCCGTGCAAAAGAGCTATGGAACTTAATTAATATTTGTGCAACGTACTCAGCTGAACCAGGCATTTTCTTCTTCGACAATGCCAATGACATGACAAATGCTCAAGCATATGGTCAGCACGTTGTTGCAACGAATCCATGTGGTGAACAACCACTTGCACCATTCTCTGTTTGTAACTTAGCTGCTGTTAACTTAGCGCAAATGGCAGATAAAGAAACAAAAACAGTTAACTTTGAAAAGCTACGTCAAACGGTTGAAACGGGCGTTAGAATGCAAGATAACGTTATTGATGCAACTCCTTATTTCTTAGAAGAAAACCAAAAGCAAGCGCTTGGCGAACGCCGCGTTGGTCTTGGTGTAATGGGTCTTCACGATCTTCTTATTTATTGTGAAACAGAATACGGCTCTGACAAAGGCAATGAGTTAGTAGATAAAGTGTTTGAAACAATTGCCACGACGGCTTACCGCGCGTCTGTAGAGCTTGGAAAAGAAAAAGGAAGCTTCCCGTTCTTAGTGGGCGAAACAGATGCTGAAACGGCTTCTTTACGTGAAGCATTCACAAATACAGGCTTCATGAAAAAAATGCCTGAAGATATTCGTGAAAACATTAAAGAGCACGGTATCCGAAACTCTCATTTATTAACAGTAGCGCCAACTGGCAGTACTGGAACAATGGTTGGAGTATCAACGGGTCTTGAACCTTATTTCTCATTCTCATACTTCCGAAGCGGTCGTTTGGGTAAGTTTATTGAAGTGAAAGCTGATATCGTTCAAGAGTATTTAGATCAGCATCCAGAAGCAGATCCAAACAATCTTCCTGAATGGTTCATTTCAGCTATGGAACTTGCACCACAAGCTCACGCGGACGTGCAATGTGTGATTCAGCGCTGGATTGATAGCTCAATTAGTAAAACAGTAAACGCTCCTCGTGGTTACACGGTAGAGCAAGTTCAAAAAGTGTACGAGCGTCTGTATAAAGGCGGAGCAAAAGGCGGTACGGTGTACGTAGACGGAAGCCGTGATGCACAAGTCTTAACGCTAAAAGCAGAAGAAAATACGTTTGATGAAGAAATTGAAGCGCCAAAAGAAGAAACAAAACCACACGTTGTGTTAGTTGATACAATTAATGAAATTCGTTCAACTGATGTAACAATCGGTTCTGAAGTAGGTAATACGTGTCCGGTTTGCCGTCAAGGAACGGTAGAGGAAATGGGCGGATGCAACACATGTACAAACTGTGGTGCACAGCTGAAATGCGGCCTTTAATTTTTAATCATGATTGACTAGTAAAAGCTGACTCAAGTGAGTCGGCTTTTATTATGTATGAAAATGGGGCATAAATAAGAAGCGGGAGAGAACGGTTCTTGTATTTGAATAAGCATTGTAGTATGATTTTAATTGAATGTCTTTTATCCAGTTTTATCTTATGACATCGCTTTATTTACACGTTTTTTTTCACATAGATTATCAAACATGAACACGATATCACTATAAGAAACAGACATTTATGACTTATTATTAGCAATACATAATATTAATTGGGGGAGATTTCATGCCTACACCGAGTATGGAAGATTATATTGAACAAATATATATGCTAATTGAAGATAAAGGATACGCTCGAGTGTCTGATATTGCTGATGCATTGGCGGTTCACCCCTCATCTGTAACAAAGATGGTTCAAAAACTAGACAAAGATGAGTACTTAATTTACGAAAAATATCGAGGCCTTGTTTTAACAGCTAAGGGACAGAAGATTGGAAAACGTCTTGTTTATCGCCACGAGCTCTTAGAGCAGCTATTGCGAATCATTGGCGTGGATGAGAAGAATATTTATGATGACGTAGAAGGAATTGAACATCATTTAAGCTGGAATTCCATTGATCGAATTGGGGACTTGGTTCAATACTTTGAAGAAAATCATAACCGTATTCAAGATCTTCGCAATGTACAGAAACGAAATGAAGAAGAGCAAAAATTATAAGGGAAAAGCAGCGGCCAATAGCGTCACTGCTTTTTTTCTTTTTATCATAACTTGTTGCTGAGTCGACTACAAATGTAGAGTAGGTAGTTTGGAGGAGAGGCTGTGTACGTCGACGGAGTATTTTCAGGTGGCGGTATTAAAGGGCTTGCACTGATTGGTGCGTTACAAGCTCTAGAAGAAAAAGGCTTTATTTTTCGGCGGTTAGCGGGAACGAGTGCGGGTTCCATTATTTGTGCATTTGTAGCAGCTGGTTATACAAGTGAAGAAATCGTTGAAATGATGAATGAAATTGAGTTATCTTCTTTCCTAGATCAAAGAATGTCCTTTTTACCATCGAGCTTGACAAAATGGCTGTTTTTATATTGGAAAATGGGATTATATAAAGGAGAAAGGCTTGAAAAGTGGATTGCTGAGAAGTTGCGGAGCAGAGGAATTCGTACATTTGCTGATTTGCCTGATCAGTCGCTGCGTATTATTGCGTCAGATTTGACCAACAGTACGATGCTTGTTCTTCCAGATGATTTGCCTAAATATCACATTGATCCGAATCGTTTTTCTGTAGCAAGAGCCGTTCGGATGAGCTGCAGCATTCCATATTTTTTTGAGCCGGTTAAATTAAAATCTACTCCAAGCAGTTTAATAGTCGACGGGGGAGTGTTAAGCAACTTTCCAATTTTTTTATTTGATGATGATAAAAGTTTGAAGAAACGACCGGTAATTGGTGTGAAGCTGAGTCCGAAGGATGAAGAGAGAGAACGGAATAAAATTAAAAATGCCGTTGGTTTATTCAGTGCGCTTTTTGAGACGATGAAAGATGCGCACGATGCAAGACATATTTCAAAACGTCACGAAAAAAATATTATCTTTTTACCTGTTAATCAAGTTTTTGCGACAGAATTTACCCTCACAGAAGAACGGAAGGAAGAGCTGATTGCGTTTGGCAAAAAGCGTACAAGGGCATTTTTGAAAAAATGGTGCTATTAAAAAAACAAGGAGGCTTTTCTCCTTGTTTTTTTAAAAGAATGCTCTATTTTTCTTTTTTCCTTTTTTACCTTCGATGACGGTCAAGTGTGAGTTGTTTTTCTTTTTCTTTAGCGGTTTCGTTGATTTGGATACCGGGCGCTTATTTGAGCTTCGGTACGTATGCATATCAACTTTGTTGCTTCCTCGCTCTTTTTCTTTTTGACGCAGTTTCGATTGCTTTACTGCGCGCACATAGCCTCTATCTTGACCTTTTGTCTGAGAAGGGCGGAGAATAAACCGATAAACTAAGTAAAACAAAATGATAAACAGAAAAATATAACCTGCTTGACGTAATAAAACAGCTGGATCTGTAATCAACGTAAATGCAAAGCCAATGACTCCTAACCCGATTAGACCATATACAAGTGGTTTCACGAATGGACGTCTCATTTTGTTCACCTCCTAAAATAGTAAAAAAAGAAAGCAAAACGGTGTGGATTAGACAACTTGTTCGTCAGTGGTAGAAGAAAGTTCATTTTCAACGCGTAAAAGTTCTTTAAATGAAGCAATCGCAACTTCAACTTGATCATCTTTTGGTTCTTTGGTTGTTAAAAGCTGAAGCCATAAACCGGGATAACCTAAAAAGCGAAGAAGAGGGACATGACGAACTTTATTGGTTAACTGTAACACTTCAAATGATAAACCAAGGACAACTGGAATTAATGCAAGGCGATCCACAATTCGTAACCAAAGAGGATCCGTTGGAACTAGCAGGTAGACAAACATTCCTACAACTACGGTAAAGAGGATAAAGCTACTTCCGCAGCGATAATGAAGTCGAGATTGTGCTTGAACGGCTTCTACCGTAAGTTCAGCATTGTTTTCATATGCATTAATGACCTTGTGTTCTGCTCCATGATATTGAAACACCCGTTTAATAAGTGGCGTTTGTGAAATCACATAAATATAGCCAAGGAGCAATAATAGTTTAAATACTCCTTCAATAAAAACTTGAGCTACACTTGAAGTGAAAACAGGACGTGTCAATTGTGCTAAAAACACAGGAATCAATGTAAATAGTACTTTCCCGAAAAGAAAGGATATTACACCAATAGTTGCAACGCCAAATATTAAAGATAGTTTTGATTCTTTTTTCTCTTTTTGTTGTTCTGCTGCTACTTGAGCATCATCTTCTGGATTCACGTCATAGCGTTCAGAGGAAAAGTTCAAGTGCTGCGTACCGTTTGCACTGGCTTCAACAATAGCAGCAATTCCTCGTAAAAAAGGAATTTTTTTTAAAGCAGTGAGTACGGAATTTGATTTTCTTTTTGAATGAAAATAATCAATAGATTGATCTTTGCGGCGAATAGCCGTCACCATCATACGTTTGCCACCGAACATGACACCTTCTATAACGGCTTGACCACCATACGCAGGTTTTTGTAATTTAGACATTTCAGGCACCAACCTAACTTAACTAGACTAGACTTCTTAGTATTTTATATTCTACAGCAAAATCAAATAAACCTCTAGGCGGATGCATGTTATCTAGTTTAGCCAATATTTTTCATCTCCACACCCTTCATATGAATTTTTTTCCTTTCATTTATAAAATTTGTTTATGAAACTCTGTGCGAAGTAGTTTTAAAATGTCTCTGCGATATCAGGCGCCCTTCTTGCGTATAGGAAGAGTAATAAACGTAAAAACTTAGAAATGAGTCGGTAGGAAATGAGAAAAAAGTCCATACTACATCAAGAGGTGATTAATATGTCAGAACCTAAAGAACAGCATGAAAAAAAACAGGATAACCAACCTACGCATAAACAGGAAATATCTTTTTTATTTAAAGCCATCTTTATTTCCTTTTTTGGAGGGGTTTTCTGGAGCTTTATTGGCTATTTAAATTATCTGTTTAGCTTTAGTGTTATCAATCCAAATATGCTTTTAGATCCATGGGCATTAGGTGATTGGAAGGATAAAGGAATAGGTGTTATCGTCAGTATTTTTCTCATAGGGGTATTATCTATTGTTGTCGGGTTGTTATACTACGTCCTATTAAAGAAGTTTAAAACAATTTGGATAGGTTTTGCTTACGGCTTATTATGGTGGGCAATCGTATTCGTTGTTTTGAATCCGCTCTTTCCTAACTTGAAAACAATTGGAGAGCTTCCAGCTAACACAATTATTTCATCCCTCTGTATTTATATTTTATATGGTGTATTCATCGGATATTCCATTTCTTTTGAAGCGGCAGAGCTTCAAACAAAAGACGAATCTACAGATTTTCAAACGGCGAATAAGTAGTGTGAATGTTCCAACGTATGCTAATATATTCTATATAATGATTTAAAAAGAAAAATAAAGTGTAGATTCACACAAGTGAGCTGCATAAAGGGTTCGTAGTAGGGGAGAGTGTTGAAATAAGATGAATAAGATTTTAGTAATAAACGGTCCTAATTTAAACCGTTTAGGCGTACGCGAACCAGCGGTATATGGGACAGATAATCTTCAAAATCTTGAAGAGAAGCTTCAGCGAGCAGGCAGAGACCATGGGGTAGAAGTTGAGTGCGTACAGTCTAATCACGAAGGTGTAATTATCGACTGGATTCACGAAGCGGATGAGAAGTTTGATGGGATTATGATCAATCCTGGTGCTTTTACTCACTACAGTTATGCCATTCGAGATGCGATTGCCAGTATATCTGTTCCTGTTATTGAAGTGCATATTTCGAACGTACATAAGCGTGAAGAGTTTCGCCACCATTCGGTGACGGCACCTGTTACGCATGGTCAAATTGTCGGGTTAGGTTTATACGGATACGAGCTTGCTCTGCAGGCACTTTTACAATTAAGGGGGAAATAAAATGAAAATCGAAAAACTACGCGAACAGTTTTCAAAGTTGAATGTAGACGGTGTTGTCGTTACAAGTGAATATAACAGACGCTATATGACCAATTTTACAGGATCTGCTGGTGTCGTTATCATTTCTGAAGACAAAGCGGCATTTGTAACAGATTTTCGTTATGTTGAACAAGCAACTAGTCAAACAGAAGGTTTTGATATCGTTCAGCACAAGGGTCCTATTGTAGAAGAAGTAGCGAATGTAGTGAAACAATTTGGAATTAAAAAGCTTGGTTTTGAACAGAATTATGTTACATATGGACAGCATCAATTATTTGATAAGCATATCGGAGCGGAACTTGTTCCAATCTCGCACGCAATCGAAAACTTACGCTTGATAAAGAGTGACTCAGAGATTAAGATATTAAAGGAAGCTGCAAAAATAGCAGATGCAGCATATGAACATATTTTAACCTTTGTTCGTCCTGGTTTAACAGAGCTTCAAGTATCGAATGAACTGGAGTTCTTTATGAGAAAACAAGGCGCAACATCTTCATCTTTTGATACAATTGTTGCTTCAGGGCATCGCGGGGCTTTACCGCATGGTGTTGCTTCTGACAAAGTAATTGAAAAAGGCGAACTTGTAACGCTTGATTTTGGCGCATACTATAATGGTTACTGTTCAGATATCACACGAACATTTGCCGTCGGTGAAGTAAGTGATAAGCTAAAAGAAATTTATAATGTCGTACTGCAAGCAGAGCTTAACGGAATGAACGGTATCAAAGCAGGTATGACGGGTAAAGAAGCAGATGCGCTAACGCGTGATTATATTACAGAACACGGATACGGCCAGTATTTTGGACATTCGACCGGTCACGGCGTAGGGTTAGAAGTACATGAAGGCCCATCGCTTTCTGTGAAATCTACAGATGTACTGCAGCCAGGTATGATTGTAACCGTTGAACCAGGTATTTACATACCAGACTTAGGGGGCGTTCGTATTGAAGATGATACGGTCGTCACAGCAGAAGGTAATGAGGCATTATCGCACTCATCAAAAGAGTTCATTATTTTATAAAATGTAGGAGGATTTCTTCATGATTTCAGTAAATGATTTTCGTACAGGTTTGACAGTAGAAGTAGACGGGGGTATTTGGCGTGTAATGGATTTCCAACACGTAAAGCCTGGTAAAGGCGCTGCATTCGTTCGCTCAAAACTACGTAACCTTCGTACAGGAGCTGTGCAAGAAAAAACGTTCCGTGCAGGTGAAAAGGTAGGAAAAGCTCAAATTGATAATCGTAAAATGCAATATCTATATGCAAGCGGCGATCAGCACGTATTCATGGACAACCAGTCTTATGAGCAATTAGAGCTTCCGGCGAGTGCAATTGAATATGAGCTAAAATTCTTAAAAGAAAATATGGAAGTCGCAATTATGATGTATCAAGGTGAGACATTAGGTGTTGAACTTCCAAACACAGTTGAGCTTAAAGTAACAGAAACTGAACCTGGTATTAAAGGTGACACAGCTTCTGGCGGTACAAAACCAGCAACTGTTGAAACTGGTTTAACAGTAAACGTTCCTTTCTTCGTAAATGAAGGCGACGTATTAATTATTAACACAACAGACAGCAGCTACGTATCACGCGCGTAATTCGGTCGTGTAAGCAAGCTGTAAACACACGAAAAAGGCAGAGAATGATTCTCTGCCTTTTTTGTGTGTTTTTTTGTGCTAACCCTTCCTTATTTTGCATAGGTTGTACTAAACAACGCAGAGATATAGGAGGGGCTTATGAAGCAGTGGTTGGATCATTTAAACGGTACGGTATTAACGATGGCGTGCCTTCGATTTATTTCTTCATTTATTGAGTTTATTGCCGCTATTTTAATTGTCACAAACAATGATGTGAAAAAAGCGTTAATGATTAATGGAATGCTAGCGCTTGTTGGTCCGATTGTAATGGTGAGTTCTTTCACCATTGGTTTAGTGTCCGTAGCAGATCAATTATCTTTTGGAAAATTAATCATGATTGTAATAGGAGTGCTCTTCATTTTAATCGGTGTTTTTAAATAAAAGGTAGGCATAAAATGGTCAAGCTCATAATACATTGAAGTGAGTTCAAATATGAGGGGATGAATATGTTAAACGAAATACTTGCAATTTTTCCGCCTAATTTAAAAAAGACTGTTGAATTTTATGTCACAAACCATTCTCATGTGCTAGAAGAAATTCGAGTGCGCATAGGAAGACCTGTCGAATTTACAATCAACAATCAGCCTTATTTCGAATCGTATCTTCCAAGTGCAGAAGATGCTTTATTTATCTTAAATAAACTAAGCCAGTTTTCGATTTATATGATTGAAGAAGAATTAAAAAAAGGATATGTCACCATTGAAGGCGGACACCGGGTTGGACTAGCGGGAAAAGTTGTAACGGAAAATGGACAGGTTCGTGTGATTCGTGATGTATCATCCTTTAATATCCGGATTGCTAAACAAAAGATTGGCATTTCGAATCAGCTTATTCCTTTTTTATACAATCGCTATTGGCAAAGTACGGTCATTATAGGACCTCCTCAAACAGGAAAAACAACCATGATTCGTGATTTAGCCAGAGTAATAAGCACTGGCATAGAGCGCTCTAAGATTCCTCCGTTTAAAGTAGGGATTGTAGATGAACGATCAGAAATTGCTGGGGCTGTTAAAGGGGTTCCTCAGCATACATTCGGATCTAGAATGGATTTATTAGATAGCTGTCCGAAAGCTGAAGGCATGATGATGATGATTCGCTCCATGAGTCCCGATGTACTGATCGTGGATGAAGTTGGAAGTGAAGAAGATTGTAAGGCCGTACTTGAAGCCGTTAATGCTGGTGTTCGTGTCATTATGACTGTTCATGGGTATGACATTGACGATTTAATGAAGCGTCCCACTTTGCAAGCTTTAATGAAACTTCACGTATTTAAAAAGTATGTTGTGCTATCGAACAGCCGAGGTCCTGGAACACTTCAGGCTATCTATGATGAGCATTATAACTCCATGAAATTGACCGCTGAAAAGTCGCTTATTGAAAATAGTAAAGGGTGATGGTGTATGAAACTGTTTGGTGCCATCTTTATCTTATTTGCTTCCACTTACACAGGATTTGAGTTTGCAAAGCAGCTTAGCGAAAGACCTAGGCAGCTCAGGCAATTAAAAACGGCTCTTCGGTCGTTAGAAGCGGAAATTATGTACAGCAACCGGCCTCTTCAAGAAGTTGCTCATTTGTTATCTCTACAGCTTCCTAACCCTTTAGCTTCTTTATTTAGTGAGTTTTCCATGAAATTAAAAGAAGGTACTGAAAGTGTCAAGGGAGCTTGGGAAAAGACGTTGGACCAATTTTGGAAACAAACCGCACTTAAAACAGGAGAACTGGAAATCTTAAAACAATTTGGTGAAACGCTTGGTCAGCATGATCGTTATTCGCAGCAAAAGCATATTTTGCTGACGCTGAACCATCTCGAACGCGAAGAACAAGATGCAGTTGATAAGCAGAATCGCTATGAAAAAATGGTTAAAAGTTTAGGCTTTCTATCTGGATTGCTACTGGTCATCCTATTGATGTAGCGATGGAGGAGGATTGAATGTGGGAATTGATATGAACACCATTTTTCAGATTGCTGGGATTGGTATCGTCGTAGCTTTTTTAGTCACCGTACTCGAACAGATGGGAAAAAAAGATTACGCGAATTGGGTTACCCTCATCGGTTTTATTTATATTTTATTTATGGTTGCTTCGATTGTGGAGGACTTATTTCAAAAAATCAAATCGGTTTTTTTATTTCAAGGGTAGAGGGGTGATTTGCCATTGAAATGCTTCAAATTGTGGGCTTAGGATTAGTAGCGACATTTTTGGCACTCATTTTAAAAGAACATAAATCACCTATTGCTTTTTTACTTGTCGTATTCGTGGGATCCGTGATCTTTCTTTTTTTAATTGATCAAATCTACGAGATTATTAAGATGGTCGAGCGGCTGTCGATCAATGCCCACGTTAACATGATTTATGTGGAAACCATTTTGAAAATCATTGGTATTGCCTATATCGCCGAATTTGGTGCTCAAATTACGAAAGATGCAGGACAAGGTGCCATTGCTTCTAAAATTGAATTAGGTGGAAAAGTGCTGATTCTCTCCATGGCAATTCCTATTTTGACGGTCATTATTGAAACGATTATTTCAATGCTGCCCAATTAATTTTACTTAATATGAGGTGACGAAATGAAGCGGTGGACGTTTAAAGTGAATATACTCGCTCTTCTTTTGTTCCTCTTTTTTTTCTTTCCAGAAAATGTACAAGCTTCCGAACCCCCGAAGCAGCAAGAACTTGTCAATGAACAAATTGATAAGCTCGGTATCGATGAAGTCAAACAGTTTTGGGACGATATTATTACCCAATACGGTGGCTTTTTACCCGAGAGTCAGAAGGGAAGTTTAGTCGATTTTTTAAAAGGAGAAAAAGAGTTCTCTCTTAAAGAATGGCTAGGAGGTCTTGTAAAGTTTTTATTTCACGAAGTATTAGCGAATGGAAAGCTCCTCGGTACACTCATTATGCTAACGGTTTTTAGCGTGTTTTTGCAAACGCTCCAAAGTGCGTTTAATCAGCAAACCGTAAGTAAAGTAGCGTATGCGCTTGTATATATGGTTTTGATCATCATTGCTCTTAATAGTTTTCAAATTGCTATTTCTTATGCAACAGGAGCGATCGAGACCATGACCAAATTCATTTTAGCTCTGGTGCCGCTGCTGCTTGCCTTAATGGCATCATCAGGAGGAGTTGTATCGGCAGCCTTTTTTCATCCGATGATTTTGTTTTTAATGAACACCAGCGGTTTGCTTATTCAATACGTAGTGATGCCGCTGCTTTTTCTTTCAGCACTGCTTAGCATTGTGAGTACGATTTCAGATGAGCATAAGGTTACACAGCTTGCTCAGCTGTTGAGAAATATAAGCATTGGCGTGCTTGGAATATTCCTAACTGTTTTTTTAGGTGTGCTATCCGTCCAAGGTGCCACATCAGCTGTTGCTGACGGTATTACGATTCGAACGGCAAAGTTCGTCACAGGGAACTTTATACCTGTTGTAGGACGTGTGTTCACAGATGCGGCTGATACAGTCATCAGTGCCTCGCTTCTATTAAAGAATTCAGTAGGGATTGCTGGAGTAGCAGTCTTACTGTTAATCGTCGCATTTCCGGCTATTAAAGTGTTAACGCTCGCTTTTATCTATAAGCTAGCAGCAGCTCTTCTTCAACCCATTGGAGGAGGACCGGTTATTTCCTGCTTGAGCATTATCAGCAAAAGCGTCATCTATATTTTTGCGGCGCTTGCTGTTGTCTCGCTTATGTTTTTCTTATGTTTAACGGTCATCATTACAGCGAGCAACGTCACAATGATGGTGAGGTGAAGAAATTGCAGGCCTTAACGACGTGGATTACGAATATCGTTCTTTTTATCTTATTAGCTACCATTATTAATTTACTGTTGCCCAATTCTAGTTTTCAAAAGTATACGAAGCTGGTGGTTGGACTTCTTTTGATGCTGATTATTATTACACCCGTTTTTCAAATTTTTAAAGTGGATGTTAATCAAATGCTGAAATCACTTAGCTTATCATCTATTCGATCCGATCAACAGGTAGAAAATTCAATAGAAAATCAGAAAAAAGAAATACAAGCTTCACAACGTGCATATATTTTAGAACAAATGGCTGTCCAAATGGAGGCAGATGTAAAAGAGGAGTTGATGGATCAGTATGGTGTAGCAATTGATCGAATTCACATTGAAACAAAAAAGCCGAACGACGAACCTACCGCTGATAATATTAAATCCATTTCAGTTGCCGTAAGTAAAAAAGCATCGGGTGATTCCGAGGTTGTTTCAGCTGTGAAAGTTATTTCTATTGATACCTCCACACCGATCGAAACAAACAAACCAACAGAATCCAAGAAATTATCCAACTATTTAGCAGCAAAATGGGATGTAAAACAAGGCCAAGTTGTTGTGAATATGGAGGAGGGAGACACGAAATGAGTCAAAAGCCAGAAAAAGGTGACCCATCATTTTTTCAGCGGTTCTTTTCACTTAAACAGTCATCAACTACGAAGAAACCTTCAAAGTTAATGTATATAGGTATTTTACTAGCTGCAGGCGTTATCTTTATGGTATTTAGCAACTCACTCACAACATCTATGAATTCAGGCGGATTATTAAAGAGTGCAAGCAAAGAAACCAGCGCACCACCCGTATCACAAGATATTCCCGCTTTTAGCTCCAAAAAGACAACAACGATGACAGGTTATGAAGAGCGGTATGAGGAAGAATTGAAAGATATTTTAGATCAAGTTAGAGGCGTAAGTAAGGTAAAAGTAATTGTGAACCTAGATGCAACAGAATCCAAAATATATGAAAAAAACAGCGTGACAAAATCGCAAACGACCAACGAGACGGACCGTGAAGGAGGGACTCGTAAAGTTGAAGATTCCTCAACAGATGAACAGCTGGTCATTGTAAGAAGTGGAGAACAAGAAAAGCCTGTTGTAGTCAAAACCGAAAAGCCAAAAGTCAGAGGTGTGTTAGTTGTCGCTAAAGGAGCTGATAATATCGAGGTAAAGAAATCTATTATTGAAGCCGTGACAAGAGCGCTCGATATACCAAGTCATAGAGTAGCAGTATTAGCGAAAAAAGGATGAGGGGGAAATGAATATGTTATTAAAAAAGCAAACGGTTTGGTTATTAACAATGTTAAGTTTAGTTGTTGTGTTATCGGTGTACTATATGACAACGCCAGAAAATCCTCAGAGTAATGTTGCGCTAGTAGACAATGAAAAACAAAGCGAAAAACAGGCTGATGACAAGGCTCCTGCAGAAGATACAAAACAACAGGCAGATGAGAAATCAGGAACAAAAGAAGGTTCAAAAACTGAAGGCTCAGCAGAAGATGTAAAAAAGGAAACGGCTAAAAATGCAAAAGAATCAGCGGTTGTATCAAGCACAGATAGCGACGAGCTATTTACGGCGCTCCGCTTGGAATTAAATGATGAAAGAAGTCAGCTGAAAGAAGAGTATCAGGAAGTAGCGGCATCAAAAAATGTAACGCCTGCAGAAGTAAGCAAAGCGATGGATAAAATCGATGAATTATCAAAGCTCGGGGAAAAAGAAGCAACACTCGAAACATTAATTAAAGCAAAAGGATACAGCGACGCGCTAGTAAGAGCAGATGGAAAACAAGTGCAAATTACCGTTAAGACAGAAAAACACTCAAAAACAAAAGCCAATCAAATCATTCAGCTAGTCAAAAAAGAAATGGGTCCAAAAGAAGTAGCGGTAGAGTTTCAGCCAACTAAATAAAGGGAATAAAAGAAGTGTAAAACAGCCGCAAATTTGGGTTGTTTACACTTCTTTTTTTATGAAATGACTAAAATCTAAGCGAGACGGGAAAAATTTTAACATGGCTTTCTTTTTTTACTTCGGTTATAATAGGTTTCATAATCTTATATTAGTACTAGGTGACAAATGTTTTCATAAGTATTGTCATCTGTAAAGCTATGTTTCCATTTATAAAACAATAACGCTAAAAAGTTATTATAGAGTAAGTGGAACTTCTTTTTAATGTTTGCCAAACGAATTGAATGGCTGTAGCCATTTATCGTATTATTAACATTGTAGAGAATTCTATTTTCATGAGGTAGGAGTGTTCAATATGTTAAAAATTCAAGAGATCCGTGAGATCATTAAACTAGTTGATCAATCATCAATCGAGGAGTTCACCTATGAGCACGAAGGCTCCAAAATCAAGATGAAGAAAAAAGACGCAATTGTTTCCAAACAAGCGCAGCAAGTAGTGGTTTCGGCACCTGAACAAGCAGTAGCACCTGCACCGCAGGCAGCAGCGGCTCCAGCGCCAGCCCCAGCAGCACAGTCTGCTCAGCCAAAAGAAGAACAAGCGGCCCCAGCGGTTGATGAAAGCTTACATAAAATTACATCTCCGATGGTAGGGACATTCTATGCGTCATCATCGCCAGAATCAGATGTATACGTAACGCCTGGAGATAAAGTACAAAAAGATTCGGTTGTATGTATCGTAGAAGCAATGAAATTATTTAATGAAATCGAAGCAGAAGTTAAAGGTGAAATCGTTGACGTATTAGTTGAAAATGGACAACTTGTAGAATACGGTCAACCTCTTTTCTTAGTAAAGCCTGAATAAGGAGCGGTAAATATGATTAAAAAGCTATTAATTGCGAATCGAGGAGAAATTGCGGTTCGAATTATTCGAGCGTGTAAAGAGTTAGGTGTAGAATCAGTAGCTGTTCATTCTCAAGCTGATCGCGACTCTTTGCATGTACAATTAGCAGACGAAGCGTATTGTATTGGACCAACGTCATCTAAAGACAGCTATTTAAACTTTACAAATATTATGAGCGTTGCGATGCTAACGGGCTGTGACGCCATTCACCCTGGATACGGCTTTTTAGCTGAAAACGCTGATTTTGCAGAGCTATGCAGAGAGTGTAACGTTACATTTGTAGGACCAAGTCCGGAGGCCATTAACAAAATGGGAACAAAAGACGTAGCAAGAGAAACGATGCGTGAAGCGGGTGTTCCAATTGTTCCTGGTTCCACTGGAATTGTAGAGTCAGTGGAAGACGGTATGTCAATCGCTAATGATATTGGCTATCCTGTTATTATTAAAGCAACGGCAGGAGGCGGAGGAAAAGGAATCCGCGTTGCGAAAAATGAACAAGAGCTTATTAAAGGTATTACAATTACGCAGCAAGAAGCTGCTACAGCTTTCGGTAACCCTGGTGTGTACATTGAAAAGTTCATTGAGGATTTCCGTCACGTTGAGATCCAAGTGTTGGCTGATTCTCATGGAAATACTGTACATTTAGGAGAGCGTGATTGCTCGATTCAACGCCGTCTTCAAAAATTAATTGAAGAAACGCCTTCTCCAGCGTTGGACGAAAAAACGCGTGAATTAATGGGCGACGCTGCTGTTAAAGCCGCTCAAGCCGTTAATTACACAGGAGCCGGAACCGTGGAATTCATTTATGATTATCGTGAAAACAAATTTTACTTCATGGAAATGAATACGCGTATCCAAGTAGAACATCCTGTTACAGAGATGGTGACAGGAGTTGACTTAATTAAAGAACAAATCAACGTGGCAAATGGTGAAACTTTACCGTTTACGCAAGAAGAAGTGACGTTTAACGGATGGGCAATTGAGTGCCGAATCAACGCAGAAAACCCAGAGAAAAACTTTATGCCATCACCAGGTACGATTCAAATGTACTTGCCGCCAGGTGGCTACGGAGTGCGCGTAGACTCTGCTGCATACCCGGGCTATGCAATCCCACCTTACTATGATTCAATGGTGGCTAAATTGATTGTTCATGCGCCAACTCGTGAGGAAGCTATTGAACGAATGAAGCGCGCGTTAGATGAATTTGTTATCGATGGCGTTGCGACCACTATTCCTTTTCACCAAAAGCTATTAAATCATGAAAAATTTGTTAGCGGTGAATTCAACACGAAGTTTCTTGAGCTATATGACGTAATGAATTCTTAGTATAATATAAACTATAGGAGGTGCTGTACATGAATGAAAATCATGTATTAGAAATGGAAGAACACCCAAATTCTCTTGGCAAAGTAGAAATTGCTCCTGAGGTTATTGAAGTCATTGCGGGTATTGCTGCTTCTGAAGTAGAAGGCGTTTCTGCAATGAGAGGAAATTTTGCAGCTGGCGTTGTGGAGAAACTAGGAAAGAAAAACCACGGTAAAGGTGTAAAAGTGGACTTAACAGAAAACGGGATAAAAGTAGACGTGTTTTGTATGATGAAGTTTGGTGTGTCTATTCCAAACGTAGCGCAGCAAGTACAAGATAACATTCGTCAAGCCCTTAAAAATATGACAGCTATTGATCTCGATGAAGTAAACATTCATATCGTAGGGATTCAGTTTGATACGCAAAAAACTGATATTGAAGAAGTTGAATAAAACAAACGTTTACCTAACGGCTGTTGCTAAAATGGAATAACGTATGATTACTTGTTCCTTTTCAACACAAGCTATGGTAAAGTGAAAAAGACTGTCTCGTCATAAAGACGGTCTTTTTCGTGTTCTACAAACTTCGTATAAGAACAATCAAGTATCGTTTCATAAACTATGCTATTATCTAGGTATACTAGTTGAAGAAGATAAATAAAGGAGCAAAAATAATGAAAAGACATACAGCACGCCAAAAAGCATTACAAGCACTATTTCAGCATGATTTAGGGCAAACCGAGCCAATGGAGGCAATCGGAAATGTTGTACAAAACGAAAAGTCTGATCAATTTTTAGAAAGTCTTGTGCTAGGTGTAGTTGAGCATCAGCAAGAAATTGATGAACTTTTACGCAATCATTTAGAAAAATGGACGTTAGACCGCGTAGCTACTGTAGACCGCGTAATCCTGCGTATTGCCGTATACGAAATGAAGTATGAAGAAGAAATTCCTACGAGCGTTACGTTAAATGAAGCGATTGAATTAGCAAAAACATTTGGCGATGATCAATCAAGCAAGTTTATCAACGGCGTATTGTCTAAAGTGTTAACAACTTTATCTAAATAAACGTTCATCTTGCCAAATCAAGTGACTAAAATGCTTCTCTCCTTTATATAAAGGGGAGAGGGTGACTGCAAAGGAGGCAAAATGATGAGTGAAGTGCGTTATCTAACCGTTACGGCTCTTACACGATACATCAAGCGCAAGTTTGACGTAGACCCTCACATGCAAGATGTATGGATTAAAGGAGAAATTTCTAACTTTAAACGTCATAGTCGAGGACATATGTATTTCACCTTAAAAGATCAAAATGCTCGTATCGCAGCCGTTATGTTTGCTGGGCATAACCGTCAGCTTAATTTTCAGCCTGAAGAAGGAATGAATGTACTGATTCGAGCTGAAATTTCGGTTTATGAACCAAGCGGAAATTATCAAATGTACGTAAAAGAAATGCAGCCTGACGGCGTTGGAAACTTATACTTGGCCTACGAACAGCTGAAAAAAAAGCTGGAAAAAGAAGGCTTGTTTGATCATGCTAGAAAACGAAAACTTCCGAAGTATCCAACAACAATAGGTGTGATTACATCTCCTACTGGAGCCGCCGTACGTGATATTATTACGACATTAAAGCGCAGATATAACGCGAACATTATTGTTATGCCCGCTCTTGTTCAAGGAGTGAATGCGGCACCGTCTATCATCAAGGCAATTGAAGAAGCAAACCGTCGTAAAGAAGCAGACGTATTAATTGTCGGCCGCGGCGGCGGGTCAATTGAAGAGCTTTGGGCGTTTAACGAAGAAAGCGTAGCTCGTGCAATTTTCACTTCTACTATTCCCGTTATTTCAGCGGTTGGACATGAAACCGATTTTACAATTGCAGACTTTGTAGCAGATTTGCGAGCCCCTACTCCAACGGGTGCTGCGGAGCTGGCAGTACCTCATATCAGTGAAATTACAGAAAGATTGACTCAGCGAAATATCCGTCTTCTTCGTTCGATGAAAGAGATGCTTCAGTCTAGTAGCCGCAGGCTTGAACGATCTCAGAAATCATATGCTTTTCGTTACCCTCAAAAGTTGGTCGAGCAAAAAGAGCAGCAGTTAGATCAGCTGATGGAGCGTTTTTATCGTGAAGGTAGAAGGTACATTGAGCATAAACGGACGAACTACGAGCAGCTAACAGCCGCTTTGTTGCGCAATCACCCCGAGCATCAGTTAACGAAAGCGGCAGACCGTCAACAGCAGCTGACGAAAATGCTGACAAAAGAGATGCAGCAGCTGCTAAAGCAAAAACAGCTTTTATTTGCCACGGCAACGTCAAAATTACATACGCTTAGTCCATTAAAAACAATGGAAAGAGGCTACAGCTTAGTATACGATAAAGAAAAAGAGTTAATTAAATCAACCAAACAAGTATCCAAAGGTGATGTGGTAAACGTTCGTTTGACCGATGGACAGTTGCAGTGTGAAGTTTCGAAAATAGAGGAGCGATGAAAAATGGCGACAAATAAAGAGTATACGTTTGAAGAGGCGATGGAGCAGTTAGAAACCATCGTAAACAAGCTAGAAGAAGGCGACGTGCCTTTAGAAGAAGCAATTCAACAATTCCAAGAAGGAATGACTCTTTCAAAATTCTGTCACGATCGTCTTCAGCATATTGAAAAGCAAATGGAAACTATTTTACGTGAAGACGGAACGCTTGAGCCATTCTCGGTACAGGAGGAAGAGTGATGGTGAATGAAATGAATTTAAAAGAGTATATTTCTTTTACAAAAGATCGAGTAGAAACACGCTTGCCTGAAGTGGTAAAGGCATTACATGCTCCGGTTAACTTAAAGGAATCCATGCTTTACTCGCTTACGGCAGGAGGAAAGCGACTTCGCCCAGTGCTGTTGTTTGCAACGCTACATGCATTTGGAAAAGACGAAAGCATGGGATTAGAAACAGCCTGTGCAGTGGAAATGATTCATACATATTCGCTCATTCATGATGATTTACCTAGTATGGATGATGACGACTTAAGAAGAGGTAAACCGACAAATCACAAGGTGTACGGCGAAGCAACGGCTATATTAGCTGGAGATGCTCTTTTAACAAATAGCTTTCAGCTCATTTCTGAAGCGGTACATCCTGAAATTACATCACATATGAAACTTCAGCTCATTACAGAACTGGTAAAAGCAAGCGGAACAGAAGGTATGATCAGCGGACAGGTTGCAGATATGGAAGGTGAAAAAAAGCAGCTCACGCTAGATGAGCTTGAATATATTCATCTTCATAAAACGGGGAAGCTGCTAGGATTCTGTGTAAAAGCAGGAGCAATTCTTGCAAAAGCTACGCCTCTACAGCAAGAATTATTAGAAGAATTCAGTAAGCATGTAGGGTTAGCGTTTCAAATTCAAGATGATATCTTGGATGTGGAAGGGTCTGAAGAAAAGTTAGGAAAGCCAATTGGCAGTGATACAGAAAATGAAAAAACGACATATCCTTCTTTATTAGGTATGGAAGCGGCCAAAGAAAAGTTACAGTATCATGTTGAACAAGCACTTCTCTCGTTACGTCAAGCTCAAATTAAGCACGGATTACTAGAAGAAATTTGTTTATATATAGCAAAACGTGATAGTTAATGACGATTTCTGTCAGGTTTTTTGAGTGATACAGTAAAATAAGATTGAGTCCCAATAGGGGCTATGCTATAATGATTTTACTACTGTATAAAAGCGTAGTGCATAGGTTTGAAAGACATATACAATATCTTGGTGGCCGTTATCACATTTGTGTTAGCGGCTATTTTTTCACTATTTTCCTTTGAATATCACTGGTTTACTGATAGAATATCAAAGGTATTGTAAGTAATAAGGAAATACTAAAAATTGACTATACGTATAAAACAATAGACAATGTATTAAGGTAACTTTATAACAAGTACGAAAGTGAGTGATCCACCTTGGATCTTACAACGATAAAAAATCCTGAGTTTTTAAAGAAAATGTCAGTAACACAATTAGAAGAACTAAGTGAAGAGATTCGTCGTTTTTTAATTACAAAGCTTTCTGCAACTGGTGGTCATATAGGGCCAAATTTAGGGGTTGTTGAGTTAACGCTTGCACTCCATAAAGTGTTCGACAGTCCAAAAGATAAATTTTTATGGGACGTCGGGCATCAGTCGTATGTCCATAAAATTTTAACAGGACGAGCGGGAGAGTTTGATACAATCCGTCAATATAAAGGATTATGCGGTTTTCCAAAGCGAGATGAAAGTGAGCATGATGTATGGGAAACGGGACATAGTTCTACATCTCTTTCAGCCGCAATGGGAATGGCTGCTGCAAGAGATTTGCAAAAAACAAAAGCTCACATTGTTCCTATCATTGGTGACGGAGCTTTAACAGGTGGTATGGCTCTTGAAGCGCTTAACCACATCGGGCACGAGCAAACGGATATGACCGTTATTTTAAATGACAATGAAATGTCTATCGCTCCTAACGTTGGGGCTGTACACAGCATTCTGGGGCGTTTGCGCACGGCGGGCAAATACAACTGGGTAAAAGATGAGCTTGAAGTTCTACTGAAAAAAGTGCCTGCGGTAGGCGGTAAGCTCGCGGCAACGGCAGAACGTGTAAAAGATGGCCTAAAGTACATGGTTGTGTCAGGCATGTTCTTTGAAGATCTTGGCTTTACGTATTTAGGACCGGTTGACGGCCATAGCTATGACGATTTATTGGAAACGTTACAATATGCAAAGAAAACAAAAGGACCGGTACTTATTCATGTGATTACGAAAAAAGGGAAAGGGTACTTGCCAGCGGAAAGCGATAAAAGCGGAGCGTGGCATGGTACAGGCCCTTACAAAATTGAGTCCGGTGACTTTATTAAAGACAAAAATGTTCCGATTGCTTGGAGTAAATTAGTAAGTGATACGGTATTGAAAATGGCTAGAGAAGATGAGCGTATCGTAGCAGTAACGCCAGCAATGCCTGTAGGTTCAAAACTTGAAGCGTTTCAAAAAGAGTTTCCGCATCGCATGTTTGATGTTGGGATTGCAGAGCAGCATGCAACAACAATGGCCGCTGGTCTTGCAACTCAAAATATGAAGCCCTTTTTAGCTATTTATTCGACGTTTTTACAGCGTGCATACGATCAAGTGGTTCATGATATTTGCCGTCAGAAGCTAAATGTATTTATTGGGATTGATCGAGCTGGACTAGTAGGTGCTGATGGTGAAACGCACCAAGGTGTATTTGACATTGCGTTTTTACGTCATTTGCCTAACCTTGTTATTATGATGCCAAAAGACGAGAATGAAGGTCAGCACATGGTTCACACTGCTTTGACTTATGAAGAAGGTCCGATTGCGATGCGCTATGCGAGAGGAAACGGATTAGGTGTTGAACTAGATTCAGAACTGAAAAACATTCCGATCGGTACATGGGACGTATTAAAAGAAGGTTCGGATACAACCATTTTAACGTTTGGTACAACGATTTCAATGGCGATGGATGCAGCAGCAGAACTTGAGAAGCAAGGAATCAGCGTCAAAGTGGTCAATGCTCGTTTTATTAAACCGCTGGATGAAAAAATGCTTCACGAGATTTTCCAAACGAATAAGCCTGTGATTACGGTGGAAGAAGCGGTACTTCAAGGCGGTTTTGGAAGTGCGGTGTTAGAGTTTGCATCAGAGCACGGCTATTATGATACTCGCGTTGAACGTATGGGTATTCCAGATCGCTTTATCGAGCACGGCAGCGTAACAAAACTTTTAGAAGAAATTGGCTTAACCAAAGAAGAGATTATAAATCGAGTTAAAAAACTCGTAACACCAACACAAAAGAGGCTTGAAGTTAAGTGACAAAAAAAGAACGAGTAGATGTATTATTAGTAGAACGAGGTTTGATTGAAACAAGAGAAAAAGCAAAGCGTACAGTGATGGCAGGACTTGTTTATGCGAATGAAGTCCGTTTGGATAAGCCGGGAGAGAAAATTGAACGCGATACGCCGCTGACAATTAAAGGTGCAGTGATGCCTTACGTCAGCAGAGGCGGCTTTAAGCTTGAAAAAGCGATTAAAGAATTTAATGTCCATGTAGCGGATAAAATCATGATTGATATTGGTTCTTCTACTGGAGGCTTTACCGATTGTGCGCTTCAAAATGGAGCGAAGATGTCCTATGCGCTAGACGTAGGCTATAATCAGCTAGCTTGGAAGCTTCGTCAAGATGAGCGAGTAGAAGTAATGGAACGAACAAATTTCCGTTATGTGACACCAGCTGATTTATCAAGAGGCTTGCCTGAATTCGCTTCTATTGATGTATCGTTTATTTCCTTAAGACTCATTCTCCCTGTGTTAAAAACACTTCTTGTTCCATACAGCGATGTTGTTGCACTTGTTAAGCCACAGTTTGAGGCTGGAAGAGAGCAAGTTGGGAAAAAAGGAATCGTGCGTGACTCAAAAGTGCATGAAGAAGTCCTTCAAGGAATGGTGGATTTCTCCCTTCGTCAAGGATACGATGTATATAACATGTCGTATTCACCGATAACAGGAGGAGATGGAAATATCGAATTTCTTCTTCATCTGAGCTGGAAAGGCGAGCGTGAACTTGGTGAAAATCAAGCTCCGCTTACTGTGCGTGAAGTGGTCGAAGAAGCACATAAGACGTTAAAAGAGAAAAAGTAATAATGGCCAATGTTAAGCAAAAACTTAGCATTGGCGATTTGATTATGACTCTTTATACAAAAGGTGCATAATCAAGTTGAACACATTATGATACTTAATTAGTGAAAGACTTATAAACAACAAAACAAAAAGAAGATTACATATTAATGTGAGGTGCCAACATGAATAAAGGGCAAAGACATATTAAAATTCGTGACATTATCACGAATAATGATATTGAAACACAGGATGAATTGGTAGATATTTTAAAAAACCAAGGTTTTAATGTAACACAGGCAACAATCTCTCGTGATATTAAAGAACTGCACTTAGTCAAAGTGCCTTTGATGGACGGACGATACAAATACAGCTTGCCTGCAGATCAGCGTTTTAATCCCTTACAAAAGTTAAAGCGCTCTCTTATGGACGCATTTGTAAAAATTGATTCAGCCGGGCATATGCTGGTGATGAAAACATTGCCGGGAAACGCAAATGCGATTGGCGCATTAATTGATCATTTGGACTGGGATGAAATATTAGGAACAATTTGTGGAGACGATACATGTTTGATTATTTGCCGTACTCCTGAAGATACGCAAATTATATCAGACCGATTCTTAGAAATGTTATAAAGGTGAGTGAAGCAGGTTGTTAGCTGAATTATCCATTAAAAACTTTGCGATTATTGATGAACTTTCTGTTTCATTTGAAAAAGGCTTAACGGTATTAACAGGCGAAACAGGAGCGGGAAAGTCGATTATTATTGATGCCATTTCATTGTTAGTAGGTGGAAGAGGCTCTTCGGAGTTTGTCCGCCATGGAACAGACAGAGCCGAAATTGAAGGGCTTTTCTTATTTGATGAAGAACAGCATCCGAGTCACGAAAAAGCCAAACAAGTCGGTTTGGAAGTGGAAGATGGAATGATTGTGCTTCGCCGAGATATCACTACAAATGGGAAAAGTATTTGCCGTATCAATGGGAAGCTCGTAACGTTAGCTATCCTACGTGAAGTCGGACAGACGTTAATTGATATACATGGACAGCACGAGCACCAAGATTTAATGAATCAAGATCGTCACTTAACTCTTCTTGATCAATATGGAGGAGAAAAAGTAGAAGAGGCTTTGACGGAGTATCGAGAGGTATTTTCGAGGTATACGTCGCTAAAAAAGCAGTTGGATCAATTAACTGAAAATGAGCAGCAGATGGCACATCGCCTCGATCTTATTCAATTTCAATTAGATGAAATCAAAGCCGCAAATTTGCAGCTCAATGAAGACGAGGAACTAAATGAAGAGCGTTTGAAGATTTCCAACTTTGAAAAGATCTATACGTCGCTAAACGATGCGTACAATGCGCTGCACGGTGAACATCAAGGTCTGGATTGGGTAGGCGTAGCAATGAATCATACGGAGGATATTTCGTCACTGGAAAAAAACTATGCCGAAATTTCGGAGATTATTTCATCGAGCTTCTATCAGTTAGAAGACGCATCTTATAAAATTCGTCAGCAGCTGGATTTATTAGAATTTGATCCGAAACGCTTAGACTTTATTGAAGCGCGTTTAAATGAAATTAATCATTTAAAGCGTAAATACGGTCAAAGTGTAGATGAAATTCTAGAATATGCAGCGCAAATTGAAGATGAAATTGATCGTATTGAAAATCGAGATACGCACGTGAGCAAGATCAAAGAACAGTTAAACAGCGTAGCACAGGATTTATTAGTAGAAGCTAACAACGTTTCAGCTATTCGAAAAAAACTTGCTCAGGAGTTAACGGACAGCATCCATCATGAGCTTCAAGAACTCTATATGGCTAAAACCGTATTTCAAATTAAATTCTCTGTCGTAAATGCAGGTAAAAATGACGTTGAAGTAAATGGCGAAAGAATAAAATTCACCAAAGACGGCATTGACAACGTAGAGTTTTATATTTCTACCAACCCTGGTGAACCGTTAAAGCCTCTTGCGAAAGTAGCATCAGGCGGAGAACTGTCAAGGATCATGCTGGCGTTAAAGAGCATCTTCTCTAAGCATCAAGGCGTGACGTCCATTATCTTTGATGAAGTTGATACAGGCGTAAGTGGAAGAGTAGCTCAATCGATCGGTGAAAAAATACATGCCATTTCCGTTGATTCGCAGGTTCTTTGCATATCTCATTTGCCGCAGGTAGCAGCTATGGCAGATACTCATCTCTTTATTGCTAAAGAGATAAAAGGTGATCGTACAACGACATCTGTTCTTCCATTAACTCTTGATGAAAAAGTAAAAGAAATTGGTCGAATGATTGCAGGAGCTGAAATTACAAGCTTAACGAAGGAGCATGCCAAAGAGCTTTTAGATTTAGCGGATAAGATGAAGCAGACCATTTAAAAAAACACCTTTTAACACGTAACAGTATGTGTTAAAGGTGTTTTTTTATACAAAATGGAGGAACTGAAAATGTTTCCTTGCACTTCTTTTCATTTTTCTCTGAACTTCTGTTATAAATGCGCTCTAAGAAGGCTAAATTAAATGTGTAGCCATTTAGGCGAGGAAGCGAGGAGAGTGAAAACATGCAAAATCGATACAGACATATAATTGGTGCGATTCTCCTTGTTTCGTTCATTTTTGTAGGATTTATTCCAGTTGTGCAACAATATATACACATTCCAAAACAAATCGTCTTATTTGAACAGCAAAAAGAAAAAATTAATACGACATTACCGCTTAGCGTAGAAGCTTCATCACCTGTTTACGATGTAACAAGTAACAAGGCGAAGCTGACCGTAGCAGGCAAACAGGTAGGCAAAGAAGAGTTGATGCTTCATTTGGCCGGTATTCCTGTAAAGCGTGTAGACGTGCAGGTATTATCTGATTTTAAAGTCATTCCTGGTGGACAATCAATCGGTGTGAAATTAAATTCAAAAGGTGTTCTTGTTGTAGGCTATCATCAGGTAGATACAGCAAAAGGTAAAAAATCTCCTGGCGAAATTGCGGGTATTCAAGTTGGAGATATGATTACGAAGATTAATGGTAAAACCATTGAAAAAATGAGTGATATTACACCGTTTATTCAGCAGGCAGGGAAAACGGGTGAACCATTAAATCTGCATATTTTAAGAGAAAAAAAGCAGTTTGACACGAAGCTGTATCCGTTAAAAGATAAGCAAGATTATGCGTACAGAATCGGTTTATACATCCGTGATTCAGCTGCAGGAATTGGCACAATGACTTTTTATGATCCAAAATCTAAAAAATACGGCGCTTTAGGCCATGTTATTTCGGATATGGATACAAAAAAGCCAATCGTAGTAGAAGATGGACAAATTGTCCGTTCGACCGTTACATCAATTGAGAAAGGTTCGAACGGCGTTCCCGGCGAAAAGCTAGCGAGGTTTTCTGAAGATAGACAAATCATTGGGAATATTACACGAAATAGTCCTTTCGGTATTTTTGGAAAATTGTCTTCAACGATGGAAAACGGAATAATGGATAAAGCAATGCCAATTGCTCTATCTCATCAAGTAAAAGAAGGACCTGCTAAAATTCTAACGGTAGTAGATGATGATCAAGTGGAAGAATTTGATATTGAAATTATGAGTACTATACCTCAAAAGTTTCCGGCTACTAAAGGAATGGTTATTAAAATTACAGATCCTAAATTGTTAAAGAAAACAGGTGGAATTGTTCAAGGAATGAGCGGGAGTCCGATTATTCAAAACGGTAAAGTCGTTGGAGCGGTTACCCATGTTTTTGTAAATGATCCTACCTCCGGTTACGGTGTCCATATTGAATGGATGCTTAACGAAGCAGGAATCGATATTTATAAAAATAATCGAAAAAAAGCGAGCTAATGTTGTCATTAGTTCGCTTTTTTTGATAAAAATTATTGTCGTAAATGTACGAGAAAAACGTCGAAAAACAAAGAAAATAAGAGAAAATCGAATAAATTCCATTTAAAAGACTTTTTTCTAAAAAAATAAAGGAAATAATGTTGCATTGTCGAATTTGTCCTTTAGAATAAAGAATAGAGACACGTAGGAAACGACGTATAACATAAAGGACTGAGGAGGAAGCTGCATTGAAAAAAATTAAAGTATGCTTGGTTGATGATAATCGGGAACTAATTGGTTTGCTTGAAGATTATATTTCAGAGCAAGAAGACATGGAAGTAATCGGAGTAGCTTACAATGGACAAGAGTGTTTATCCATTTTAAAAGATAAAGATCCGGATGTTCTTGTATTAGACATTATTATGCCGCATCTAGATGGATTAGCAGTTTTAGGTCAGTTAAAAGAAATGAAAAAAGAAAATTATCCAAATGTCATCATGCTAACAGCATTTGGGCAAGAAGACGTAACGAAAAAAGCGGTTGATTTAGGAGCTGCTTATTTTATTCTAAAGCCGTTTGATATGGAAAACTTAGTGAATCATATTCGTCAAGTTAGCGGACAAACATCTTCATTTATGCAACGTTCATCTTCTTCCATGCGTTCGCATCGCGACAGCAAACCAGCAAATTTAGATGCAAGCATTACGAGCATCATTCACGAAATTGGTGTACCTGCTCATATTAAAGGCTATTTATATTTGAGAGAAGCCATTTCAATGGTATATAAGGATATTGAGCTGCTTGGGTCGATTACAAAAGTGCTGTATCCTGACATTGCAAAAAAATACAATACAACAGCAAGCCGCGTTGAGCGCGCCATTCGTCATGCCATTGAAGTAGCATGGAGCCGAGGGAACATTGATTCTATTTCTTCATTATTCGGATATACTGTCAGCATGTCAAAAGCAAAGCCGACAAATAGTGAATTTATCGCCATGGTTGCGGATAAATTACGCCTTGAACATAAAGCGAGTTGAAAGGGATAGGACTGCTGGAATTACGGGGTTTTGAGTGAGCTGATACCTTTTGTAATACAGAGTACATGCCGATAAACTTTTGGAATTTACACTAGATAGCAAACTGAAAATCAATAAACTTTTTACTGCAGGGCCGATGAATTTTAATCATTCATGGGTCCTTTCATTTTGTTTTAAGAGTTGGAAATAGGGAGGTTAAGGGAATGTACATCTTGTGATCCATAGTAGTGTATTTTATTGAAATAATTTATTTAATTGTTATGAGGGCTTTGCGTTTGAAAGAAGATTTAGAAGATGTGTTAAAAAATTCATCTACATATATGGATAAGTAAATGATAAAAAAAGCAGCCTTCAGAAAAGGCTGCTTTTTTTAATCCATTAATTTAGCAATCGGTTTTGAAAGGAACAAAACAATAATTCCAAGTACAATTGTTACAGCTCCGATTAAGCTGAAGATGTCGAAATAACCTAACGACTGTGTATAAGATGCAAGAACACCCGCTAGCTTATTAGCAACAGCAGAGCTTGCCATCCATACGCCCATTAAAAGAGAAGCAAGCTTTAATGGAGCCAGTCTACTTACCATAGACAACCCTACTGGCGAAATCATAAGCTCAGCCAGCGTGTGCAGGAAGTAAGTGAAAATCATGAACAGGATATTTACTTTTAAAGCTGGGTCATTACCAGTATACATAACGGCTGGAATTAAAATTAAGAATCCTAATCCGACTGTTACAAGTCCCATACCCATTTTTGTTGGTGTTTTAAAATCACCGCGTTTTGAATTTCCTAGCTTGTACCAAACAAGTGACATAATTGGTGCTAAAATCATGATAAACAGTGGATTCAATGATTGGAACCACTCTGTTGGAACCGTAAAACTACCGATTTGACGATCAATTTGATCTTGAGCATATAGCGTTAAAGAACTTCCAGCCTGTTCAAAAGCTGTCCAGAAAGCAATAACAACGAAAGCTAGAATAACGATAGCAACCGTTCTTTTCTTTTCTCGTGCTGTCAGCGGAGCAGTTGATGTTTGAGATGCTGCTGCATGAACTTTTCCTGTAGGCTCTTTCCCAATATCACCTAAATAGCGATTAGCCAGTAGGTTAAATAAAATTTGTCCAACAACCATTCCGATAGCTGCTGTTAAAAATCCGTATTTATAACTCATTAATCCAACAACTAATGGGGCAAAAAATGCACCAAAATTAATACCCATATAAAAAATGGTAAAAGCACCGTCACGGCGAGGATCATTTTCTGCATAAAGATCTCCGACCAATGTGGAGATATTTGGTTTGAAAAATCCGTTTCCGATAATTAATAAAGCAAGTCCGATATACAAAGCGGCTACGCTTTGATGAATGAAGATGGAAAAATTCCCGAGTGCCATAATCACACCACCGATTGTGATGGCTAGCCTTCTTCCGAGGAAGCGGTCTGTTAAATATCCGCCAATCATCGGCGTAATGTAAACAGCACTAGTGAATGTTCCATATAAGCTCAGTGCAGTTGCTTTATCTACCCCGAGTCCACCTTGAGCAGCGGTAGCAGTTAAATAAAGAACAAGAATGGCTCTCATTCCATAATAACTAAATCTTTCCCATGCCTCAGTCGCGAATAATAAGTACAGTCCAGGAGGGTGTTTTTTCCTAGACTCATTTGGCTGCTGATTTTCGTGTTGTACAGCTGCTTGCATAATGAAGTCCCCCTAAAATTTCTCTCATACTATTTAATTCTTTTATTTGAATTGATCAAAAAATCAGAATATAAGTACTGGAATAAATATAATGTATTTTTATTTTAGTAGAAAAACAATAATTTCGTCAATGAAATTATATGGAAAAATCAAAAAATAATTAAATATACACAAAAAAGTATTAAATTACTTATTTAAAAGCATTTTTAAAAATACATTTATATTATTAAATATTCTAATATATGTTATGGAAAATGAAGTAAGAAAGTAATACTATTTTTGGAAACGAAAATTCGAAAGAAAAAAGGATCTGTTATTCAGATCCTTTTTTATCTTCGCCCGCATTTAATTCAGCAAGCTTCTGCAGCAAAATATGCTGAGGCATATGCATCAATTGCTCGAGGGGGATATTTAATTGTTCTGCTAATTTTACGGCTGTATCCGGAGAAATTTGCAGTGGTCTCATACACAACGACCTCCTTTTGCATATAAAGTAATGAAAGTGAAGAAGTATAAACAGTAAATTCGTGCTTTCACTATTAAGTAATGCTAAAGTTAATAATAAGTGATAATAGAGGAGTTGAGCAAGTATGTTTGTAATAGGTCATCGCGGCGCAGCTGGAACGTTTCCTGAAAATACGATGATTTCCTTCAAAGAAGCAGCGAGAGTCGGAGCACACGGAATTGAACTTGATGTGCATATGACAAAGGATGGAGAACTTGCTGTAATTCATGATGAAAAATTAGATCGAACAACGAATGGAAAAGGGTATGTAAAAGATTTTACGTATCAAGATTTACAAAAATTAGATGCGAGCTATAAGTTCAAAAAAAAGTACGGGGTATGTAAAATTCCCATGTTAAATGAAGTAATGGAGTGGGCTTCAAGTGAAGGAATTAGTGTAAATATTGAGTTGAAAAACAATATATTTGACTATCCATACTTAGAAATGAAAGTCTTGGATTTAATTTATTTATACAAGATGAAGGATCGAACGATGATTTCATCTTTTAATCATAACAGCTTAGCCCGAATTGGTTCTTTGGATTCTACGATTGAAACAGCTATTTTGTATTCTTATCCGATGTATGAGCCTTGGGTATATGCGCAGCATCTTGGCGCAAAAGCTCTTCACCCTAATCAGCGTACCGTGAATGAAGTAAATGTAGCCGCTTCAAAAGATTGTCAAATTCCAGTGCGACCTTACACAGTAAATGATGTAAAAGTAGCTGAGCAGCTTCGGAAATATGGATGTGAATCCATTATTACTGATTATCCTGAAAAAATGGTGAAGCAATTTGGGGGACGCTTTTCGTAAAAAAACATCGCATTAATGCGATGTTTTTTTATCTTTTTGAAATCTGTTTTGAACTTTGTTTCGCTTGCGGTCTCTGTGCAGAATAAAGCCAGCAACAAATCCAAGGCCGATTACAAATAACAGAAGGCCGACTGAAAATTGCAAAAATAAAGAAGGGAACGGGGATTGCAGGATGCCAAAAATCATATCTCTCATAAGTTTAATGCCATATCCAGCGAGTATACCAGGAATAAGTAAGATTAGCAGGGCAATAATTCGAACCATAGCTTCTCCTTTCGCTTCTCTTTTTTAAAATGAATGCGTTTACATTATAAAACCGTTATACTTGAATCATAAAAGAACTAAATAAATTGTCAAGAGCGTTTCTTTTTTTATATGATAGGTATATGCAATATTTTGCACGGAACATGTACATATTAAGTAGAAAAGGTGAAAAAATATGCAAAATGTGTTGATCGTTGGAGGAGGAAAAGGCGGATTAGCTATTCTGAAAATCTTGTTGGAAACCGAATTTATGAAAGTGATTGGTGTAGTAGACGTACGAGCTGACGCGCCGGCTGTTTTGCATGCGAAAGAACAAGATATTTCAACCGGAATGAATTGGGAGCCTTATATGACAAAGCAGCTCGATGTCATTGTTGAAACAACAGGTAAACAAGGTGTTTTTCAACAATTGCAGAGAAGCAAACCTGCTGATGCACTGGTAGTTCCGGGATTGGTTGCTGAAATTATGGCCAATCTGATGGAGGAAAAAGAAGAGTTAATTCAGCGGTTAAAGCAAGAATCGTATAAATATGATCTTATTTTTAACGCGGCTCATGATGCGATGGTCGTGATTGATAGGAATGGATATATTACGCTATTTAATCAAAGTGCCGAGCGTTTGACGAACTTTTCACACAGAGATGTAATTGGTAAGCATCTTCATGAAGTTATTCCAAATAGTAAACTTGTTGATGTTCTTCATACAAAAACGATTGATCAAAATAGTGAATTTGTGTTAGATAGCGGACGGAAGGTCATTACGACTAGAATACCAATACTCGACGAGAATAGAGAGCTGTTTGGTGCCTTTTCGATTTTTAAAGATATTACGGACGTTGTCGGATTGGCAGAAGAAGTTACGAACTTAAAAGAAGTACAAACTATGCTTCAAGCTATTATTCAATCTTCTGAAGAAGCTATTTCGGTTGTCGATGAAGAAGGAAGAGGGATTTTAATTAATCCTGCTTATACGAGAATTACGGGTTTAAAAAAGACGGATATTATTGGTCAGCCCGCGACTGCCGATATCTCTGAAGGAGACAGTATGCACATGAAGGTGCTGCAAACAAGACGTCCTGTTCGAGGTGTAAGAATGAGGCTTGGTCCGAGTAAAAGAGACGTAGTTGTGAATGTTGCCCCTGTTATTGTCGATGGAAAATTAAAAGGCAGCGTTGGCGTTATTCATGATATGTCTGAAATTCAAGAGCTTACAAATGAACTCAAAAGAGCGCGTCAAATTATCCGAACGCTTGAAGCGAAATATTCATTTGCTGATATCATTGGTCAGTCTGAAGAATTTCAGTTAGCAATTGAGCAGGCTAGACTTGCTGCTAAAACACCAGCTACTGTTTTGCTTAGAGGTGAATCTGGGACGGGTAAGGAGCTGTTTGCACATGCGATTCATAATGCGAGCAGCCGAAAGTTTAATAAATTTGTTCGGATCAACTGTGCTGCACTTTCTGAGTCTTTGCTTGAAAGTGAACTTTTTGGGTATGAAGAAGGAGCTTTTTCCGGGGCAAAACGAGGCGGAAAACGAGGTGTTTTTGAAGAAGCCAATAACGGTAGCATCTTTTTGGATGAAATCGGGGAGCTTTCAGCTCATATGCAGGCTAAGCTGCTTCGAGTGCTTCAAGAAAAAGAGCTTATTCGCGTTGGAGGCACGACCCCCATTCCGGTGAATGTTCGCGTGATTGCAGCTACGAATGTGAATTTAGAAAAAGGAATGGCTGATGGAAGCATCAGACAGGACTTGTATTATCGGCTAAACAAAATTCCGATTCACATACCTCCTCTTCGGAAGAGAAAAGAGGATATTGGAGCGCTTGTTACACACTTAATTACAAAAATTAATCAAGATTACGGCCGACATGTTGAAGGGGTAACAGATCGGGCCTTACAATCATTGAGATCATACGACTGGCCAGGAAACGTCAGAGAGCTTGAAAACATATTAGGAAGAGCTATTATTTATATGCACTATACGGAAACAATGATTGATTCTGTTCATCTCCCTTCACTTGAAGGCAAGGGCAAAAAAGAAAAAAATCAGGCGAATGAAGAGGTAGTATTCGAAGGGAAGACTTTAGCGCACATGATGGAAAATTATGAAGCTGAACTTATTCAAAAAGTGCTGATTGCAAACAAGTATAACCGAACGAAAACAGCAAAACAGCTCAATATTTCCCTGCGTTCTCTGTATTATAAGTTGGAAAAATACAATCTTGCAAATAACAGCATGCAATAAAATGCATGGTGTGCAAGTTATTGCATATAAATAGAGAGGTATTCTTTTTTTCTGTTTGTCGTTAGAATCAATAAAAAAATTTTTTTGTGCGTAGAAACGGATACAAGCAGCTATATTATGTAATATATGCAGAGTGTGGCACAAATCTTGCATATATTTTAAGTGACTGCATAAACGCGCAGTATGCTCTTTAAAAAGGGGCAAAAGAAAGAATGAAAAAGGAGAGGTCGAACATTCCATGACTCTTGCTACCATCTTATCTCGGGTTGCTAAGCAGTCTTCTTTGACTGTTGCTGTTGCTGCAGCTGAAGACTTAGAAACAATTGAGGCAGTGTATGAAGCTGTGTCAAGGGAAGTTTCTGAATTTATTTTGTTTGGCAACGAAACAACAATTAATGAATTATTCAGGCAGTACCGCCCATCCTTACTCACTCATAAGGCTGTGACGGTCGTACATACGGAGTCCGTTTTAGAAGCGGCTCAATTGGCTGTGCGTTCAGTTCAGCAAGGTCAAGCTCATATCGTAATGAAAGGGAATTTATCCACATCGCTTATTTTAAAAGCTGTGTTAAATAAAGAGCATGGTTTGCGTACGGGAAATGTTTTATCACACGTAGCTGTGTTTGATGTTCCTCACTATGACCGCCCTATTCTTGTAACAGATGCAGCTATGAATATTACGCCATCTCTGGAAGAGAAAGTTCAAATCATTCAAAACGCGGTGAACGTTGCTCACTCGATTGGGATAGAGGTGCCAAAGGTAGCTCCTGTTGCAGCGGTTGAAGTTGTGAACCCTTTGATGCCTGCCACAGTAGAGGCTGCACTTCTTACACAGATGAACCGCAGAGGACAAATTAAAGGCTGCGTTATTGATGGACCTTTAGCACTCGACAATGCCATTAACATAGAAGCAGCCAAGCAAAAAGGCATTCAAAGTGAAGTTGCCGGTCAAGCAGATATATTACTCGTTCCAGCAATTGAAACAGGGAACGTCTTATATAAATCCCTTATTTATTTTGCTAAAGCAAAAGTTGGAGCTATTCTAGCGGGGGCAAAAGCTCCGGTCGTCTTAACATCCAGAGCAGATTCATCAGAAAGTAAATTATACTCACTGGCGCTTGCTATCAGCGTCGCTCAACAGAATTCTTAGGAGGCACTAACAATGAAAATTTTTGACTATATGGAAACATACGATTATGAGCAGTTATTATTTTGCCAAGATAAAGATTCAGGCTTAAAAGCCATTATTGCGATTCATGATACAACAATTGGACCAGCTCTAGGCGGTACGAGAATGTGGACATATGAATCAGAAGAGGCTGCAATTGAAGATGCGCTTCGTTTATCACGCGGAATGACTTATAAAAATGCAGCAGCAGGCTTGAATTTAGGAGGAGGAAAAACGGTTATTATCGGAGATCCTCGCAAAGACAAAAATGAAGCGATGTTCCGTGCATTTGGCCGCTTTATTCAAGGGTTAAATGGTCGATATATTACAGCAGAAGATGTGGGCACAACGGTAGAGGATATGGATATTGTATATGAGGAAACGGATTATGTAACGGGTGTATCTCCTGCCTTCGGTTCATCAGGCAATCCATCACCAGTCACAGCCTACGGCGTATACCGAGGAATTAAAGCAGCAGCAAAAGAAGCATTTGGAACAGATATGCTTGAAGGAAAAGTAGTAGCTGTCCAAGGTGTAGGAAACGTAGCATATAATTTATGCCGCCACCTTCACGAAGAAGGGGCAAAACTTATTGTAACGGATATTAATAAAGAAGCTGTTCAGCGTGCGGTAGAAGAATTTGGTGCGCAAGCAGTAGACCCAAATGATATTTATGGTGTAGAATGTGATATCTATGCTCCTTGTGCACTCGGAGCAACGATTAACGATGAAACGATCCCTCAAATAAAAGCAAAAGTTATTGCAGGGGCAGCTAATAATCAATTGAAAGAAACGCGTCATGGTGATTTAATTCATGAATTAGGCATTGTATATGCACCGGACTATGTTATTAATGCAGGAGGCGTTATTAACGTAGCTGATGAGCTAGTTGGATATAACCGTGAGCGTGCGCTGAAAAAAGTTGAAGGTATTTATGATAATATTGAAAAGGTAGTTGAAATCTCAAAGCGAGATGGCATTCCAACCTATCTAGCAGCAGATCGCTTAGCTGAAGAAAGAATTGAAAAGCTGCGTCGTTCACGCAGTCAATTTTTACAAAATGGACAGCATATTTTAAGTAGACGTCATACGCGCTAATGTTTGAGCTGAAGGCTAGGCAAAAGGAATAAATGAAATCCTTTCGACCTAGCCTTCGTTTATGAGAATGATAAGGTAGGAGGACATGTGTTGGATATGCACGAATATCGAATGCTGATAATAAATCCGGGTTCAACGTCCACAAAAATTGGCGTGTTTCACAACGATAAACCAATTTTTGATCGAACAATCCGCTACGATTCACAGCAAATGAATCAGTTTGAGACGATATATGCACAGTATGAGTTCCGTAAAAACTCGATTTTAGAGGCACTTGATGAAGAAGGGATTAATTTATCTAAATTAAGTGCAGTATGTGGAAGAGGAGGGCTTTTACGCCCGATTGAAGGCGGCACATACGAAGTAAATCAAGCCATGCTCAAAGATTTAAAAGACGGTTATGCCGGCCATCATGCTTCAAATTTAGGCGGGATTTTAGCGTTTGAGATTGCATCTGGATTAAATATTCCAGCATACATTGTTGATCCAGTGGTGGTAGATGAGCTAAGTGACATCGCTCGTATCTCAGGAACTCCTTTTATGGAAAGGAAAAGCATCTTTCACGCGCTGAATCAAAAATCGGTGGCTCGAAAAGTGGCCAAAGAAATGAATAGCACATACGAACAAATGAACGTTATTGTTACCCATATGGGCGGGGGCATTACGGTTGGAGTTCACAAGTGCGGAAAAGTAATTGATGTGAACAATGGCCTGCACGGCGACGGTCCTTTTAGTCCAGAGCGCGCTGGCGGTGTACCGGTTGGTGAATTAGTTCGTCTTTGCTTTTCAGGTCAGTATTACCGCGAGGAGATTATGAAAATGCTTGTAGGAAAAGGCGGACTTGTCGGTTATTTGGGCACATCTGACGTGCAGAAAGTCGAAGCGCTAGTGAAAAATGGAAACGAAAAAGCTAAGCTTATCTACGAAGCAATGGCTTATCAAATTTCGAAGGAAATTGGAGCTGCCAGTACGGTATTGCATGGAAAAGTAGATGCCATTATTCTAACGGGAGGCATTGCTTATTCAAAAGCGTTTGTTGAGCTGATTATTAATCATGTAAAGTGGATTGCAGATGTCATTGTTTATCCTGGAGAAAATGAGCTTCAAGCGCTAGCTGAAGGGGCTCTCCGAGTGCTTACAGGTGAAGAAGAAGTAAAGGAATATAAAGGCGCTTAATAGCGTTTGCAGAAAGGTGTGAAGCAGTGTGGCAAAAGAATATGATTTGGTCATTCTCGGCGGTGGAACCGGAGGGTACGTAGCAGCTATTCGTGCCTCTCAGTTAGGTCTATCGGTAGCGGTTGTGGAAAAAAATAAGTTAGGCGGCACATGCCTGCACGCAGGGTGTATCCCAAGCAAAGCTTTACTAAGAAGTGCAGAAGTCTATCAAACGGCTAAGAAAAGCAGTGAATTTGGCGTAGAAACGTCCAATGTACTATTGAACTATGCTCGTGTACAAGAACGAAAGTCAGAAATTGTTTCACAGTTACATAATGGTGTCAAACAGCTAATGAAAAAAGGTAAAATTGACGTATATGAAGGAATTGGACGTATTTTAGGACCTTCTATTTTTTCTCCTATGCCAGGAACCATCTCCGTTGAATTAAAAAGCGGTGAAGAAAACGAAATGCTTATTCCAAAGAATGTAATTGTCGCAACAGGGTCTCGCCCTAGAACATTACCTGGTTTAACAATCGATGGAGAGAAAGTAATCACTTCAGATGAAGCATTAAAGATGGAAACACTTCCTGCTTCTATTATTATTGTGGGAGGCGGCGTCATTGGAATTGAATGGGCGTCAATGCTCACAGATTTTGATGTTGATGTAACGGTTGTTGAATACAGCGATCGAATTTTACCAACAGAAGATCAAGATATCTCCCGTGAAATGACGAAGCTTTTAAAAGCAAAAGGAGTTACCATTATTACTTCTGCTAAAGTAATGGCTGATACACTGTCTGTTGGTGGTCAGGTGAAAATTTCTGCTCAAGTAGGAGACGATATGCAAGAATATGAAGCAGAAAAGCTGCTTGTATCTGTAGGACGTCAAGCGAATGTCGAAGGAATTGGTCTCGAGAATACCGATATTGTAGTAGAAAACGGTGTGATTGCCACAAATGATTTTTATCAAACGAAAGAATCTCATATCTACGCAATTGGAGATGTGATTGGCGGACTGCAGCTTGCACATGTAGCTTCTCACGAAGGAATCGTAGCTGTTGAGCATTTACACGGTGACAAGCCTTTGAAGATTGATTACACAACAATTTCTAAATGCGTATACAGCAGCCCGGAGGCAGCAAGTGTAGGATTAACAGAACAAGAAGCAAAACAGCAAGGATTTCAGCTGAAGGTTGGAAAGTTTCCGTTTAAGGCCGTTGGAAAAGCTCTTGTATATGGAGAGGCAGAGGGATTTGTTAAAATTATTGCCGATGCCGACACAAATGATGTTCTTGGTGTGCATATGATTGGACCTCACGTGACGGATATGATTTCTGAAGCGGGTCTTGCAAAGGTATTGGATGCTACACCATGGGAAATTGCTCATACCATTCATCCTCATCCTAGCCTTTCAGAAGCGATGGGAGAAGCTTCATTAGCTGTAGATGGAAAAGCGATTCATTTTTGATGATTAAAGGAGGTTTAAACATGACAAAAAACCGTCATGAATCATTAGGATTAACTGATGAACAAGTACTTGAAATGTACCGCACTATGCTGCTTGCACGAAAAATTGATGAGCGTATGTGGCTATTAAACCGTGCAGGGAAGGTGCCTTTTGTTATTTCATGTCAAGGTCAAGAAGCCGCTCAAGTTGGCGCAGCTTTTGCCTTAAACAGAGAGAATGATTACATATTACCTTATTACCGCGATCTGGGTGTTGTGCTGGCATTTGGAATGACTGCGCGCGATTTAATGCTTTCTGGGTTTGCTAAAGCAGAAGATCCAAACTCAGGAGGTCGTCAAATGCCAGGTCACTTTGGCCATAAGGAAAAGCGAATTGTAACAGGATCTTCTCCAGTTACAACACAGGTGCCTCATGCAGTAGGAATCGCTTTAGCAGGACGATTGGAGAAAAAAGACTTAGTCACGTTTGTTACGTTTGGAGAAGGATCTTCTAACCAAGGAGACTTCCACGAAGGCGCGAACTTTGCAGGTGTTCATAAGCTTCCTGTTATCTTTATGTGTGAAAATAACAAGTATGCGATTTCTGTTCCGGTTGAAAAGCAGCTAGGGTGCGCAAAAGTATCTGATCGTGCGATTGGATACGGTATGCCAGGCTACACAATTGATGGAAACGATGTCCTTGAAGTATATCGAGTGGTAAAAGAAGCAAGAGATCGTGCATCCAGAGGAGAAGGGCCTACTCTTATTGAAACTGTTTCAGAGCGTTTGACTGCCCATTCAAGTGATGACGATGATCGTGCATATCGCGGCGCAGAAGAATTGTCTGAAGCTAAAAAGAGTGATCCGCTTGCGTACTTTGCGACTTATTTAAAAGAGGTTAACGTGTTAACCGATGAACGAGAAAAACAAATGCTTGATGATATTATGAACATCGTTAATGATGCAACAGATTATGCTGAAAACGCTCCTTATGCAGAAGCGGAATCGGCTTTAAAATACGTGTACGGTGAGTAAGGAGGAGAACATATGCCGGTTATTTCATATATTGATGCAGTAACAATGGCCATTCGTGAAGAAATGGAAAGAGATTCCCGCGTGTTTGTATTAGGAGAAGACGTAGGAAAAAAAGGCGGCGTATTTAAAGCAACCAACGGACTGTACGAACAGTTCGGGGAAGAAAGAGTTATTGACACACCTCTTGCAGAATCTGCTATTGCAGGCGTAGGAATCGGAGCGGCAATGTACGGCATGCGTCCGATTGCGGAAATGCAATTTGCTGATTTTATTATGCCTGCAGTCAATCAAATCGTGTCAGAAGCAGCGAAAATTCGCTATCGTTCTAATAATGATTGGAGTTGTCCAATTACAATTCGAGCTCCGTACGGCGGTGGAGTTCACGGTGCTCTTTATCATTCTCAATCTGTTGAAGCACTGTTTGCCAATACGCCAGGGTTAAAGATTGTGATGCCTTCTACGCCTTATGACGTAAAAGGATTATTAAAAGCAGCTATTCGTGATGATGATCCAGTTCTTTTCTTTGAGCATAAGCGTGCGTACCGTTTGATTAAAGGAGAAGTCCCTGAAGATGATTATGTACTTCCGATTGGCAAAGCAGATGTAAAGAGAGAAGGAGACGACATCACGGTTATTACATATGGTCTTTGTGTACACTTTGCTCTTCAAGCTGCTGAAAAGCTAGAAGCAGACGGTATTTCAGCACACATCTTAGATTTAAGAACGGTCTATCCACTTGATAAAGAAGCTATTATAGAAGCAGCCTCTAAAACAGGTAAGGTCCTGCTTTTAACGGAAGACAACAAAGAAGGCAGCATTATGAGCGAAGTAGCAGCTATTATTGCTGAACACTGCTTATTCGATTTAGATGCGCCAATTCAGCGCCTTGCTGGCCCCGATGTTCCAGCTATGCCGTATGCACCAACAATGGAAAAATATTTTATGGTGAATCCAGATAAAGTAGAAAAAGCAATGAGAGAATTAGCTCAATTTTAAAAGGAGTTGTATCAATTGGCTATTGAAAAAATTACGATGCCGCAGCTCGGTGAAAGTGTAACAGAAGGTACAATTAGCAAATGGCTCGTTTCTGTTGGAGATCACGTAAATAAGTACGACCCGTTAGCTGAAGTCATGACGGATAAAGTAAATGCTGAAGTGCCTTCTTCTTTTAGTGGAACAATTAAAGAGTTAATTGCAGGTGAAGATGATACTTTACCCGTGGGAGAAGTGATTTGTTTAATTGAAGTAGAAGGAACTGTACCTCAAAAAGAACAGAAAACGTCTGATAAGACTGTAGAAGAATCAGCGCCAAAAACAGCGGACAGTCAATCCAATAAAAGCCGATACTCTCCAGCTGTTATGCGTCTGTCACAAGAACATAATATTAATTTAGATACCGTGACAGGAACAGGAGCGGGCGGCCGCATTACGAGAAAAGATATTTTAGCTGTTATCGAAAAAGGCGGAGCTGCTGAAGTGAAAGAAACACCTGCATCAACAGTTCAGCCAGAAGCACCCGTAGCGGCAGCTGCTCCAAAAACGAAGCAACCCGCGCCGGTTGTGTCTGCAGCCGGAGATCAAGAAATCCCTGTTTCAGGCGTGCGTAAAGCTATTGCAGCAAATATGCTTCGCAGTAAACACGAAATTCCGCATGCATGGACAATGGTTGAAGTTGATGTAACGAACTTAGTTTCTTATCGTGATGCATTAAAGACGGAGTTCAAACAAAAAGAAGGTTTTAACTTAACTTATTTTGCGTTCTTCGTAAAAGCAGTGGCTCAGGCTTTAAAAGAATTCCCTCAAATGAATTCAATGTGGGCAGGAGACCGTATTGTTCAGAAAAAAGATATTAATGTATCTATTGCTGTTGCAACAGACGATGCTTTATTTGTGCCGGTTATTAAACAAGCCGATGAAAAGACAATCAAAGGCATTGCGCGTGAAATTACAGAGCTTGCGCAAAAAGTTCGTACGGGTTCATTGAAGTCTGAAGACATGCAGGGCGGAACGTTTACTGTTAACAACACAGGCTCATTTGGTTCCGTGCAATCAATGGGGATTATTAATTACCCGCAAGCGGCTATTTTACAAGTAGAATCTATTGTAAAACGTCCGGTTATTATTGATAACATGATTGCTGTTCGAGATATGGTTAACTTATGTTTATCACTTGATCACCGCGTGTTGGACGGCTTGGTGTGCGGCAGGTTCTTGGCAAGAGTTAAAGAGATTTTAGAATCTACGTCTAAAGAGAATACGTCCGTCTATTAAAAAAAGCAAATGGAGCTTTCTCCATTTGCTTTTTTATTTTGAAGCAATGATTGAACAATTTGTAAAAGATGTATTAAAATAAAAGAAGAATCATCAAACTTCAAAGTGTAATCATCTAGGTCTAGCAGGCAGCTATTAACTGTAAAGGGGCATGGAAATGAAAACAAATACATTATCATTTCATGAATTTACACGTACACCTAAAGAAGATTGGGCACAGGAAGTTAGCAAAAACACCGCGCTCCGCTCAAAAGAAACGTTAGAAAACATCTTTTTGAAACCGCTTTATTTTGAAAGTGATACGGCACATTTAGACTACTTGCAGCAGAGTCCGGCGGGAATAGATTGTTTAAGAGGAGCCGGTAAAGAATCATACATACTAGGGGAATGGGAAATCACCCAAAAAATCGACTTACCTTCTATTAAAGAAAGCAATAAACTTCTTTTACACAGTTTGAGAAATGGACAAAATACGGCCGCTTTTACGTGCAGTGAAGCAATGAGGCAAGGAAAAGACGTTGATGAAGCAACTGAAGCTGAAGTAGCCTCAGGCGCTACAATTTCTACTTTAGAGGATGTTGCTCATTTGTTTCAGCATGTAGCTCTTGAAGCTGTGCCTTTATTTTTAAATACGGGATGTACATCCGTTCCACTTCTTTCGTTTCTAAAAGCATACTGTGTTGATCATAACTTTGATATGAGACAGCTAACAGGTACGGTTGGAATGGATCCGCTCGGCACTCTTGCTGAATACGGGAGAGTTCCACTTTCTACTCGAGATTTATACGATCATTTAGCTTACGCAACGCGTTTGGCTCACAGTAATGTTCCAGAGCTCAAAACGATCATTGTATCAAGCATTCCTTACCATAACAGCGGTGCAAACGCTGTTCAAGAACTAGCTTATATGCTTGCTACAGGAGTGCAGTATATTGATGAATGCATGAAACGCGGTCTGTCCTTACATCAAGTTTTACCTCACATGACCTTTTCTTTTTCAGTTAGCTCACATTTATTTATGGAAATATCAAAACTTCGTGCTTTTCGCATGCTTTGGGCAAATGTGGTTCGTGCTTTTGATGACACGGCCGTTTCAGTGCCGTTTATTCATACGGAAACGTCACGTCTTACACAGTCTAAAGAAGATATGTATACAAATGCATTAAGGAGCACGGTTCAAGCGTTTGCTTCTATTGTAGGAGGAGCGGATAGTCTGCATATTGAACCATATGATTCCGTTACATCCTCATCTTCTCAGTTCGCTCATCGCCTTTCCCGTAATACTCACTTAATTTTGCAGCACGAAACACATATATCAAAAGTAATGGATCCTGCCGGAGGCTCTTGGTACGTTGAAGCTTACACACATGAATTAATGACAAAAGCTTGGGAGTTATTTGGCAACATTGAAGGCCACGGCGGAATGGAAGAAGCTTTAAAACAAGGGCGAATTCAAGATGAAGTTGAACAAATGAGAGTAAAAAGACAAGGAGATATAGAGTGCCGAATTGAGCGCTTGATCGGAGTCACACACTATGCTCCTAAGCAACACGCTGCATCTGAAGAGATAAAAAGCACTCTGTCTAAAAAAGAAGAAAGAAAAATGAATAAATACAGTGACCAGAACACTTCGGAATTTTTATCAAATCTTTCGCTAGAGGACTATACAAAGCTAGCATCTAAAGGGGTAACAGCAGGGTGGATGCTAAAACAAATGGCGAAGCAGTCACAGCCAGACAGTGTTGTGCCGCTCACTAAGTGGAGAGCAGCAGAGAAGTTTGAAAAAATACGGGTTTATACAAAGGGAATGAGCATTGGCATTATGGAGCTCGCCGATCCTAGCAGCCATAAAAAAGCTGAGATTGCCCGGTCTTTATTTGAAAGCGCAGGCTTTGCGTGTGAAACAATTAAAAACATAGATTCCTACGTCGAGATAGCAGATTGGATGAATGAACAAAAGCACGAAGCATATGTAATCTGTGGAAGTGATGAACTCGTGGAAAAGCTCTTAACAAAAGCGATGACTTATTTTGAGGAAGATTCCGTTTATGTGTACGTAGTAGGGGAAGAACACGTATCACGCAAAACGCAGTGGCAGCAAAAAGGTGTAATGAGCGTCATACATCCTAAGACAAATGTTATTCAATGCGTTAAGAAGTTATTATGTGCTTTGGAGGTAGAAGTTCATGTATAAAAAGCCTTCTTTTTCTAATATTCCATTATCATTTTCAAAGCAGCAAAGGGAAGATGACGTGACTCAAAGTACATTCACTGCTTTTCAAACAAATGAACAAATTGAATTAAAATCATTATATACAAAAAAAGACAGAGATGACCTCGACTTTATTCACTTTGCACCTGGTATTCCACCGTTTGTGAGAGGACCGTATGCAACGATGTATGTGAATCGGCCTTGGACGATTAGACAGTATGCAGGATACTCAACGGCGGAGGAAAGCAATGCCTTTTACCGCCGAAACCTAGCTGCTGGACAGAAAGGGCTGTCTGTTGCTTTTGACCTAGCTACCCACCGCGGCTATGACTCTGATCATCCAAGAGTTGTTGGAGATGTAGGGAAAGCAGGAGTGGCAATTGATTCAATGATTGATATGAAGCAGCTGTTTGAAGGGATTCCGCTTGATCAAATGTCCGTGTCGATGACGATGAACGGGGCGGTTCTTCCTATTTTAGCTTTCTACATCGTAACAGCTGAAGAACAAGGAGTAAAAAAAGAAAAGCTGGCTGGAACGATTCAAAACGATATTTTAAAAGAATATATGGTGCGCAATACGTATATTTATCCTCCTGAAATGTCCATGCGAATCATTGCGGATATTTTTAAATATACAGCGGAGCATATGCCGAAATTTAACAGTATTAGTATATCAGGCTATCATATGCAAGAAGCAGGCGCTCCAGCAGACTTAGAGCTTGCTTATACGCTTGCAGATGGACTTGAATATGTACGAACCGGCTTGAAAGCAGGAATTTCAATTGACGCGTTTGCACCGAGACTATCCTTTTTCTGGGCAATTGGAATGAACTACTTTATGGAAGTAGCGAAAATGAGAGCGGGGAGGCTGCTGTGGGCAAAACTCATGAAACAGTTTGAGCCGGACAACCCTAAATCACTCGCTCTTAGAACGCATTCTCAAACGTCCGGATGGAGCTTAACCGAGCAGGATCCATTTAATAATGTTATTAGAACATGCGTCGAAGCTCTGGCTGCAGTGTCAGGACATACGCAATCGCTTCATACAAACGCACTGGATGAAGCGATTGCTCTTCCGACTGATTTTTCAGCTAGAATTGCTCGAAATACGCAGCTTTATTTGCAAAATGAAACGGAGATTTGTTCCGTCATTGACCCTTGGGGAGGCTCTTATTATGTGGAATCATTAACGAATGAATTAATGATAAAAGCGTGGAAGCACCTTGAAGAAATAGAACAGCTCGGCGGAATGACAAAAGCAATAGAAGCAGGCGTACCTAAAATGAAGATAGAAGAAGCTGCTGCGCGCAGACAAGCAAGAATAGACTCGCAGGTAGAAATTATTGTAGGTGTGAATCAGTTTCAGCCGGAGCAAGAAGAACCGCTTGATATTCTTGATATTGATAACACAGCAGTTCGAATGAAGCAGCTGGAAAAGCTAAAGAAAATACGCAGTGAACGTAACGAACAAGCGGTACTTGAAGCGCTTAATCGACTGACCACTTGTGCCAAAACAGGCGAAGGGAATCTCCTTGCTTTTGCGGTTGAAGCTGCAAGAGCTAGAGCTACACTAGGTGAAATTTCAGAAGCCATTGAGAAAGTGGCTGGAAGACATCAGGCTACTTCTAAGTCAGTCAGCGGGGTATACAGTGCGGAGTTTGCGCATCGAGATCAAATCGAAGAAGTTCGAAAGCTCACGGCTGAATTTTTAGAGGAAGAAGGAAGACGCCCAAGGATTTTAGTGGCGAAAATGGGGCAAGACGGTCATGACAGAGGATCAAAAGTGATTTCAACAGCCTTTGCTGACCTTGGATTTGATGTGGATATTGGCCCTTTATTTCAAACGCCTGAAGAGACAGCAAGGCAAGCTGTAGAAAACGACGTACATGTGATTGGGATAAGCTCTTTGGCAGCCGGGCATAAAACGTTACTGCCGCAGCTTGTTGATGAGTTAAAGAAATTAGAGCGCGACGATATCGTTGTTATTGTCGGAGGTGTTATTCCTAAACAAGACTACTCATTTCTTTTAGAGCACGGCGCTTCTGCAATCTTTGGACCTGGAACAGTAATCCCAAAAGCGGCCGTTTCCGTCTTACATGAAATAAAGAAACGGTTAGAAGAATAGTTGGTGAAGACAATTGGTGAAATTAAAAACGGTACAAGATTATAAACAAGGGCTGCTTGAAGGGAAAAGAACAGCGTTAGCTCAAGCCATTACTTTAATTGAAAGTAAAGCGCCGAAGCATAAAGCAATAGCACAACAGCTGATTAAAGAAATCTATCCCCATACGGGGCATTCAGTGCGCATTGGTTTTACTGGCGTACCAGGAGCAGGAAAAAGTACGCTGATTGACAAATTTGGATCGTATCTATGCAAAAATGGCCATTCCGTTGCAGTTTTAGCAGTCGATCCAAGCAGTACCTTGTCTGGAGGAAGTATTTTAGGAGATAAAACCAGAATGGAGCTGCTTGCCAAACAAGAGAACGCTTTTGTCCGTCCTTCACCTTCTCAAGGAACGCTTGGAGGTGTTCATCTTAAAACGAGAGAAGCCATTTTTCTTTGTGAAGCGGCTGGGTATAACATCATATTTGTCGAAACGATGGGTGTTGGCCAAGGTGAAATGATTGTAAAAGAGATGGTAGACTTCTTTGTTTTGCTTGCTTTAACCGGAGCAGGAGATGATTTGCAAGGAATTAAAAAAGGGCTGCTTGAATGGGTTAATTTAATTTGTGTAAATAAAGCAGACGGGGATAACCGGCTAAAAGCAGAAGTGACTGCAAAAGAATACAAAAGTGTCATCGGTTTTCTTCACGGTCATTCCGGAGGGTGGAAACCACAGGTCATCACAACTTCTGCTTATGAAGAAGCGTCGTTTCAACATTTATGGCAGATAATTTGTGACTATAAGGAATGGATGAATAAAAAAGATCTGTTTTATGCAGTAAGACAAAAGCAAATGAAGGCATGGTTACAAGCAAGTGTTAATGAATATTTACAAGAATCATTTTATGAACATCCTTTAGTTAAGCAAACATTAGGGGATGTTGAAAAACAAATGATGACCGGAGATGCCACAATGGCTGAAGCTCTCCAACACTTGATTAAAATCTATCAGCAGGCGATGAAAGAAATGTAAAAAAGGATCCTGCATTTTATGCGGATCCTTCTACACTAGGGAGTTAAGAGTATGGTTTTCTAGCTGTAAAAACAGTATCACCATTTCTTTTCTTGTTTAATCTTGATTACCAAGAAAAAATGAGTCAAAGCAATCGCCTTTTTAGTTTTCGTTTGCTATGATAAAGGATAGATAGCAAAAGGGAGGTATGAAAATGAATATCGATTTTAACTTGTTTATGAACGACGTTGTTCGTCAGGCCCGTAAAGAAATTACAGCTGCTGGTTATACAGAATTAACGACGGCTGAAGCGGTAGATGAAACGTTTAAACAGCCTGGCACAACGCTTGTAATGGTGAATTCAGTTTGCGGTTGTGCAGGAGGTATTGCAAGACCTGCTGCAGCGCACGCTGTACATTATGATAAACGTCCAACAAACTTGGTTACAGTATTTGCTGGGCAAGATAAAGAAGCAACTGCGCGTGCACGCGAATACTTTGAAGGTTATCCGCCTTCATCTCCATCTTTCGCTTTATTAAAAGACGGAAAAATTATCACAATGGTAGAGCGTCACGAAATTGAAGGCCATGAGCCAATGTCAGTTGTGATGAAGCTGCAAGAAGCGTTCGAACAGAACTGTGAAGAAGTGTAAGAGAGAAGCCGTTTTGAACGGCTTCTTTTTTTATGCATTTTTTTATCCGTCTGTATGCAGGCTTTCTAATGAGTGGAAAATGTTGAGAAAAGGTATTTTCAAATAGTGAAACTTATATTTAAAAAAGATATTGCATATTTATAATGTTGTGTTAAAATACATTTATATGAATATATATTTAAATTTCGACATTTACTTGCAATAGTAAAAAACTTATTTCATAATATTATTAATTTTTAAAAAATAATGTAAGGAATAAACTAGGGGGAACGAAGATGAAATTGAAAAAGTGGTTATCGGTAACGGCAATTGGTCTCTTAACAGCAGGCGTTTTAGCTGCATGCGGAGCAGGAGAAGGAACGTCTAATGGCGGAGCAAGCAGCGACGACAAAGATAAAAAAGTACTTGTAATGGGAACATCAGCAGATTACCCACCCTTTGAATATATTGATACGGCAAAAGGTGATAGTGAAGCAATCGGATTTGACGTAGATTTAGCAAAAACAATCGGTAAAAAGTTAGGCTATGACGTGCAGGTAAAGGATATGGAATTTGGCGGATTAATTCCAGCTTTACAATCTAATAAAGTCGATTTAGTTTTAGCCGGTATGACGCCAACTGAAAAGCGTAAAAAGAACGTGGACTTCTCAGACGTATACTACGAAGCAAAAAACATGATTGTATCGAAGAAAGATGCGCCAATTAAAAACGCAGAAGAACTAAAAGGAAAAACAGTCGGTGTACAAACTTCTTCTATTCAAGCAGACGAAGCAAAAGAAATTGCAAAAGAATTTGACGGAGTAAATGTAACAACGCGTGACCGTATTCCAGAACTAATTCAAGAAATGAAATCAAATCGTATCGATGCAGCGATTATTGAAGATACAGTAGCTAAAGGGTATGTGAACAAAGACAAAAGCTTGCAAATGTCTGATACAGGACGTCCCGATTCAAGTAAAGGATCAGCAATCGCATTTCCTAAAGACAGCAAGCTAACGAATGACTTTAACCGTGAATTAAAGAAAATGAAAGAAAACGGTGAATTGGATAAATTAATCGTTAAGTGGTTTGACGACCAAAAATAAGAATGATAGTTAGAGAGGAATGGAACTAGGCATGAATTTGGATTTTTCGCAAATCGTGCCTTCTATGCCTTATATTTTAAAAGGGATAGGGGTAACGATACAGATAGTCCTAGCTTCAGCAATTTTAGGGTTTGTGCTGGGAGTTATTTTATCTTTATGTAAAATCAGCCGCAATAAACCTCTTCAATGGTTTGCGGATGCATATACGTCCGTGTTTCGCGGAACACCGCTTGTACTGCAATTATTATTAATATACTTTGGATTACCTCAGCTGCTCGGGTTTGATATTGCCCCGTTTCCAGCGGCCGTTGCTGCGTTCGGGCTAAACTCTGCAGCATATATATCTGAAATTATTCGCGCTGGTATTTTAGCTGTTGATAAAGGACAGCGTGAAGCGGCATTAGCGTTAGGAATTCCTTATCGCCGCATGATGGGACAAATTATTTTGCCACAGGCACTTAAAAATATTTTACCTGCTTTAATGAATGAGTTCATTACATTAACAAAGGAATCAGCTATCGTTACAGTTATTGGAGCACTCGACATTATGCGCCGTGCTTACATTGTAGGGGGAGAAAAATTCGCCTACCTTGAACCGTTAATTTTTGCAGGGTTGATTTATTATGTAATGGTAATGGGCTTAACGCTCCTTGGTAAAGCAGTCGAGAGGAGAATGAGAAAAGGTGATTAACGTTGAAAATTTACACAAATCATTTGGTAAGAATGACGTTTTAAAAGGTATTTCAACTACGATTAAGGAAAAAGAAGTCGTAGCTGTTATTGGCCCTTCTGGTTCTGGTAAATCTACTTTTTTACGCTGTATGAACCTGCTTGAAGAACCGACGAGCGGATTAGTTTCCATTAACGGTCAAGTGATTACAGATAAAAAAACAAACATTATGCGTGTGCGTGAAAATGTAGGAATGGTATTTCAGCATTTTCACTTGTTTCCACATATGACAGTGCTTGAAAATTTGACGTATGCTCCGATGACGGTAAAAGGCGTGTCAAGAGAAACGGCTGTTGCTAAAGGCAAAGAATTACTCCAAAAAGTTGGACTTGCTCAAAAAGCCAACGAGTTTCCAAGTCGCTTATCGGGCGGTCAAAAGCAGCGTGTAGCTATTGCAAGAGCATTGGCAATGGAGCCGAAAGTAATGCTGTTTGACGAACCAACATCAGCATTGGATCCAGAGATGGTAAAAGAAGTGCTAGATGTAATGAAGTCGCTAACAGAAACGGGAATGACGATGGTCATTGTAACGCATGAAATGGGATTTGCACGAGAAGTAGCGGATCGTGTGCTGTTTTTAGACGGCGGTGTGCTTGTTGAAGATGCGCCTCCGGCCGAATTTTTCTCAGCCCCTAAAAGCAAGCGTGCTAAAGATTTCTTAGAAAAGATTTTATAATAAAAAAAGTGCAGGAAGAGTACGATCTTTTCTGCACTTTTTTTATTGAAATTTATAAAGTACAGCAAGATTTAAGGTTGTGTTATTTTTCTATTCGTGTTAATAAAGAATAGAGTATTTTATCACACTAAAAAGAAACCAACATGTAGGAGTCTAGAAAATGAAATTTAAAATTGGGTACCGGACAATTAAAACAGCCGTCGGTACATCACTGGCTATTATTATAGCTCAGTTCTTTCACCTCGAGTTTTTTGTATCAGCTGGAATTATCACCATTTTGTGCATTCAAAATTCAAAGAAAAAATCGCTGCGAAGCGCAAGCGATCGTTTTATTGCTTGTTCTTTATCCATTCTGTTTTCGTTTATATTCTTTGAAGGGATTGCTTATCATCCACTTGTTATAGGACTGATGCTGCTTTTGTTTATCCCGGTTACGGTTATATTCAAAGTTAATGCAGGCATTGTTACAAGCTCCGTTATTTTGCTTCATATTTACTCCAAAGGCAATATGACGTGGGGAATCGTCTTTAATGAACTTGGCTTAATTGTAATTGGGATAGGGGTTGCCCTGCTTGTGAATTTATATATGCCAAGTTTAGATCAAGAGCTTCGCACGTATCAGCAAGAAATTGAAGAAAATTTCCGATCGATGTTAAAGGAAATTGCCCTGTATCTCAGAACCAATGACAGCAGCTGGGACGGTAAGGAAATTGCAGATACGGTAAAAATTTTAGAAAAAGCAAAAAGCCTTGCGTTTCGTGATGTAGAAAATCATTTTGTACGTGGGGAAAATTATTATTACCGCTATTTTAAAATTCGTGAAAAACAGCTTGAAATTATTGAGCGTACGCTTCCTCTCATTACCGCTATTGATTTGGTGGTAGAACAGCGCTACATGATTGCCGATTTCATTGAAGAATTAAGTCTATCCATCCACCCCGGTAATACAGCAAAATTATTTTTAGCCAAACTTCAGCATTTACGAGAAGCGTTTGCAGAGATGCCGCTTCCCAAAACGCGGGAAGAGTTTGAAGCGCGTGCCGATTTACTGCACGTAGTCAAAGAAATTGAACAATATTTGGTTATTAAACAAACCTTAAAAATAAGTTAAACAGCATGCATGTTGTGTATCTTGCTTACGAACACTAAATAAGACAAGAGATGTCTCTCTTGTCTTTTACTTAGGACTAACGTAAGGTGGTGGATTACGTGCATGTGTTTGCTTTTATCCTTTTACTACTATCTCCGGTTTGGCCATTAGGAGAAAATCCGTTGCCAAATGATCCTTATATTATTATTAATAAACAAAGCAATGAGCTTGCTTATATTCAAAATAAAGAAATTAAACAAATTATTAAAGTAGCAACGGGGAAAACAGTTAATCTGACGCCCGAAGGGGAGTTCACGGTAACAGTAAAAGCTGTTAATCCTTATTATCGGAGAAGTAACATTGAAGGAGGCGCTCCTCAAAATCCTCTAGGTGTAAGGTGGATTGGGTTTGATGCAAGAGAGACTGACGGACGTATTTATGGCATTCACGGTACAAATCAGCCGGATTCCATCGGTAAATATGTATCGAATGGCTGTATTCGCGTAGAAAATCGTGAAGTAAGCCATTTATATGATCAAGTCCCGTTAGGTACAAAAGTATGGATTGTATCTACAGATCAATCTTTTGAAGAGTTAGCCGCTCAAAAAGGCATTGTGAATATACAGCAAAAGACTGGTGACTAGTCACCAGTCTTTTTTATATGTTTGCATTGCACAAAGAAACAGCAGTGCATCTATGTTTTTAGTCATCAGTCTCGATTAAAACCACATCGCAAGTCCCGCTAGAAGCGTAGATATTAACATGACAAGAAGCATTAAAAACACAATGGTTTTTTGGATTTTCTTATTAGACATACAACCAAAGTCCTCCTACACGTTTTTTTCTTATTTTACATGTCTTCCGCTGCTTAGACAAGCAACTTTCTGTACATACGCGAGCAGGAGATTTCTTTTGTTTTCAAGAATATGTGTAAATGAAAACGCTTTTTTAAGAGGTGAGAAAGTGATAAAAGGAATTGACCACATAGGAATAGCTGTAAAATCAATTGAAGGCAGCCTCCCATTTTATGAAAAGGTATTAGGACTGTCTCTATTAAAAGTAGAAGAAGTAGAAGAACAAGGAGTAAAAGTTGCTTTTATTCAGTGCGGCAACGTGAAAATTGAATTATTAGAGCCACTCTTTGAAGACAGTGCGGTCGGCGCGTTTATCAAAAAGAGAGGTGAAGGCCTTCATCATGTTGCTTTAGGTGTGCGCACGATTGAAGAACGGATTAACGAGTTAAAGGAAAAGGGTGTACAAATGATTGACGATGTTCCGCGAAAAGGCGCAGGGGAAGCATCCATTGCTTTTTTGCATCCAAAATCAGCAAACGGTGTTCTTTATGAGCTCTGTGAAAAAACACTAGAGGAGGAGAAGAAGCATGGTTGACATTTATGATAAATTAAATGAATTGTACGATAAGCGCCGGAAAATCGAGTTAGGCGGTGGAGACGAAAAAATTGAAAAACAGCACCATAAAGGGAAGCTAACGGCACGTGAACGAATTGAAATTCTTTTGGATGAACATACATTTGTCGAGTTAAATCCGTTTATTGAGCATCGGTGTGCTGACTTCAGTATGAATAATCAAGTAGGACCAGGAGACGGGGTAGTAACAGGCTACGGCAAGATAAACGGTCGCTCAGTCTATTTGTTTTCGCAAGATTTTACGGTATTTGGAGGCGCGTTAGGTGAGATGCATGCTAAAAAAATTGCGCACGTAATGGATTTAGCGGCTAAAACAGGCGTGCCGTTTATTGGTTTAAATGACTCAGGCGGGGCTCGTATTCAAGAGGGCGTCATGTCTCTTGATGGATACGGTCATATTTTTTATCGAAACGCCATTTATTCAGGTGTTATGCCTCAAATATCTGTTATTATGGGTCCTTGTGCAGGCGGAGCCGTGTACTCACCGGCGATTACGGACTTTGTTTTTATGGTAGAAGAAACAAGTCAAATGTTCATTACCGGACCAAAAGTAATTGAAACCGTAACGGGAGAAAGCATTTCCTCTGAAAATCTTGGAGGAGCAGCTGTTCATAACGAAATTAGCGGTAACGCCCATTTCAGAGGTTCAACAGAACAAGAGGTACTAGAACAAGTACGAACGCTCTTAAGCTATCTTCCGCAGTCTAGTCAAGAGCAGCCTCCTTTAGCTTCAGAGGCACAGAGTGATCATTACCGTCCGGATTTATTAGACGTTGTCCCGTTCGATGCCGTGCGTCCTTACGATGTGCGTCAAGTCATTCACCAAGTAGTGGACGAGCGCTCCTTTTTTGAAGTGCAAAAAGACTTTGCCAGAAATATTGTCATTGGTTTTGCCCGCATAGATGGAAAAGTTGTCGGACTTGTGTGTAACCAGCCTAAAGTAATGGCAGGCAGTTTAGATATTAACTCCTCAGATAAAGCAGCAAGGTTTATTCGGTTTTGCGATTCATTTAATATCCCACTTATTACATTTGAAGATGTTACAGGTTTTTTCCCAGGTATCAAGCAGGAACATGGCGGAATTATACGACATGGTGCTAAAATTTTATATGCATACTCCGAAGCTACCGTTCCGAAAATCACGGTGATCTTGCGAAAGGCGTACGGAGGTGCGTATGTAGCTTTAAATAGTAAATCGATTGGAGCCGACCTTGTGTATTCGTGGCCGAATGCAGAAATTGCTGTTATGGGTCCTCAAGGTGCTGCAAATATTATCTTTGCAAACGACATTCGAGGTAGCGAAAACCCAGATGAAACAAGACACGAAAAAATTGAGCAGTATCGCGAGAAATTTGCTAATCCTTACGTAGCGGCAAGCGCTGGAATGGTCGATGATGTGATTGATCCTCGGGAAACACGAATAAAATTAATACAAGCGCTTGAAATGTTGCACAATAAAAAGGAAGAGCGTCCAGCAAAGAAACATGGTAACATACCATTGTAGGTTATTTTTGGAGGGATTACATATTATGATTAATGAACAACGAATCGTTGATTTATTTATTGAATTAGTACAAGTAGACTCAGAAACAAAGCATGAAGAAAAAATCGCTGTTGTACTAAAAGAAAAATTTACCGCATTAGGCGTGGAAGTAGTAGAAGATGATGCCAAAGAAAAAACAGGCCACGGAGCCAACAACTTAATCTGCACACTGCCAGCTACAAAAGAAGGCGTAGACACAATCTACTTTACTTCTCATATGGATACAGTCGTACCTGGAAATGGTATTAAACCATCTATTGAAGATGGCTATATTAAAAGTGACGGCACGACAATTCTTGGAGCGGATGATAAAGCAGGCTTAGCAGCAATGCTAGAAGCAATCACCGTATTAAAAGAAGAAAACATCGCGCACGGCAAAATTGAATTTATTATTACAGTAGGAGAAGAATCTGGCTTAGTGGGTGCTAAAGCTCTTGATTCTAGTCTCGTAACGGCAAAATTCGGCTATGCTTTAGATAGCGATGGCAAAGTGGGAGACATTATTGTTGCTGCGCCGACGCAAGCAAAAGTAAATGCAACAATTTATGGAAAAACAGCTCATGCGGGTGTAGCTCCTGAACGAGGCGTTTCTGCTATTACGATTGCTTCAAGAGCCATTTCTAAAATGCCGCTTGGACGTATTGATGAAGAGACTACAGCGAATATTGGACGTTTTGAAGGTGGAACGCAAACGAATATCGTGTGTGACCGCGTCGATATTTTAGCAGAAGCTCGTTCATTAATTCCAGAAAAAATGGAAGCACAAGTAGCGAAAATGAAAGAAGCGTTTGAAACAGCTGCACAAGAAATGGGCGGACGTGCAGAAGTTGATATTAAAGTGATGTATCCAGGCTTTAAATTTGGCGATGGAAATCATGTTGTCGAAGTTGCTAAAAAAGCCGTGGCTAATATCGATCGCCCTTCACGCCTGCTTCAAAGCGGAGGCGGAAGCGATGCAAATGTAATCGCAGGCTTTGATATCCCAACAGTAAATTTAGCAGTTGGTTATGAAGACATTCATACAACCAATGAAAAAATTCCGGTAGAAGAACTGGTGAAGACATCTGAACTAGTAGTGTCGATTATTAAAGAAGTAGCAAAATAATAGTTGCAGCCTTGCTTTTATATAAAAGCAAGGCTTTTTACATAGTGAATAGTAAATAGTCTGAATTTTTTAACATAATGTATAATGAAGAAAAGACGGTCGTTTTGTACAATAAAGTTAGTAATACATTTTACAAAGTAGAAGTTGAAAATAACGTATATAAAAAATATGTAAGCGCTTTCAATTTAAGTTTTATCAACAGATATTCTTGGGAGGTTGATGCAATGCGATCACCGGAAAGTTTGCAGTCCATCATTCAAAACTTTAATGAAGTAGAAAAAGGGTTGTCCAATAGAGAAGCAGTCGAAGAATCTAATCGATGTTTGTACTGTTATGATGCACCCTGTATTCAGGCATGCCCTACAGGAATTGACATCCCGACGTTTATTAAAAAAATTGCATCGGGCAATTTAAAGGGCTCTGCCGAAACGATTATGTCTTCGAATCCAGTAGGAGCAAGCTGTTCGAGAGTCTGTCCAACCGATGAACTATGTGAAGGAGCGTGTGTGCTAAACCATTCAACCAAACCAATTATGATTGGAGATTTGCAGCGCTACGCAACGGATTGGGCTATTCAAAATGAACAGGTGCTGTTTGAGAAAGGAAAAGCCAACGGCAAAAAGGTAGCGATTGTTGGGGGAGGTCCGGCTGGTCTCTCTGCAGCAAGAGAACTGGCCCGATTCGGGTACGACGTAACCATTTTTGAAGCGGAAAAACAAGCAGGAGGGTTAAATACATATGGAATCGTGTCGTTCCGTCTTCCTCAAGCGATTTCATTCTGGGAAGTTGAACAAGTAAAAAGCTTAGATGTAAAAATTAAAACAAACGTAAGAATTGGAGAAGATATTCTTCCAAGCGAATTACTGCAGTCATATGACGCGGTTGTATTAGCTATTGGTATGAGTAAGGTGCCTTCTCTACATGTTGAAGGTGAAGAGCTAGACGGTGTGTATGATGCGATTGATTTTGTGAAAAAAACGAAGTCAAAAGCGCTATCAACAGAATTTGTTGGTAAGCGTGTAGCCGTCATTGGTGCGGGAAATACTGCGATTGATGGTGCTACGTGTTCCGTGCGCTTAGGAGCTGAAAATGTTCAAATTTTATACCGTCGTACAAGAGAAGAAATGACGGCATATGATTTTGAATTTGAATTTGCGAAACAAGATGGTGTTGAATTCCGCTGGTTAACGGCTCCTATACGAATTATTGGAGATGAAAATGGTAAGGTGAGCGGAATTGAATGCGTAAAAATGACCCTAACAGATCCAGATGCAGACGGCCGCAGGAAGCCTGTTCCGGTTGAAGGTTCAACGTTTACCATTCCAGTGGATGCTGTTGTTAAAGCAATTGGTCAAGAACGTTACCTGTCCTTGATTCAACAATTCCAGCTGAACCATGAAGATGGAGTTGTCTTAATCAATCAAGAGACGTTCCAAACATCAAATCCAAAAGTATTTGCTTGCGGAGACGTCATTTTTGGTAAAGGACAAGGAGAAGCAATGGTTGTGACCGCTGCTCAGCAAGGAAAACAAACGGCGTTAAATATTCATATGCAGTTAACAAAAGAAACAATGGAAACAGCTTAAAATCAGGAGGAGGAGAAATCTATGGCAGATTTAACAACAAATTTAGCAGGTATTCAATCACCAAATCCGTTTTGGCTGGCATCCGCACCGCCAACCAATTCAGGTTATCAAGTGCAGCGTGCATTTGAAGCAGGATGGGGAGGCGCAGTTTGGAAAACGCTTGGTGATCCGATTTTAAATGTTTCCTCTCGATTTGCTGCCGTTGGCTTCAACGGTCAGCGCGTAGCCGGCTTTAACAATATTGAGCTAATCACCGATCGTCCGCTTGAAGTTAATTTGAAGGAAATCTATGAAACGAAAAAGAAGTTTCCTAACCACGCAATTATTGCCTCTCTTATGGTAGAGCCTCAGCAAGAAAAATGGCATGAGATTGTCAAAAAAGTAGAAGATGTAGGAGTAGATGGATTAGAGCTGAACTTTGGCTGTCCGCATGGAATGGCAGAACGAGGGATGGGTGCTGCCTCTGGGCAAGTCCCTGATTTAGTTGAAAAACAAACGTATTGGGCTAAAGAAGTAGCCCAAACGCCGGTCATTGTTAAGCTAACCCCAAATATCACAGATATTACCGTTACAGCAGAAGCAGCGGTTCGAGGTGGTGCCGACGCTGTTAGTATGATTAACACCATTAATAGTTTAGCAGGAGTAGACATTCATTCATGGAATACAATTCCACACGTAGCGGGAAAAGGCGCTCACGGAGGCTATTGCGGCCCGGCTGTTAAGCCGATTGCATTAAACATGGTTGCTGAATGTGCAAGAAGTCCGTTTATTAACGTTCCAATATCTGGTATGGGAGGCGTTTCGAACTGGCAAGAAGCAGTGGAATTTATGCTCATGGGTGCTACAGGTGTGCAAGTATGTACAGCTGCTATGCATCACGGATTCCGCATTGTAGAGGATATGATTCAAGGTCTCAACTATTACTTGGATGAAAGAGGAATCGAAAAAGTAAGCGATATTGTAGGGAAAGCCGTTTCAAAATATTCCGACTGGGGCAACTTAGATCTCAATTATAAAGTAGTGGCTCGCATCGACCCTGATACGTGTATTAACTGCAATAAGTGTCATATTTCTTGTGAAGATACTTCTCACCAATGTATTGATATGTTGAAAGATCCTTCAGGGAAACCTTATTTAAAAGTACGAGAAGAAGATTGTGTAGGCTGTAATTTATGTTCGATTGTATGTCCTGTGGACGGAGCTATATCCATGATTGAATTACCAAATGAACAACCGCCAATGACGTGGAATGAACGCCAAGCTGCTTTACAAGCGACGGCTGCACAGCGATTGGACGTATAAATACAAAGGGGATGAAGAAATGAAGAAAATCGTTAAAAATGGTGTCATAGTCACAGCAACAGATACGTATAAAGCCGATATTTTAATTGAAAATGGAGTGATTTCGGCAATTGGCTCAGCTTTTGAAGAACAGGGATGCGAAGTGATTGATGCAAAAGGCAACTATGTATTCCCAGGAGGCATCGATCCCCATACTCATTTAGATATGCCGTTTGGAGGGACCGTTACAAAAGACGACTTTGAAACAGGTACAAGAGCAGCAGCTTTTGGAGGTACGACAACTGTTATTGATTTTTGCTTAACCAATAAAGGCGAACCGCTCCAAAAAGCGATCGGCACATGGCATGAAAAATCAAAAGGAAAAGCGGCTATCGATTACAGCTTTCATCTAATGATTGGAGAAATCACGGAAGATGTATTAAATGAGCTTCCTACGATTATTGAAAAAGAAGGAATTACTTCTTTTAAAGTGTTCATGGCCTATAAAAATGTTTTTCAAGCAGACGATGCTACCCTTTACCAAACGCTAGTGCAAGCTAAAAAACTAGGGGCGCTTGTGATGGTACATGCTGAAAATGGAGATGTTATTGAGTATTTAACGGCAAAAGCGCTGGAGCAAGGACAAACTGATCCTATCTATCATGCCCTCACTCGTCCTCCGGAAATAGAAGGAGAAGCTACGGGAAGAGCCGCAGTGCTAACCGAGCTTGCTGACTCACAGCTCTATGTTGTTCACGTATCTTGCGCTGAAGCGGTTAAAAAGATTGCTGAAGCAAGGGAAAAAGGCGTAAATATCTGGGGCGAAACGTGTCCGCAGTATTTGACGCTTGACCAAACCTATTTAGAGAAACCGGATTTTGAAGGAGCAAAATACGTATGGTCGCCGCCTTTACGTGAAAAATGGAACCAAGATGTTTTGTGGAATGCCCTGCGTAATGGCGACTTGCAAACGATTGGATCAGATCAGTGCTCGTTTGATTTTAACGGTCAAAAAGATCTAGGAAAAGGAGATTTTACAAAGATTCCAAACGGAGGACCTATTATTGAGGATCGCATGAGCCTTTTATTTTCAGAAGGAGTAGTGAAAAACCGAATTAATATCAATCAGTTTGTGGATATAACATCAACAAAAATCGCGAAGCTGTTCGGACTGTATCCGAAAAAAGGAACGATAGCAGTTGGTGCAGACGCGGATCTGCTTATATTTGACCCTTCTGTTGAACGTGCGATTTCAGCTAAAACGCATCATATGGCAGTTGATTATAGCGCATTTGAGGGAATGAAAGTTACAGGTGAGCCGGTTTCAGTGCTTTGCCGAGGAGAATTTGTCGTAAAAGATAAGCAGTTTGTCGGTCAAAAAGGCTATGGACAGTATACAAAAAGAGCAAAGTTTAATGAGTTAAACACGGCTAACGAAGCTGAAAAATTAACGTTATAAAAACAGATGCCAAAATAGATTGGAGGCAGGGGAATGTCAAGTTACCATGAATATATGGCAGAGCGGGAAAAGATTGATTTTTTGCTGCAAAAAGGATTTAAAATAACGGCTGTAACAGAGAATCTAAGCGGGGCGTTTGTGACGTTTGAACGCATCGAAAAGAATCAAACCGAACAAGAAACGCTTCATATATTGACGGCGGATGCTAGAAAGTATTTTTCATCCGTACTGATTCAACAAGTATAAAAACGAAGGCTGAGCCAAAATTATTTTAGCTGAAGGAAGATCCGAACGATGAATCGTTCGGATCTTTTTTTATTGGTAGGGTGAACGTAGGTTTCACGTATGCAGGTGCTCCTAGATGTTGATGGAAGTAATTTAGTTATGTCTCAATCCCTTTCTTTGTTTACTAAGACCTATAAGTTTTTTACTATATTGGCTGACAAAAGTGATCCGTTTTTGTGTTTTTTTCGTTTTGGATGTGAAACAAAATAACTAGATATTATCCATTGACTGTATTACAGTTGTTACATTTCGTTTACATCGAAAGAGAAAAGGTTTAGTTATCTAGTAAATTGTAGTAAATATTATAGTAGAACGTTTTCACAATAAATCTATTAAATATAAAAAGGGTGTGACACGGATGGATCAAGCTACGCAGTGTATGACACAAGAAGAAACAAAAATTATTGATAAATTAAAAATGGAAATGTTAAATGCAGTGTCACTACAAGATTTGCGTTTTTATAAAAAAGAAATTCACCGAATTAAAGAACAAGCGGTTAAGCGCCACGGTTTTTTTAATAAATTACAGCAAACGGCTCAGAAGCTGTAACGATCCATTATCGTTACAGCTTTTTTCGTTTCTTTTATTAAATATTTTATTTCTTCTAAATATTTAATATAATGTAAGAAGATATAGCTTTTGTTCTACACATATGCGAAATACGCGTTAATGATCCAGGAGACATGATGTGAAATTCGCTAGGGGCGGTGTTGACTTGAAATCATATTTAACAGTAACAGAGATTTTAACAAGGAAACATTTTGTAAACTGTGAAGTAATAGCTGGAGAGAAAGGGCTTACTAATTCTGTGAAGTGGGTGCACGTGATGGAAGTAACGCGCATTAATGAGCTGCTAAAAGGAAACGAGCTCATTTTATCAACAGGGGTAGGCTGGGGAGAAGATCCTCAATCTTGTTTATCATTTCTTCAGCAATTAATTTCTTGTAAGGCATCAGGACTGTGTATTGAACTTGGCACTTATACTTCTAAGATTCCGCAAATTGTCATTGATAAAGCGAACGAATGTGATTTTCCGATTATTTTATTTCACGAAGAAGTTCCGTTCGTTGAAATTACGCAAGATGTTCACTCACTTTTAATTAATCAGCATTATCAAATGATTTCCGATTTAGAACAGTATTCTCATCGGCTAAATCAGCTGCTGTTAACAGTTAATGACCCGGCCGTTATCTTACAGTGTTTATATGAATCTACGGGGCTTCTTGTCGGCCTTAAAGTTTCAAATGAATTATTTACCTTTGCTCCGGAGATGGACTTACTCAAACAGCAGCTTCTACTTCATTATATAAGCAGGGAAAATGAGAGTCCGCATTTTAATGAGCAGCCTATTCATTTATTAGGACAAGATTATGCTCAGCTGTATGTCGCCTCTATAAATGAAGCGTTAACAGAACTTGAAGTGCTCACCGTTGACCGGACGGCAACTGCACTTGCTCAGCATTTTTTGAAGGACTTGTATGTCGAAGAGAAAAAAAGAGTAGATGAAACTGAATGGATGACGAAATGGATGAACGGAGAGCTAACTCTTGAACAAATAAAAGATTCTATGCACGAGGTGTGTTCAGATTCTCCTATTCGCGGGGGGATCGTTGTTTGCTGTAAGTGGCAAAGACGGGAAAAGTTTGATCGAACGTATTTTAAGCTGATCTTACGAAGCATCTTTGAACAAGAAGGCTTTCACTTATTAGTCTCCGAGCGAAATCGCGAAGTGTTATTTATTCTTTTGAACAAACGAATGGTTAGCACGTGGAGAGAGAGATTAGAAAGCAGCCTTCACCGCTGGATGAATCAATACGAATCGGATGAAAACTCAAAGCGGAACGCCATTAGCTTTATCGGAATTGGCCAATACTGTGAACAGCTTGACTGTATGCATAAAAGCTATGAAACGGCTAAAGAAACAATTTCGATTCAAGAAATGCTGCAAAAACAAACCATTATTCATTTTTATGATGATTTGCATATGTACCGAATTATTTCGCTTTTACATCAGCATGAAGACTTACAGGAAGTGGTGTTTGAATATCTGCAGCCCGTTATTACATATGATGAAACGTACAATGCAAAACTCATGGAAACATTAAAAATTTATTTAGCATGCAACGGATCTAAACAAGAGACGGCTAAGCGTTTATACATTGTGCGGCAAACGCTGTATCACCGCATTGAAAAACTAGAAAAGCTGCTGGGTGAAGATTTTATGGAGCCGGAAAAACGATTGGCGATTGAATTTATGATTATGGCATATGAATATTTGTTTATGATGAAAAAGTCGCGTGCGGAATTTATAAACGGATAAGTAAGCAGCTGGAAACAGCTGTTTTTTTATGCTGAGGATGATTTTACTATATGTTCATTTTAGTTCATGCTTTCTCCGAGTTCACTGCGCAAAATGTGAAACGAGAATCTAGAGTTGTTTCACATTTTGTCTAATGCAACCACCATTTATTTATTCAATAATAAAGGTAGATTTGTCATTTCTTATTTTTTGAGGAGGCCAAGCGATATGTCAGTTGTGAATAATGATACGCAAGTTTTAAAAAATTACGTGGGCGGAAAATGGGTTGATACGGCAGGGCAAAAATTTGGAGAGGTAATTAATCCATCGACGGGCGAAGTAATTGCAAAAGTACCGCTTTCTACAAAAGAAGACGTAGCCGATGCGGTGGAAACAGCGCAAAAAACATTTGAAACATGGCGTAACGTTCCTGCTCCAAAACGAGCAAGATTAATGTTTGCGTTTCAGCATTTACTAGTTAAGCATCACGAAGAGTTAGCGAAATTAGTTGTACAAGAAAACGGCAAGGCTTTCAAAGAAGCTTACGGTGAAGTACAGCGCGGTATTGAATGCGTGGAGTTTGCTGCGGGTGCTCCTACTTTATTAATGGGAGAATCATTAAATAACATAGCGGAAGAAATTGATTCTGAAATGTTCCGTTTTCCACTTGGTGTTGTCGGAGGCATCACACCTTTTAATTTTCCAATGATGGTACCGCTGTGGATGTTCCCGCTTGCCATTGTATGTGGAAATACGTTTGTATTAAAACCGTCTGAGCGAACGCCGCTTTTAGCAACGCGACTTGCTGAACTTTTTACAGAAGCAGGAGCACCGGATGGATTATTAAATATTGTGCACGGGGCACATGATGTCGTGAATGGATTAATAGAGCACGAAAAAGTTAAAGCGATTTCATTCGTCGGATCGCAGCCGGTAGCAAAGTATGTTTATGAACAAGCTGCAGCTCAAGGGAAACGAGTTCAGGCTTTATCCGGAGCTAAAAATCATCATGTTGTGATGCCAGACTGCGATATGGATAAAGCGGTATCCCATATTATCAGCTCGGCTTATGGAAGTGCCGGCCAGCGATGCATGGCTTGCAGCGCCGTGGTCGTAGTTGGTGAAAAAGGAGATGAATTCGTCGCAAAATTAAAGCAAAAAGCAGATGAATTAATTATGGGAAGCGGATTTGATGATGAAGTGCTTCTAACGCCCGTAATTCGAAAAGAGCACCGTGATAAGGTGCTGGATTATATTGAACTTGGCATGAAAGAAGGGGCGGAACTCATTCGTGACGGACGTAAAGAAATGGATGAACATGCAGAAGGAAATTTCTTAGGAGCAACCATTTTTGACCGCGTAACTCCTGATATGACCATTGCTAAAGAAGAGATTTTTGCACCTGTACTAAGCTTGCTTCGCGCTGACACATTAGATGAAGCACTTCGCTATATGGAAAAATCTCGTTTTGGAAATGGAGCAACGATTTATACAAAAGATGCAAAAGCGGTGCGTCAATTTAGAGAAGAAGCAGATGCGGGTATGCTCGGCATTAACGTAGGAGTACCTGCTACGATGGCCTTCTTCCCATTCTCCGGCTGGAAAGACTCTTTTTACGGAGATTTGCATGTAAACGGCAAAGACGGTTTGAACTTCTTTACACGTAAAAAGATGGTTACATCACGCTTTGACTTTTAACATATAGATGAATATAGCAAGTGGCTTCGGCATTTTGTCGAAGTCTTTTCATACAGAAAAAAATACCGCGCTAGCGATTTGGGAGTGGATAAGATGGTACAGGTCAGTCAAAATGAAAAAGATCTGCGTGCAAAAGATGAGCAGTATGTATGGCATGGAATGAAACCATACAGTCCGGATGCAACGATGGTAGCTACAAAAGCAAAAGGTGCTTGGATTACAGATGAACAAGGAAATCGCTATTTAGATGCAATGGCAGGGCTTTGGTGTGTAAATACCGGGTATGGACGGGATGAGTTAGCGCTCGCAGCCTATGAGCAGCTAAAAGAACTGGCTTATTTTCCGCTCACTCAATCTCACGTACCTGCTATCAAACTAGCAGAGAAGCTAAATGAAATGCTAGGTGATGACTATGTTATCTTCTTTTCAAATAGCGGATCTGAAGCAAATGAAACGGCTTTTAAAATTGTGCGTCAATACCATCAGCAAAAAGGAGAGCATTCTCGCTACAAATTTATTTCGCGTTACCGAGGGTATCACGGAAATTCAATGGGCGCACTAGCAGCAACGGGCCAAGCTCAGCGTAAATATAAATATGAACCGCTTGCTCCTGGCTTTATTCACGTTGCGCCGCCTGATTCATACCGAGGGCAAGATGACTACCATGCGCCAAAAGAAGAGCTTCAATCTGTAAAAGATATTGACAATGTCATGACGTGGGAGCTAAGCGAAACGATTGCCGCTGTTATTATGGAGCCAATTATTACAGGTGGAGGAATTCTTTTACCGCCTCAAAATTATATGAAAGGCGTAAAAGAAACGTGTGAAAAACACGGTGCACTTCTAATTGTAGATGAAGTTATTTGCGGCTTTGGACGTACAGGAGAAGCCTTTGGTTTTATGAACTACGATGTAAAACCAGATATCATTACCATGGCAAAAGGAATTACAAGCGCATATCTTCCGCTCTCGGCAACTGCTGTTAAAAAAGAAATCTATGAAGCGTTCAAAGATAGCGATCAGTACGAGTATTTTCGCCACGTTAATACATTTGGAGGAAGCCCGGCTGCGTGTGCACTGGCATTAAAGAATTTAGAAATTATGGAAAGAGAAAATCTGTTTGATCGTTCTAAACAGCTCGGGGCTTACGTATTAAGTGAGCTAACGTCGCTTATTGATAGCCACCCATACGTTGGAGATGTAAGAGGTAAAGGGCTTTTAATCGGAATTGAACTTGTAGCTGATAAGCAAACGAAGGAACCGCTAGACGTTAATCTTGTAAATGAAGTGATTGCTAAATGTAAAAGCAAAGGAGTCATTATTGGGAAAAATGGAGCAACGGTAGCCGGCTATAATAATGTTCTCACGCTCTCGCCGCCGCTCAACATTGAGGAAAGTGATATTGAGCTGTTATTAGCTACTATTACGTATGCGCTTGACAGCATCAAATAGGTAAGTTTGCAAAAAGCCTGTATAATATACTTACAGGCTTTTTGTGCGTGTGAGGGAGGAAGTAGAAAATGGAATTGTTATTTTTAGGAACGGGTGCAGGAGTACCAGCAAAACAGCGGAATGTTTCATCTCTTGCGCTCGAACTTTTGCAAGAAAGAGGGGCGGTGTGGCTTTTTGATTGCGGAGAAGCAACGCAGCATCAAATTTTACATACAACCGTTAAACCGAGACGAATTGAGAAAATTTTTATTACGCACCTTCACGGTGATCATATTTATGGCTTACCTGGACTCCTTGGAAGCCGTTCGTTTCAAGGCGGAGAATCGCTGCTTACTGTATACGGGCCAAAAGGAATTAAAGAATTTATTGAAGTCACGCTTGCTGTAAGTCAAACTCATCTGCAATATCCTCTAGAGGTTGTTGAAATAGAAGAGGAAAGTGAAAGTGGAACGATTTTTGAAGATGAAACTTTTTCAGTGGAGTTTGGCAAACTTGAACATGGCATTTTATCTTATGGATATCGCGTTGTCGAAAAAGATTTGCCAGGGTCACTGGACGTTCAGCGTTTAAGAGAAATGAATATTCCCCCAGGGCCTCATTATCAGCAGTTAAAAGAAGGGAAAGAAGTAGTATTAAAAGATGGGCGTCTAATCAATGGACAAGAGTTTGTAGGAGAACCTAAAAAAGGGAAGGTCATCACGGTTTTAGGAGATACAAGAAGGTGCACGCAAAGTGTTCAGCTTGCTATGCATGCGAATGTGTTAATCCATGAAGCTACGTTTGCAGCGGGAGACGAGGAGCTTGCTTACAACTATTTTCATTCTACTGCAAAAGAAGCCGCTGAAATTGCTAAAACAGCATCGGCCGAGCGTCTTATTTTATCTCATATCAGTTCGCGTTACCAAGGAGACGCAGTCAGCCAGTTAGCAGAAGGAGCAAAAGAAATTTTTCCGAATACCGATATAGCAGAAGACTTAAAAAGGTTTACGATTTCATAAAAAAAGACGAGGATAGCCTCGTCTTTTTTTACCATCCGCGTTCGTACTGAACGGGTGCTGAAAGTGTTTCATTTAATTCTTTTGCCGCCGTGCGCGGGAAGTACGGATCGCGCAGAAGTTCGCGCGCAACAAAAATTAAATCAGCGCGTTCGCTTTGTAAAACCTCTTCAGCTTGTCGTCCAGTTGTAATTAATCCAACTGCGCCTGTATCAATATTTGCCTGCTGCTTAATTTTATCTGCAAACGGAACTTGATAGCCAGGGTATACGTTAATTGGAGCATGTACAAGAGCACCGGAACTAACGTCAATTAAGTCGACGCCTTGTTCTTTCATCCATTTTGCAAATACAACGTGATCATCGACTGTTAATCCGCCTTCTGTATAGTCAGAAGCAGAAACACGGACAAATAAAGGACCGTCCCACTCTGTTTTCACAGCGTCAATAATTTCCTTTAAGAAACGATAGCGGTTTTCTGCGCTGCCGCCATATTCGTCGCTGCGTTTATTGCTTAGCGGTGATAGGAATTGATGTACTAAATAACCGTGTGCCGCGTGAAGCTCGATAATATCAAATCCAGCTTCCTTTGAGCGTCGAGCGCTTTCTTTAAAGGCAGAAATCGTTTCATGAATTTGTTCTGTGGTCATTTCCACAGGTTTTTTACTTTTATCATCAAAAGCAATCGCAGAAGGAGCATAAATATCGCCTTCAACAGTTGCTTTACGTCCTGCGTGTGCAAGTTGAATGGCCGTTTTTGCACCGTTTTCTTTTAGCTGTGTCACAAGTTTTGTTAATCCATCTCTTTGCTCATCATTCCAAATCCCTAAGTCTTGAGCTGAAATACGACCTTGTGGGACGACAGCTGAGGCTTCAACCATAATGAGACCTACTTGTCCAACCGCGCGAGTTGTGTAGTGAACCATATGAAAGTCGGTTACTACTCCGTCTTCTTTTTCGCATGAATACATGCACATTGGTGACATTACAATTCGGTTTTTTAATGTTACGTCTTTCACTGTATAAGGTGAAAATAGTTTTGTTGTCATTCGGTTTAACCTCCAATTATTTCGATACTCTAAACAAAAGTTATTATATCACCGCATTGAAATATCTTTCACATAATCTGCTTATCCATTTTTAATCATAAAAAAACCTCTTTCTTTTTTTAGAAAGAGGTGAACCTTTACGAACGTTTACTCGAGATTTTTTCGTCAATCGTATCTCCTAAATATTTAGAGCGAATGGTAGCTTGTTCAATACACTGCATCATCGCTTCTTGGAAGTTATGAGAAATAAGCTGTTCGATTCCTGCTTCTGTTGTACCGCCAGGACTCATAACTTCTTTTCGAAGTACGGCCGGTGTTTTAGGTGACTGTTTCAGCATTTCTGCAGCACCGATAAGCGTTTGAAGAATTAGTTCATTTGACACTGACGTATCCAAGCCTTGTTTTTCAGCTGCTTTTTCCATTGCTTCTACTAGATAATAGACATACGCTGGGCCGCTTCCAGATAGTCCTGTTACAGCGTGAAGCTGCTCTTCATCTACAGTTGTAACCGTACCAATCGTTTCAAATAAAGCAGTAGTAACGTTCATATGCTCCGCTGTAGCAAACTTCCCGGGTGCAATGGCTGTAGCCGATAATCCAATAGAAGCAGATGTATTTGGCATAGCTCTTACAACCGCTACTTCTTGGTCAAACAAGTTTACAATTGTGGCAGTCGATACACCCGCTAAAACAGAGAGAACGAGGTGATGGGGACGAATATAGGACTTAATCGTATTGATGCTTTCGGCTACGTCTTTTGGTTTAATAGCAAGCACGACGATATCGCTTTTTTCTATTAACAAGGCATGATTACGCGTAATGTTAATTCCATAGGCGTTTCGAAGTTCGTGAAGTCTTTTATCGCTGCTATGATTTGTTACGGTGATTTGATTGGGGCGAAGCTTTTTATCTGACAGCAGCCCTGAGATCATGGCTTCAGCCATTGATCCAGCTCCAATAAAGGCGATGTTTAAATCCGTTTTCATTAAAATTTCCTCCAGTCATTTGCTATCCAATGAAAACAGATACTGAAATTTCAGTATCTGTTAAAGGTTTGTGTTTGTGTATCTCTTCTTTATAAAATGCATAGTTATCTAAAGATATGAATAAAACTTCACTATATTTCTGTCATTATGCAATGAAAAAGAGAGGGATGTCAATGTAATTTTCAGAAAACGAAAGCAATTGTATAAATAAGGGGAAAAATCGTGTAAACTTAAAAGAAAATGCGATGGTAAAGGAGCAAAAATACAGATGAATGAGCAATTGTATAAAATTGTGCTGCCTACTCCTTTTGCGGTAGGAGATGTGAATGTTTTTGTTATAAAAGGTCAGACCGTTACGCTAATCGATGCTGGTATTAAAACGGAGGCAGCGTGGTCTGTATTTAAAGAAAAGCTTAATGAAATAGGATTAAAACCAGATGATATTAAACAAGTTGTCCTAACTCATCACCATCCTGATCACGTAGGAATGCTTGATTTTTTTGATAAAGATATCGCCATAGTCGGTCATGCGAAAAATCAGCCTTGGATCTCTCAGAATCCGGATTTTTTTGAGTGGTACGATGCGTTTTTTGAAGATCACTTTATGAAAGCGGGCGTAGATGAAAGATTTCGCCCCTATTTAAAACGTTTAAAAGCATCAATGAAGTATTCATGTCACCGTTCTCTTACGACTTCTGTGCAGGAAGGAGATTACATTCCGGGCCTAGAGAGTTGGAAAGTGCTTGAAGTGCCCGGTCATGCTCAAAGCCATATTGCATTATACAATGAAAAAACAGCGGTTATGATTGGAGGAGATTTGCTGTTAAAGCATATTTCATCTAATCCGCTTATTGAACCTCCTATGAAACCAAGCGGCGAGCGGCCTAAAACGCTTCTTCAATATAATCATTCGTTAAGACGTCTGCTTGACTTAGAGATAAGCTGTATCTATACAGGTCATGGAGATGAAGTATTACATGTCCGTGAACTTGTACAAGAGAGGTTACAAAAGCAAAGCGACCGAGCGGATAAAGTGCTTAGCATGATAAAAGAACGCCCTCAAACAGCGTTTGATATTTGCAAACAGCTATTTCCTACTATTTATGAAAAAGAACTAGGGCTAACTCTTTCTGAAACAATTGGTCAGCTCGATTTTTTAGAAGATGCAAATAAAATCAGTACACATGAAAAGGAAAGTACGCTTATTTATTCTGTGTGCTCTTAACTTACAAAAAAGGTGTGTTATATTTGAAATCCTCGTTAAAGAACCAACATGTCGTGATTACAGGCGCTTCAGGAGGTCTTGGAGAACATTTAGCTTATGAAGTGGCCAAAAGAGGGGGCGTCCCCGTTTTACTTGCACGTACAGAAGAAAAGCTGCAGCGAGTAGCTGAGCAAATTAATCAAAAGTATGGGATTACCTCTTACATATATAAAGCTGACGTAGCGAACGTAGAGGAAGTCAAAAGTGTTGTTCAGAAAATGATAAGTGAAATTAAGCGTGTTGATGTGCTGATTAATAATGCAGGCTTTGGTGTATTTGAAGAAGTGAAAGAAGCATCCATTTCGACAATTGCATCAATGTTTCAAGTCAATGTTATTGGATTAATTGCATGTACACAAGAAATTTTAGCTTATATGCTAAAAGAAAACAAAGGACATATTATTAACATTGCTTCTCAAGCAGGCAAACTGGCAACGCCTAAATCCAGTGGCTATTCAGCTTCTAAACATGCCGTGCTAGGGTTTACCAACAGCCTGCGAATGGAATTAGCAAAAACGGATATCTATGTAACCGCAGTGAATCCAGGTCCTATTCAAACCAACTTTTTTTCAATAGCGGATCAGTCAGGAAACTATGAAAAAAGTGTAGAAAAGTTTATGTTAAAACCTCAATACGTAGCTGAAAAAACGGTCAATATTATTGGGAAACCAAAACGAGAAGTCAACTTGCCTAAGTGGATGAACATGGGTTCGAAGGTGTATCAGCTTGCCCCGGGGCTCGTAGAAAAATTGGCAGGGGATGCGTTTAATAGAAAATAACCTGTGCTTTAATCACAGGTTATCAATGTTTTTCGTTAATGCTTTCGTTCAGTAAAGCTGTATTTCTATAAATCTACTGCTCGTCTAAAACTTTTGCAGCGCGCACACAAGAGTCGAATTTTCCTTTATGATTTCCGTCGCAAAAGGGCATCTTTTGCGACTGGCCACATCGGCATAGTGAAAATGTCGGCTTTGTTTCAAATTTATTGCCGTCTGCATCAATTAATTCAACGTCTCCAGTGACACGGAAAGAACCGTTATCCATTACTTTAATTTGTACTTTTGACATAGAAAAACCTCCTTTTTGTACACACCTATATGAAGCGCCAGAGTTTAATGAAAGCAAGATGTGTATTATACTCATTATATAAGCAATTTTCGTTTGTTTATACAATTAGTTTAAAAGGAGTTAAAGGAAAATGAATATTACCTTTACAAATAAAGCAATAACAAAAATACAAGAAAAGTACGGAAAAGATTCTTCACTATATTTAAAATTGAAATACGATACGGATGGATGCGGCTGTGTGGTGAGCGGTGTAACGATGCTATGGATTGTTGATGAAAAAGAGAGCGATGATGTGACCATCGAGACGAATTTTGTTCCCGTTCTTGTCGAAAAAACAAAGCAAGTATTTCTAGATGATAATATGACGGTTGACTACAATGAAAGTGCATATGCGTTTATGCTAAAATGTCCTTCTCAAATTTTAAATCCGCGCATGTCATTCATCGATAAAACAAAAGAAGCGCTTTAATGCGCTTCTTTTTGTATTTTTTCTAAAAATGATTCAATAACTTGTTCATATTCCCCTGGATTATCAGCATACGAGCGGGCATGAGTGCCTACAGGTGCCAAATACATCCGTTTTGCACCCATTTTTTTGGCATGCAGCTGCTCCGTCATTTTAGGAAGAATATAGTCATCTTCTTTACTATGGATAAACAGAACAGGATGTTTTATTTGATCTACGACTGAAATGGGGGATACGTCTTTAAATGAATAGCCTTCTCGCCATTTTAAAATAATATTGGCTGCTGGCATCACAAGCTGTTTGGGCAGATGGAAATCTTGTTTTAAGCGATAGGCAAGAAGTTCTTCCAAGTCTGAAAAAGGGCAGTCGACAATATAAAAATCAGCTCCGTCTTCCATTCCAGCATACAAAAGAGTGGTCGCAGCTCCCATAGACTCCCCGTGAATCCCAAGGGAAATAGTTGAACCGAATTGTTCTTTTACCCAGTGAACAACAGATTGAAGGTCCAGCTTTTCATAATAGCCGTAGCTCGTTGTTTTCCCTTCAGACTTGCCGTGACGGCGATGATCATAAAGAACGACGTTCCATCCAAGCTTCAGAAAAAGCCGAGCATATTTCATAGAATTCAGTGAATGAACTGTGACTCCATGCGAAAGAATCATAAATCGGTTGTGATCGTGTTGTTTAATAACGGTCCCAGCTATGTTATAGCCTAGAGAAGAAGGAAGTACAAATGCTTCTTTAGGAAGAGTGCTATAGACTTTCTCATCATAAAAGCCATCTTCCGTATCGCGGTCAATAATAACTTTGTCGGTCTTTTTACGGATGTACATCATTTGATTTGTAAAAAAGATGCCAAGAGCGGCAAATGCTCCGAGAACGCTTCCTACTAATAATAGCCATTTTTTCATGATTAGCGGCTCCTTTTGTTAATATAGCTATTAGTTATTATAGCATCGCTCTCATAAAAACCTAATTTTTAACGCTGTGCAAATAAAGAGTATTGCTTGCTTTCAATCTGTCTTGAAATGTAAGGAGCGATAAAATCGACCGCTTCGAGCAGCTTTTCTTCATTAATAGAAGTGGAAATACCCATTTCATGAAGCATAAAGACAAGATCTTCGGTAGCTACGTTTCCCGTTGCTCCCTTAGCAAATGGACATCCTCCTAGCCCGCCAGCGGATGAATCGAACCTGTTAATACCGGCTTGCAGAGCTGCATAGATATTTGCAATAGCCAATCCTCTCGTATCGTGAAAGTGCGCAGCAAGTAGCGTGTGGGAAAAACTTTGTTTTAATTTCGAGAAAAGTGAAAATACATCTTTAGGATTTGCCATGCCAATTGTATCGGCAACGCTTAGCTCATCTACTCCAGCTTCCACAAAGCTTTCGCAAAGGCTCAGCACGTCACGTTCATTTATTTTTCCTTCATATGGGCAATAAAAGGCGGTGGAAATGCAGGTGCGAATAAAACATTCTTGCTGCTTAAGCTGCTGAATGAGAGGAAGCAGCGTTTGAACAGCTTCTTCGGTGTTTTTGTTAATATTTTTTTGATTAAAAGTATCGCTTACGCCAATAAAAAGCGCAACCGAGCGGCAATCAGCTTGCAGTGCCTTTTCCAAGCCTTTTTGATTCGGCACCAGTACAATGTTTCGGCATGTATCAGGCTGGAATATAGGTGCAATAGTAGAAGCATCTTTCATTTGAGGAACCCATTTTGGAGAAACAAAGGATGTAATTTCGATTTCAGATAGTCCAGCATCTTTTAATTTTTTGATAAAATTAATTTTTTTATCAGTTGGAACAAAATTTTTTTCATTTTGAAGTCCATCTCGTGGACCAACTTCTATAATTGTTACTTTTTCAGGAAATCCCATAAACCGCTCTCCTCCCACAATGTAAACGCTTACTAATATTTATTTTAATTCTAAAAAATTAAAATTCAATAAAAATTATAAATTTTTACAAAAAAAGAGGAATTTCGCAAGCGATGTCGAAATTAATACAAGTGACAGTTAATCACAGTAATCAAACAGTAAGGAGAGGTTTTCGACATGGGTCAAACAGAAGTAGTCATTGTAAGCGCTGTACGTACAGCAATCGGCAGCTTTGGGGGAAGCTTACAAAATGTATCCGCAACAACTTTAGGTGGTACTGTAATCAAAGAAGCTTTAAACAAAGCAGGGGTATCAGCAAACGAAGTAGATGAAGTTATTATGGGAAATGTCTTACAAGCAGGTTTAGGACAAAATCCAGCACGACAAGCAACTTTAGCAGCAGGGTTACCTGAAACTGTTTCAGCATTAACCATCAATAAAGTATGCGGATCAGGACTAAAAGCAGTACATCTCGCTACACAGGCGATTCTTGCTGGGGATGCTGATGTGATTGTTGCTGGTGGAATGGAAAACATGAGCCAAGCACCATACCTATTAAAAAATGCACGCAACGGGTTTAAAATGGGCGATCAAAAAGTAGTCGACAGCATGATCCAAGATGGATTATGGTGTGCATTTAACGACTACCATATGGGCGTTACAGCTGAAAACCTGTGTGATAAATATGAAATTACTCGCGACGAACAAGATGCATTTGCAGCTTCAAGTCAGCAAAAAGCAGAAGCAGCTATTCAATCTGGCCGTTTCGCAGATGAAATTGTGCCAGTAGAAGTGCCTGGAAGAAAAGGCCAAGTAACAATTTTTGAACAAGATGAGTTCCCACGCGCAGGCACAACGGCTGAAAGTCTAGGAAAGCTACGTCCAGCTTTCAAAAAAGACGGTTCAGTAACAGCTGGTAATGCATCTGGTATCAATGACGGTGCAGCTGCAGTAGTGGTAATGAGCCGTAAAAAAGCAGACGAGTTAGGCCTAACACCATTAGTGTCTATTAAAGCTAATGCAACTGCTGGAGTAGACCCAAGCATTATGGGAATCGGTCCTGTAAGCGCAGTGAAAAAGGCGCTTGAAAGAGCTGCTGTTTCATTAGAAGACGTTCAACTAGTAGAAGCAAACGAAGCATTCGCTGCACAGTCAATCGCTGTGGATCGTGAACTTCAATTTAACCATGATATTTTAAATGTAAACGGTGGAGCAATTGCGCTTGGACATCCTATTGGTGCAAGTGGTACACGTGTCCTGGTTTCACTTATTCATGAAATGCAAAAACGCGACGCAAAACTTGGTTTAGCAACGTTATGTATTGGCGGAGGCCAAGGTGTTGCAACAATCGTTGAACGTCCTTAATTTTTGATATAGCTTTAACAAACATTAAAGCTATATCACAACGCCACAGATTCCAAACATACTGCTTTGGAACTCGTGGCGTTTTTGTTTTTCTTTGAATTTTGTCTACTAATATAACTTTTTTGACAAAAAAATGATTAAATTATAATTTTTAGTTATATATATATTTAAAAAGAAATAAAAATCTTTTATAATAGATTAGAAAGCGTTTTCAAAAATAACGAAGGGGTGGTTATGTATGAAACAAGTACATACGTCGTTTAAAGAAGCGGTGAAAGATATTCACGACGGTGCTACGATGATGGTCGGTGGTTTTGGTTTATGTGGAATTCCGGAGAATTTGATTTTAGCGTTAGTTGAAACGGGGGTAAAAGATTTAACCGTAATCTCAAATAACTGCGGCGTAGACGACTGGGGACTTGGACTGCTTCTGAAAAACAAACAAATTAAAAAGATGATTGGCTCTTACGTGGGAGAAAATAAAGAGTTTGAAAGACAAGTATTGTCAGGAGAAATTGAAGTAGAATTGCTACCTCAAGGCACGCTAGCTGAAAAGATTCGCGCCGGCGGAGCGGGCATACCTGCATTTTATACACCAGCGGGAGTGGGAACACCCATTGCTGAAGGAAAAGAAGTTCGTGTGTTTGATGGGAAAGAATATTTACTAGAAGAGGCGTTAAAAGCTGATTTTAGTTTGGTTAGAGCTTGGAAAGCCGATCATATGGGGAATTTAGTGTATAACAAGACAGCGCGCAATTTCAGCCCAATGATTGCAGCAGCAGGAAAAGTGACGATAGCAGAAGTAGAGGAACTTCATCCAACAGGTTCACTTGATCCAAATATTATCCACACACCTAGTGTATATGTTCAATCGTTAATTATTGGTGAACAAGAAAAACGTATTGAGCGTTTAACCGTTCAAAAATAACAAAAGGGGAGAGATTTTTCATGATTGAAAACGGCGTGAACGTGAGAGAGCGAATTGCAAAACGTGCTGAAAAAGAAATTTTGGACGGATTTTATGTAAACCTTGGAATTGGTATTCCAACGCTTGTGGCTAATCATATCTCAGATAATAAAACGGTTGTGCTTCAGTCCGAAAACGGTCTGTTAGGCATTGGACCATATCCGAAAGAAGGAGAAGTAGATCCTGATTTAATTAATGCAGGTAAAGAAACCGTAACGGCGACAAAAGGGGCTTCTTACTTCGACAGTGCTGAATCGTTTGGCATGATTCGCGGAGGGCATATTAATATTGCGATTTTAGGAGGCATGGAAGTCTCAAAAACTGGTGACTTAGCTAACTGGATGATTCCTGGAAAAATGATTAAAGGAATGGGCGGTGCAATGGATTTAGTTCATGGAGCGCAGCGCATCATTGTTATTATGGAACATGTGACGAGAAAAGACCAACCTAAAATCTTAAATGAGTGCACCCTCCCTCTGACAGGAAAAGGGGTAGTAGATCGTATTATTACAGATCGAGCGGTGATTGACATTACGGCAGAAGGCCTAAAACTTGTCGAAGTAGCGAAAGGCTATACGGTAGAAGATATTCAACAGTCTACAGAGCCAACTTTAATCATTGATGAACATGTAAAACTAGATGCATTTTGATTTTTGGTAACAAAAGCAAGAATATGATACAATATCTCTCAATTAAAGTAGCGGGGGAATTGTGATGGCTAAAAAAAAGCAAAAACAATCAGCACAAAAACAAAATGATCAGCTCAGTATCAAAGATCAGCTAAATGATAGCTTATTAAAACAGCTTCAGGCTAAAAAACAGGCGCTTTCTTTAAAAGAAGAAGAGCAGAAAGAAACAGAACGTAAAGAAGCTGCTCGAATTCGAAAAGAAAAAGAAAAAAATAAATCGTTTGAAGAACTGTTAAATGAAAGTGATATGAACTGGTCCGAGTTTAAAAAATAAAAGCGCCGATAAAGGCGCTTTTATTTTTTAACGATGAGCTTCATATTGATTTGCTTTAAAAATCGAGTGCAGCTTGCTCACTTCAGTAGGCTGTAGCGGGGAGGTCTCGACAGCCTTTACGTTTTCACGAAGCTGTGAAGAAGAGCTTGCTCCTGCTACAACTGAGGCTACCGCAGGATTAGCTAAACAGTATTGAAGTGCAGTTGAATTCAGAGAGTGATTTGGTCGTACGTGACGAAATGCTTCAATCGTTTTTGATAATTCCGTACCGCTATAGTCTAAGTATCCCTTACCTTCGAATGCAGCAAGCTTTTGCTCTCCGTTTTCGGTTAGCAGCCCTTTGGCTACTGGACCTCTGGCTACAACGCTAATGCCGTTATCGTGCAAAAGGGGAAGTGCACTTTCTTCAGGACGTCTGTCTAACAAGCTGTATTGCATCATGACACTGACAATAGAAGAGTTTTGCACATACTCTCGAATCACATTCGGGCGGATAGATGAAATACCATAGTAGCGAATGACGCCTTCTTGTTTTAATTCTTCAAATGCTTCAATCGTTTCTTCAATATTGTCTTCAACAGTCCCTCCGTGCAGTTGATATAAATCGATGTAATCCGTTTGAAGCCGGCGCAGGCTTTCTTTTACTTCATCTTTTATGTAAGCTTTAGACGGATCCCACGTCCAGCTGTCTTTTGCATCATTCCAGCGATTTCCTACTTTTGTGGCTAAAACAATATCATGTCTGCGGTTTTTTAAAGCTTGTCCCACAAACTCCTCGTTTAAGCCAAAATCATATAAATCTGCTGTATCAAAATAATTAATGCCATATTCCAGAGCTTCATCAATCATATTGACAGCGTGTTTCTGTTCCGTGCCAAGAGACATGCATCCTAAACCTAATGTACTGACCAGCAAATCTGAAGTACCTAAGCGTCTTTTTTCCATATATGCCACTCCTTATTTTTTACTTGTTTCTATCTATTGTAGCGCTATGATAGAGAGAAACTCAAATAAGAAGATTAAAAAACTGCAGCACAATTAGTGTCTGCAGTCTGCTTGTTGTTTGTAAGAATTAAAATTTTGAGAGATAGCGTTCGTCCACTCATCAACATACTGAAATTGTTCGCCGTATTCTTTTAACTTTTGCTTAATTTCCCATGCTTTACCGACTAAAATGATTTGCTTCTCGTGAACATAAACTTTCATTTTTTCTACCTCCCAAGATTCGTATGATAGAATATATGTAAGAGTCAAAAAAATAGAACGAGGTGGAGAAAATGGATCATTTAACAGAAAAAATGCGGTCTTCTGAAAAGCTGTTTGGAGGCAGAGTGATTGATTTGTACTTAGAAGAAGTAGAGCTTCCGAACGGAAAAACGAGTACAAGAGAAGTAGTTAAGCATCCTGGAGCTGTCGCTGTCATTGCGTTAACAAGCGATCATAAAATGGTTATGGTCAAACAGTATCGCAGACCGATGGATCGTATTTTAGTGGAAATTCCAGCCGGCAAGCTGGAAAAAGGAGAAGAGCCGATTGTAACGGCAAAACGTGAGTTAGAAGAAGAAACGGGCTATACAACAGATTCCCTTAGCCATATTATTTCTTTTTACACATCGCCAGGTTTTGCAGATGAGTTGGTTCACGTTTATTTAGCAGAAGATTTAAAAGTGATGACCACCAAAGCGGAATTGGACGAAGATGAATTTGTTGAAGTGATGGAAGTTACTGTAGATGAGGCCCTTACTCTTATTCAAAACAAAGAAATTTACGATGCAAAAACAGCATATGCTGTGCAGTACTTACAGTTAAAAAGCGGATTAGGAGAGTAAGAGAGTTTTTTCTTTTACATACGTACGGCAATCTAGCAATTTAAAGGTTTACATTGAAACGTCATTTGATGTGAGAAAAAACAGGCATGCGCGTATCTCTAGCTTAAAAAATGTGTGACAACCATATATTAGTTGAAGAAAAATCCGAACGATAAATAGAGATTCTTGATTTAGAATCAAATTCGTTCGGATTTTTTTGAAGTTGATGGTGAACGTAGCTTTCATTTATGTAGTTGGTTCTAGCGGTTGATTGGAGGTCAAGGCGAAGACTCCTGCGGAAAAAGCGGAATAGGTGAAACCCCGCAGGAGCGTACGCGACGAGGAGGCTCACCGGCCGCCCGCGGAAAGTGAAGCCTTGCATGAAAATCAACAGCGGTGTCACAAGCTATCCATACTATCTCATTTGTTCTTATTTAGATTAGATTAATTTCATTATGTCTTAATCTCTTTTTTATGTGATAGATTTAAAAGATTCTTGGCATAGTTTTTGTACTCTATCATACACTCTATTAAGCGATTAATAGGAGGAAGACGATGAGAAAAAAACAATTGCCATTATCGTATGCAAGACATTTTCAAGAAAACAGTTCTATTTATTTATTTGTAACCGTGCTGTTTTTAATGGGAATCATTTTTGGGGCTATTGTTGTAAATAGTTTGACGCTTGATCAAAAAGAAGACCTGTACTTCTATTTAAACCGGTTTTTCGGACAGGTAAAGAGTGGGGAAGTAGCAAGCAGCGTTGAAATGTTTCAGCAAAGTTTTTTTCACAATGTTAAATACTTAGGGCTCATTTGGATACTAGGAATTGCTATTATTGGTTTGCCTGTAGTGTTAATTCTGCTGTTTTTAAAAGGAATGGTGATTGGTTTTACCGTAGGCTTTTTAGTCAATCAAATGGGACTCTCTGGGTTTGCGCTATCTTTTGTATCTGTTATGCCGCAAAATATCTTTCTCATACCGGCATTTCTGATTCTGTCTGCAGCTTCAGTTGCCTTTTCTTTGAAGCTCGTGCGGCAGCAGTTTTTTAAAAAAGCAGCGGAGCCTATTTCTGCATCCTTTTTACGCTATAGCGGCACGATGATTGCAATGATATGTTTGGTTGCCTGTGCAGCTACAGTTGAAGCTTATGTATCACCTACTTTAATGAAAAGTGTAATGGCTCTATTAAATAAGTAAGAATAAGTATTAAATAAAAAGAATTCTTTTTTCTTATTAAGAATAACTTTATTTTGACACCCTCGACACATCTGATATAATGGATTAGTGAATGGCGAGGGAGGGAATAATTATGGAAAGTCGAATTGAGCGAATTAAGCAGCAGTTGCACTCAGCTAGCTATAAATTGACACCTCAACGTGAGGCGACTGTAAGAGTACTTCTTGAACATGAAGAGGATCATTTAAGTGCCGAAGATGTATATCTCCTCGTCAAGGAAAAGTCTCCGGAAATTGGATTGGCAACTGTTTATCGTACGTTAGAATTGTTAACTGAACTTAAAATTGTTGATAAAATAAACTTTGGCGATGGCGTTTCTCGCTACGATTTAAGACAAGAAGGAGCCGCACACTTTCATCATCACCTTGTGTGTATGGAATGTGGATCTGTGGACGAAATTCAAGAAGATTTGCTTGAAGACGTTGAAGAAATTGTGGAAAAGCAATGGAATTTTAAAATTAAAGATCACCGCTTGACATTTCATGGCATTTGCCATCGCTGTCAGGATAAAGAAGACAAGCAGTAAAAGCCTTTTCCATAATGGAGAAGGTTTTTTGTTGTACATAAATAGAAAAAATAACGAGGTTACAAGCTATATGGTTTTATAGAAAGGAAGGAAATGACAAGGAGAGAACTCAGCGTATAAAGGCAAGAAACATGTATAAAACCTGTCCCAATTGGCATATCTTCTAATAGAATCAAAAATTGGAGGAATTGTTTCATGAAATCATGGGCTGAAATGGTATATAATACATGTAAAGTATTTATCTTATTTACCGGGTTTACTCTTTTGTTTTATTTTGGAATGATATGGGTATCTCAAGAGTATCAAAATTATAAACGTTATGATGAGCCGTCGGGTTCAGCAGTTAAAGTCATGCAAGCAAGTGTGAACAAAGATCAGACGTGGCTGGAGCGTTTATTTATGTTTTATCAAAACGGGGAGTAGAGGCTATTGAATGATCAAATTCAAGATTTTATTCATTATTTAGTAGTAGAGCGGGGACTGGCGAAAAATACGATTGATTCGTATGAACGAGATTTAAAAAAGTATGCTCAATATTTAGAGCATGTAGAGCAGCTGAAATCATTTAATGAAGTAACAAGACTCCACATCGTTAATTTTCTGAAATATTTAAGTGATCAGCAAAAGTCATCTAAAACGATTGCGAGACATGTGGCTTCAACTAGATCTTTTCATCAATTCTTACTAAGAGAAAAAGCAGCGGATACAGATCCATCCGTTCATATTGATACTCCGCAGCTTGAGCGCAAGCTGCCAAAAGTGCTAAATGCAGAGGAAGTAGAGGCGCTGTTAAATGTGTTTGATACTTCGACGCCTTTTGGCATACGAGACAAAGCGATGCTTGAATTGCTTTATGCTACTGGAATTCGTGTATCTGAACTCGTTAACTTAAATATTGATGATGCACATTTGACGATGGGATTTATTCGGTGTATCGGAAAAGGGAATAAAGAGAGAATTGTCCCCATCGGAAGGTTGGCAACAGAGGCGATTGAAGAGTACTTACAGCATGGCCGGAGTATTTTAACAAAGCAAAAGGAACAGGACAAAGCACTTTTTGTTAATCATCATGGAAGGCGCTTGACAAGGCAGGGGTTTTGGAAAATATTAAAAAAGTTAGCTTCTGAAGCAAAAATTGAAAAAGAATTAACTCCACATACGTTACGCCATTCGTTTGCTACTCATTTGTTAGAGAACGGCGCGGATTTGAGAGCTGTTCAAGAAATGCTCGGGCATGCGGATATTTCGACCACTCAAATTTATACACATGTCACAAAAGCTCGTTTAAAAGATGTATACAATCAGTTTCACCCGCGAGCGTAGGAAGATCCCAATGTCCAGTAAGTTCATAGACATTGGTTTTTTTGATTGAGAACACTTTCATTCCTGTGTACAAAAAAATAAAAAGCGTCTATACTAATAGAGAGGTCAGACTTCTGACCAATAAGAGAAGATGGTTAAATTATTTCCAAACGGGAATTTTATAGAGAATAAATAAATTGATATTTGGAGGGAATAAAATGGCGCATACATATAAACGCGTATTTTTAGTTGTCATGGATTCAGTAGGTATCGGTGAATCACCGGATGCTGAAAAATACAATGATAAAGGTGCCGATACGTTTGGTCATATTGCAGAACACTGCAACGGTCTTCATATGCCTAATATGGCTAAGCTTGGTCTAAGCAATATCCGTGAAATTAAAGGAATTGATAAAGCCGAAAAGCCGCTCGCTTACTATACAAAAATGCAGGAAGCTTCTGCCGGAAAAGATACAATGACAGGTCATTGGGAAATTATGGGCCTTAATATTGATACGCCTTTTAATGTGTTTCCAGACGGATTTCCAGAAGAGCTGATTTCACAATTAGAAGAAAAAACAGGCCGTAAAATTATTGGGAACAAACCAGCATCTGGTACAGAAATTTTAGATGAGCTAGGAAAACAGCATATGGAAACAGGTGACTTAATCGTCTATACATCAGCGGATTCTGTTTTGCAAATTGCTGCTCATGAAGAAATTGTTCCAATTGATGAATTGTACAAAATTTGTGAGATTGCTCGTGAATTAACGCTTGATGATCCATATATGATTGGACGTGTTATCGCTCGCCCGTTTTTAGGTGAACCAGGTAACTTCACTCGTACATCCAATCGTCATGACTATGCATTAAAGCCTTTTGGACGTACAGTAATGAATGAATTAAAAGACAATGACATCGATGTTATTGCTATCGGTAAAATTTCTGATATTTACGACGGAGAAGGGGTCACAAAATCTCTTCGTACCAAGTCGAATATGGACGGCATGGATAAGCTAGTTGATACATTAAACATGGACTTCACAGGCTTGAGCTTCTTAAATTTAGTTGATTTTGATGCTCTCTATGGCCATCGCCGCGATCCACAAGGATATGGGCAAGCGCTTGAAGAATATGATGCACGCTTGGAAGAAGTATTTGATTTATTAAAAGAAGATGATTTATTGATTATTACAGCTGATCATGGAAATGACCCTGTTCATCATGGGACAGACCATACGCGTGAATACGTGCCGCTTCTTGTGTACAATAAAGGCATGAAAGAAGGAAAAGAACTTTCTATTCGTCAAACGTTTGCGGATATTGGCGCAACGGTAGCAGAAAATTTTGGCGTAGCAATGCCTAAGCATGGAAAAAGTTTTTTACAAGAGCTGAATTAAGCAGGGGGAATGGAGTATGAAAAAAGAATATATTGAAAAAGCAGCAGCATATATTAAAAATCAATCAGCTGTTACACCAACCATTGGGCTTATTTTAGGTTCTGGACTAGGGGTATTAGCTGACGAAATTGAAGGCGCGGTAAAAATTCCGTACAACGACATTCCTGAGTTCCCGGTTTCAACAGTTGAAGGTCACGCAGGTCAATTAGTGATAGGTACTATTCATGACGTACCGGTTGTAGCTATGCAAGGACGTTTTCACTTTTATGAAGGGTACGCCCTTGATAAAGTAACATTTCCAGTGCGCGTAATGAAAGAAATCGGTGTAGAAACGTTGATTGTAACGAATGCAGCAGGCGGAGTAAACGAATCCTTTAATCCAGGAGACTTAATGATTATTTCTGATCATATTAATAACTTTGGAACGAACCCTTTGATTGGACCTAATGACTCTGATTTTGGCGTAAGATTCCCGGATATGTCAACTGCTTACTGCAAGGACCTTCGTCAATTAGCGAAGAAAGTAGGAGCTGATTTAAATATCGCCTTACAAGAAGGTGTATATGTAGGAAATACAGGTCCAACATATGAAACGCCTGCTGAAGTACGCATGCTTCGCATTATCGGGGGAGACGCGGTCGGTATGTCTACAGTACCAGAAGTTATTGTAGCACGCCATGCAGGTATGAAAGTACTGGGTATTTCTTGTATTTCTAATATGGCAGCTGGTATTTTAGATCAGCCCTTAAATCATGAAGAAGTGATTGAAACGACTGAAAAAGTAAAACAGCAGTTTTTATCGCTTGTAAAAGAAGTAGTAAAGCAACTTCCAGCTGATCAAAAATAAGAAGAAAATATGACTTCAAGCATCGAGAATTTCTCGATGCTTTTTTTATTTCGTTTAGTATAAATCGATTATACCTTGGAAAAAATAGGTTGTATAAAGAATGGAGGTTTGTGGAGATGAAGCGAACTATTGTAAAGTTACTCGTTGTCATATTTTTATTTCCACTTATGACGCAACCTGTTTTAGCCGCAGAAAAAAAGAGTTCTGAGCTTGCTGACAGTGCTAGGTCAGCTATTTTAATTGAACGGGATACAGGAAAAATTCTATACGAAAAAAATAGTAATCAAGAACTTCCCCCTGCCAGTATGACTAAAATTATGACAATGATTTTAATTATGGAGGCTTTGGATAAAGGGAAAATTACCTTAAAAGATAAAGTGCGAGCAAGTGAATATGCCGCTTCAATGGGAGGCTCACAAATCTTTTTAGAGCCCGGAGAAGAAATGACGGTAAATGATTTGCTAAAAGGGATTGCGATAGGTTCTGGTAACGATGCTTCTATGGCAATGGCTGAATATTTAGCTGGATCAGAAGAAAAATTTGTAGCAAAGATGAACCAAAAAGCGAAAGAGCTTGGTTTGACTCATACAAAATTTCAAAATCCGACAGGCCTGCCTGTAGAAAATCACTATAGTACAGCTCATGATATGGCCATGATGGGCAGAGAGCTACTAAAGTATGAAAAAATTATTAACTATACAAGTAAATACGAAGCTTATTTACGCACGGATACAGATAAGAAGTTTTGGTTAGTAAATACGAATCGCTTAGTGAAGTTTTATCCCGGGGTTGACGGACTCAAAACGGGATTTACAGGTCAAGCTAAGTATTGCCTAACAGCTACCGCTAAAAAGGGAAATATGCGTGTGTTAGCGGTTGTATTCGGTGCAAGCACGCCAAAAGATCGCAATAATCAAGTAACCAAAATGTTAGACTACGCATTCAGTCAATATACAACGAAGCCTTTATACAAAAAAGGAGACGTTATTGCCAAGATAGATGTAAACAAGGGTAGTGAAGATCAGGTAACAGCCGTTACGTCAGAGCCTATTTCTGTTTTATTGAAAAAAGGAAATGCAGCCAAAGATGTTAAAACAGAAGTGAAAATGAACGAGAAGTTAAATGCGCCTATTCAAAAAGGCGACAAAATTGGAACGTTGACCATTAAGAAGGATAACAAAGTAATGAGTTCTTCACCGCTTCTTGCAAAAGAAGATATCGATGCTGCTTCTTGGTGGAAGCTATTTAAACGTACGTTCTCTATTTTCTCTCAAACATCTTAAACAGCTAAATGTGACGAAATAGAACTAGTTTTGTCGGTGAGAAGGATTCTATTCTGTTGGCAGCGAAAGATTGACTATAAGATTTCCGAGGAGGTTTGTATAGTGAGTCTTTCAATTGAATTGGAATTCAAACAAGATGTCTTGTTGGTTCGATTAACAGGAGAATTAGATCATCATACGGCTGAAGAGCTAAGAAGCAAAATTACCCAAGCGATAGAGAAGGAATCTATCAGCCATTTGATTTTAAATTTACAGCATTTAACCTTTATGGACAGCTCTGGGTTGGGGGTTATTTTAGGGAGATACAAACAAGTTCATAATAACGGTGGGGAAATGGTTGTATGCGCTATTTCTCCCGCTGTAGAACGTTTGTTTAATATGTCAGGCTTATTTAAAATTATTCGTTTTGAACCTAATGAAGAAAACGCGCTTCAAAAATTGGGGGTGGCATAATGAAAAATCAAATGAACCTCCAATTTTCCGCGCTTAGTCAAAATGAATCGTTTGCCCGCGTCACGGTAGCATCATTTATTACGCAGTTAGATCCAACAATGGATGAGTTAACAGAAATTAAAACAGTCGTATCTGAAGCAGTAACAAATGCTATTATTCACGGCTACGAAAGCAATCCGGATGGTGTGGTATATATTTCTGTGACGCTTCATGAAGACGGTGTAGTCGAGCTGATGATTCGTGATGAAGGAATTGGTATTGATAATGTGGATGAAGCCAAGCAGCCTTTATACACAACGAAACCAGATCTAGAACGTTCTGGAATGGGTTTCACTATAATGGAAAACTTTATGGACGAAATTCGAGTGGAGTCTACTGTATTAGAAGGTACGACCTTATATTTAAAAAAGCACTTAACAAATAGTAAAGCGCTATGTAATTAAGGAGACTTGCCAATGGATGTGGAGGTCAAAAAAAATAAAAACGAACCGTATTTAAAGGATCATGAAGTTAAAGACCTCATCAAGCGCAGTCAGCAAGGTGATCAAATTGCAAGAGATACAATCGTCCAAAAAAATATGCGGCTCGTTTGGTCGGTTGTTCAACGTTTTATTAACCGTGGTTATGAGCCCGATGATTTATTTCAAATTGGATGTATAGGACTATTAAAGTCCGTTGATAAATTTGATCTATCGTATGATGTTAAATTTTCAACATATGCTGTTCCAATGATTATTGGTGAAATTCAGCGGTTTATTCGTGATGATGGCACGGTAAAGGTTAGTCGTTCTCTGAAAGAAATGAGCAATAAAATACGTAAAGCAAAAGACGAGCTTTCCAAATTGCTTGGACGCGTCCCTACAGTCGCTGAGGTTGCAGAACATTTGGATCTCACTCCTGAAGAAGTAGTGCTAGCTCAAGAAGCTAATCGTGCTCCTTCGTCTATTCACGAGACCGTCTATGAAAATGATGGAGATCCAATTACCCTTCTTGACCAAATTGCTGATCATACGGAAGCGAAGTGGTTTGATAAAATTGCTTTAAAAGAAGCAATTGAAGAACTTGATGAGCGTGAAAAGCTCATTGTCTATTTGAGGTATTACAAAGATCAAACTCAGTCCGAAGTGGCCGCAAGGCTGGGAATTTCTCAGGTTCAGGTATCGAGGCTTGAGAAGAAAATCTTAAAACAAATGAAGCTGCATATGAATGATACGTAATACTTAAGAAGCAATCCGTTTTGCTATTCAAAGAAGAATAGTGAAACGAATTGCTTTTTTTATTTGGTAATTAATGGTCTGTTCAGAAACGTGAATTAGAAAATTTAAGAAAATCCATACTACACGTACAGGGAGATAATGAATCGTAAGGTGTGATATGAATGGAAAACGTTCTTTATCTTAAAATGAGGCATCGTATTCAAGTAAAACCTGATGAAGCTGTAAATATTGGACAATTAGCAATGGTTATAGCAGGAGATTCTGTTCAAAAACAAATTGAAAAGCTAATTGTCTATCAAGTAAGTATGAGTGATCGAAATATTATCATTGTTGATTTAATGAAGGTAATTGAAAAAGTTGCCTCTCAGTATCCGCACTTAGACATTCAGACGATTGGACCCGCTCAAACAATTGTAGAAGTCGTGTACAAAAAGAAACAATATTCCTTTTTGTTTTTTCTAGCTGTTTGGTTTCTTCTCTTCATCGGAGCCGCTTTAGCAATTATGAACTTTCACGAAGATGTGAGTATGAGACAAGTACATCAAAAGTTGTTCTATATGCTGACCGGTCTGAGAGATAAGCAGCCTTTGCTGATTCAAGTGCCTTACTCTATCGGTTTAGGATTGGGAATGATTCTGTTTTTTAACCACGTCTTTAGAAAACGAATTAATGAAGAGCCTAGTCCTCTCGAAGTCGAAATGTTTAATTACCAGCAAGACTTAGATCAATACGTCATTATGCACGAGAATAAAGAAAGTATGAAAAAAATTGATGATCATTAACATTGTGATGACCATTGTAATTGGACTTGCGGGAGGATTGGCTGCAGGTGCTGGGTTTGTAGCATTTTTAACGGTGCTGGGCATTATTCCGCGTTTGATGCAGCTGACCAAAACCATGAAATACATTCAAGCATATGAGTGGGGAGTCGTAGGTGGTGCCGTTACAGGCGGTTGGTGCAGTCTTCATCAATACACGTGGCAGTTTCCTGCGGTGCTTATTATGATCATAGGTCTAACGAGCGGTATTTTTATTGGGATGCTGGCAGCGGCTTTAACAGAAGTGCTTAATGTATTGCCGACGTTAACGAAACGAATAGGAATGGAAGGCAAGCTTATTTTATTGTTAATGGCCATTGTACTAGGCAAAGTATGCGGGTCATTATTTCATTGGATTTATTTTGTTAATCAATAAGAAAAGGATGTATGTAACATGGCAAATAATCAAAAATTAAAAGATAACTATCAAGAAAGCATTAAACCATTTCAGCCTAAAACTTCATATGTGGCAAATTGCCTAAAGGCCTTTTTGGTAGGGGGAATCATTTGTACATTAGGACAGGCAATTCAAAATTTCTATATTGCATTTTTTGACTTTAATGAAAAGAATGCAGGTAATCCTACCGTCGCAACCCTTATTTTAATATCTGCGCTCCTAACCGGGTTTGGGATATATGATCGTATTGGTCAATTCGCAGGTGCAGGTTCAGCCGTTCCTGTTACGGGTTTTGCCAATTCCATGACGAGTGCAGCGCTTGAACATCGAAGTGAAGGAATTGTTCTCGGCGTTGCGACCAACATGTTCAAGCTAGCTGGAAACGTCATTGTATTTGGGACGGTTTCGGCTTACGTTGTAGGAATCATTCGCTACCTTTTTAAAACTTATTTGCTATGAAAAGAGGGGGATTATGAGAAAAACTGGAAAGCAAACGTGGGTTTATGAAAATTCTATTTACATTAATGCTACAGGAACAGCAGTAGGGCCAAAAGAAGCAGATGGACCGTTGGGAGAAACATTTGATATTACACATAAAGATTTGCACTGTGAAGAAGACAACTGGGAGTTAGCTGAAAGAAGACTGATGACGGAGTCCATTGACTCCTGCTTGCAAAAAATAAATTTATCCTATGAAGACATTGATTTGTTTTTGGCTGGAGATTTATTAAATCAAAACGTAACGGCTAATTTTGTAGCTCGACATAACCAAATTCCATTTCTATGCATGTTTGGCGCTTGCTCCACATCAATGGAAACGCTGGCAACAGGGGCAGCTCTTGTGGATGCGGGATTTGCTAATCGTGTTATTGCATCAGCGAGCAGTCATAACGCAACCGCTGAGCGCCAATTTCGAAATCCTACCGAGTACGGAGGACAAAAACCAGATACGGCAACGGCAACTATTACGGGAGCAGGGGCAGCGCTGGTCTCGAAAGAAAAAGGTATTGTGCGTCTCACGTCTGCAACGATTGGGCGTGTAATGGATTATGGGATTAAAAACGCAAACGATATGGGTTCTGCTATGGCACCAGCTGCTGCGGATACCATTCAAAGGCATTTGGAAGACTTAAACGTCGCGCCAAGCGAGTATGATCTTATTTTAACAGGAGATTTATCTGGTGTAGGCAGTCCAATTTTAAAACAGCTGCTCAAGGACGAAGGCTACGATATATCAACCAATCATAATGATTGCGGATTGATGGTATATCGCCCCGACCAAAATGTATTTGCAGGAGGAAGCGGCTGCGGCTGCTCGGCTATTGTCACGTATGGTCATATTTTAAATGAATTAAAATCGGGAAACTTAAAGAAAGTGTTTATGGTGGCAACAGGAGCTCTTTTAAGTCCAACGATGATTCAGCAAAAAGAGTCAATTCCAACAATTGCTCATGGCGTCGTCTTAGAACATATCGGGGAGGGGGATGATCAATGGAGTATGTAATAGCTTTTGCTGTAGGAGGAATCATTTGCGTTATTGGGCAGCTGCTGCTGGATCTTGCTAAACTTACTCCAGCGCATGTTATGAGTTCGTTTGTAGTTGCAGGAGCGATTTTAGATGGATTTGGTCTTTATGATAAGTTGATTGAATTTGCTGGCGCCGGAGCGACGGTTCCAATTACAAGCTTTGGTCATTCCTTGCTGCACGGAGCGATGAAGCAAGCAGATGACCATGGATTTATCGGGATTGGGATTGGGATTTTTGAACTTACCTCCGCTGGAATTTCAGCAGCTATTTTATTTGCTTTTATTATCGCGTTAATCTTTAAACCGAAAGGATAAAAGATTATGAAAAAAAGAAGGATCATTATTGTAACCGATGGCGATGAATATGCGCGCAAAGCAATTGAGCATGTAGCTAAATCGGTTGGTGGCAGGTGCATTTCGAGGTCATATGGAAACCCTACTACGTTAACAGGTAGTCAAACGGTAGATTTAATTCTTCAAGCACCATATGATCCCGTCTTTGTGATGTTCGACGATAGCGGTTTCTTAGAGGAAGGACCTGGGGAAATTGCTTTGCTGCATGTAGCAAAGCATCCTCAAGTAGAAGTTCTTGGAGTGATTGCCGTTGCATCACGAACTCATCAAAGCGAATGGACAAGAGTGGATGTGACCATTGATCGTTTTGGGGAAATATCGCATTACGGCGTGGATAAAAGCGGAATTCAAGAGTTAGAAGTCGGACGAATTAATGGAGATACAGTTTACTGCTTGGATCAGCTCGATATTCCCTTAGTTGTAGGAATAGGAGATATCGGCAAAATGGCTAGGATGGATGATGTCAAACTGGGATGTCCTATTACTGAAAAAGCAGCAAGGCTTATTTTAGAAAGGAGCGGTTCGTTTGGGTAAGCTAGCAGAGAAGAAAACAGCTATTTTTTCAAAAGTGCAAAAAAACGATCAGTGGTTCAAGGAAAACGCTAGTATGAACACAAGCTTTGATGTGGGCGTACGTAAACTGCTTATTTTGGATCGAGAAGTTCATATTTACTACGTAACGGGGCTGTGTGATAGTTCATTTATTATTGAAATTGCAAAAGTACTCATTCAAATTAATGATAATGAAGTTGAACGGGCAAAGTTAAAGGATATTGTTGAAAACCGTCTTATTCATCAGCAAGTCAAGCCTTTAAAGACGCTGGATGATGGAATGGTATCGGTTTTATCAGGACTGCTATTCGTTTTAATTGACGGTGAAGAAGTTGGCTTTGAAGTCGATGTGCGTACATATCCTGGCAGATCCCCTGAAGAAGCGGATACAGAGAAAGTGATTCGCGGAGCAAGAGATGGATACACTGAAAACATCATTATCAATACAGCGTTAACAAGAAGACGAATTCGTGACGGAAGATTTCGTTTTGAAATTATGAAGGTAGGCGAACGATCAAAACTGGACGTAGCGATTGGGTACATAAATGGCGTAGCTGATCCAGGGCTGGTTAAACTGATAAAAGATGAACTGGAAGCAATTGATATAGATGGTTTGCCGATGGCTGACAAATCAATTGAAGAGTTCTTAGTCAAACAAGGAATTAATCCTTTTCCAATGGTACGCTATACAGAACGACCGGACACAGCAGCAGCTCATGTGCTAGAAGGGCATGTGATCATTATTACCGATACGTCTCCAAGCGTTATTATTACGCCAACTACGCTGTTTCATCACGTGCAGCATGCGGAAGAATACAGGCAGGCTCCTTCTGTCGGTACGTTTATCCGCTGGATACGGTTTTTAGGAATTCTTGCTTCTCTTTTCTTATTACCATTATGGCTGTTATTTGTACTTGAGCCAGACTTGCTGCCGTCAAAATTGCAGTTTATTGGACCAAACGAAGCAACAAATATTCCAACTGTTGTTCAAATTTTCCTAGCTGATTTTGGGATTGAATTTCTGAGGATGGCGGCCATTCATACGCCGACGCCGCTTGCCACGGCGATGGGCTTGATTGCCGCTGCGCTTATTGGGCAAATTGCTATTGATGTAGGTCTTTTTGTTCCGGAGGTTATTTTGTATGTAGCTATTGCAGCAATTGGTTCATTCGCGACGCCAAGCTATGAGTTAGCGGTAGCAAATAAAATGCTGCGATTGTTTCTGTTAATTTTTGTGGCGGCCTTTCATACTCCAGGGTTTCTTATTGCGACAACGTGTATCATTCTCTACATGGCGCGACTAAAATCATTAAATACGCCTTATTTGTGGCCGTTTCTTCCATTTAATCCGCAGGCTTTGTGGCAGATTCTCATCCGCACACCGGTTCCTGGAGCGAATCCGCGACCTAGTATTGTGCATCCGCAGGATAAAGACCGCCAGCCTGCAAAACCTTAAACAAAATATGTGGTTGAAACCTGTATGAAGATGTGATAGATTTGTTTTAAATATGGAGAATAATAAATATTTAGACAGTTAGCAGCGAATTGCCGTTAACTGTCTTTTTTACACTATACACAGGAACGGGGTCTAAACATGTTTTTACACGGAACAAGTCGCATAAATAAGCAGGGGCATCTGGAAATTGGTGGAGTTGATACGGTTGAATTAGCATCTAATTTTGGGACACCACTTTACGTATATGACGTGGCTTTAATTCGGCAGCGTGCTAGAGGATTTAAAGAAACATTTGAAAAGCATGGGGTGAAAGCACAGGTCGCTTATGCAAGCAAAGCTTTTTCGACAATTGCAGTGGTCCAAGTCGTTCATGAAGAAGGTCTTTCGTTAGACGTTGTTTCGGGGGGAGAACTGTATACGGCTTTAGCAGCTGACTTTCCAAAAGAACGGATTCATTTTCACGGAAACAATAAAAGCCGAGCAGAACTAGAAATGGCCGTCAAAGAAGATGTAGGATGCATTGTAGTTGATAATTTTTATGAAATTGCATTGCTTGAGGAAATAACGGAACAGTATCAAAAAAAGATGCCTGTTCTTCTCAGATTAACACCTGGAATTGAAGCTCATACACATGATTATATCTTGACAGGGCAAGAAGACTCGAAGTTTGGATTTGATCTTCAAAACGGTCAAGCAGACGAAGCTGTGCGTCTTGTGCAAAATAGCAAGGGGCTAGAACTTTTAGGGATTCACTGTCATATAGGATCGCAAATTTTTGAAACAACGGGATTTATTATGGCGACTCAAAAGCTTTTTGCAAAAATGAAAGAGTGGAAACAACGTATAAAATTTGTTCCGCAAGTATTAAATTTAGGCGGGGGTTTTGGCATTCGTTATACGGAAGAAGATCAGCCTATCCCTGTTTCTCAGTATGTGGAAGTTATTATAGAAGAGGTCAAAAAGCAGTCCAAACAGTTAGAAGTAGAAATTCCTGAAATTTGGATTGAGCCCGGGCGCTCTCTTGTAGGAGATGCTGGAACGACCCTGTATTCAATCGGTTCTCGTAAACACGTACCGAATGTACGTGAATATGTAGCGATTGATGGAGGCATGAACGACAATATTCGTCCCGCACTGTATCAAGCGAAATATGAAGCGGTCATTGCCAATCGAATGAATGATGAGAGTGATGAGCTCGTATCCATCGCAGGTAAGTGCTGCGAATCGGGGGATATGCTGATGTGGGATGTACATCTTCCAAAAGCAAACCCAGATGATTTATTAGCGATGTTTTGTACAGGCGCATACGGTTATTCTATGGCAAGTCACTATAACCGTTTGCCAAAGCCAGCTGTCGTGTTCGTAGAAGATGGAGAAGCACAGCTAGTCGTAAAACGCGAAACGTATGAAGACATTGTAAAAAATGACGTGAAATACAAAGTGACGGTAAAAAAGTAACGAGTGATTAACGTAAAAAAAGAGCCTCTTGTTCAAGAGGCTCTTTTTTATGAGAATAACGATTTAATAGCATCAATAATATCAACAAAGAATTGCTTTAATTTATCAAGAAATGATTGGCCTTCTTCTGACTGAAGAAATGTTGTTACTTTTTCCTTTGTCGCAGAAAGCTGGTCTTTTACTTGGTTCCAATCGATGTTCATATCTTTTAACCGATTGAAAAAGTCAACCAGTGTATTAAGCTCTGAATCTGTTAATTTAATACCTAAATCATCAGCCACGCGCTGAATTAACGTGCGTAAATCGTCCTTTGTTTGAGGATTTTCTTTAGCAATTTCTTCTTTAATCGTTGCCATAAACTGCGCTGCTTTTTCTTTACCGATTTTTTCACCAAGTTCAGATGTTTGGACCATCTCTTCGTTGGCTGCTTTTTTTACTTCTTCTGGGATTTTTTGATCTGTTTGAACTTCATATGCTTTCATAATACCTGTTAAAGCGGCTGTACCAGATACTTCAAATGGAGCAGTAATCTGGATTTTTGCATCTTTAACGCCGGCGGTCATTAAAGCATTAATATACATGTCATCTGTAATACCATTAATATTTTGAGTTGATACGCTTAAACCAGAATCTTTTGAGCCAAGGGTAATACTAGAAGATGAAATAGCACGAGATCCAATAGTAGCCTTTGGAATAAAGTCACCTAAGTATTCATGCTCTTCTTGGTTTGTCACGGTTACTGTTTGAGCATTGCTTGGTGCATCAAGGTCATTTAATACCTGTTGCTTCTGAGAGCTGGTTAAGTCCTGACCTAATGTAATAATCACATCGCCCGGAGCAGCATCTGCAAAACTTTTTAAGGGTGCGGTTAGGAATAGAAGAAGACCTAATGTCACCATCATTGCTTTTATCGTTAATTTCAAACCTTTTTCCTCCTTTAATCCCATACTTGCCCTATTATAATACGGGCAGGTCTGAAGTAACAGAGTCAATTCATCATTTTCCCATAAATCAGTCTAGAGGCGTAGATTTCTATATAAAATGAAATCTATGTATCTCCATCACTGTATTAGACGGATGATACTATAAAAAGTTTCATCTCACAACTACTATTTTTTATTTAGAGCCCTACGAGAAGAAAGTGAAAAAGTGCATTCATTGAATTCATGAGCTTGTTTGTAGTAGAATAGAGTGAGTTTATAAATGTAAGTGTTCTGCCTCTAGGTGGCATTTACAACTTTTACGTTTTGCCGCTTTGACGGGGAAGATAGAGCCTGTAGCGGTACTAATACATATATTGGAGGTCATTTATATGAAAAAAGCAAGTATTTTAATGGAAAATGGTGAAAAAATTCTAATCGATTTATTTCCGAACGAAGCACCAGGAACAGTAGAAAACTTTGAAAAATTAGCTAATGAAGGATTCTACAACGGCGTAACGTTCCACCGCGTTATCCCTGGATTTGTTTCTCAAGGAGGAGACCCAACTGGTACAGGTGCTGGCGGCCCTGGCTATTCAATTAAATGTGAAACAGAAGGAAACCCTCACAAACACGAAGCGGGTTCTCTATCAATGGCGCATGCTGGTAAAGACACAGGCGGCAGTCAGTTCTTTCTTGTTCATGAGCCACAGCCTCATTTGAACGGTGTTCACACTGTATTTGGAAAAGTAACAGAAGGACTTGATACAGTGTTGAAAATGAAAAATGGCGACGTAATGAAAGAAGTAAAAGTCTGGGAAGAATAAGAGCATACTGCTATAAATGGATATCAGCTAATAAAACGTCATAACAACCTTTTACAGGGGGTTACGGCGTTTTTTCTTCGCGCAACAGCTCAAAAAGCGTAATAGATTAGGTTTCTCATACACGCGTGACATATGACAAGCTTTTGTGTAATATTGCTATTTACTTATAAATTTTGTATGATAAAAGCAGTAAAAAACGCAGCGCATTAATTTGTAGGAAAGTTTGAGGACGAGGGAGAATCGTATGCTTATTCGCTATAAACGAAACTATGAAAAAATTGCCATGGGTCTTCTATCGTTTGTACCTACGGAAAAAGATTTAAAAAAACTTCAACAAACGATGAAAGAATATGAGCAAAACGAACATTGGCAGCTGTATCTTTGGAAGCAAGAAGAAGATATTATTGGAATTGTTGGCATTTCCATGCTCGATAAAAGTTTGATTGAGGTTCAACACGTCAGTGTAAACCCTTCACACCGCCAACAGGGCATTGGCAAAAAAATGATTAAAGCTCTTAAAGAAATGTATACGACTGCACAAATTAAGCCGAGTGAAATCATCGCTCCTTTTTATGAAAAGTGTCAGGCGGATGAATAAAGAAAAGCATGATTAGTTGAGGTGCGAAAGCGTCTTTCACATCTTAGTCATCATAAAACAACAGGTAGCTTCTAGCTACCTGTTGTTTTGTTTTGCCAATAAGTTCGCTTGTCTTTCCGCAATCACATCTGAACGATCTCGTGTACTGTGACGATGAACAATCGCATCATTTTGCAGATTAGAAGCTGATAACCAGACAAGCTGTTTATCAGTGCTTCTTTGTTTGCAAGCTCGTAATAATGCTGGATCTTCAATAGGTAAGTTAATGCTTTTATATGGCTGATAGGTATCGATTAAAGCTAATTGTTTGCGAAGAAGTTTAAGCAGTGAAGGATAATTAAGTCCAAGCTGTGCAATGTTTTCTTCTTCCTTCGTTAAAATTGCCAGCGCCTTTTGCATCGTTCTTTTGGCTCCGGCGAAATTTTGACGTCGATGATGATAGAGTGAAACAGCAATTTGAATAAGGCCAACCCAAATAATATTGCGGTGTCCTCTTTCGTCTTTTTTCCAGTGTTCTTCTAGCAGTTCATGACATTCAAAGTAATCCCGGTCGCCATGAAAATGAACTAAATAATCAATATAGGCTTGTGAATACAATCTTGTTCCCTCCTGGTAAGACTCTATATGTAGTGTATCACAAAAATTAGCTATTCATCAGCGCTGTGCCTTTAAAGAGACAAACGTGCTCAAGGTATGGCGAACACGTTTGTTTTTATTCAATATGTGTGGTTAGAAGCGTAAGCAAGAACAACCAACAATAATTAATAAAATAAACAGTACAACAATTAAAGCGAAACCGCTACCGTATCCACAAGATTTTTCACCCATGCGAGTTCCTCCTTCAGCCATTTGAAAATGTTATTACCTTGACATCATATGTATGTTTAAACTTTTTGTATGGGCAAATGACCTATTTTTACGTTAATTTGTATTGGACATGTGTCTATAATCCTCTATACTAATGATAGTAACGTTATATAAAGCAGCAGAAATGATAAGCAATTGAAAAGTGTTGGTGAGATAAAAGTGGAGTACAGTGTAAAAGTAGATGCGTTTGAAGGACCTTTAGATCTTCTTCTGCATTTGATTAACCGATTTGAAATTGATATTTACGATATCCCAGTAGCGACAATTACTGAGCAATATATGATGTTTATACATACAATGAATGAGCTTCAGCTAGACGTTGCCAGTGAGTATCTAGTCATGGCAGCAACTTTGCTTCAAATTAAAAGTAAAATGCTTCTGCCTACGTATGAAGAAGATATGGATGAAATTGAAATGGTCGATGAAGAAGATCCGCGTGAAGAATTGATGCAGCGCTTAATTGAATATCGAAAGTTTAAAGAAGCGGCAGTAGAGCTTCAAAAGCTGGAAGAAGACCAAAGTCATGTGTATACAAAACCTCCAAGTAATGTGCAAATAAATGCAGAAGAACGTACGCAGCCTCAGGACGAAGGATTGGATATATCACTGTATGATATGCTAAGTGCTTTTCAAAAGTTAATGAAACGAAAGCAAAACAAAAAGCCTATGCAGACGAAAATAGCAAGACAAGATATTCCAATTGACAAGCGCATGAGTGAAATTGTGAATGAATTAAAAGCCTTTAAAGGAAAAAAAAGTTTTTATCAGCTGTTTCCTTATCAAGAGCGTGATCATATTGTTGTAACGTTTTTAGCTGTGCTGGAATTAATGAAAGAAAATGAAATCGTTGTGGAACAGCAGCACAATCTAGACGAGCTTTATGTATCGTATCGAGAAAGGAATGAAGAGGAATGACAACGAATAATTTACAGGCTATTATTGAGAGCTTACTGTTTGTTTCTGGTGATGAAGGTCTGTCTATTAGCCGGTTAGCTGAGATTATAGAAAAGCCTCATGAAGACATTCAAGGTGCTTTGGAAAGCTTAGAGCAAGAGTGTAAGTCCAGAGGAGTTACACTTGTTGAAATAGGCGGGGCCTATCAGCTTGTTACAAAAAAAGAGCATGCACCATATATTGAGAAGCTCGTAGAAGCTCCTGCTAATCAATCATTGTCACAAGCAGCGCTTGAAACGTTAGCTATTGTAGCGTATAAGCAGCCAATTACAAGAGCTGAAATCGAAGAGATTCGCGGAGTGAAAACGGAAAGACCTCTTCAAACTTTAATTGGAAAGGTTTTGTTAAAAGAAGTGGGACGAGCGGAAGGCGCAGGGCGTGCCATCTTATACGGAACGACAATAGAATTTTTAGGCTATTTTGGGCTTAAAAGTATCGAAGAGCTGCCGCCGCTTCCAGAAGATTTGTTACAAGAAGGAACCGATCAAGAGGCAGATTTATTTTTTCAATCGTTTCAAGAAATGAAGTGAAACCGTAAAAGAACATAGAGTTTTTCTATGTTCTTTTTTATATGGACAAATCTTTTCATTCATAACCAAAAAAGACGAGCATAAACTTGTACAAACAGGTAGAGGGACGGGGATGACATGAAAAGAAGCAAAAAAAGTATCATCTATCTATTTATTGTATTGCTATGTCTCAGCGGTTGGCCTTCCGTATCATCTGCAGCAGGGAGTGTAAGTGCTCATAGTGCTATTTTGATGGAACAGAAGTCAGGAAGAGTGTTATACGCTAAAAATGCAGATCAAGTTAGCCGAATTGCTAGCATCACAAAAATTATGACAGCAATACTGGCGATTGAATCTGGCAAAATAAATAAAAAAGTTACCGTGAGCCACAACGCAGTTGGCGTTGAAGGTTCTTCTGTGTATTTAGTTGAAGGTGAAAAAATAAAATTAAAAGATTTAGTGTATGGCTTGATGCTTCGCTCAGGTAATGATGCTGCTGTAGCTATCGCAGAAGCCGTTGGAGGAAGCGAAGATGGATTTGTTTATTTGATGAATAAAAAAGCAGAAGAAATTGGCATGACGAATACAACATTTCAAAATCCGCATGGATTAGACGATCATGAAAATCATCGCTCAACAGCGCACGATATGGCTCTGCTTATGCGCTATGCAATGAATAATAAAATTTTCAAAGAGATTTCAGGAACAAAAGTCTATCGAATGAAGCACCCTGAAGAGAAATGGGATCGAGTGTGGAAAAACAAAAATAAACTGCTGACAACACTATATGCATACTGTACTGGCGGAAAAACAGGATATACAAAATTAGCAAAACGAACGCTTGTGACAACTGCTACAAAAGATGGAATGGATTTAATCGCCGTAACGATTAATGCGCCAGATGATTGGAACGATCACATTTCCATGTATGAAAATGCATTTGATAAATATGATATGACCAGTTTAGCTGCAAAAGGCGAATTGGCAGATATAAAAGATTCTTTCTATAAAGATCAGTTGTATATTAAACGAAATGTCGTCTATCCTCTTACAAAGAAAGAACAGAGCTCTGTAGAAGTGAAAACAACGTTAATTCAGCCTAAAAAGCAGTGGGAAGAAACAGGGAAAGTTCCCAATCTTGTAGGGAAGCTCGATATTTATAGAAGTGGAGAAACGATTGACAGTGTTCCTATTTATTTCGAAAAGCAGGCCGAGCAGCAAGAAGGTTTCTTTGATCGAGTGAAGCGATTAATGTTTATTCAGTCTGGAGCCAAAACAGATGGTTAATATTATTTGGATGTTGCTGACCATTATCGGAATTGTTTTTGCAATTATAAATGGGAAAATTGGTGATGTAAACAAAGCAATTTTTCAAGGAGCAGGCGAAGCGGTGACCATCAGCATTGGGTTAATCAGCGTGCTGGTCTTTTGGTTAGGTATGATGAATATTGCTCAAAGTGCAGGGCTTCTCGACAAGTTAGCGAAACTATTTCGACCCATTATTACTAGACTTTTCCCTGATGTTCCAAAAGATCATCCGGCCTTAGGATACATATTATCCAATATGATGGCGAATATGTTTGGGCTGGGGAATGCGGCAACTCCTCTTGGTATTAAAGCGATGGAGCAGCTTAAAAAACTGAACGGCGACAGAGACGAAGCAAGCCGTTCTATGATCACACTTTTAGCACTTAACACAACCAGTTTAACGCTTATACCGACCACAGTTATTGCCATTCGAATTACGTATAACTCGGCTAATCCTACTGAAATTGTGGGTACTACGCTTTTAGCAACTGTTGTAGCTACAATAGGAGCTATCATCATCGATCGCTTCTTTTATTATCGACGTACGCGAAAAGGAGGAAAACGAAAATGACGATGCTTAATCAAGTATCATTGATGTTTATTCCTCTTATCGTAGGATGTATTTTACTTTATGGAACCTACAAAAAAATTCCTACGTATGAAAAGTTTGTAGAGGGAGGGAAAGACGGATTACAAATTGCTTTTTCCATCATTCCTTACTTAGTCGGCATGTTAGTGAGCATCTCTATTTTTCGAGCTTCAGGAGCCCTTGATTTTTTCTTATCTGTTTTAAAACCTATGCTGCAAGCAGTCGGCGTTCCGGCTGAAATTGTACCTTTAGCTCTTATTAAACCGATATCTGGAACGGCTGCCCTTGGTATCACAACGGATCTAATTTCTACATATGGACCTGATTCTTTTATCGGTCGTTTGGCATCGACCATGCAGGGAAGTACAGATACCACGTTTTATATTTTAACGGTTTATTTCGGAGCAGTAGGTATTAAAAAAATGGGAGATGCGCTGAAGGTTGGTTTACTGGCGGATTTGGTAGGGATTATTGCATCAGTTGTGATCGTAATCCTTGTATTTGGCCGGTAAGAAATCGAAAATTCTACCTCTGTGTGGCAAATAGACTTGTGTATTACTTCGTAAACAAGTAAGATGTTACAAGAGGTGAAGTGTTAATGGAACGATTACAAAAAGTGATTGCTCACGCAGGTGTAGCATCAAGACGTAAAGCTGAAGAATTAATCGGCCAAGGCCGAGTGAAAGTAAATGGAAAAGTTGTAAAAGAATTGGGCACGAAAGTAGGTCCTAACGATAAAATTGAAGTAGACGAAGTGCCGGTAGAAAGCGAAGCGCCCGTTTATTTTATGCTATACAAACCAAGAGGCGTGATTTCAGCTGCTAACGACGACAAAGGAAGAAAAACAGTCGTTGACTTCTTTCCACATGTAGAAGAAAGAATTTACCCGATTGGACGTCTGGACTATGATACGTCGGGTCTACTTCTTTTAACAAATGATGGTGAATTTGCTAATCAGCTAATGCACCCGAAATTTGAAGTGGATAAAGTGTATGTGGCTAAAATTAAAGGAATCCCAAGTCGTGAAAGCATCAGACAGCTGCAGCGCGGAGTGATGCTTGAAGACGGAAAAACAGCACCAGCTCGTGCAAAAGTTCTTTCCATTGATAAAAGCAAGCAGACGGCAATCGTAGAACTGACGATTCACGAAGGGAAAAACCGTCAAGTACGTCGCATGTTCGATGCAATCGGACATTCTGTATTAAAGTTAAAACGTGAGCGCTACGGACCTTTAGACTTACGCGGATTAAATGCAGGAGAAGCACGCGAGCTTACGGCTCATGAAGTCAAACAATTATATTCAATGTCTCAAACAGGTAAGTAATTTTCACTTACCTGTTTTTTTTATGAAAAATGTCGTGAATTAGAAAATCAAGCAAGGTTTTTTGAAAAAATGTCGAACTTGTAGAATGAGAGGAAGACTTCACAGAAACGTCGAAATATTATCGGAAAGCCACTACCAAAAAAATGATATAATGGTAGAAAAAAAGCGTATTGAAAGCGGTTAAAAGGAGTTCGTGCTATGAAAAAAAAGCGCTTGATTATTCGAACAGTTATATTAGCAGTTTTACTGTGCGCGGTTGGATATACCCTTTATGCTCAATTTTTTGCTGATAAACAAAAGGTATCGGTAGGAGATGAGGCACCTGACTTTATATTAAGAGATATTAATGGAGAAACTCATCAGCTATCAGATTACAAAGGCAAAGGAGTTTTTTTGAATTTTTGGGGAACATGGTGCAAGCCCTGTAAACAAGAGATGCCGGCGATGGAAAAGCAGTATGCAGCATATAAAAAGCAAGGCGTTGAAATTTTAGCTGTTAACGTTGCAGAAACGAATATAGCGGTAGAGCAGTTTGCTAAACAGTATGGGCTATCTTTTCCAATTTTGATGGATAAAGATTCACAAGTGTTGGGTGCGTACGGGATAGATCCTCTTCCGACTACGTTTTTAATTGATAAAAACGGAAAGATTGTAGACAGCTTTATTGGCGGATTAGAAGAATCTAAAATAAAAGAATATATGGAAGAAATTAAACCATAGGGAGTGTTGACAATGAAACACGTAAAATGTGAATGTGGACACGTTAACCCGCATGGTACGATTTTGTGTGAAGCCTGTGGTAAACCAATTGCAGAAGAAACAACTGAAAAATTAGTAGATATGCGTTATGAAGGAAGCGCAAGGCGATCGCAAACGTACAATAAAACAGTTATCGATAAAATATGGAATTTTTTCTCTTCTGTAAAGGTAGGCATTTGGATCATTATTGTGACGCTTGTTGCGTCTGCAGTCGGAACCATTTATCCTCAAGAAGCTTACATACCTCCTAATGTGACAGCAGGTGAGTATTATCAAAAGGAATATGGATGGACAGGAGAGCTTTATTATAAGTTAGGTTTTCATCATCTCTATGAATCGTGGTGGTACTTGCTTTTAATTGCTGCTTTAGGAATGTCGTTAGTCATTTGCAGTTTAGATCGAGTAGTGCCTTTGTACCGAGCTCTAAAAAAGCAGAGCGTAACAAAACATCCAAACTTCTTAAAGAGACAGCGTTTATACAGCACTTCATCATCGTGGACGGATCAAGATTATGAACATGTAAAAAGCATGCTGAAAAAAAGAAGATACTCTATTCGCGAAGAAAAGGGCAATCTGCTGGCTGAAAAAGGACGCTTCTCAAGATGGGGTCCATACGTTAATCATATCGGTCTCATTATCTTTTTACTAGGTGCTATGCTTAGATTTGTACCAGGTATGTATATAGATGAAGTTCTTTGGATCCGTGAAGGTGAAACAAAAGTTATTCCTGGGACGAACGGAGAGTATTTTTTGAAAAACCATCGTTTTACTGTGGAAACGTATGATAAAGATAGCGAAAGCGCCGTGTTTCAAGAAGCAATTGATCGCGCAGGGAATAATAAAGTAGCCAAAAAATATGAAGCGGATGTTAGTCTGTATAAGCGCGAAGGAAAGCTTATACCGGGAGCAGATCCAAAGCTAAAAAAAATAAAAGATTCAGAGATTCGTGTGAATCAGCCGCTTAAGTTTGAAGGATATGCCATGTACCAAGTGGACTTCAAGTTAAATGAGTTTAGCTCTATGTCTTTCCATTTAACAGATAAAAATGCAAATAAAAACGTTGGTTCACTTACAGTAGATTTACATAATCCAAAAGCAACATATGATTTAAAAAACGGATATAAAGTCAAGCTCATGAGCTACTTTCCAGACTTTTTCTTTGATGATGAAGGAAACCCAAATACAAAAACAAGAGTGCCTAACAACCCGGCTTTTGTATTTAAAATGATTACGCCTCAGCATAAAAAAGGCGAAGTTGCTTTTGTTGGAATTAGAGAGAACTTGGAACCACTAGGAAATAACGATTATAAAATGACCTTTGCTGGTGTGGAAACGAAAAATGTAACGGGATTAACCGTTCGCAGAGACTATACGCTTTGGTTTTTAGGGATTGGCGGAGCCATCTTTATGATTGGTGTGATTCAAGGGATGTATTGGAATCATCGCCGCATGTGGATTCAAAAAGTCAATAATGAGATATGGTTGGCCGCACATACAAATAAAAACTGGTATGGTCTTAAAAAAGAATTAAATGGTTTATTAGAATCCACATCCCTCACACAGCTGAAGGACCAAAATGATAAAGAAACAAAATAGGAGGAAAAAGCATGGATTACGCGAGTATAAGTAGTAATTTACTGTATGTGGCGTTTATTGCTTATTTAGTTGCAACCTTTTTTTTCGGAGGAGCTATTCGAGATAAGCGAGCAGCTCAAAAGAAAACAAAGTGGGCAACGTTTGGAATTGCGGTTACCATCATCGGTTTTATTGCACAGATTGGCTATTTCATTACAAGATGGATTGCATCAGGCCACGCTCCTGTTAGTAATTTATTTGAATTTACGACGTTTTTTGGCATGATGCTTGTTGGCGCATTTATTGTTATTTACTTTATTTATCGTCTTAGCATGCTTGGACTTTTTGCCTTGCCGGTGGCTCTTTTAATCATTGCTTATGCAAGCATGTTTCCAACTGAAATTACGCCGCTGATACCAGCTCTCCAGACGAATTGGCTGCATATTCACGTTACAACCGCAGCTACGGGTGAAGCCGTGCTTTCCATTAGCTTTGTTGCAGGATTGATTTATTTAATCAAAAAAATTGATCAATCCAAGCGAAATAAAAAAGCATTTTGGCTGGAATTCATCCTGTATACGCTTATTAGTACGCTTGGGTTTGTAGCGGTGACGCTGGCTTTTAATGCGGCTCACTACGAGTCATCATTTAATTGGGTTAATAAAAGTGGCGAACAAGAGCAAGTCGTATATCATATGGTTCCGCTAGTGGGGCCTCATCAAAGTGAGTGGACAGACGGGAACGACATACAGCCGCTTGTTGATATGCCGGCTATTATCAATGCTAAAAAATTAAATACGGTTATTTGGTCGTTAGCCGGTGGGTTTGTCTTATATTGGCTGATTCGTCTTATTTTACGGAAGCGAATTGGAGCCGCACTGCAGCCGCTTGTGAAGCAGGTAAACAGCGACTTGCTTGATGAAGTAAGCTACAGAGCAGTGGCGATTGGATTTCCTATTTTTACATTAGGAGCACTTATTTTCGCTATGATTTGGGCTCAGATGGCCTGGACGCGCTTTTGGGGATGGGATCCCAAAGAGGTGTGGGCGCTGATCACCTTTTTATTTTATGCCGCTTTTCTTCATCTTCGGCTGTCTAAAGGGTGGCACGGTGAAAAATCAGCTTGGCTGGCAGTTGGCGGATTTGCCATCATCATGTTCAACTTAGTGGCCGTGAACCTAGTTATTGCAGGTTTACATTCATATGCGTAACCTTTAAAAATAGAATAGAGGCTGAAATAAAGATATTTTAGTTGAAGAAGATCCGAACGATGAGTTGAGATTCTTGATGGAGAATCACATTCGTTCGGATTTTTTTATTTGCATGGTGAACGGAGGCTTCATATATGTAGTTGCTTCTAGCTCCTGTATTTTATCTGTCCATCTGTAGATTGGATGGATTTCGATATGTCTCAACCTCTTTTTTGAGGAAAAAAGCTATTTTTCATAAAGGTGTTCACGAATTGTCACATTGTTTGGGTAACATAAGTAGAACTCGCCGGTTTTTTTTTGTACACTAAGACTAGGAGGTTGAAAATACATGCAAAACGAACAAAGATTACTGCTAGTAGACGATGAAGATCGCATTAGACGATTGTTAAAAATGTACTTAGAAAAAGAAGGATACATCATTGAAGAAGCAGCCGACGGGCATGAAGCAATCGAAAAAGCGTTACACATAGATTATGATTTGATTGTATTAGATTTAATGATGCCTGGCATAGACGGTATTGAGGTCTGTAAACAAATTCGCGAGAAAAAAGCAACTCCTATTATCATGCTTACAGCTAAAGGTGAAGAAGTAAACAGAGTCCAAGGGTTTGAAGTAGGTACAGATGATTACATCGTTAAGCCGTTTAGCCCAAGAGAAGTGGTTCTTCGCGTAAAAGCACTGCTTCGACGTTCTTCTCAAGCAACGTTTATTCAGCCAGAAACGAGCGTGAAAAACCTTATTGTCTTTGATCACTTAACGATTGATAATGATGCACATCGCGTTACAGCAGACGGAAAAGAAGTTAACTTAACTCCAAAAGAATATGAATTATTGTGCTACCTTGCAAAAACGCCAGATAAAGTATACGACAGAGAGCAGCTGCTGCGTGAAGTGTGGCATTATGATTTCTTTGGAGATCTTCGTACGGTAGATACGCACGTCAAGCGTTTGCGTGAAAAGTTAAATCGCGTATCGTCACAAGCGGCGAAAATGATCGTAACCGTTTGGGGAGTAGGGTATAAATTTGAGGTTGAAAATAACTGATGTTTTGGAGAAGTGTAGTTGGTAAACTATGGTTTACTATCCTATTGCTCGTTACGCTTGTTTTATTTATTTTGACCATTTTACTGCTTCAGTTTTTTGAAAATTATCATGTTGTAGACGCAGAAAACCGTTTAACTAAAACGGCTGCTAAAATCTCTACCATTGTGCAGGAAACAGAGGATGAAAAGCTAGGACTATCCATTGCTCGTGAACTTGCAGATCAAGCAAGTGTAGTTATTGTTCAGGATAAAGATTTCTATTGGCATTCCACACATCCTGATAAAGAAAATAAGAAAGCTATTTCGGCCATTGTTAAACAAAACGATCAGCTAAATCAAGTGGTTGAAAAAGGTAAAGTAATACGGGAAAAAATGTACATGACCACAAAGAAAGACACGAGTGATGAGCCTTTAATGTTTGTTGTCGGTGTACCTTTAATGAAAGATAATAAACCGACAGGCGGCGTTTATTTGTATCAATCTCTTTCTGAAATTGAAGAGCCCGCTCAATATACGACTAAGTTCATTTTATTGGCTGCAGGTATTGCTATTATTTTAACTACTATCTTTGCTTTTTTCTTATCCACTCGAATTACAGCACCTCTTAGAAAAATGAGGCAGGCGGCATTTGAAGTAACCAAAGGGAACTTTGATACAAAAGTACCTATTTTAACTCACGATGAAATTGGAGAGTTAGCGATTGCTTTTAATCAAATGGGCAGGCAGTTAAAGTTTAATCTCAATGCGCTCAATCAGGAAAAAGAACAGCTTTCAAGTATTTTAAGCAGTATGGCAGACGGTGTTATTACGTTTAGTAGAGACGGATCGATTTTAATTACCAATCCCCCAGCGGAGCATTTTCTTCAGACTTGGTATTACGAGCAGGATGTGAACAACCAGCAGGTGCCTGAGCTTCCAGCAAACGTCGTGCATTTGTTTCAAACGGTAGTAGAGACTGAAACGGAGCGAAGTGCAGAGTTGAAAATTCAAGGGAAAACGTGGGTCATTTTAATGTCACCGCTCTATAATCAAACGAAAATCCGCGGTGCTGTAGCTGTACTGCGAGATATGTCTGAAGAGCGTAAACTTGATAAATCAAGAAAAGATTTTATTGCAAACGTGTCTCATGAATTGCGTACACCTATTTCTATGCTTCAAGGTTATAGTGAAGCTATTATTGACGATATTGCAAGTACGGATGAAGAAAAGAAAGAAATTGCACAGGTGATTTATGATGAATCACTCCGTATGGGCCGGCTTGTAAATGAACTTTTAGATTTAGCGCGAATGGAAGCGGGACATGTGCAGCTTCACTTAGAATCTGTAGCAATGGTTGAATTTACAGAACGTGTTTTGCGCAAGTTTCAAGGGTTAGCTAAAGAAAAACATATTAAACTGTCTCTTAATGGAAAAATAGAAGATGAATTTGAAGCGATGATTGATTCAGACCGTATGGAACAAGTGCTGACAAACTTAATTGATAATGCCATTCGTCATACGGATGACTACGGAGAAGTAAAGCTGAATCTTGATAAAAGTCAATCCGAAATCCATCTTTCTGTTCAAGATACGGGAGCAGGGATTCCAAAAGAAGATCTTCCGTTTGTATTTGAGCGATTTTATAAAGCTGATAAAGCCAGAACGAGAGGAAAGTCAGGAACTGGTCTTGGGCTTGCGATCGCTAAAAATATCGTGGAGGCACACCAAGGGATTATTGCGGTTGAAAGTGAATTAAATGAAGGAACAACTTTCTTTATCAAACTGCCAAAGTAAACACATGCTAAATAACAGTTTGTCTTCGGCTGAAATAATAAGAATAGCAAAGAGATGTGATTCATTGGAGAATCACATCTCTTTATTTTTTTCTATAAACAAGTCTAAAAGAGAAGGAATTGGCATATAGTATGTTTTGTGTGCAATGATCTACATAGGAGGTTCTTTCTTCATGATTGACGTGTTAAGAAGAATATTGGTTGTATTAGTGATGGGATTGTGTATAGGTCTTTTATTTTTGGGCGGGCAAATGGTAAAGGCAGAAGAGAAGCAGTGGGAGTGGCCGGTTGAAGGAGTCTTAACTGATATATTTGGTTCTCGTCACGCCAAACACTTTGGAATCGATATAGCAGCACCTGTTGGTACACAGGTGTATGCTGTTGCAAAAGGAGTGGTGAGCCGCTCTTATTATTCAAATACATACGGGCAAGTTGTTTTTATCAAACAAACGAATGGATACGAAACGGTCTATGCTCATCTAGAGAAACGACTTGTTGCAGAAGGAAATTCTGTAGCCCCAGGTCAAAACATTGGATGGGTTGGCAATACAGGACGATCTTCAGGTGCACATTTGCATTTTGAAGTTCATCAAGGAAGTTGGAATCCGGATAAAACCAATGCGGTAAACCCACTCGCCAAATTGGACAAGCAAAAACTATCGGCATACGTAAAAAACGATTTAGCTGCCACGGTTTTTCAGCAGTTACATCAGGCTTCTGATAACTGTATTCTTATCCATCAAGGAGATACATTATCTGAACTTGCGGCCAAATATGAAGTCGATGTGGAGCAGCTAAGAAAGTGGAATCATTTAGAGAACACCGCTTTAAATGCAGGACAAGTGTTAAAAATAAGTCCATAAAAAAAGAGCCGCTAAGGCTCTTTTTTCAATGTCACAACTCAATGCGCTGTATGGTCACAATTTCGCTTGTTTGTTTTAATGAAGTGATGACAGAATCATCTAAAAGTTTATCAAACGTGAGCATCATAATGGCTTCTCCGCCTTTTTGCTTACGGCCCACTTGCATGGTAGCAATGTTAATACGTAAATCTCCAAGTACTTTCCCTACATTTCCAATAACTCCGGGCTGATCACTGTGACGGATATAAAGAAGATGTCCTTCTGGATAAAAATCAATATCAAACGAATCAATATTAACAATTCGAGGTCCATATCCTGCTATATAAGTGCCCGTAATCGTAAATGTACGCTGTTCGCCTGTTACTGTAACGTCAATTATATTAGAATATCCTTGCGTATCTTCCGATGTTTTTTCACCAAATGTAATTCCTCGTTCTTTGGCAATCATAGAAGCATTGACTTCGTTAACAGGTGAGTCAATACGATGGGTTAAAAAGCCTGATAACAAGCTCCGTGTAATATAAGTGGTTTCTAAATCCGTCACTGTACCTCCGTAGGAGATCGAGATATGCTGAACGGGTTCTCGCATGCATTGAGATAAAATAGCTCCCATTTGTTTAGTAAGGCTCGTAAACGGCTGAATTTTTTCAAAAACTTCTTTAGAAAGCGTTGGTAAATTAATGGATGAACTTACAGGATTACCTTCTAGAAAATGCAGAACGTCATGTGCCACGTCTTCAGCAACGTTAAGCTGGGCTTCTTTTGTAGAAGCTCCTAAATGGGGAGTTGTAATAACTTGATCAAAATGTAACAAAGGGTTATCAATCGGCGGTTCAACTTCAAATACGTCAATAGCTGCACCTTGAACATGGTCAATTTCTAAATAATGAACTAAGGCTTTTTCATCAATGATCCCGCCGCGTGCGCAGTTTAATAAAAATACACCCTTCTTTGTTTTGGCTAATGTTTCATGATTGAGCAATCCCTTGGTTTCTTTCGTAAGCGGAGTGTGTACGGTAATTACATCCGCTGCTGCTAGTAATTCATCCAGGGATAATAGTTCTACGCCTAGCTTTTCAGCTCGGGAAGAGGTTAAAAAAGGATCGTAAACGTGAACGCTCATATTGAAGGCTTTTGCGCGTTTAGCAAGCTCTGAGCCAATTCGTCCAAATCCGATAATGCCCAGGTGTTTGCGATTAAGCTCTGTTCCAACAAATGCTGAGCGGTTCCATTCGCGCGCTTTGACTGAAGCATTTCCTTGGGGGATATGCCGAAACAAGCTAGCCATCATAGCAAATGTATGTTCCGCCGTTGAAATGGTATTTCCGTTCGGCGCGTTAATAACGACAACCCCTCGTTTGGTTGAGGCTTCAATATCAATATTATCGACACCTACTCCAGCGCGAGCAACAATTTTTAAATTCGGCATTTTTGCCAGCAAATCCTCTGTAACCGTCGTAGCACTCCGTACTAAAAGCGCATCGTACGTATGCAAATCATTCTCAACTTCTTCAACTTTTTTTCGCGTAAGATTCACATGAGGAGCTTCAAGTAGTGGAGCAAGACCTTCATTGCTAATTGAATCAGCTACTAATACGTTATACATGACGTGAACATCTCCCTTGGATTTTACTATCATCAAATATTTGATAATTTACCATGTTAAAAAAATTCTGTCAATTATATTTTTTAAACTTTACAATTAGTTATCAAATACACAATTGTAAACGTAAAATTGAAACTATAAATATGTCATAATGTTGTTGGTTATGCACTTATTTCCTTATTTTACATATAAAACAGTAATGAAGTTTATAAAAGACATCAATTTAATAGGAATTAAAAAAACTTCTTTATTTACTTTTAATTCGAGATAACATATAATAAATTCATAATTAAATATTGGTCTATCTTCGGGGCAGGGTGAAATTCCCGACCGGCGGTAAAAAAACAAATTGTTTTGAGCCCGCGAGCTTATATGTAATACATACGAGCAGATTTGGTGAAATTCCAAAGCCGACAGTACAGTCTGGATGGGAGAAGGTGGAGGTTCAGCGTTCAAAACCTAATGTGATGAACGTTTATTAAATATGCCTGCCATGTCTCCTCTCAACGAATCATTTGTTGGGAGGTTTTTGCGTGGGGATATGAAGTTGAACCTTTCTTCTTTGAAGAGTGGATCACAAAGAAGGAGAGAGGCAAGATGCAACAAAGTAAGAAAACTCAAAAGCTGGTTATACTAGGAATGTTAAGCAGTATTGCTTACATTTTAATGATGATTAATTTTCCGATTCCTGGATTACCTCCGTTTTTAACAATTGATTTTAGCGAAATTCCTGCACTCGTAGCAGCACTTGTATTTGGACCTATGGCTGCTGTTATAGTAGAAGGAATAAAAAATTTATTGAATTATTTAATTCAAGGAAGTGCTACAGGGGTTCCGGTTGGTCAAGTGGCGAACTTTGTAGCTGGTTTACTGTTCGTTCTTCCTGTATCATATATGTTCCGTCGATTTAAAACAGCTAAAGGCGTAACGATAGGTTTGGTTACGGGTACGGTTGTAATGACGGTACTCATGGCTGTCTTAAATTATTATGTCTTTTTACCAGCGTATACAATCTTCTTACAATCGCCAGAAATGTCTAGTGAACAAGCGCGTCAATATATCGTTGCAGGTATTTTGCCGTTTAACTTAATAAAAGGAGCAGCAACAGGGGTTATTTTTGTCTTATTGTTTTCAAAAATGAAGCAATGGATCACGCGCCGCGTTGCTGTTTAATTCAATCGCTCTCCCGGGGAGAGCGATTTTTATATATAAAAAAACCTGCAGCATGTACTATACTACAGGTTTGTTCAATACTTATTCGAATTTATTAGCATCGCCTTCGAATTTTTCATCCGCTACGCGAATTGAATCCGTAGGGCAGCCTTCCATTGCATCCATCATATCATCTTCTAGATCTTCTGGAATTTCTACTACACCTTGGTTATCATCTAATGTTACGAATGCAATACCTTCATCATCATAATCATAAATGTCTGGTGCTGCTGCTCCGCAAGCGCCGCATGCGATGCAAGTATCTTTATCAACAATTGTATATTTTGGCATAACAAGACCTCCTGTAAAGTGTTCGAAAATTTCTTATTATATAATCTCTTCGCGAATCAAGAGTGAAATTTCTCCTTATTCATTGTAAAATGATTTATAAAACTTTTCAATAGAAAAGTCACTGAGAATGCTTATCAAATCAAGGTTTCTTCACTTATCCAAACGTTTTGATACATAAAGGAAAGAGCTAAAAAGCCTTTATCTCACATGCTATTGGTCACTTTTGGTACAATGAATGAGAAAGGAAGTTGACACCTTTGAATTATATTCAAGTTAGCATTTTATTTTGTATAAAACAGTTAAAAGGTGAGCGAACCGCCTATGGTATTTATCATTTATTAACAGGTAAAAAGTCAGCGCAAACAATTCAAGACGGAAAAATTTTTGGAATCTCTTTTCTTTTTCAGTCATTTCTTTACTTAGATAAACGGTCTTTTGAAACCTGCGTTGCATATTTAAAAGAACAGCAGTATATCGAAGAAACTGAAAATCAAAAGTATGTGATGACAGATAAGGGACGAACACGCCTTGAAGATGAACTGACGGCTCGGCCCTTTCATCCAGCTTTAGACGGATGGAAATTCGCAAGCAGTACTCAGTTATTTTTAGCAAGAATCACTTTGTTCATTCAGACCTTATCCAACCTACAGTATTTTCAAAAAGGGTTTTTACCCATCTCCAAAAATCCTGAGGTCATTCAATGGGTCAAAACGTATATTATGTCTCAAAAGCAAACGCGTCAAGAGTTAGCCGCCGAGCTATTCAAAGAGCTCCGAACGTGCTTGAAAGATTGTACGGAACGGGATGCGTCTCTTTTTGTTTTGCAACTGACTGGATACGAAAGAGTAGGCTTTACAAAAAATCAGTTAGCATATCAATATGAACTCGATGAGCATTATGTGCATATTCAACTTTTAGGGGTTATTCATCATATCATTGAAAAAGTGAGTCAAAATAATGAAAGCTTTCATGTACTTTCTTCTTTTTTGCATGATCTATATTTAGAATTGCCTTTGACAAGCTCGACGTTAAAAACGTATAGCTGGCTTCAAAAAGGAAAGGCGCTTGAAGAAATTGCTTATATAAGGCGTTTAAAAGAAAGTACAATTGAAGATCATATTGCAGAATTAGCTCTGTTTGTTCCATCTTTTTCAATCGATGCATACGTATCGCCTAAGCAGCAGGAAGAAATTATCTCGGCTTTTGAAAGTTTGCGTACAAATAAATTAAAGGCGATAAAGGAAGAAGTAAAAGACGACGTTACCTATTTTCAGATTCGTCTCGTATTAGCAAAACATTTTACCTGATACTAAAAAAAGTGGTGTTTGATGTGAAGATAGAACAACTTCTACAGAAACAATTTGGCTATAGCCAATTTCGACTAGGACAAAAAGAGATTATTCAAGATATTTTAACAGGTCATAATGTGTTAGCGGTTCTTCCTACAGGAACAGGGAAATCATTGTGCTATCAGCTCCCCGCTTATGTGTTGAACCGACCGGTGCTGATTGTATCTCCTTTAATTTCACTGATGGAAGATCAAGTTCAACAACTAAAGGCAAGTGGAGAAAAGAGAGTTATTGCCTTAAATAGTTTCCTACAACAAGAAGAAAAAAGACGGGCGCTAAAAGATTTAGCTTTTTATCGTTTTATTTATGTATCTCCTGAAATTTTGCAAAATGCTGTTGTGGTAGAAGCATTAAAACAGGCAAAGGTAGGCCTTTTCGTTGTGGACGAGGCGCACTGTATTTCTCAGTGGGGACATGATTTCCGTTTGGATTATCTTCAGTTAGGAGATATATGGAAGGAACTTGGCAGTCCGCTATGTCTGGCACTAACAGGAACTGCGACTAGGGAAGTAGTGGAAGATATTAAGCGCTACTTATCGCTGCCTGCTGTCAACGAGCACATCTATTCCATGAATCGAAGTAATATTGCGATGAAAGTTGATTTTGTTGCAAGTATTGAAGAGAAAAAAGAGAAGTTGCTGATGTACGTTAGTGAACTGCAAAGTCCAGGAATTATCTATTGTTCCAGCCGATCTTGGACAGAAGCATTAACACAGCTTCTAAAGGAAAATGGGATACAGCGAGTGCAGTATTACCATGGGGGAATGGAACCGAATGAAAGAATGCTTGTTCAACAGCAATTTTTAGAAAATCAGCTGGATATCATTTGCTGCACAAGTGCATTTGGAATGGGGGTTAATAAATCGAATGTTCGCTTTGTTATTCATTTTCATACACCTACGCAGCTAGAAGCATACGTACAGGAAATTGGAAGAAGTGGACGCGATCAGCAAAACAGTATTGCGATTTTGCTTTATGCTGAAGGAGACGATGATTTTGCTCATTCTTTACTTGAAATTGAGCTTCCTTCTTCAGATATCATCTTATACTGCCTGTCGTATTTACGAAATCATGATCAGGCCATTCCTTTAAAACAAGTAGAGTCTCATTTTCTTTATACAGTGGGTATTCAAGAAACACATTGGCGATTTATTCGTTATTATTTGTACAGAGAAAATGTAGTGGAAAATGAACATGTTGAACCTAGGAAAATCCCTGAATCGCTGCATGAAACGATTGTTGCAGCTGTAAATAAACGTCTTCGAAACAAACATGACAAGTACCGTGCGATGAAGGAGTTTATTGAGGCAAAAGAATGCCGTCGTCAGGTGCTGCTTGGCTATTTCAATGAGCTGGGAAAATCAGAGCTTCAGAATTGTTGCGATTGCTGCGGATTGGATTTAGAAGCCTATAAAAAAACAAATGGTGAGCAAGAGCAATGGACATTTCAAGGCTGGGAATTAGAATTAGCTCGTTTGCTTCGTCAAGGAGAGATATAATGGCAAAGTCACAGCAAGAGCTTATTTCATCCATGACGGATGCAGAGCTGGTTAAAAATTTATATGTAACGCAGCTGCTCATCTGCTTTATTGCTTTAGGCATCGGTTTTTTCACATTTGATTCGTGGCATTCCTTTTTACAGTTTTTTGAGCTGGATTGGGCTTCTATTTTATTGTACGGGGGAGGTACAGCTCTCTTGGTAGTAGGAGGAGATATGCTTCTAATGAAGTGTGTACCCGAGCATTTATATGATGACGGAGGGATTAATGAACGTTTATTTGCTAATCGTTCCATTCCTCATCTAGCCCTTATTTGCCTAATCGTTGCATGTTCAGAAGAAATATTATTTCGAGGGGTTATACAAGTTCAGTTCGGCCTTTTTTGGGCGAGTATCGTATTTGCACTCGTTCACATTCGATATTTAAAAAAGTGGTTTCTTTTTATTTCGGTTGTGGTTTTAAGCTTTTTAATAGGGTTGCTGTTTTGGTGGACTGAAAATTTGTATGTCACGATTTTCACTCATTTTCTCATTGATTTTTTATTAGGCCTGCAGATACGAAAGTCAAAAGGGAAATCTGTACAGCCAGAAGAACTCATGCAGTAAAGGTTAAGGAAACAGCCATTATTTTCAGTGTTATCCACATAATCTTTTATATTCACTCATATGTTGTACTAGCATACGAGGGGGTGGAATGTTGGAAAACAAGTTGATAGACTTTGAAAGCGATGAAACACTTCAATATATATTAGCGAGCGTTATCAAAAGAAAAGAGACGGTTAATAAGCTGAAAGCTAAAGAGAAAAGATGGAAGCTTTTGTTTTTAGCCAGCTTAACGGCTGTTATTAGCTACTTTTTTTTCATATTTCAAAGCGGTTTTTTTACGACGTTTAGCGAATTTTTCTCATTTTTGTTGGGTAACATAGGGCATTTGATGTTTCTATTGTTCACCGTCTCCCTTTATTTTTATACTGTACAGCTGCAGAAAAAAAGCGAGAAAGCGGAAAAGACTTTTCAAGACTTGCGCTGTGAGATTATTAAAAGAAGCAAAGAGCTATGGGCGACGCCTGAAACATGGGAGAACCGAAAAGAAACGTTCCGCTGGATGCAGTCCACTTATGGAATTAATTTATATCATGAAAATAAATAGAATCGCATGAAAAAGCCTCTTTTTACATAGAAGTTTAGTGAAGGGGGTTTTTTTGTGAGAGATTGGTTTAACTTGCTGGCTGCGTGGTTATGCAGTTATTATATCAGCAGTTTAACGGCTGTAGGCTCAAAAGCTTCGTTAACCTATTTACTTATTCAAATGATTTTACATCCGTTAGATGTGTTTGGTATTATAATCTTATTTTTCACGGCTCTTTTTTGTCTGTCGGCGGCAGTTCGTAAAGTGTTTCTGCAAAGTCGGTTGTTTCTAAAAGGTTATAAGGTAAAATGGCATGAATATCTTGTTTCATGTCTATGTGTGATAGGAGTTTTATCGTTAAGTACAGTTGCGCTTTATCAAGTAGTAGGTTTGTTAACAATTGCGACAATTTATGCCCTTTCTTCTTTAACAGAAACACACCGTGTATAAAATGAAAAGAAGGAGAATATATGGTTATTTCTTTAATTATTTTAGCGTTAGGCATAGGCCTGCTGATTTTTATGTTTTCGGAAGCCCATCGTACATATGTAGAAGAAAGAACAATTCATTTATCAACATTTCCCGGAAATCAGCAGCCTTTACGCCTGTTTTTTATATCGGATGTACATAAGCGAACAGTTTCGTCGAAGCTGTTGGAAAAAATACCTGGTGAAGTAGATTTTGTGATCATAGGCGGTGACTTACTAGAAGGAGGAGTACCTTTATTGCGTGCTCGTCAAAATATTCAAAAGCTTAAAACGCTTGGACCGGTCTATTTTGTATGGGGAAATAATGATTACGAAGTAAGTCAAGTGCAACTGAAGCAGATGCTTAAGGATGAGGGAGTTATTACCCTTAAAAACGAGCATGTCTCTGCAGTTTCTAAACATGGTACTACATGCAATTTTGCGGGAGTAGATGATTTATCCGAAGGTGAGATGGATCTAAAGCTAGCTGTTTCTTCCATTGAACCTGACCAGCTTACCATTCTTCTAAGCCACAATCCTGATGTTATCTATTATGTAGATGAAGAATCAAAAGTAGATTTAATTTTGAGCGGACATACACACGGAGGACAGATACGCTTATTTAATTTTGGTATGTATGAATTAGGAGGGCTGAAAGAGAAAAGACAGATTCCTCTTTTTGTTAGTAATGGATATGGTACAACCTCCCTGCCTCTCCGTTTACAAGCTAGAGCACAAACGCATTATATCACTTTAAAAAGGAAAGAATAGCCTTGAACAAACTCTTTACATAGCATATACAAATTTTACACACAGGATAACTTATCCTATAATTCAATTAATAGAAACAGTTCACGAAGAGTAGTTGGAGGTTACGTATGGCTCACGAAGGGAAGTATAATATTAAAGCCATCTCAAATATGGTCGGGATCCAGCCGGGAACTTTGCGTGCATGGGAACGACGCTATCAAATTTTAAATCCTGTCCGCAATGAATCGGGGCATCGGTTATATACAGAGGAAGATTTGCGGAAATTAAAATGGCTCACGGAAAAAGTGAGCGGAGGTTTTACGATTAGTCAAGCGGTTTCGTTATTAGAAACGGAAAGTAGTACAGTAGGAGCGTTTGAAGAAGAAGGAGAAGTAGATTCCCCTCAGAAAATTAGGGATGAGCTGTTAACGATGCTTCTATCTTTTGAAGAAGGAAAAGCACAGGATTTAATTAATCATGCGTTTAGCCTGTATTCGGTAGAAAAAGTGGTTATTGATATTTTGGGTTCTCTACTCGTGACGGTTGGAGATATGTGGGAAAAAGGGCAAATCACAAGTGCTCATGAGCATTATACGACTCAAGTATTAAAAACGCGTATCAGCATGATTTTTTATTCGCTGCCTTCAAATGGCTTATTGCCTAAAGCGATTGCTGTATGTGGGCCTAATGAGACACATGAAGTTGGACTTCTAGTCTTTACGCTATTTTTACGCCGTAAAGGGTTTGAGGTTATTTATTTAGGAAGCAGCATTGAAGATAAAGATGTTGAGCTAATTGTTAAAGAAGTAGACCCAACGTTTTTATTTATGTCATGCACAATGATGGAAAATGCCGAGAAAACACTGAATTTGACGAACCAAATGATAAAGAAATTCCCGCATCTTAAAGTAGGATTAGGCGGTTATGTGTTTGATGGTTTAGATAGCAAAAGAAAAGGCGAGGCTCAGCCGTTTATTTTAGGAAATACAAAAGAAGAGTGGAACAGCTGGCTAACAAAAAAATTAGCAGAAATTGATTGAGAATAGCTTGTCTTTCCTTTCATAAACCTGTAAACTCGTAAGTAAACATCACGAACCGTTTTCCAAAAAATACATATACTGCATTATCGAACCATGTGGTTATGAGTGCAAGCGGGGAGGGACGCTAATGAGGCTTGAACGATTAAACTATAATAAGCTAAAAGTTTTTTTGACCTACGATGATTTAAAAGAAAGAGGGTTAACAAAAGAAGATCTATGGACAGATACATTCAAAGTAAAACAGCTCTTTCGTGAGATGATAGAGCAAGCTTCTCAAGAACTGAACTTTGAACCTACAAATTCTCTTTCGGTAGAAGTTTTTTCACTTCAAGCACAGGGAATGGTTGTATTTGTGACAAAGCAGTATGAAGAAGAAACCAGCTACGGTGAGTTCGATGAAGACGAGTTCGAGGACTTCATTGAAATGCAGGTCATGCTAGATGAAAGCGAAGACATGTTTTTTGAGTTTGATTCATTTGAAGATGTCATTCAGCTGACCAAGCGCATGTCAAACTTTTACGATACGGATAGCGTGCTCTATTCATTCGAAAAACGTTTTTACGTGCTGTTGGATTATCACATGCTGTCACCGGCTGAAGTTGGGAATATGATTGCGGTTTTGGCGGAGTATGGAAATCCCTCTACAATTACAAAGCACCGCGTAAATGAATATGGAAAAATATTAGTAGAAAAGAGAGCTCTGGAGTATATTAACTCTGTCTTTTCTTAACTGTTTAATTGAAATAATTACACCCGTGAAGGATAAAGCACTTTTATTAAAATAAGAGTGGCTGCACTTTCAGCTTGTACAAAGTTGTTGAAAGTGCTCTTTATCACCGGGTGTTTTTTATTTTTTTAAGACGATTAACGCATACTAGGAAAGAGGCAGACTTAAAACATTGTAGCATACCTTGTAAAGTTATTGGAAGCGTTTTCTTAGAAGAACACAAAAAATACTAAAAGTTCGATATTTTCCTTTGCAATGTAAAACTAAGGGTGTATACTATGTCATGAAAGAAGCACCATTCAATTAAAAACGAATAATTTTCGATACATTTTAGGAGGTTTACAGATGGTAGCCGACAAGATGCAAGACAGTAAAAATAGTCAAGAAGAGAAGCATAATGTTTTAAAATCTACACAAACAGTGATACATAAAGCGTTAGAAAAACTAGGCTATCCTGATGAAGTGTATGAACTATTAAAAGAGCCATTACGAATGATGACAGTAAAAATTCCTGTTCGTATGGATGACGGATCAGTTAAAATTTTTACAGGTCACCGAGCGCAGCATAACGATGCAGTTGGTCCTACGAAAGGTGGAATTCGTTTTCACCCAAACGTAACTGAAAAAGAAGTAAAAGCTCTATCTATATGGATGAGTTTAAAATGTGGAATCGTTGACCTTCCTTACGGTGGAGGAAAAGGTGGAATTGTTTGTGATCCTCGAAATATGTCTTTTGGAGAATTAGAGCGTTTAAGCCGCGGATATGTTCGTGCGATTAGCCAAATTGTTGGACCAACAAAGGATATTCCAGCGCCGGATGTGTTTACAAATTCACAAATTATGGCTTGGATGATGGATGAATACAGCCGGATTGATGAATTTAACTCGCCTGGCTTTATTACTGGAAAGCCCCTTGTCTTAGGTGGTTCGCACGGCCGTGAAACAGCGACTGCAAAAGGAGTAACTATTTGTATTCGTGAAGCAGCGAAAAAACGAGGCATTGAATTACAAGGTGCACGGGTAGTAGTACAAGGATTTGGAAATGCAGGAAGTTTTTTAGCTAAGTTCATGCACGACGCTGGTGCTAAAATTGTAGGGATATCTGATGCATACGGAGCGCTGCATGATCCTAATGGTTTAGACATTGATTATTTATTAGATCGACGCGATAGCTTTGGTACAGTAACGAAATTATTCAATAATACTATCAGCAACAAAGAGCTGCTTGAACTTGACTGTGACATCCTAGTTCCAGCTGCGATTGAAAATCAAATTACAGAAGAAAATGCCCATAACATTCAAGCGAGTATTGTGGTGGAAGCAGCAAATGGACCAACAACTCTTGAAGCAACGCGCATCTTGTCAGAGAGAGGGATTTTATTAGTTCCAGACGTTTTGGCAAGTGCGGGCGGTGTAACAGTCTCTTATTTTGAATGGGTGCAAAATAACCAAGGTTATTATTGGACGGAAGAAGAAGTAGAAGAAAAGCTTGAAAAAGTAATGGTGAAATCATTTAATAACATCTACGAAACTTCTACAACTCGAAAAGTCGACATGCGTCTAGCTGCTTATATGATAGGCGTAAGAAAAATGGCAGAAGGCTCTCGCTTCAGAGGCTGGATTTAAAAACAGAACAGCAGAACAATTGCGTAAATAGAAAAAATCTCCTATCATTAATGAGGAGATTTTTTTGTTTTACACTGCGTTAAAATAAAAAAAAGGTGCGTTTACAACTGAAGGAGTGAAAGGCATGAAGAAAGAAAAAGTAATTATTGTTGGCGGAGGACCATGCGGGCTTTCAGCAGCTATTGAGCTTCAACATACAGGTATTGATGCCCTTGTAATTGAAAAAGGCAATATTGTGAATGCAATTTATAACTATCCGACCCACCAAACGTTTTTTAGTTCAAGTGAAAAACTAGAAATTGGGGATGTCCCTTTTATTACCGAAAATCGTAAGCCTGTGCGCAACCAAGCTCTTGCTTACTACCGAGAAGTGGTGAAGCGCAAGCAAGTTCGAATTCAGCCGTTTGAACGTGTCTTGCAAGTAGACAAACAAGCGGAAAACCAAATTATTGTCACAACATCCAAAGAGACATATGAAGCGGAGAATGTCATTATAGCTACAGGCTATTACGATCATCCTAATTATATGAATGTTCCTGGTGAAGATTTATCAAAGGTATTTCATTATTTCAAAGAAGCGCATCCGTATTTTGATAAAGATGTAGTCGTTATAGGCGGAAAAAACTCTAGCGTCGATGCAGCTCTGGAATTGGTGAAGTGTGATGCAAGGGTGACGGTTATTTATCGTGGCTCAGATTACTCCCCTAGCGTAAAACCTTGGATATTGCCTGAATTTGAAGCGCTGGTTCGAAATGGAACGATTGGGATGCATTTTAACGCTCATGTAACAAAGATAACGGATGAAGCAGTAACATATGAGCAGGAAGGGAAAGAATTTACGATTAGTAACGATTTCGTTTTTGCCATGACTGGCTATCACCCTGATCACTCGTTTTTAACAAAAATGGGTGTGGAATTAGATGATGAAACAGGCCGCCCTTCTTTTACCGAAGAGACGATGGAAACAAACGTGGAAGGAATTTATATCGCTGGTGTGATTGCTGCAGGAAACAATGCTAATGAGATTTTTATTGAAAATGGACGTTTTCATGGGAAATCAATCGCTTCCCATATTATCAACAAAAACAACGCATAGGCTTCTATGCGTTGTTTTACTAATGATTAAATAGCTGCTGCAGCTCATCATGATTCGTTGTTACTTGGAGAGCAACCAACAGTTTAATGCGTGCTTTAGGACCATTTAAGCCATTTGAAAAAATAACGCCCATCTCTTTTAACAGCTTGCCACCGCCTTCATACCCATATACATCTTGAGCAATTCCATTAAAACAGCGAGAAACGAGCACGATGGGTATCTTTCGCTTCAAAAGCAATTGAATTCCTGGAATGGTGAGAGGAGGCAGATTTCCTTGACCGAGGGCTTCAATTACAAGTCCGTCAACATTCATTGAAGCCACTGCTTGAAATAAATGGTCGTCCATTCCTGCATAAGCTTTTAATAAAGTGATTTGTTTATCTATTTGATTAACAGGATAAAATTCATGTTCTGTAGGCATGTGGTGAAAAGATACGCCGCGTTTTGTGATTAATCCTATTGGCCCGTACTGAGGGCTTTGAAATGTCGCCACGTTGCTTGTGTGGGTCTTGGTCACATTTTCAGCGGTATGAATTTCATCGTTCATCACAACTAAGACACCTTTTCCTTTTGCCCCGTCACTAATAGCCACCCGAACCGCAGATATAAAATTATAAGGACCGTCTGAACCGATTTCATTGCTTGATCTCATAGCTCCAGTTAAGACAATTGGAATATCTGTATGCACTGTTAAATCTAAAAAATAAGCGGTTTCTTCCAGCGTGTCCGTGCCGTGGGTTAACACGACTGCATCAATTTTGCCTTCATTAATTTTATCGCGTATTTTTTTTGAAAGTATAAGCATTTCCTTAGGAGTAATGTGAGGAGAAGGCAGATGAAATGCTTCTTCTACGATTACATTGGCCATACCTGAAACAGATGATGTTGAGCGGTGAAGGGGGTTTTGAATATCTGGTGCTACCGCTCCAGTTGCCATGTCTTCTTTCATCGAGATTGTGCCACCGGTGTGAAGAATATAAACAGTTTTCATAGAGAGCTCCTTTCAATTTTTCGTATAAGTATGATACATTTTTTGGTATACTTGTTTAAGGTCTTTGTTAGGCTTTGTAAATTGACAGCAAGTTATGTGAGCATTTACATATAAAGATAAGGACATTATAGACGGAGATTTTCATCCTAAAGATAACATGTTACTATTAAAAAAAATAGAGGAGATGAGGCGCTATTTATGTTGGCGATTGTATCTGCAGGCATTGCGCCAGGATTGGCATTGTTAAGTTTTTTTTATTTGAAAGATGAATATGAAACTGAGCCTATTTCAATGGTATTAAAAACATTTATTTTTGGAGCAATGCTTGTTTTGCCAATTATGTTTATTCAATATGTATTTGGTGAAGAACACGTTTTTCAATCACCTTTTCTTGAAGCATTTTTTACGACAAGCTTTTTAGAAGAATTTTTCAAATGGTTCATTTTATATTTCACGATTTATCAGCATGTGGAATTTGATGAGCATTACGATGGAATTGTTTACGGGGCAGCTGTTTCATTAGGTTTTGCTACCGTTGAAAATATTTTATATTTATTTGCAAATGGTTTAGAATCAGCGCTAGGAAGAGCCATTTTACCCGTATCTAGTCATGCTTTATTCGGCGTCATTATGGGGTATTATTTAGGGAAAGCAAAGTTTTCTGAAGGAAAGGAAAAAACGAAGTGGACGCTGTATTCCGTATTTGCGCCGCTCATTTTACATGGAACATATGATTATATTTTAAAAACAATGGATCATTGGGTATTTATTATTATTCCATTTATGATTTATTTATGGTGGCTGGCATTAAGAAAAGTAAAAAAGGCCAAACAGCCATCGATTGTCTAGGCTCAGCTTGTAAATCTTTTTTGAGAGATTTACGAGCTGAGTTTTTTCATTTCGGTAAATTTTGCGCATCTTGTATAAAAAAACAACCTTTACAAAAAATACTCCTATCATCTTATCAGTTACATACGATGTAGGAGGTTTTGTCATGTTATCATTTCGATGTTTTAAAAAGTATGCATGTCTCATATGCATATGTTCATTTATTGCAGCGTCCGTTGTGAGTCCAAAGGCCGCTCACGCGTTTTCAAATCAAGTCATTCAACACGGAGCAGTTGGAGATGACGTTATTGAGCTGCAGTCGAGACTTCAGTATTTAGGTTATTATAACGGGAAAATTGACGGTGTATTTGGATGGAGCACATACTGGGCACTGCGCAATTTTCAATATGAATTTGGCATTAAAAAGATTGACGGTTTAGCAGGCTGGCAAACAAAGATTAAATTAGCTAACGCCACAAAATATCACGAAAGCTATGTGAAAAATCAAATTAGAAAAGGCAATAAGTTTACGCACTATGGCGGTAAGCCTCTTGATCAGCAGTCTAAAGGAAGCGGTAGCAGTGGAAAAAGCAGCGGAAACAATGGTCAGCAAAAAGCACAAAGCGGATCTTCTCAAGCAAAAAAACCTGCCAGTCAGCCGCAGCGTAATACGTCTAAAGGAAATTCTGAACAACAGAAAGAAAAAGCACAAAAGCCAACAGCGGTGAATGTACCGAGCGGGTTTTCACAAAATGATATTCAGCTCATGGCAAATGCTGTGCATGGTGAAGCACGGGGTGAACCATATAATGGCCAAGTAGCCGTAGCGGCCGTTATTTTAAACCGAGTTAACAGTCCGTCATTTCCAAATACAGTCGCTGGAGTTATTTTTGAACCGCGTGCATTTACTGCCGTAGCAGATGGGCAAATTTGGCTTGAACCCAATCCAACATCTAAAAAAGCGGTTATGGATGCGATTAACGGATGGGATCCTACTGGGAATGCTATTTATTACTTTAATCCGGATACAGCAACAAGCGCATGGATTTGGTCACGTCCTCAAATTAAGCAAATCGGGAAACACATTTTCTGTCGATAAAGAGAGGTGAAGGAAACATGATTCGAACAATTTTAATTGTATTATTAGCTATTGGTGTTGTAGGTGTAGGGTATTGGGGGTACAGCGAACATCAAGAAAAAGATGCTGTGCTGCTTCAAGCGGAGAATACGTATCAACGAGCATTTCATGATTTGTCATATCAGCTAGATTTATTAAATGATAAAATCGGTGGCACGCTTGCCATGAGTTCGAGAGATCAGCTTTCGCCCGCGCTTGCAGAAGTATGGCGTTTAACTTCTGAAGCTCATAACAATGTAGGACAGCTGCCTTTATCGCTTTTACCGTTCAATAAAACAGAAGAGTTTCTTTCAGATGTTGGTGACTTTACGTACAAAGTGGCGGTAAGGGATTTAAGCAAATCTCCCCTAACAGATAAAGAGTATAAAACGTTAAATTCGCTTTATGATCAGTCAGGCGAAATTCAAAATGAAATGCGCCAAGTACAGCATCTAGTCATTGATAATAACTTGCGCTGGATGGATGTTGAGCTAGCTCTAGCCACAAAAGAAAAGCAAGGGGACAATACGATTATTGACGGATTAAAAACCGTTGAAAAAAGTATGGATTCTTTTGCCGAAACAGATTTAGGCGTTATGAATGCAACGAATGAACAGGAAAAAAACGCTTTTCATCAATTAAAAGGTAGAGAAGTTAGTGAAGATGTTGCCAAACAAGTGGCGCGTTCGTTTTTGAATTTAAAAGGAAATGAACAAATTCATATTGTAAAGAGCGGAAAAGATGCCGACTATGAGGTGTACAGCTTAACCATTACAGATCCAAAGACTAAACAAGAGACGTATATGGATATTACCCAAAAAGGTGGATATCCGCTTTGGGTGCTCGAAGATCGAGATATTAAAAAACAAAATATTAGTTTAAACGATGCTATGAACAAAGCGACTAAGTTTTTAAAAGATCATCGTTTTGAAAGCCTAGTGATGGCTGAAAGCGCTCAATACGATAACATGGGAGTCTTTACATTCGTAGAGCAAACGGAAAGTGGAGTTCGGATTTATCCGGATTCAGTTAAAATGAAAATGTCTTTAGAAGATGGATCTGTGATTGGCTTCTCAGCTAAAGACTTCTTATTAAAACATCGTACAAGAGATATTCCAAAACCTAAAATTTCGAAAGAACAGGCAAAAACCAAGCTGAACTCGAATGTAAAAGTGATGGAAGACCGCTTGGCAATTATTACAAACGATTTAAACGAAGAAGTGCTATGCTATGAGTTTTTAGGGACAATTAAAAATGATACGTATCGTATTTTTATCAATGCCGATACGGGTTTTGAAGAGAAAGTCGAAAAACTGCAAAACTCAGAACCTTTATATAATGAAGTATAAAGCTGAGAAATCGGTGTCTATAGACACCGGTTTTTTTGTGTTGTATAAGTTTTTTTGAATCTAAATGACTAATTTTCATTTACAAAATAAATATATTTGACTATGTTTAAATAAAGGGAAAAAGTGTATATAGTGGAACTGAAGGAGAGAGAAGATGATAAAAGCGGGAATGAGGTTGACGTTAGAGAGCGGGCACAGAGAGTCTACCTTACAACAAACGTATCGATGTAAGGTAGTTGAGTTTACGGAAGACGTGATTTATATTAGCTATCCGCTAAATGAAGAAACGCAGCGAAGTGTTTTTTTACTAAAAGGTACAAAATTGCTGGCTACGTTTATTGGATATAATCAAAATGTATATACCTTTCCAACTGAAGTAACAGGACGCGAAATAAAAGGCATGCCTGTTGTGAAGCTCTTTTACCCGGGCGATAAAAAGTTAAAGTCCATCCAAAGAAGAAATTTTTTCCGTGTGCCGCTTACAGTGAAGGCGGTGATAGAAAGTGAACAAGAACAGCAGGCCGTAATGGAAATCATGACTAAAAACATCAGTGCAGGTGGAGTAGCCGGCTCCTTCCATCATTCGCTGCTTTTTAATGAGAAAGATTCCGTTGTTGTACGATTAAGTCTTCCTAATCGTGAGGGAACTTTGCAGCATCTTGAATTAAAAGGGGAAGTTGTACGAATTACCGCCCCGACTTCCTGTAAAGTAGGTCAGCTATCTATTAAATTTATGGACCTTGAAAAACAAACGAAAGAAATGATGATTCGTTATACCTTAAAGCGTCAGCTCGACCTAAGGAGAAAAGGTCTTCTTTAGCGTATAAAAAAAACTTCTCTTTCCTAAACTGTAAGCAAAGGTATTACTTCTTACAAAAGGAGAAAAAGATGAATCGAATAGAACGAATTTTAATTAAATTAGTGGTTATTCAATTTGTGTTTTTAATAATTGCCCAATGTATTTTACTATCTAGCAGTCACAGTACATATTTCTCAAAGGTCATTCAGTATGAGGGAGTTAGCAAAAATAATTTTAATAAAATTATTGAAACATTCGACCAGTAGTCGGACGTATGGTAGAATAACTAGGAAAGAAACATGCAGTGAACACCAGGCAGGAGAAGACCCCCTGCTCTTTTTTTCGTTTATAAACGTTTCATATAAAATGGCTCATTGTATAAAAGATGAAAGTGGTTTGTTCCTGTTTTGAAATTAAGGGAGGCACTTATGGAAAAACAAATTTCAATCGCAATTGACGGTCCTGCAGCTGCTGGGAAAAGTACAGTGGCAAAGATTATAGCAGAAACCTTATCATATATTTATGTTGATACAGGAGCGATGTATCGTGCTCTAACGTATCAAGCGCAGAAAAACCAGGTGGATTTGCAAAATGAAGAAGAGCTATTGCATTTGCTTAATGAAACAGTAATCGATTTAAAACCGTCTGAATCTGGACAGGTAGTCATCTTAAATGGACAGAATGTTACAAGTGAAATTCGTTCCGCAGAAGTAACTAACTCTGTATCCATCGTCGCGAAACATCGTGCAGTTCGCGAAGAGATGGTAGCGAGACAGCAGGGCCTTGCTAAAGATGGAGGCGTTGTAATGGATGGACGTGATATCGGTACACACGTGCTTCCTCAGGCAGAAGTTAAAATCTTTTTATTAGCGTCTGTGGATGAAAGAGCACAGCGACGCCATGATGAAAACATAAAAAAAGGTTTTGAATCAAATTTAGAGCGTTTAAAAGAAGAAATTGCCCGCAGAGACAAGCTGGATTCTGAGCGTGAAGTAGCACCTCTTAAAAAAGCTGAAGATGCAATTGAAATCGATACAACTTCCTTATCGATTGAAGGAGTTGTAGAAAAAATACTTTCTATTACAAACGAAAGGATTGGATGATTTTGAGCTTTTATATGTTTGCACGTGGCATTGTAAAAGGTATTTTAACACCAGTTTACCGTTATGAGGTAATCGGTGCAGAAAATATCCCTTCAGAAGGCGGAGTTTTGCTTTGTTCAAATCATATTGACAACTTAGATCCGCCTACGGTAGGTGTGACATGTCCAAGGCCTATTTCGTTTATGGCAAAAGCAGAGCTGTTTAAAGCACCTTTTCTGAAGACGGTTCTGCCAAAGTTAGAAACGTTCCCTGTAAAGCGGGGGATGGCAGATCGTGAAGCTTTGCGCCAAGGGTTAAAGATTTTAAAAGAAGGAAAAGTGCTTGGATTATTTCCAGAAGGAACAAGAAGTAAAGATGGAAAATTAGGAAAAGGAATGGCTGGAGTAGGCTTTTTTGCTTTGCGTTCAAAAGCAGCTGTTGTTCCTTGTGCTGTTATTGGTCCATATAAGCGTTTTGCAAGGTTAAAAGTAGTGTACGGACCGCCAATTCAGATGGATGAACTTCGTGAACGAAAGGCATCAGCCGAGGAAGTAACCGAAGTTATTATGAAAAGCATTGGTGAATTAATTGAAAAATATCAATAGTTTGTAACCTTATGACTTGACAAAAGATTCTATTTATTAGAAGTTAGTAACAAAGAGAGTTTTTTCTATACAGAGCTATATACAATAATGATGAGCTAAAAGAGTGAAGAACTCTTACAAGGGAATACATATTGTAGATGGATATTGGAGGAGGAAAAGACGATGACAGAAGATATGAATCAAGTAGAGGTAACGTCATTAGAAGTAGGAGAAACAGTAAAAGGTACTATTACAAAAGTAGAAGAAAAGCAAGTGTATGTAGATGTGCCTAACAGCAAACTAGACGGTATTATTCCAATTAGTGAATTAGCGAGCTTACATATTGAAAAAGCAGGGGATGTAATCCAAGAAGGTGCCGAAGTCGAAGCGAAAGTAATTAAAGTGGAAGACGATGTGCTTGTGTTATCTAAACGGGCTGTAGATGCTGAAAAAGCATGGGACGGTTTAGAAGCAAAACTTTCTTCAGGTGAAGTGTTTGAAGCGGTAGTCAAAGAAATTGTCAAAGGCGGATTAGTAGTAGACATTGGTGTAAGAGGGTTCATTCCAGCTTCTCTTGTTGAAACTCATTTCGTGGATGATTTCGCAGAATATCAAGATCAAACTCTTACAGTCAAAGTAGTGGAATTAGATAAAGAAAAAAATCGCGTAATCCTTTCGCATCGTGCAGTTGTAGAAGAAGAGCTTGTACAACAAAAAGAAAATGTTCTTGAGTCATTAAAAGAAGGTCAGGTTTTAGAAGGAACCGTTCAGCGCTTAACAGACTTTGGTGCGTTTGTAGATGTAGGCGGAGTAGATGGGCTAGTGCATATCTCTCAGCTTTCACATACGCGTGTAGAAAAGCCTTCAGACGTAGTAGCTGAGGGAGATACTGTGAAAGTCAAAGTATTATCTGTTGACAAATCAACGGGTCGTGTTTCATTATCTATTAAAGATACGTTAGAAGGTCCATGGTCCAACATTTCTACGAAGCTTCGCCAAGGTGATGTAGTAGATGGAACTGTTAAAAGACTTGTATCTTTTGGAGCTTTTGTGGAAGTTCTACCTGGAGTAGAAGGACTTGTACACATTTCTCAAATTTCACATAAGCATATCGGGACACCTCATGAAGTGCTTTCTGAAGGCGAAAAAGTGACGGTAAAAGTACTTGATGTGAATGAACAAGAACGACGCGTTTCGTTAAGCATTCGTGACCTTGAGGAAGAAGAGCAAGAAGATTACGGTGACTATGAATTACAAGAAGAGTCAAAAGGCTTCCAATTAGGTGATATGATTGGGGATCAATTAAAAAAATTAAGATAAGTAATGGTGATGATTTGTGAGCAGAGCAAAACGTAAAATTGATCACATTCATCATGCGATTCAAACGGGACAGCATCGGCTGCACGGGCTAGATGATATTCGCTTCGTTCATAATAGCTTACCAAATACAGGCGTGCACGATGTTCATATTGATACAAAAATTGGCGAACTTTTGTTAAGTTCGCCAATTTTTATAAATGCTATGACGGGTGGAGGCGGACAAGAAACGGAACGGATTAACCGTTCGTTTGCTCGAATTGCTCATCATGGTCAATTAGCAATGGCCGTTGGATCGCAGATGGCTGCGATTAAAGATGAAAAGGAAGAACAATCATACAGAGTAGTGCGTCAAGAAAACCCTAACGGAATTATTTTTGCCAACCTAGGCAGTGAAGCTACAGTTGAACAAGCTAAAAAAGCGGTTGATATGCTTGAAGCAAATGGACTTCAAATTCATTTAAATGTTATACAAGAACTGGTCATGCCAGAGGGAGATCGTGATTTTACCGATGCATTACGTCGTATTGAACGAATTGTCCGAGAAGTAACCGTTCCTGTAATTGTCAAAGAAGTAGGTTTTGGGATGAGCGCTCAAGCAGTGCAAAAACTTAAAGATGTTGGTGTTGAAATCGTTGATATTGGTGGGTACGGTGGTACCAATTTTTCGAAAATCGAAAATGAAAGACGAGCAAAACATTTTCACTTCTTTAATGATTGGGGAATTTCCACAGCAGCTTCTTTAGCGGAAGTATCTCAGCACGTAGAAGGTATATCCATTATTGGTTCAGGAGGTATTCAAACCTCTATGGATGTTGCTAAGTCCATTGCGTTAGGAGCTTCTGCAACGGGAATGGCAGGATATTTTCTATCCATTTTAATGACGTCTGGTTTAGAAGCAGTCGTAGAAGAGATAGCCGAGCTGCATGAGGAGTTAACGTTTATCATGGCTGCATTAGGAGCAACTTCTATTGCTAAGCTTCAGCAAATGCCTCTAGTTATTACAGGGGATACCCATAGCTGGCTGACTCAGCGAAATGTATCTATAGAAACATTTAATAACAGATGATAAAAAAGCAAGCAGTTAACTGCTTGCTTTTTTATTTCCTTAGAAGATGAATGATCGCGTTTTCATTAAAAAAACAAAAAATATTGGCAGAAGAAGTGACAAAAAGCATGAAATCCCAAACGTTAGCCACTTATAATAAGTTAAATAAACAGAAAAATCAGAAAAAAGAGGTGACGTAATGAAAAAGGGACATCCTATATTTACAATTTTTCTTTTCTTTTTAGGCTGGGTTTTCATGTATGCAGATCGTAATATTTTATCTCCAGTTATGGGAGATATCGGTGCGCAGTGGGACCTTAATAAAGCTGAACTTGGTCTAATGTCTACTGTGTTTTTTGCAGCGTATGCAGCTATGCAGATTCCAACGGGTTTTTTGGCAGATCGATTTGGTCGCGTTAAGATCTTAGTAGCTGGATACATTTTGTTTGGAGTTGCCACATTCTTTACAGGACTTACGACTACTTTCGGTATGTTCTTACTCATGCGGGCGCTGACAGGACTTGGAGAAGGAACGTATTATGGTTCACAATACGGAATTTCTTCAAGCATCACGTCTGAACGATACCGAGGTCTAGTGTCTGCGCTCATCAATAGTGGAATGGCTTTTGGTATATCGCTTGGTTTTATCGGTTCTACATACATTACATATACGTTAGAAAAAGACTGGCAGTTTACTTTTTACTTATTTGCTATTCCGACTATAGTAATAGCTATTTTAATAGCTTTCTTTGTAAAAGATAAGCAAAGGGATCAGGAAAAAAATTCGCTAAATAAAGAAACAAAGCAGTCGCTAAAAGTATTATTTACAAAAAATCATATTTTCGTATACATTTTAATCTTCTGCTCTCTTTACGGATTTTTTGGGATGCTGACGTGGCTTCCTTATTATTTGCAGCACTCGCGCGGCTTAGAAGGGTCTCAAACAGGCATCATAGCATCTTTAGTACCGTGGGCGTCTATTCCAGGAGCAATCTTCTTTGGATATATATCGGATCGAATTGCAAATAAAAAAGCATTAATTGTGAGTTTGTCAGTAGCGGGCGCTTTATGTCAATTTTTTATTCCCTATACAGAGAGTTATTCTTGGCTATTACTCGGCTTAATTGTGTACGGTCTGATAGGGAAATTAGCATTAGATCCGATTTTAATTTCGTATATGGCGGATATTACCCCCTCTTCCATGTACTCTAAAGTGTACGGTTTTTTTAACTTCAGCGGCATGCTGTCATCGATCTTTGCACCATACATTACCGGATATTTTGCAGATAAACTTGGAAGTATGGAATTCGGATTTTATTTGTCAGGAGCACTATTGTTAGTGGGAGGAGTTCTCTTTTTGTTTACAGGAAAGAAAGAACGTTCCTATCCTGTTTCACATCCAGTTTTAAAATAAAAAATGCGCTGACTTAGTCAGCGCATTTTTTATTTATGCTCATTTAATTCGCGCGCTTCTTCAGGACTTTGCAAGCTAGTTGCTCCCGGATAGTGAAGTCCTTGATCACGGTCAGATTCAACTCGTTTTGATTCCTTTAATTTTTTCTCTTGACGATCTTTTCCCATTTTATATTCCCTCCTTTTTTCTGATAGGTTGTCCAAAATAAGCGGTTCTATTCTAAAACCCCGATTAAGTTTTCCAAAATTGATACATACTGATGACAGATAGGGGAGGTGCCATATTCAGTGGACGGAATTTTCTTTTATTGGCTTTCGTGGATGGGATGGATTGTTGCGACTTTTCTTATGCCCAAAACAGCTAGGCGTTGGAAGGTAGCAGCCATTATATTAATCAGTATACTCCTAAGCGGAATGAACATGCATATGACTCAGTTTTCATGTAGCTACACCGCTTTGTTTTTAGTGGGAGTAGCGTGTGTGTATGCTTCAGGCTACAGCCGATTTCAGCAGTTATATTATGTTATTGTATGCGGCATTATAATAATTGCCTATGCTAGTTTTTGTTTACTTGAGCTCTATGATCCTGTCTGGATTTTTATTGATCGTAAGTGGATTTTGACTGGACTTATCTTATATATTTGCTTTATGGTGGTTAAAGATGCTGAAAAAAGATTCGCAGCGATCATTTTAGGTGTAGTTGGAGGAGACTTTTTATACGCAGTTGTCATTCGGGATATCGCATCTTATGAAATAGGGTCTCTTCGTACACTCGACGTTTTAGCCACAGCAGTAGGAGCGATGTTTATTTGGGAGATGCTGGTTTATTTCTCTGCTTATTTAGATTTGTACGTGCTGAAGTCTCACAGGCAAAAGCAAAGTACTTACAAATAGAAGAAGAGATTTCGTAAAATTATATTGTTGTTACCGGTGATTTTTGATAAAATTGTTTGATTGAAAGAGTAATGCTTATTCAGCGGATAGGCAGTTAATTAGTTCAGTGTAAGAAAGAGCTGATAAAAATCCTGCTTTATCGCTTATGATCGATTAGTAGAGGTCATGCCACGCTGCATGGCCTCGATTTTTGAAAAAAGAATGATCTTATTTATTTGTACATGTAGATAAATACCTTTAGTCGATTAAAGACTGGTTGCCGATACATAAAAAAGATCAAGGAAAGGGAAGAATCGTATGCCAAAACCAATTATTGCGATTGTTGGTCGTCCCAACGTAGGAAAATCAACAATTTTCAACCGAATTGTAGGAGAGCGAGTATCTATTGTAGAAGATATTCCGGGTGTAACTCGTGATCGTATCTATAGTTCAGGTGAGTGGCTGAATTTGGACTTTAACATTATTGATACTGGCGGTATTGATATTGGAGATGAGCCATTTTTAGAACAGATCAAACAGCAGGCAGAAATTGCAATTGATGAAGCGGACGTAATCATTTTTCTAGTGAATGGACGCGATGGAATTACTGCAGCTGATGAAGAAGTGGCGAAAATTTTATACAAATCCAAAAAGCCCGTCGTCCTAGCCGTTAATAAAGTAGATAATCCTGAAATGAGAGAATTAATCTATGATTTCTACGCACTAGGATATGGAGAACCGTTCCCAATCTCAGGAACCCATGGTTTAGGTTTAGGTGACCTGTTAGACGAGGCAGCTAAGCATTTTCCAAAAGAAAAAGACGAAGACTACGGAGAAGAAGTCATTAAATTTTCATTGATTGGTCGTCCTAACGTAGGGAAATCTTCATTAGTTAATGCTCTTCTAGGTGAAGATCGTGTTATTGTCAGTGATCTTGCCGGTACGACACGCGATGCTATTGATACGAAGTTTACAAAAGAAGATCAAGAATATGTTGTTATTGATACAGCTGGAATGAGAAAGCGTGGAAAAGTGTACGAGAGTACTGAAAAATACAGCGTACTTCGCGCATTAAAGGCAATTGAACGCTCAGACGTTGTCTTAATTGTATTAAATGCTGAAGAGGGTATTATTGAACAAGATAAGAAAATTGCTGGCTATGCACAAGAAGCTGGAAAAGCTGTCGTCATTGTTGTGAACAAATGGGATACAGTAGAAAAAGATGAAAAAACAATGAAAAAATTTGAAGAAAATATACGCGAGCATTTTCAGTTCTTAACATATGCTCCAATTGTATTCCTTTCAGCTAAAACGAAAAAACGTACGCATACGCTATTGCCAATGATTGATCTTGCAAGCGAAAGCCATGCTGTACGTGTAGAAACAAGCATCTTAAACGATGTAATTATGGATGCAGTAGCAATGAACCCTACGCCTACTCATAACGGCAACCGCTTAAAAATCTATTACACAACTCAAGTAGCAATCAAGCCGCCAACTTTTGTTGTGTTTGTAAATGATCCTGAGCTAATGCATTTTTCATATAAACGTTTCTTAGAAAATAAGCTTCGTGAAGCTTTTGGATTCGAAGGAACTCCAATTAAAATTATTGCAAGACCAAGAAAATAACAGAGGATGTGATCGGCGTGGAAAGAATAGCTGTACTAGGAGCAGGGAGTTGGGGAACTGCATTAGCTTTCGTATTGGCGGAAAATGGACACGATGTTCGCATTTGGGGACATAGACAACAAGTCATTGATCAAATCAACGAGACGCATCAGAATGAAAAATATCTGCCTGGTGTAGAGCTTCCTCATCAGATTAAAGGTTTTACGTCATTAGAAAAGGCAATAGAGGGTGTTGAAACCCTTATTTTAGCTGTTCCAACGAAGGCCATTCGTGAAGTGTTGCAACAGCTAAAATCCCTTACCGATGAACTGTTTACAATTGTTCACGTAAGTAAAGGAATTGAACCGGATTCTCTTTTACGTATATCTCAAATGATTCAACAAGAAATTGATACAAAAGACATCGTTGTCTTATCAGGCCCGAGTCATGCTGAAGAAGTAAGTAGAAGGCAGCCGACAACCGTGACGTCAGCTTCAACAAATATACAAGCAGCAGAAAAAGTACAGGATTTATTTAATAATCAACAGTACTTCCGTGTTTATACAAATCCTGATGTGATTGGTGTGGAAATTGGGGGAGCGTTAAAAAATATTATTGCTCTTGCTGCTGGTATTACGGATGGACTTGGATATGGTGACAATGCGAAGGCCGCTCTTATGACTCGTGGCTTAGCTGAAATCGCTCGTTTAGGTACGGTGCTTGGCGCCAATCCTCTGACGTTCTCAGGTTTAACCGGGATTGGAGACTTGATTGTAACGTGTACAAGCGTTCATTCTCGAAATTGGCGCGCTGGTAATCTTCTTGGAAAAGGCAAAAATTTAGACGAAGTATTAGAAAATATGGGAATGGTTGTAGAAGGTGTACGCACGACGAAAGCAGCTTACCAGCTATCTCAAAAATACGACGTGAAAATGCCGATTGCTGATGCTTTATATAATGTACTGTTTAATGATGTGAAGGCAAAAGATGCAGTAGACGCGCTTATGTCTCGTACTAAAACACATGAAATGGAAGATTTAGCGAATGTTTTAGGAGAAAAATTAAATTAAGTGCAAAGAAATATGAAAAAATAGGCAATTGGTGATACCCAAAATCATTTACTTGCATAAAATAACGTGTAAATAAAGATGAGTAGAACTGTTAGTATGGGAATATTTAGTTACGGTCGAAGCGAAGAGCCCCCTTCGCTTCGATTTTTTTATGTGAAAAAGCAGGAATTTGTCAATTTAATAGGAAAGTAATTACTATAGAGCGTAAATCAATGGAAGGTAAATAAATATTAAATTTAGAATGTTCTATTAATATCCGTCTTAACTATAAGTCCTTATGTTATAATAACGGTGAAAAAAGGAGTGGATGCAATTTGTCGCCAGGTTTGTTAAAGATGTGGATTTCATTGGGTTCCATTGTATTTATGTTTATTGCGGTATTTTCTATTTACTTTAGTCGTTATAAAATCACGAACCGCGTTGGTAAAATTGTACTCGCTTTCATTGCCTATTCGCTCATGATTGTAGCAGGTCTTATTATGGTAATTGTTGTATTCAGCGGTCCGACAGATGCTTAATGTACATATGGTAGGGTGAGGAAAATGAAAAAATTCATGCTAACGTCTATTGTTGGGTTAACCATTTTTGTATTATCCGGTTGTTTATACCCGACGGAAAGAATGTCTCAAAATCAAGTTCCTTATAAAGATCAAGTTGCTTCCGTACAAACGGCCGTTGATCAATTTAAAGAAGAAAGCGGAGGCTTATTGCCGATAAAAACGAAAGATATGGACACGCCGATTTATCAAAAATATCCGATTGACTTTACAAAAATTGTTCCTAGATACATGCAAGACGCACCTGGGAATTCGTATGAAAGCGGAGGGATATTTGCGTACGTGCTTGTGGATGCAGAAACAAAGCCCACGGTTAAATTATTAGACTTACGGATGGCGGATACGATTCAAGATGTTAATGTACATTTGAATATATACCGTCAAAACCATAAAGGATACGTACCGTTTAAAGACGTCATCGCTCCCGGCGTATTCTCTATTAACTATAAGAAATTGAATATGAAAGAACCCCCTGTCGTTACTAGCCCGTATACAGGGAATAGTCTTTCTTTAATTGTTAATGGGCAGGGAGATGTATTTGTAGATTATCGTCCTGATTTGTATGATGCCATTCAAAAGCATAAAAGCTCCTACAAACCGGGTGAAGATATCCGAAAGCTCCTTGTGGAAAACAGTGATTTTGTACCTGCTTACTCTCTTCCTTATACAGTTAACGATAAGAATGAACCAATATTTTTTAAAAAATAAGTCATGAACCCCTTCTCCTTGAATAATATTCAGAGAGAAGGGGTTTTCTCTTTCTTGTACACCAATAATGAAAATCAGAATGACTAAGTCAGCATGTGCATGAAAAAAATCATAAATTTTTCTATCAAAAGTCATATTTTAATAGGACAACGTCATAACTATATAGTGTCCTAATTTACTCTCGCAATGGATGTCATATTCCATGAACTCATAGATCGGAGGGGATCTTTTGGAAAAGGTGGATGTATTTAAAGATATCGCTGAACGTACAGGAGGCGATATATATTTAGGTGTGGTGGGAGCAGTTCGAACAGGAAAATCTACATTTATTAAAAAGTTTATGGAGCTGGTGGTCCTGCCTCACATCGAGAACGAGGCAGAAAGAGCTCGCACACAAGATGAACTACCACAAAGTGCAGCTGGAAAAACGATTATGACAACTGAGCCGAAATTCGTACCGAATCAAGCAGTCAATGTTTTGGTAGATGACGGGCTAGAAGTTAACATACGGTTAGTAGATTGTGTAGGATATACAGTGCCAGGCGCTAAAGGATACGAAGATGAAAATGGACCTCGAATGATCAATACACCTTGGTATGAAGAACCAATTCCATTTCACGAAGCGGCTGAAATTGGAACGAGAAAGGTCATTCAAGAACACTCAACGATTGGTGTCGTCATTACAACAGATGGCTCAATTGGAGATATACCTCGTCAAGATTATGTGGAAGCAGAAGAGCGCGTCATTAATGAGCTAAAAGAAGTAGGCAAACCCTTTATCATGGTTATTAATACCGTACAGCCATATCATCCCGATACAGAAAAGCTTCGTGCAAAGCTTAATGAAAAATATGATATCCCAGTATTAGCGATGAGTGTGGAAAGCATGCGCGATACTGATGTGATGAATGTATTAAGAGAAGCACTATACGAGTTCCCTGTATTAGAAGTCAACGTTAATCTACCAAGCTGGGTAATGGTTTTAAAAGATAAACATTGGCTGCGTGAAAGCTATCAAGAAGCCGTTAAAGAAACGGTAAAAGATATTAAGAGACTGAGAGACGTTGAACGGGTAGTAGAGCAATTTAGTCAGTTTGAGTTTATCGATCAGGCTCGATTAGCCGGAATTGAGATGGGGCAGGGGATTGCCGAAATTGACTTATACGCTCCAGATGACTTATATGATCAGATTTTGAAAGAAATCGTGGGAGTAGAAATTCGCGGAAGAGATCATTTGCTGCAGTTAATGCAAGACTTTGTGCATGCAAAAACCGAGTATGATCAAGTCTCTGATGCACTTCGCATGGTTAAGCAAACGGGTTATGGTGTAGCTGCACCTTCGCTTTCAGATATGAGCCTTGATGAACCTGAAATTATTCGCCAAGGATCGCGTTTTGGAGTTCGTTTAAAAGCAGTGGCACCTTCTATACACATGATTAAAGTGGATGTAGAATCAGAATTTGCGCCGATTATCGGAACGGAGAAGCAAAGCGAAGAATTAGTTCGTTATTTGATGCAAGACTTTGAAGATGATCCGCTCTCAATTTGGAATTCAGATATATTTGGCCGCTCTCTAAGTTCAATCGTAAGAGAAGGGATTCAAGGAAAGCTGTCGCTGATGCCTGAAAATGCGCGATATAAGTTAAAAGAAACGCTAGAACGGATTATTAACGAAGGATCTGGAGGTTTAATCGCGATTATTTTATAAGAATATAACGTTAGGCTCCTCATAAAGGAGCCTCTTCTTTTTTTGGATAGATCATACAAAACTTTACATATATTGTGATAGATAGCGTGGTTATCCTATTCCTGCGTTATTTTCTGCTTGCTATGCCTTGTTCAATATGTTAATCTTTTAACAGAAATCGATCGATCATACTGTTTTCACTACATACATACGGCAGACGAATGAAAAACATTGAATTATTTAGTTCAATCGTTTATGATTAGGCTTGTCGATACATAGGTTATGTATAATATCCATTTGTTTTGTTAAAGAATGAGATATAACGAATTACTAGATTCCTTTTCTAACAAGGTTTTTAGTTATTATATGATCCGATTTTGGGAGGAGGTGAATGGCATGAACAAGACAGAATTAATTAATGCTGTTGCAGAAGCAAGTGAGCTTTCAAAAAAGGATGCTACAAAAGCAGTTGATGCTGTTTTCGATACAATTTTAGAAGCTTTAAAAGCTGAGGACAAAGTTCAACTTATCGGTTTTGGTAACTTCGAAGTACGTGAACGTGCTGCTCGTAAAGGACGCAATCCACAAACTGGCGAAGAAATCGAAATTCCTGCTAGCAAAGTTCCTGCATTCAAACCAGGTAAAGCTCTTAAAGATGCTGTAAAATAATATCTACATAAAATGGCTTTATTCATAGCCGTTGATGAAGAGCTTTGAAAGGTCGCACATTTGCGACCTTTCTTTTTTGCCTTTGGTATATACATATGCTAGAATTTTTTTCATAAAGTCGTAATGCAACGAATTGGAGGGCAACAACATGTCATCTGTAAATAAACCACAGATCGAACAAGCTGTGAGACTAATTTTAGAAGCAATTGGCGAAGATCCAAACCGTGAAGGATTATTAGATACACCAAAGCGAGTAGCTAAAATGTATGAGGAAGTCTTTTCCGGGTTGAATGAAGATCCAAAAGAGCATTTTAAAACAGTTTTTGGAGAAGATCATGAAGAGCTAGTGCTTGTAAAAGATATTCCTTTTTACTCTATGTGTGAACACCACTTAGTGCCTTTTTACGGAAAAGCTCATGTTGCGTATATTCCAAAAGGCGGACGAGTGACCGGTTTAAGTAAGCTGGCAAGAGCGGTAGAGGCTGTTGCGAAACGTCCTCAGCTTCAGGAGAGAATTACATCTACAGTGGCGGATTCTATTGTAGAAACATTAGAGCCGCACGGGGTAATGGTAGTAGTGGAAGCAGAGCACATGTGTATGACCATGCGAGGCATTAAAAAGCCTGGGGCTATGACAATCACTTCTGCTGTGCGTGGAGTGTTAGAACACGATGCAAGTTCTAGAGCTGAAGTTTTATCATTGATTAAATCATAATGTGGATGATGAAGGAGAAGAGAATATGACACAAAAAGGAACGCCAGAGTATATTGTCATTAAAGCGGTCGAAGATGGAGTTAACGTAATTGGCTTAACGCGAGGAGCAGATACGCGATTTCATCATTCAGAAAAACTAGATAAAGGCGAAGTGATGATTGCGCAGTTTACTGAGCATACATCCGCAATTAAAATTCGTGGCAAAGCCGTCGTTCAGACTGTTCACGGAGAAATTGAATCCGATACGAAAAAATAAGCAGGGATTTTCCTGCTTTTATTTATATTTAAAATAAATGAATAAGAACAGGAAAAACATGGTGAAACTAAAAGCAATATCTTAAATTACTGTCTAAGAAATCAAGATGGTATGTAGATGAACGGTGTTCAAGCGGATGAGCAGCTAAAGGATTTAAACCGTGAAAAAGCTTCAAAAGAATTTAAAGGATATTTTATAATGTAATTATGTTATAATTGACACTATCGATTTGGAGTTGAAAGAACTTTAAACAAATAGTGATGGAAAGGGAGACAAGGATGATGAGCGTAAAAACCATCTATGATATTGTGGCCAACATGAAAGAACAGCTTCATGTTGAATTAAGTCATCCATATGTAAAAAAATATATTCATCATCCGCGTATTGATGAAAATAGATTACTGTACATGTGTTCGTTCTTAGATACTCTTTCAATGGAAGAAGAAAAAAAGAACAGCTCTGTGCTATCTGTGATGCTCGTTCAAACCGCACTTGATACCCACGATCTAGTCTCCACTCAAAATGTTAGCGGAAATGAAGGGAAGCTGCATGAGAGGCAGCTGGTAGTTTTGGCCGGAGATTATTACAGCGGCCTGTACTATTACTATTTAGCTCAAAGCAGCCAGCTGAATTTAATGAAAGTTATAGCATCTGCTATTAAAGAAATTAATATTGCTAAGATACACATTTATAACAATCGCTCTACTAATCCACACGACGTTATGAATAGTTTTTTAGCAGCAGAATCATCGTTTGTAAGATGCTTATGTGACTATTTTGAACGTGAAGAGTGGAAAGAACTTTTAAAACATGCAGCGTATTTGAATGGGATATTAAAGCAATTAAAGTCATTACAGCATAAAGAGCCTACTCTCTTGCTAAACTATTGCAAACAAATTGGCATGAATCAAGAACAAATAAAAGAATACCTTTATTCGTATACTCAACGGTCTGTAAATATTGTTAGAGGGTACTTACGAAGTGAATTTGCGATGAATGAGTTTTTAAGAGAGCACTTAGATGAACTTACATCTAGCTTAGAAGTGTTGAAAAATGTCGTAGGAGAAGGATAGAGATATGCAGCAATCAAAAGAACAGCGTGTCCATGGCGTATTTGAAAAAATATACAAAAATTATGATCAAATGAATTCTGTTATTAGTTTTCAGCGTCATAAGGCATGGCGCAAAGATACGATGAAGCGAATGAATGTTCAAAAAGGAACAAAAGCTTTAGATGTTTGTTGCGGAACTGCGGATTGGACGCTAGCTATGGCTGAAGCAGTTGGAGAAACAGGAGAGGCAGTTGGCCTGGATTTTAGTCAAAATATGCTAAAGATTGGTGAAGAGAAAGTAAAAAACTCACCTTTTTCAAATATTACTTTACTACATGGCAATGCAATGGAGCTTCCTTTTGAAGATAATTCATTTGACTATGTAACGATTGGATTCGGACTGCGCAACGTGCCCGATTACCTTCAAGTTTTAAAGGAAATGCAGCGCGTCGTGAAACCTGGCGGAAAAGTGGTTTGCCTTGAAACCTCTCAGCCAACGATGATTGGTTACCGACAAATGTACTTGCTTTATTTTAAGTATATTATGCCTGCGCTTGGAAAGATGGTCGCTAAAAGCTATGATGAATATTCATGGCTTCAAGAGTCAGCTAGGGACTTTCCAGGTCAAAAGCAATTGGCTGATATGTTCCGTGAAGCCGGTTTGACAGATGTTGAAGTGAAATCTTACACAGGTGGAGTAGCGGCGATGCATCTAGGGTACAAACGATAAAAGAGAAAAAGCTTGTCCTACAGGTGCAACAGCCTGTAGGATAAGGAGTAAAGAATGAATATATAATGCAAGGTGAGTCCAATGAAACTAAAAATGATGTACGCTTTTTTGAATACGGATATTACCCTTATTGAGAAAGAACTTGAACAAACTGTTCATACCGATGAAACACTTATCACAGATGCTTCTCTTCACCTTTTACAAGCAGGGGGGAAACGAATTCGCCCTGTATTTGTTTTGTTGGCAGCTAAATTTGGGCATTACAATATCGACCAAATCAAACATGTGGCAGTAGCGCTTGAGCTGATTCATATGGCGTCTCTTGTTCATGATGATGTTATTGATGACGCTGATAAGCGACGGGGAAAACCAACAATTAAGGCAAAATGGGACAATCGTATTGCTATGTATACAGGGGATTACATCTTTGCTCGTGCACTTGAAGTTATGAGTGAGGTTAAAGATGTGGAAGCACATAAAATTTTATCTAATACGATGGTGGAATTAACGCTCGGTGAAATTGAACAGATTAAGGACAAATACAACCTAAACCAAAACTTACGCGTGTATCTGCGTAGAATTAAACGTAAAACGGCACTGCTAATTGCTGCAAGCTGTCAGTTAGGCGCAATTGCAGCGGGAGCTCCTGAAGATATACATAAACGTTTATTTTGGTTTGGATATTACGTGGGAATGTCATTTCAAATTACGGATGACATTTTAGATTTTATCTCATCAGAAGAACAGCTTGGGAAACCAGTTGGCAGCGACTTACTGCAAGGAAATATTACGCTGCCAGTTTTGTATGCCATTGAAAATGCTGAGTTTCGAGATAAAGTAGAACAGCTTTTCGAGAGGGAATATGAGCAAGAGCTGATCGATGAAATTATTTCTGATATTAAATCTTCTAACGCCATTGAACGTTCATTTGAAATGAGCGATCGTTATCTGCAAAAAGCGATGAGCATTTTAGAAGAACTGCCGCCAAACAAGGCGAAAAAAACGCTGCATCAAATTGCGAAGTACATTGGAAAACGGAAATTTTGATTTATTTACTTTCATAAGTTGTAAACTGCTCGAAACAATGTTAATATCTTCATGAGGTGTGATTGCGCTTTCAAAACTTGTTTACATATCATGAACTTCAGGGGTGGAGAGTAAAATGATACAAAAAACGTTTTTAATGGTCAAACCAGACGGGGTACAAAGAAGCATTATTGGTGAGGTTATTTCTCGCTTTGAGAAAAAAGGTTTTCAATTAGTTGGAGCTAAGCTTATGCATATTTCGCAGGAATTAGCTGAAACACACTATGGTGAACATAAAGAGAAACCTTTCTTCGGTGAGTTAGTGAAATTTATCACATCAGGTCCAGTTTTTGCTATGGTATGGGAAGGTGAAAACGTGATTTCAGTATCACGTCAAATGGTGGGGAAAACTAACCCTCAAGAAGCGCTTCCTGGAACTATTCGAGGTGATTATGGACTGATTGTGGATAAGAATATTATTCACGGCTCAGATTCACCAGAAAGTGCGGAGCGTGAAATCAGCTTATTCTTTGAAAGTGAAGAGCTGACTTTCTATAAAAAAGACGCAGACGCTTGGATTTACTAATTTAGATAGCGCAAAAAGACGAATGAATTTTCATTCGTCTTTTTTATTGTGTGTATAAACAAGCTTCTAGGCTATTAAGTGCAAAGATTTCCCCGCATAAACATTTTCATAATGTATTCCGATATATTAATAAGAAGATAAGCGTATATAAAGGTTTTATTTCTTTATACGTCTAACATAAACGTATAGGAATGAGAAAGGAGAGTCAAAAATGATAGATGAATACGACGCGTTTGTGGAGAAAATAAAAACAAAAACAGGCATTGATTTATCACTATATAAGCAGTCTCAAATGCACCGCCGCCTCACCTCGCTGTATGAAAAAAAAGGTTTTTCTAGTTTTTTTGAATATTATCGAGCAATGAACAGTAACAACGAACTGCTTGAGGAGTTTTTAGATCGGATGACGATTAACGTGTCAGAGTTTTATCGCAACTATCAGCGGTGGGATATATTGGAGCAAAAAATTTTACCGACTCTTGTAAAAGGAAAATCAGATCTGAAAGTGTGGAGCGCTGCCTGTTCAACAGGGGAAGAGCCGTATACACTAGCGATGGTTTTATCAACATTTTTTCCGCTTTCGCGTATTTCTATATTGGCGACCGATCTGGATGAAAAAGTGATAGAAAAAGCAAAAATAGGCTTTTATGATGAACGTTCACTTCAGGAAATGCCTGTTTCGATGAAAAATAAGTACTTTCAACAAAGAGGAACCGGGTACTTATTAGATGAAAAAATCAAAAAAACAGTTATTTTTCAAAAACATAACTTACTGTCAGACTCTTTTCCTAAAAACGTTGACTTGATTGTTTGTCGAAACGTGCTTATTTATTTTACCGATGAAGCAAAGCATGCTTTATATGAAAAGTTTAGCAGAGCTTTAGCACCTGGAGGCATCTTATTTGTAGGGAGCACAGAGCAGATTTTCACTCCGCAAAAGTATGGGTTTGAAACGGCTGATACGTTTTTTTACAGAAAAGTAAAGACCATTTAATAGAGATAACCTGAAGCGATTTCTTACAAGCTGAGGTGAAACTTTTTATATATTCTTATGTTATAGTATGGTATAGTCATATTTAAAAATGGAAAAATTCTGACGAATAATACATATTAAGCGGAGGTACGATTATGCGATATTTAACAGCAGGAGAATCACATGGTCCACAGTTGACTACTATTTTAGAGGGTGTTCCCGCAGGGCTTCCTTTAACAGCCGAAGACATCAATACAGATTTAGCGCGAAGACAAAAAGGTCATGGTCGCGGAAGACGTATGCAAATTGAAAAAGATCAAGCGGAAATTTTAAGCGGTGTTCGCCACGGCTATACGCTAGGATCTCCTATTACGTTAGCGGTAGAAAATAACGACTGGAAACACTGGACAAAAATTATGAGCATCGAGCCAATTTCTGAAGAAGAATCAGAAGAAGTAAAGCGTAAAATCTCAAGACCAAGACCAGGGCATGCCGATTTAAACGGCGCTATTAAATATGGTCATCGCGATATGAGAAATGTATTAGAACGTTCTTCAGCTCGTGAAACAACTGTAAGGGTAGCAGCAGGTGCTGTGGCTCGTCAAATCCTTGCTCAGTTCGGGATTTCTGTAGCTGGACATGTATTAGAAATTGGCGGCGTACAGGCAAATCCTCCTCAATACAAAAGCTTAGAGGAACTTCAAGAAGTCACTGAAGCTTCTCCAGTAAGATGTTTTGACTCAGCTGTTGAGAAAGACATGATGCAAGCAATCGATGATGCTAAGAAAAACGGCGATTCGATCGGAGGCGTAGTAGAAGTTATTATTGAAGGCGTGCCAGCAGGAGTGGGCAGCTATGTCCATTACGATCGTAAATTAGATGCGAAGATTGCTGCAGCTGTTATGAGCATTAATGCATTTAAAGGCGTTGAGTTTGGGATTGGATTTGAAGCGGCTCGCAGACCAGGAAGCGAAGTTCATGACGAAATTCTATGGGATGAAGAGAATGGATATACCCGTAAAACAAACAACTTAGGCGGCTTTGAAGGTGGCATGACAACAGGTATGCCAATTGTAGTACGCGGTGTAATGAAACCTATTCCAACGCTTTACAAGCCGTTAAAAAGTGTTGATATTGAAACAAAAGAAGCCTTCGAGGCAAGCATCGAACGTTCAGACAGCTGTGCTGTGCCGGCAGCAAGCGTTGTAGCAGAAGCCGTTGTAGCTTGGGAATTGGCTGATGCGCTAATCGAACAGTTTGGACAAGACCGAATTGATTTAATTGCTGAAAATATTGAGAAAATGCGTGTACATGCGAGGGAGTTTTAATGTTGCAAATTGATATTCAAACTTTATCCAAAACATATCCTCTTTATTTAGGAAATGGATTAATTGAAAAGCTGCCTTCTATTATTGAGAGTGTAAAACCTAATCTGTCGTCGGTGTTAATCATCACTGATTCAGCTGTAGATTCATATTATGGAGAAGCGGTTGTAAAAGCGATTGAGACGCAGTTTAAAGTGGCTAAATACGTAGTACCAAGCGGTGAACACGCAAAGTCATTTCAACATTACTACGATTGTCAGACTTTTGCACTCGAGCAGCAGCTTGACCGCAATGCGCTCGTTATTGCTTTCGGCGGAGGGGTAGTTGGCGATTTAGCTGGATTTGTAGCCGCTACATACATGAGAGGGGTTTCGTTTATTCAAGTGCCAACGACGCTTCTTGCTCACGATAGTGCTGTAGGCGGTAAAGTAGCCATTAATCATGAGCTTGGAAAAAATATGATTGGCGCTTTTTATCAGCCTGAAGCGGTTGTTTATGACATTGATCTTCTTAAAACGCTTCCTGAAAGAGAGTGGCGTTCTGGTTTTGCAGAAGTGATTAAACATGCTTTTATTCACGATGAAGCATTTTATGAATGGCTTCAGCAAAATATACAATCGCTGACTGATTTACAAGATGAAAAATTAATTTATGCTATTCAAAGCGGTATTTTAGTCAAAGCATCTGTTGTAAAAGAAGATGAGACAGAAGCTGGCGTTCGCGCTCACCTGAACTTTGGACATACGTTAGGTCATGCGATCGAAGCAGAGTGCGGCTATGGACAAATCAGTCACGGAGAAGGCGTAGCCATTGGGATGCTGTTTGCTATGAAAGTCAGCAATACGCTTGGGAAAAGCGAGTTCCCTGTAGCTGAAATTGCGAAATGGTTTGAAAAATTTGGCTATGAGACGTCTGTTCCAAACCACCTTTCAGCTGAAAAGCTGCTCGTGAGAATGAAAGCAGACAAGAAGTCCAAATCAAGCAATGTTCATATGGTACTGCTTGAAGGCGTAGGAAAACCTTTTGTTCAACAAGTAGAAGATGAAGTGATTCTTAAGCTGCTGAATGAAGAGCTTCAAGCGTAGTTTCTTCAAAAGCCAAGTAGATAGTAGTTGACAAATGAATTTGAAACGTACTACAATTGGTAACAAGTTAGTTTAGAGATTTTAGTTATGAGAAAAAAATAGACAGTTTAGTTGAGATTAGGGTAGACGAGAATGAGACAGTTGAGCAGAGTTTAGTTGAGTGAATTTTACCATTCGTATACCCAAAGGCCCATTTTTGATGTGTCTTTGGGTTTATTTATTATATCCTCTTTTATATAACCTCATCTATTCTCATTCTCCATGAAATGGAGGATTGAAAGATATGACGAACACGTATACTTCTTTTTTAGAAGACTCTACAAAGTATTTAACCATTCCAATCATAAAAAAAATATTTATCGATAGCATGACACCTGTTGATCTTTTTCAGCAAGTAAAAGATGAAGCTGTATATTTGCTTGAAAGCAATGATGAATCATCACCATGGTCCAATTATTCTTTTATTGGCTTGAATCCGTTTTTGTATGTAGAAGAAGAGAACGGAACCTATCTAGCAAAAAACAAGCAGCTTCAACCTGTGCTGCAAGGAGACAGCTTTAAAGAGGTATTTTGTAAAATTCAGCAAGAGCTGAAAGTGAAAGTACCAGACCTTGCACTTCCTTTTAAAGGAGGAGCAGTAGGATTTATCAGCTACGACGCAGTATCGCAAATTGAAAAAGTAAACGTACATGCCCAAAACGATTTGAACATGCCTACTTTTCACTTTATCTATTGTCAAACGATGCTCGCTTATAATCACCAAACAAAAGAGCTTATGGTGATTCACTACATTCAGCTTGATGAGCAAGATAAAGAACAGCAGAAAAAAGAAAAACATGATGAAGCTCTAGCAGAGATCAATCGATATGTTGAAAGAATAGCGCAGACGGTGAAAGAAAAGCCGATGATGTTTGAAAGCGAGCAGCGCGAAGTTAGCTTTGAAGGTGTGACATCGTCATACCAAAAAGATAAATTTGTGCAAGATGTGGAAAAAATTAAGGAATACATTAAAAGCGGAGATGTTTTTCAAGCCGTATTGTCGCAGAGATTTCAAATTGATACGACCGTAGCTGGATTTGATATTTACAGAGTATTGCGATTAGTTAATCCATCTCCTTATTTATTTTACGTGAAAGTAAAGGGAGTGGAATTGATTGGAAGTTCCCCTGAGCGGTTGATTCAAATTGAAAACGGCCATTTAGAAATTCATCCAATTGCAGGAACGAGAAGACGCGGCAGAGATGCAGAAGAAGATGCGCGCTTGTATGAAGACTTAATTAACGATGAAAAAGAGCGGGCAGAACACTATATGCTCGTGGACTTAGCAAGAAATGACATCGGCCGAGTTGCACAGTATGGAAGTGTCCAAACGCCGGTATTAATGCAGCAGGTTAATTTTTCGCACGTCATGCACTTGATTTCTAAAGTGACAGGACGCCTAGATGAAAAAGTACATCCTATTGATGCGCTGCTTTCTGCATTTCCAGCGGGTACCGTATCTGGCGCTCCAAAAGTGCGGGCGATGCAAATCTTAAATGAAATTGAACCAGTTGCGCGAAATGTATATGCAGGAACCGTAGCATATCTCGGATTTGATGGAAACATTGATTCGTGCATTGCAATTCGTACCATTCTTTTGAAAGACCAAACCGCTTATATACAGGCTGGAGCAGGAGTGGTTGCTGACTCAAAACCGGAGCTTGAGTGGAAAGAAACCCGCAATAAAGCTAGCGCTTTAATTAAAACAATTCAATTAGCTCAAGACATCTACGATAAAAAGGAGGATGTATATGTTTAAAGAATTGTTGAAAAAGTGTTTGCGCGGCGAGTCACTTTCAGCGGAAGAAGCAGAAAAAATTATGAATGATATTATGAACGGTAAAGTCCCGGCAGCTCAAATTGCTAGCGTGCTAACCATTTTAACGTACCGAGGAGAAACCGTCGATGAAATTGTTGGTTTTGTCCGGGGTATGAAAAACAACATGAATGCTATTTCTCTAGAAGAATTAAACGTAGTAGATACGTGCGGTACGGGAGGAGACGGCGCCTCTACGTTTAATATTTCGACGGCTAGTGCGATTGTGGCATCTGCTGCTGGAGTAAAGGTTGCGAAACATGGGAATCGCGCGGTGTCTTCTAAAAGCGGAAGTGCAGACGTGTTAGAACATCTGGATATATGGATTCAAGGAAATGAAAAAGAAGTGAAAAATGCGGTGTCTGACCTCAACATGTCCTTTTTATTTGCGCCGCTTTATCACCCTGCTATGAAGCACGTTGCTGCTACTCGAAAGGAATTAGGGTTTAGAACCGTTTTTAATGCATTAGGTCCGTTAGCAAACCCTACTAATTGCACAAAGCAAGTAATTGGCGTTTACTCTATTGAGCTTGCACGGAAATTAGCAGAAGCGCTTGTTGTACTGGGAGCTAACCACGTTCTTCTCGTTGCGGGCAGGGACGGTTTGGATGAAATTAGTGCCACGGATGTAACGGATATTGTAGAAGTGCAAGACAATGTTATTACAGAATATACGCTTGCACCAGAGGATGTACACTTACAGAGAGGTAAGCTTGAAGACTTGGTGGTAGAAGACGCGAAATCGAGTGCAGAGCTCATTGAATCGCTATTTTTAAATAAAAGTAATGTAACTGCTAAAAATGCAGTCGTGTTGAACTCTGCTGCAGCTATTTACGTTAGCGGAAACGTTTCTACTTTTGAAGAAGGAGTAGCTGTAGCTTTAGAAACAATTGAATCAGGTGCTGCATACACGCAATTACAACGATTGAAATCGAAAAAGGTGGTTGAACATGCTCAATAAAATTATTGAAACAAAAAAAGAAGAAATTCAAAACCTACAGTTACCCGAACAGCAAAATGTTACAAAACGATCATTTTTAGAAGCTTTATCAAATCCAAATCGAGAGCTGGCTCTTATTGCAGAAGTAAAAAAAGCCTCTCCTTCCAAAGGATTAATAAAGGAGAATTTTCAGCCTGTGGAAATTGCTAAAGCCTACGAGGAAGGAAAAGCAGATGCTTTGTCTGTGTTAACGGATCAGCACTATTTTCAAGGACACCGAACGTTTTTAAGTGATATTAAACAGCATGTCTCTATTCCTGTGCTTCGTAAGGATTTCATCATTGATTCCATTCAAGTGGAAGAAAGTGCAAGAATCGGTGCCGATGCTATTTTACTCATCGGAGAAGCACTTGAACCATTAAAATTGCAAGAGCTTTATCTTCAAGCTGCTGAAAAAGAGTTAGATTGTTTAGTAGAAGTGCATTCTTTAGAAACTCTTGAACAGCTGTTAGCTGTATTTACACCGAAGATTATCGGGATTAATAATCGAAATCTTCATACGTTTGAAACCAGCGTGCAGCAGACAAAAGAAATCGCTAAGCACGTGCCGAAAGATCAGCTTTTAGTAAGTGAAAGCGGCATTTACTTATACGATGATGTTTCCTACGTAAAAGAAGCCGGAGCAAAAGCTATTTTAGTAGGAGAATCGCTTATGAGACAGGATAATCAAACCAAAGCGATTAAAAAGCTGTTTGGGGAAAGTGAATATGCTTATTAAGTACTGCGGTATTCGATCAAAACAAGATATAGCTTTAATCGAAAAGTCGGCTGCTACTCACATTGGCTTTATTTTCTACCCTAAAAGTAAACGATATGTAAAGCCTGAACGAGTAAATGAGTTTGTAACGGATGAAATAAAAAAACAAGTCTCGCTAGTAGGGGTATTTGTTAATACACCGGTGGATCAAATACTTGAAATTGCCTCCGTGACAAATTTAGATGTGATTCAGTGCCACGGGCAAGAGACTGCTGCTGAAGTACGTGAGTTAAAGCAGCGTGGATATGAAGTATGGAAAGCACTCCCGCACAATAACGAGACGCTGCAGCAAATGCATGTATATGAAGAAGCTGACGGTTATGTAATTGACAGCAAGGTTAAAGAACAATTCGGAGGAACGGGCGTCGCTTTTGATTGGAGCTTCGTTCCTCAGTATGAATCAGCTGCACAAAAGTTAGGTAAAAAATGCTTTATTGCTGGAGGAATCAATGCTTTTAACATTGAGAACTTGTTACCCTACAAGCCTGGGGCGATTGATATTTCTGGCGGTATTGAAACAAATGGAACGAAGGACTATACAAAAATTATAGAGATTGAAAGGAAGATCCATACTATGACATACAATCATCCTGATGAATTTGGCCGCTTTGGTGAATTTGGCGGAAAATACGTACCTGAAACATTAATGAAACCACTTGAAGAAGTAGAAGCAGCTTTGAATCAAGCAATGAAAGATCCGGCATTTAAAGATGAGTATCTATCCTTACTCGTCAATTACTCAGGGCGTCCAACGGCTTTAACATATGCTGATAATATTACCGAAACACTCGGCGGGGCAAAAATTTATTTAAAACGTGAAGACTTAAATCATACGGGTGCTCACAAAATCAACAATGCCATTGGACAGATTTTACTTGCTAAACGGATGGGCAAAACAAAAATTATTGCTGAAACAGGAGCGGGTCAGCACGGGGTAGCCACAGCTACAGTAGCTGCAAAGTTCGGAATGGAATGTAAAGTATTCATGGGAGAAGAAGATATTGAACGTCAGGCGTTGAACGTCTTTCGCATGAAGCTTCTAGGAGCGGAAGTCATTCCTGCAACTTCTGGAACAAAAACGCTAAAAGATGCAACAAATGAAGCAATCCGCTACTGGGTTCAACACTGTGAAGATCATTTTTACTTAATTGGTTCGGCAATTGGACCGCATCCTTATCCTAAAATGGTTCGAGATTTCCAAAAAATTATTGGAGAAGAAGCAAAAGAACAGTTTACAGCGGTAGAAGGAAAACTTCCGAATGCTGTCGTGGCATGTGTCGGAGGCGGCAGTAATGCAATCGGTATGTTTTATGATTTTATTAAAGAAGAACATGTACGCTTGATTGGAGTAGAAGCAGGGGGGAAAGGACTAAATACAGCTCTTCATGCTGCTAAAATGGCTAAAGGCACAAAAGGTGTTATTCATGGAACGCTCACGTATTTACTTCAAGATGAAAATGGTCAAATTACAGAGCCTTATTCTATTTCAGCAGGTTTGGATTATCCGGGTATCGGTCCAGAGCATTCTCACCTTTCATCTATTGGACGAGTAGAATATGAAAGTGTAACGGATGATGAATCAATCGAAGCTCTTCAGCTGCTGGCGAAAACGGAGGGAATCATCCCGGCTATCGAATCCGCCCATGCGCTGGCAAAAGCATTTGAACTGGCTAAAAGCATGACGAAAGAAGAAACCATTTTAATTTGCTTATCAGGTCGAGGAGATAAGGACGTTCATACATTAGTAAACTTGCTAGAAGGGAAGGAAGAAGAACATGAATACGTTTGAAGCGAGACTACCTAAACATGAAACATTATTTATTCCATTTATTACAGCAGGAGATCCTCATGAAGATGCAACGGTGGAGATTGCTTTGTCTTTGCAAAAGCAAGGTGCTTCTATTTTAGAGCTGGGCGTACCGTATTCCGATCCTTTAGCAGATGGTCCAATTATTCAAGAGGCGTCCAAAAGAGCTTTATCTGGCGGCATGTCTATTTCAAAAGCTATTAAGCTTGTATCGGTGATGAGAAAAAAAGGTGTGAAAATACCGGTAATTCTCTTTACCTATTTTAATCCTGTGTTACAATTAGGTTTAGAATCCTTTTTCGCGTTAATGCGAGAAAATGAAATAGATGGAGTGCTAATTCCGGATTTACCGTACGAAGAGAGTGGCCGTATCCGGGAGCTTGCCGCTGAAAATGAAGTTGCGTACATTTCAATGGTTGCTCCTACATCTAAAGAGCGTATTCAAAAAATTGCTGCAGATGCAACGGGCTTCTTATACTGCGTGTCGTCTTTAGGCGTTACTGGGGTTCGCTCTACGCTGCCGGCTGATATTGGCACCTTTTTAGAAGATGTGAAAGCAGTAGCTTCTATACCGGTTGCCGTCGGTTTTGGGATTTCAACAAGCGAACAAGTAGAGGTATTAAAAGAACACAGCGACGGCATTGTAATCGGAAGTGCAATTGTTAATAAAATTGGCCAGCTTGAACAAGTTCTTTTAAATAAGGATACACGCCGAGACGGATTAAATCAAATTGAGGAGTATGTTGCATCCATCGTTTCGCCTATACAAAAATGCGAGGTGTAACACGGTGAAAGTAAAAGAACAATTACTAACTTTATCTCCATATAAACCAGGTAAGCCAATTGAAGAAGTGAAGCGTGAATTTAATTTAGATCGCGTTGTAAAATTAGCATCCAATGAAAATCCTTACGGCAGCTCTGCTGTAGTAAAAGAGGCGATTGCTGCAGAAATTGAAAATATGGCGCTTTATCCAGACGGTTATGCAGCTGAACTGCGTGCAGCAGTAGCAAAACACGTAGGTGTAGAGCAAGATCAGCTGATTTTTGGAAATGGGTCTGATGAAGTCATTCAAATTATTTGCCGAGCTTTACTATCGGCTGATACAAACACTGTCATGCCAACGCCATCATTTCCTCAATATAAGCACAATGCCGTAATTGAAGGTGCAGAAATTCGTGAAGTACCGCTGCGCGGCGGAGATCATGATTTAAATGCTATGCTTCGTGCAATTGATGAAAATACGACAATTGTATGGGTATGCAGTCCTAATAACCCAACGGGCACGTATGTGAAGGGCGATGAGTTAATTTCCTTTATGAAGCAAGTTCCTAAGCATACGTTAATCGTTATGGATGAAGCGTATTTTGAGTATGCAGCAGATCAAGCCGACTATCCGAATACGGTAGAGCTTTTGAATGAATACGAAAACTTAATTGTACTTCGCACATTTTCAAAAGCATACGGCTTAGCTTCTTTGCGTATTGGTTACGGTATTGCAAACGAATCATTGCTACAAAAAATTGAGCCGGCTCGCGAACCTTTTAATACAAGCCGCATGGCTCAAAAAGCAGCAATCGTTGCTCTTGAAGACCAAGCGTTCATTGAAGAGTGCAAAAAGAAAAATGAAGCAGGTTTGCAGCAGTACTATGCTTTCTGTGATAAGAATGGCTTAAACTATTATCCTTCTTTCACTAATTTTGTTCTAATTGATTTTGGCCGTCAAGGCGATGAAGTGTTTCAATTTTTATTGGAGCGCGGATTTATCGTTCGTTCAGGGAATGCATTAGGCTTCCCAACTTCCGTTCGTATTACGGTGGGAACAAAAGAACAAAATGAACAAATCATTGAATTGCTTCAGCAGTTTGTTAACCAAGAAACGGCGAAAGCTTAATACCTAATATAGTAAAAGATGAGAGTGTGATTTCACACTCTCATCTTCATATGCACAATGAGGTGAAGGAAAGTGAAAGAAAATGTTTTTGTTATAGGCCTAGGATTAATTGGAGGATCTCTTGCACTTAATATAAAAAAGACGCATCATCATCTTGATGTAATAGGTTTTGACATTAATCAAGAGCAGCTGGAGCTCGCTAAAACTCTAGGCGTAATTGACCAAGCGGCTTCTTCTTTGCAACAAGGCGCTGAGCAAGCGGATTATATTGTTATTGCCATTCCAGTCACCCAAGCAGCGGAAGTGCTAAAACAGTTCGAACATTTTACGCTCAAACAGTCTGTCATCGTAACAGACGTAGGAAGTACAAAAGAAGAAGTAGTGAAGACAGCCGAGGCTCTTATTTCTAAAGGCATTGAGTTTATCGGGGGTCATCCAATGGCGGGGTCTCATAAAAGCGGAGTAGCTGCTTCTAAAGCTCATTTATTTGAAAATGCAATGTATGTATTAACACCTTCATCTTCTACTTCTTCGGAGGCTTTAAACAGCTTAAAGGAATTGCTAAGTGGTACAAAAGCTAAAATTATTGTAATGTCACCAAAAGAACATGATAAATTAGCAGGTGTCATTAGCCATTTTCCACATATTATTGCTGCAAGCCTTGTTCATCAAGCAGAATATTACCAACAAGACAATCAGCTAGTTTCGCAGCTTGCGGCTGGAGGGTTTCGTGATATTACACGTATTGCTTCAAGCAGTCCAGCGATGTGGAGAGATATTTTGCTTCATAACCAGGATGCGCTTCTTTCAATGTTTGACCACTGGCTTGAAGAAATGAACGACGTGCGAAATATGATCGAACGAAAAGATGCGAATGATATCTATACATATTTTTCACAAGCGAAACAATTTAGAGATCAGCTTCCTGTACGAACCAAAGGAGCGATTCCATCCTTTTATGATCTCTATGTGGATGTTCCTGACTATCCGGGTATTATCTCAGAAGTAACCGGTTATTTAGCAGAAGATGAAATCAGTATTACAAATATTCGAATTTTAGAAACACGAGAAGATATATACGGAGTATTACGTTTGAGCTTTCAAACAGAGGAAGATAGAAAGCGGGCAAGAGCGTGTCTCTATCAGCATCAATATCAGACGTTTATTTCTTAATGTACGAAAGGTGTGAATGAAATGAGTGGAAAACCATTAAAAACGAATCTTTCATCTCTTCAAGGAGAAATTTCTATTCCCGGGGATAAGTCGATTTCTCACAGAGCTGTGATGTTCGGAGCGATGGCAGAAGGGAAAACTACGATTAATCATTTTTTAGCAGGTGAAGATTGCTTAAGTACCATCTCTTGTTTTGAAAAGATGGGCGTATCGATTAAAAGAGAAGGCGAGTATGTTGAAGTGGAAGGTAAAGGTATCGAAGGATTAAGTGAACCTACTTCCATCTTAGATGTAGGAAATTCAGGAACAACTACTCGTTTAATGCTGGGGATTCTTGCCGGTGTGCCATTTCATACGTCTCTAATTGGAGATGAGTCGATTGCCAAGCGTCCAATGAGCCGTGTTACGGTGCCGCTGCGCTCTATGGGTGCAAAGATTGATGGGCGTGAGCATGGCCAATATACGCCTTTATCTACTAGAGGAGGAGCATTAAAAGCAATTCATTACCATTCTCCTGTAGCAAGTGCACAAGTAAAATCGGCGATTTTACTTGCGGGACTTCATGCCGAAGGCACAACAAAAGTAACCGAGCCTTTTACATCACGCGACCATACCGAGCGTATGCTTCGCGCATTTGGAGTAGACGTAGAGGTAGATGGAACGACTGTAAGTATTGAAGGGGGACAATCCCTGCGCGGAACGGATGTGTACGTCCCTGGAGACATTTCTTCAGCTGCATTCTTTCTTGTTGCAGGAGCCATTGTTCCAAACAGCCGAATCGTTTTGAAAAACGTCGGACTCAATCCTACAAGAACAGGTATTATTGATGTGCTTCAGCAAATGGGTGCACGCCTTACAATTTCCAATGAACGTATTCAAAATGGAGAGCCTATTGGCGATTTGACGATTGAAACGTCTCAGTTGAAAGGGATTGAAATTGGGGGCGATTTAATTCCTCGTTTAATTGATGAAATTCCGGTAATCGCTCTTTTGGCGACTCAGGCAACTGGGAAAACGGTGATTAAAGATGCGGAAGAACTAAAAGTAAAAGAAACGAACCGCATCGATACGGTTGCAACCGAGCTAAGCAAGCTGGGTGCCTCTGTTACGCCAACAGCTGATGGCCTCATCATTGAAGGCAAGACGGCCCTGCGAAGCGGTGAAGTAGACAGCTACGGAGATCATCGAATTGGAATGATGCTTGCGGTCGCAGCAGCCATTGCAACGGGAGAGGTAACGCTAAATAGAAGTGATGCCATTCACGTCTCCTACCCTACTTTTTTTGAAGATCTTGATGAGCTAAGCCAATAAGGAAGAGGCTGGAACAAACGTATTTTGGTTGAAGGGAAATCCGAACGAGGAATTGATATTGTTGATGAAAAATCAAACTCGTTCGGATTTTTTATTGAGATGGTGAACGAAGGTTTCATGTCTCAATCTCGTTTTTACCTAAAAAAATGTAAGCGTATTCAAATTGATTTGTTGAACAAACGCTCAAACTATTTTATCATTGTGTATAGAAGCATGTGTTCTTGCTTCGAGTTTGGAAAAATAGAAAATTAATTCGTTTTATTTTTATATAAAAAGTGAATGTAATAATAAAGGAGAATTGTGTGTGAAAGAACTAGACCGCGCGATAGGTTACGTAGAATCCAATGAAATTGAAAAAGGTCTTGCCCTTATTCATGAATTGAAAGATAAAGCTACAGACGAAGAAAAGTTTTTAATGGCTGAACAGCTGCAGGAGTGGGGACTAGTAAATGATGCGCTGCCTTTAATAGACGAGCTCATCGCTAAATACCCAGAAGAAGGCGAGCTGTATTTATTAAAAGCTGAAATGCTCATTGATTTAGAAGAAGAAGAAGAAGCCATTCATATTTTAAATCAAATTAACAGCGAAGACGATAATTATGTGCCAGCTCTGCTTCTTGTAGCTGACTTATATCAAATGCAAGGCCTTAGTGAAGTAAGTGAGCAAAAGTTAATGGAAGCGAAAAAAATGCTTCCAAATGAGCCGGTTATCGATTTTGGGCTCGGTGAATTTTACAGCAGTCAAGGAATTTATCAAAAGGCAATTCCTTTTTATCAAACGCTGCTAAAAACAGAAAAAGAATTTAACGGTACGGATCTTCGTCAGCGATTAGCTGAAAGTCTAGCAGGTATCGGCCAGTTCGAAGAAGCGCTTCCTTACTTTGATCAAGCGTTAAAAGATAAGCTTGAGATTAACACACTATTTGAATATGCGATTTCAGCGTATCAAGCAGGTCATTATCAGACCGCTATTGAAAAGTTTACAGAACTAAAAGAGTTAGACCGTGAGTACCATTCTCTTTATTTATATTTAGCAAAGTCATATGAACATGAAGAGATGCTAGAAGAGGCTGCGGTGGCTGTCAACGAAGGTATTGCGCAGGATGAATTTCAAAAAGAACTTTACTTTTTTAAAGGTAAAATAGCATTAAAGCGCGGTCTAGAAGAAGAGGCTGAATCGGCGTTTCAACAAGCGATTGCACTAGATCCAGGGTACATTGAAGCTATTTTAACTCTCTCTAAACTTTATATGAGTCAAGAGAGATATGAAGATGTAGTAGAGAATATCGAGCATGCCAAAGAATATAATGAGCATGATCCTCATTTTGAATGGGATTTAGCAAAAGCTTATCAGGAATTAGAAAATTATGAAGAAGCGCTAAAATACTACGAATCTGCATATACTGTTTTTAAAGAAGAGTATGCGTTTTTAGAAGAGTATGGCTATTTCTTATTAGAAGAAGGACAGCGCTCGAAAGCGAAGGGGATTTTCCAAGCTTTATTAGCCATGGATCCAACAGTAGATGAAATTCAAGACATATTATTTCAATTAGAAGAATAAATAATAGTTCAGAGGATTTTATTGCTGCCGTGTGGAATAAATAACTGTAAAAGGTGTTTTAACTGAGAGTTTAAACACAGAGGAGGGAAGTGAGAATATGACGACCCCTGTTACTGTCAACGAGAAAAAAGAATTTGTTCGCTGGTTTTTAACGAATTATCAGCTGAAGCGCAGAGAATGTGTATGGATTTTAAATTATTTGATGAGCCATGATCAATTGATGAAACGAGTTCACTTCGTTGAGCAAGCACAGTTTTGTCCTCGCGGGATGGTGATGTCTACGCACTGTGTGGAAGACCCTCCATTTCGTTTTTATAAAGAAAATATCATGACAACCGATGCAGAAAAATCATTTCATGATATTCGTTTGAATCGAGAAGAAGACATTTATATTCAATTAAACTTCCGATCGTTGTATTCATCGCCTCAATATGTGGCTGTACTGGAAGACAATCCTTATATGCCAAAAGCTAATCAAACAAATGAAAAAGATAGAGTATTAGCTGAGCAAATATTGGAAGAATCTATTCAGAAATTTCAACGATCAAAAATCATGGAACTAATTGATAAAGCATTAGATGAAAATGATAAAGAGGAATTTCAGCGCTTAAGCGAATATTTAAATAACCATTATGTACAGTAGATAAACGAGAGATTGGCTAGCTTCTTAGAAAAAGGTCAATCTCTTTTTTTATCTCCTTATTCAGTTTGAAAAATAAATAAGACAAGCCTTAGCAAGCTTGCTGAGAGGAGAAGAAAGTTGAAGCTGCAGGCGAAGGAAATGGATGTGTATTTACAATCCAAAAGTTATGTTGATACTGTATTGGTTCCACTCATTCCTATTGATTTCGGAGAAGATTTAAAGCTTACTGCATCTATGAGTGAATATACGACTGCTCTTACTGAAGAGTTAGAGAGACAATTTAAAGGAAGAGTGATTTTAACACCTAGTTTTACATACTTAAAAAAAGATGGAGTAGCTGCTGTTTATGAAACATTACTTCGTTGGAATGAGCATATAAATGACAATGAAGTCAAACATCTTTTTGTGCTTACTAGCGACCGAGATTGGCTGCAGTATGAGAAAGAAATAGGGGCTCACTGCATTTGGATACCTGCTTTACCGCTTGAGCATATAGACGACTCGCATAAGTATACGCTCATACATGAACAAGTCCAACAGCTCCTGCCGATTTTTGTAGAGAAATGGAGTGTTTAAAAAGGCTGTAGAATAAGCAATGGAAGCGCAAACAAAATAATGACGAAAAATTTAGAAAAATAAAGATTATTTCCATGTTTTAGGTTTTTATTGTATTGACCTTCCAGAAATATTAATATATCATGATTATGTCCTAGTTTAATAGAATGGTCCATCATGTGTCCAAAATTCTCTGGACTGAACTTTTTTAAAGGGGGGAAAAGCATGGGTGATCGGGTATCAAGACGACAGTTTTTAAACTATACGCTCACTGGTGTAGGGGGATTTATGGCTGCTGGAATGTTAATGCCAATGGTGCGCTTTGCAGTAGATCCAATTTTGGAAAAAGAAGCGGGTCAGGATTTAGTAGCTGTAGCGCAGGTTAAAGACATTACAAAAGAGCCGAAACGTGTCGATTTTAAAATCAAGCAAGTGGATGCGTGGCATAAATCAGAAGAACCAAGATCGGCTTGGGTGTACAAAACTGATAAAGGTGAAATCGTCGCGCTGTCACCAATTTGTAAGCATTTAGGCTGTACGGTTAACTGGGCTGGTGACAAAAACTATCCACATCGTTTCTACTGCCCTTGTCATGGGGGAATGTATGAAAAAAGCGGTAAAAATGTACCGGGGACACCACCGATGGGACCGTTAGATGTATACGTTCAAAAGGTAAAAGGCGGTACGTTATATCTAGGAAAAGCCAAACCACAAGGAGGGGCATAGAAAATGTTGAATAAAATCTATGACTGGGTGGATGAACGGCTAGATATTACTCCTTTATGGCGAGATGTGGCCGATCATGAAGTGCCAGAACACGTAAATCCTGCACATCACTTTTCAGCATTTGTGTATTGTTTTGGTGGATTGACGTTTTTTGTTACCGTTATTCAAATTTTATCAGGCATGTTTTTGACCATGTATTATGTACCAGATATAAAAAATGCATGGGAATCCGTTTATTATCTGCAAAATGAAGTCGCTTTCGGACAAATTGTTCGAGGTATGCATCACTGGGGAGCAAGTTTGGTTATCGTCATGATGTTTTTACATACACTTCGTGTTTTCTTCCAAGGAGCATACAAAAAACCCCGCGAGTTAAACTGGATTGTGGGTGTGTTAATTTTCTTTGTTATGTTAGGTTTAGGTTTTACAGGTTATTTGTTGCCGTGGGATATGAAAGCGCTATTTGCAACGAAAGTAGGTTTGCAAATTGCTGAATCCACACCAATTATAGGCCAGCAAGTGAAGACATTACTCTCAGGACATCCAGACATCGTTGGTGCTCAAACACTAACTCGCTTTTTCGCCATTCACGTATTCTTTTTACCCGGAGCCCTGCTTGGCTTAATGGGTGCCCACTTCTTAATGATTCGTAAACAAGGAATTTCAGGACCACTATAAAAGTTTATACGCTTTATTCAATTAGTCAATCACACTAGTCATCATATGCATCAAGCACATACTCCGTTGTTAGTACTTTCACTAGAACAGTGAGAAAAAGGAGGGAGAACATGCATCGTGGTAAAGGGATGAAGTTTGTTGGAGATTCACGTGTTCCTGCAGAACGAAAACCCAATATTCCAAAAGATTACTCTGAATTTCCAGGGAAAACAGAAGCATTCTGGCCAAACTTTTTACTAAAAGAATGGATGGTAGGAGCAGTTTTTTTAATTGGTTATTTATGTTTAACCATCGCTCATCCATCTCCGCTTGAACGTATTGCCGATCCGACTGATACGGGGTACTTGCCTCTTCCCGACTGGTATTTTTTGTTCCTATATCAATTGCTTAAATATTCATTTGCTTCTGGTCCATATAATATTATAGGTGCATTTATTATTCCTGGGATTGCATTTGGCGCATTAATGCTTGCTCCTTTCATTGATCGGGGACCAGAAAGAAGACCGGCTAAGAGACCGTTTGCGACAGGATTCATGCTTCTGGCTATAGCAGCAGTCTTTTTCCTAACGTGGCAGTCAGCGACACAGGTAGATTGGAAAGCACGTGAAGAGCAAGGGAAAATTAGAGAAGAAGTAGCGATTGACAAAAATTCAGAAGGCTACAAAATTATGCAAAAGCAAACGTGCTTGACCTGTCATGGTGATAATTTACAGGGAGGCCCTGCGGCTCCGGCTTTAACAGGAATTGATTTATCTCCTGAAGAAATCGCCAATATCGCAAAAAATGGTAAAGGCAATATGCCAAAAGGTGTTTTCAAAGGTTCAGATAAAGAATTGAAAACGCTCTCGGAATTTGTCGGAAACTTAGGAAAAAAATAATGAAAACCAGCCAAAAGGCTGGTTTTTTTTGAATTTATTTAATGTTGTGGTTTATATCAATGAGATAGGTGCTTGCTATTGTCCAAAAACTGTACATAATAAAGAAGAGATTAAATGTAAAGGAGACTTTCTGAATGGCTTGGTTATGGTATACCTTAAAAGATAAGCGTTTTTTAACGCTTTTGCTGATTGTAAATATACTAGGAACAATCTACGGATATATTTGGTATGGGAGTCAATTAGCGGAAACACCTAAGAAGTTTTTATTATTTGTACCTGATAGTCCAACGGCAAGCTTGTTTTTTGTTATCGTACTTATCGGTCTTTTACTCGGAAAACATTTTTCACTATTTGAAGCTTTAGCCATGGTCACGCTGTTTAAATACGGGATTTGGGCCGTTATAATGAATGTATTGGTCTATGTGTTAACAGGATACATTGATTGGATGATGCTTATGTTAATGGCTTCTCATGCAGCAATGGCTTTTCAAGGGCTTTTATACGTACCGTTTTACCGGATTAAGTTATGGCATGTAGCGGTTGCCGCTGTATGGGCCGTACATAATGATATCATTGATTACGTTTTTTCTATGATGCCAAGATACAGCATGCTCAATGCGTATATGTCTGAAATTGGTTATTTTACATTTTGGCTAAGCATTTTATCTATTTTCATTACATACTGGTTCACAGTTCGTGCTTCTTCAAAAAAACAGCTATAAAAAATTTTTGAAATAGGCGCACGAAACGAGCTCTCTTTTTCTAAGATATAGTAGGCTATATTTAAGTATGAGGTGAGTTACTGTGAAGGAAACCAAACGAGAGCTTCATCCGTCCGTTGTGGAATTTAAACAATTTGTAAAATCACATCCCAAATTAGTAGAACAGGTTCGAAAGCAGCAAAAAACGTGGAAAGAGCTTTATGAAGATTGGTATTTATTCGGTGCAGAAGACCCAATGTGGGAGGCATATCGTTCAGAAGAAAGTGAAAAGGCTGAACCAGCTGCTACCACAGAGGAGAAAAAAGATATTATGGGTACAATCGTATCCTCGCTGAAAAACATGGACTTGAATCAAATGCAAAATCATATCACAAATGTAAATTCCGCTATTTCGAATATTCAACAAGTACTGCAGCAATTTCAGCCATCTAAGCCATCCGGTGGAGGAGCAGCTTCCGGGCCAGGGAATCCATTTGGCTTTAGGAAAGATTAAACGCAATGAGAAAAGATATATACGAGTATATGCAGTCTCGTCCTAAACTCAACGACTTCGTTCGTGAACAGCCAATGTGGTACCGGCGTTTATCTAGGAACCCTGAAGAACTGGAGAAATTTGAATTAGAATCCAAACACTACTACAAACAAACCATTCCTCATAAAGTTGAAAAGTTTTCGAATTCGATTCAAATGGCAAACATGATGTTTCATATGTTTCAATCCATGAAAAATCAATGATCTCTGCATACATAGCGATGCAGAGATTTTTGCACGTCATGAGTAAAAATAAAGAGTTTGTAAACACTATGGAGAAACGAATGATAAAGGAATGGTATTATGCGCTTACTATTAACGACGGCCTTATGTGTAGTTTCTCTGCTAGGATGCAACCATGATAAACCAAAACCTGAGACTAAAACTTCCTCTCAACCGCGGGCAGCTGAAACGTTTGGTGCAATGAATACAAAACCTTCACTGATGGTACACCAGCATGTGAAAGGACAGAACGTATACGTCGAATGTATTCTAAGCGGGTTTTCATTTTCAACAGAGAGTGGATTCCTTCAAATCACAGTAGATGGAAAACCATTTAAAGAAATGAAGCAAGCAGCCTTTGTTTTAAGTGATCTTCCAAAAGGATCTCATACTGTTACGATTGAACTGATGAAATCTAAAGAAGAAAGTTATCAAGTGAGGAATACCTTTACGGTTGAAATTATATAGTTAAAAAGTAGAACTTGTAGTAAATCAGTGTAAGCTGTTTTAGCAAGTTCTTTTTCTTTAGATCCAAAACGTGATAAGATAAAAACGGAGGTGCACAGCCATGCTGACAACAATGAGAACTGTTGAATTACTCGACGAGTCTGATCACGTAGCGAACATGGTGTTACAATCAGACGTAGCCGAGAACTATCGTCAATGTTTATATAGATTAAATAAAGATTCACATGCACAGGCATTAATTGCTCAATTTGTGAAAATAAAGGAACAGTATGAGGATGTTCAGCGATTTGGAAAATATCATCCTGACTATAAAACCATTACGAGACAAGTACGTGATGTAAAGCGTCAAGTTGATTTACATGCGACAATCGCTGCGTTCAAAAAAGCAGAAAATGAATTGCAAAAACTGCTTGATGAAATTAGCGTTATCCTTGGTCAAGCTGTTTCAGAGCATGTTAAAGTACCGACGGGAAATCCGTTTTTTGATACGGGAAGCAGCTGCGGCGGTGGCTGCGGATCTGGTGGAAGCTGCGGGTGCAGCGCATAAGCCGTTCACTGTATAAATCGAACGCAATCAGCACAGGAATTTCCGCAGCAGGCCATTTTACGCTGTGGAACGTAAAACCTGTGCTGATAGACATAAGTAAGATGCTGACTTCTGACAAAACTTGAGCGCCACGTAGCATTTGTATTGGATGTAGCAAAAATAGATGAAGCTTCTAGAAGCTCATCTATTTTTCTACGCTCAATTGATGTGTTTATATACAAAAAGGGTATATTTGTGATTTTTTTGAAAATGACTTGTTCAATAGCTCTGTGCTCGTTAAAATGAGTAAGAAAGAGCATCCAGATATCATCTAAATTCATACATAAAGCACCTACTTCATATAAAAGAATTTATGATAAAGAAAACCAATATAACGTATGCAAAAGGGGAACTAAATATGTTTGTTGAACGTCAAGGAATTGTGGCGTATGTGCATTCTGTTAAGCAAGCAAAAGCATTGCGAAAGTACGGAAATGTACATTACGTATCTAAAGAATTAAAGTATGTTGTCTTATATTGCAACCAAGATGGCATTGAAAAAACAATCCATAAACTTCAGTCTCTACCTTTTGTGAAGAAAGTAGATCCTTCTTATCGGCCGTTTTTAAAAACAGAATTCGAAAATTCAAAGCCGGATAAAGCGAAGGAATATGACTATAAGATAGGAATTTAAACAAAAAAGGAATGTAATGTACATTCCTTTTTTTATTTTACTTGGCCTTAGCAAACGAATAGGCAGGGATGAGGTTATTGCATTGGCGGAATAAAGCGGTTCATTCGCAAAATGCCAATAAGGTGCTGATAGTATAGTGCTGTTTCTGGAAAGGTAGTAGATGGTTTGACATCGAGTACCACAATTTCTTTTCCCGCTTCCTCAGCTGCTCGTTTAAATAACTCAACGCGCTTGCTGTCGTTTTGTTTTAAAACAATTCCTTCTCGGCAAACGTAAAGCGGTTGGAAATTCCCTTCAGCTGTTGGATGCAAGACAGCGACAAAAGAAGCTACTTGTCGATCTTTTTTTACTGTTCGCAGCATAATAAGATGGGCAAGACGATGTTTGTTGCTTTTGACAATCTCTAACAGCTCATAAATATCTGAATACCCTTCTCCGAGCTCAATAAAACGCTGAATCATATGTATTTCCCCCTCTATGTATTAAAAAAGCAAACTCACGTAGTTTAATGTATCACTGAATATTTTAGGAGTAAATAAAAAAATCCCTACAACTACTCATTGTAGGGCCCTTCAATAAAGGGGTGTAATCACCTCTGCGATTACAAGCACCTTGATGAAGGCAAAGGGAGAGGAGAAACCGGAGGAAGAACTTATGGGGAAACGTAAGTCTTCTCCGCGGTTGGCAACAACATCGGTTAGATGATGTTGTTACTAGTCAGTATGTCCGTTTTAAACGTTCATATACCTGTCTCGTGAAATTCACTTTTTAAAATATAAAAGACTGATAACATGACAGAGAAAAAGGGTAAATTTACGTTTATGATGACATATTAAAGTAAAGGAAATCTTTTATGAACGAAATGCCGAATGATCTGCATAGGTGTATCTAAGGAGACGGTCGTAAAAGTCCAGCATAAAAGCAAGCTGCTGGGTTATTGCACAGAATGCATACAGCATTGAATAAATTGAGGATTTTTGCTAGTCTTTGTAATTCAAAATATGTTAGGATAATGAAGAATAAGGAAGTAAAAGTAAGGTAGTGATAAGGATGAGAGTAGTAGCAGGTTTATATAAAGGCCATGCGTTAAAGGCGGTTCCAGGATACTCAACCCGCCCTACAACAGATAAGGTGAAAGAAGCTATTTTTAATATGATTGGACCGTTTTTTGAAGGTGGAACAGCTCTTGATTTGTTCGGTGGAAGCGGTGGCTTGGGAATTGAAGCTCTAAGTCGAGGAATAGATAAAGTCATTTTTGTGGATCGGGATGGCAAAGCGATTCAGACGATTAAAGCAAACTTAGCATCCTGTCGGTTAGAAGACCGCGCTGAAGTGTATCGAAATGATGCAGAGCGTGCACTGAAAGCGATAAAGAAAAGGGAGCTGACTGTCGATTTACTTTTGCTTGACCCACCGTATAAAGCACAAAAGTTGAAAGCGCTTATCGAAACGGTAAGTGAAGAAAACCTTCTGGCAAAAACAGGAATTATTGTAGCGGAGCATTCTCATGATGTACATTTAGATAATGAGATTGGTTTATTTGAAAAAATAAAAAGCGAAACGTACGGTATCATTGGTGTTTCTATTTATACATACAAGAAAGAAGAATCAGTTGAATAAATCAATGAGCTGTTAGATGTAGAAAGGGGATACGTATGGGCAGTATAGCTGTTTGTCCAGGAAGCTTTGATCCAGTTACGAATGGACATTTTGATATTATTAAACGAGGCGCAAATGTATTTGATACGATTTATGTGGTTGTTTTAAATAACTCCTCAAAAAGTCCTCTATTTACAGGGGAAGAGCGAGTAGCTTTGCTGAAAGAAGTAACAAAATCACTTCCTAATGTGGTAGTAGAGTCGTACAGCGGATTATTAATGGAGTATGCAAAAGAAAAGCAGGCAAAGACCATTTTAAGAGGTTTGCGTGCAGTATCAGATTTTGAGTACGAGATGCAAATCACATCTGTAAATCGCGTATTAGATAAAGAAATCGAAACGTTATTTATGATGACAAATAATCAATACTCGTTTTTAAGTTCTAGTATTGTAAAAGAGGTAGCTAAATATGGCGGGAATATTTCTGAATTAGTTCCTCCCCCTGTTAGAGAAGCGCTTGCAGAAAAATTTGAACAGCTGTCTCAAAAATAAGATAAAAAAGAACGTGACGTTTTCTTTGCCGATAAGAAAACGTCACGTTCTTTTTTTACTAGGAACGATGAAGAAACGCTCGTTTTGAATATAGATAAATATAGCAGCACAGCGTAAAAATCGTTAGGAGGGGGCCGTACACGTTTAGCCACTGCGATAGAATCGTAACGGACTCCAAGTGAGAAAAAACCGGCAGTGCTCCTTCAGATGCTTGAAAAGTAGTAATGGATTCCCGAAGAGGACCCCATAGAAAGATAGTGAATACTACCGCAAAACAGCCGTGAAAAATTCGGGCAATAAAAAACGGGAAAAATCGAATATCTGTTTCGGCGAGTATGCTAGCTACTTGTGCTTGAACAGAGAAACCGCTAAAGCCTAATACAAAGCTAACGATGATAATTTGATGAAACAGCAGCGTGTCCGGTGCTTCGCTTGCTAGGCGGCTTCCTAACGTAATTTCAAAAAGCCCCGAAATAAAGGGAAGGCTCAGCTCAGTCCCTATATGACAAAGGGAAAATAAATAAGCTAGACCGCTGCTTAAAACGGCCGTGATATGAGTCACATATAAAAGTTTGTTTAATACAGAAAATAAAATGATAAAACCGCCAATCATTAAGAGAGATTGAACTGCAGAAGTAACCGCATCTCCTAAAAGCTTCCCGATAGGACGCTTATCTTTTAATCGCGTTTTATGCATTTCGTGAAAAGCTAACGATAAAGAAGGTTTTTGAATTACTTGTCCTTTAGGTTTTGCTGATCCATAAAACCGCATCACCAGTCCTACACAAATATTCCCTATGTAATGAGAGAGAGCTAATATGATACCGACAGCTGGATTGTGAAAAAAGCCAACTGCCACAGCTCCAAAAATAAAAATAGGGTTAGATGAGTTAGTAAATGATACGAGTCTTTCAGCTTCAATAGCTGTTAGCTGTTTTTCTTGGCGCAGCCGGGAAGTGATTTTTGCACCTGAAGGAAATCCAGAAGCCATGCCCATTGCTAAAGCAAAACCCCCTACTCCAGGTACTCGGAATAAAGGCCTCATAAACGGCTCTAATAAGATCCCAATGAACTTCACTACGCCAAACCCAATAAGCATTTCTGAAACAATAAAAAAGGGCAGCAGAGAAGGAAAGACGACCTTCCACCATGTGTTGAGACCTCTTACTGAACCTTCTAGCGCTTCTTTTGGATATACAATAAGCGCAATAGCGAGAAGTGTTACGCTCGTCCCGAGCAGAAGTGTTTTCACCATCGATTTATTCAACGAACGATTCATCTCCTTTTCTAAGCTCACGTCATTTTGATAGGAATGAAATGAGGAGTTTTAGGCAAATGTACAAGTTCTTCTATATATCAATATACGAAGCTATGCATCGACTTTATGCCTATGTGTAAGGAGAAAATAAATTCATACTGAATAAAAAGGCGTCTTGTCACATTTGGAAATACAATTCATATACATAAATCAATGCACTTCTAGAATAGTCAAGGAGTAAAAAAACGTATACGCAGCAAGAGAAGAGTAAGAATTTCTTAAAACAACCTTCAGTATAGTATAATGCTTAATAACCACCGTTGATTGAGCAAAACATATCTTTAGCTTCATACAAAATGAACAAATAGAAAATGAAGAATAGTCCTATTGAAGACAGGGCAACAATGATAGAGAAGCTCATCAAAAGTTTTTACATTTTTAGAAGTCTATAAGGTAAAACGAGGGGGCAGGTAAAGTGGAAAGCCCAAAAATAGGAGTTGCGTTAGGCTCAGGTGGAGCTAGAGGTTTTGCACATTTAGGAGTAATCAAAGCGCTAACAGAAAATAACATTCCTATTGATTTTCTAGCTGGCAGCAGCATGGGAGCTTTAGTTGGTGCACTATATGCGTCAGGTATTGAACTGGCAACTCTTTATAAAATGGCGCTAACGTTCAAACGAAAGTATTATTTGGATTTTACCGTGCCAAAAATGGGATTTATTACGGGCAACAGAGTAAAGTCGTTGGTTCGCACTTTTACGCAAAATAGAAACATTGAACAGTTATCTATACCGTTTGCCATTGTAGCGACAGATTTGAAAACAGGAGAGAAAGTGGTGTTTAAAAAAGGACCTATCGCTGAAGCGGTGAGAGCAAGTATTTCAATTCCAGGAATTTTTGCTCCCGAAGTAATTGATGGGCGATTGCTTGTAGACGGCGGGGTAGTGGACCGTATTCCTGTATCGGTTGTAAAAGAGATGGGATCTGATATTGTCATTGGAGTCGATGTATCAAAAGCGAAAGTGAATGCAGAAATCAGCTCCATTTTTGATGTCATTATGCAAAGTTTAGATATTTTGCAAGATGAGCTAGTAGCTCACCGAACTATTGCTTCAGACGTTATGATTCGTCCTAATCTCGATACTTTTAGTTCCAGAGCATTTACAAACATTCAAGAAATGATGTCAATTGGTGAACAAGCAGCACATGAGCAGTTGCCTTCTATTCTACAAGCAATTGATCATTGGAAGGAGAACAAAAAAAGTGAAATCTAGAATTAGAATTTTGGTATATTTGGCTGTTATTGCAGTGGTGGCAATGCTTTGTTTTTATCCATTACCGTACTACATTACAAAGCCTGGAATGGCAGAAGAACTTGCGCCTATTATTAAGGTAGAAGATGGATACCATGAAAAAGGGACGTTTATGCTTACAACTGTAAGAATGGGCAGAGCAACTCCTCTTTCATATGGTCTTGCGAAAATACAGGACTTTCATGAAATTTTCCCTACAAAGCAAATTTTGCAGCAGGGTGAAAGCGATGAAGATTACTCGACAAGGCAATTACATATGATGGATACGTCAAAAAATGCCGCTATTTCAGTAGCATATGAAGCAGCTGGAAAGAGCGTTTCCTACCACAATAAAGGCGTATATGTTACATATGTTGTAGAAAATATGCCTGCACATGGAAAACTTCATGTTGGAGATGTCGTGACAAAAGTAGATGAGAAAAAAATTCAAACTGCTGAGGACTTAATCAACTACGTATCGACTAAAAAAGCAGGAGATTCAGTATCAATTTATGTGAAAAGAGATGGCAAAGAAAGCAAACATACTCTAAAAGTTAAAGCATTTCCTGATGAGCCGAAACGAGTAGGCCTAGGAATTGCCTTAGAAACGAACCAAGAATTAAAAGTCAAGCCCGATATACATATTGATACTGAAAAAATAGGAGGGCCTTCAGCGGGACTGATGTTCTCACTTGAAATCTATAATCAGCTTGTTAAAGAGGACATGACAAAAGGCCACCGCGTTGCAGGTACAGGGACTATCAATGATAAAGGAGAGGTAGGACCAATCGGAGGTATTTCACAAAAGATTGTAGCCGCAGATAAAGAAGGAGCAGAGATTTTCTTTGCACCAAATGAAAAAGGGGCTGCTGGCTCTAACTACCGAGAAGCAGTGAAGACAGCCAAAAAAATAAACAGTGATATGAAAATTGTACCCGTAGATTCATTTTCGGATGCCGTAACCTATTTAGAAAAGCTGAAACCATAAAAAAATCGTCTCTTGCAGACGATTTTTTTATGGCCAAATGATAGGAGGCTGCGTATATTCTTGTTTCATAAACTGAGAGCGCAGAGGCTCCTGAAACGGCGTACTATAAACATGTGTCGCTTTAATATCGGTATCAATTTCTTTTAGTTTACATTGCGATACAGTGGATACAATAGGAAGGGACAGCTTTTTCTTAATTGTTTTTAAATAGGCTTGTCCGGTCTTTGACATTCCCAATAAGCGAATATAAGGATCAGCTTGTTGCATCTCACTTTTTGTTGTATTGGTTAAAAGGTGAACGCACATGCGCTGTAAACGGGTTCTCGTATATCGCTTCGTTTTAACATTTGTTAAAAAATCTTCAAATGAAGTAGATGAAGAAATATAAGATAGCAGTCGATGTTCAATACCTTCTTCTATTTCATAAATACGCTGTAAGTCATAAAGTGGAGTAGTTAATAATTTGTATTTCAAAAATGGGAAATAGTGCTCCCAATGATGAAACTGTCCGTGTGCTTGTTTGTAAGCTGCTAATTCGTTTGCTGTACTAACTGGCATATGCTTGCCCAGGTCCCCATTGCTGCTGCTGTCAAAAATAGCTTTACGTATGCTTGTAGCGCTTGAAATAAAAGAGGAAGACAGGGAATCATCGTGATAATGTGATTGAATTCGAGTGATTGTATATGGTTTAATAGATGCATGCTGTTTTTTTATGGCAGCTACATAGCTCATTCCAAGCACATTATTTGGCTGAGATAGATCAATAGGAGCCTCCGTGAAAAGCTGTAAGAAAGCATTGGAAGCTGATTTTGGATAACTGTTTCCTTTTTTCATCTCTTGTTGAATTAAGGCAGATAGTTCTGATTCATGAGCTTCGAGCAAATCAGCGGTGCGGGTAAATGAGTCAATATTGCCATTTTCGCTGCCAAAGCATACAAAGTCAGCGTGAAGGGATTCCAAAATAGAAATAGCGCCGCTTGCGAATGTTTCAGCTTTTTGAGTAGAAAAAGCATAGGGTAATTCAACGACTAAGTCTGCACCAGCGGCTAAAGCCATTCTTGTGCGGGACCATTTCGATACAAGAGCAGGCTCTCCGCGCTGCAAAAAGTGCCCGCTCATCACAGCAATCACACAATCTGCTCCGGTTTGTTGTTTGGCTTGCTGCAAATGATAAGCGTGTCCGTTATGAAAAGGATTATATTCGACAATTATTCCAACTGCTTGCATAATGTCTCCTTTTAATTTATTATTTTTAGTCTAGCTCTTTGTTTTAAAAACGTTTTTTTATGAAAGTAAGAAATTTTTACAAAAAAGCATATTTAAGTACATTATAGTGTAAAGAAAAAATATTGACAAATAATCTTGTGAAAGCTATAATAACCTTTGTTGCCTTGAGGTGATTAACAATGAAATGGACAATACATCAATTGTATCAGTTGCAAAATAAAGGTCTAACATTTGACGAAGTGATTGACGGCAAAGAGTTTATGAATGCTGATCCTCAAATTCGTAGAATGTCAGATGTAAACGTGAAAGGAAGAGCCGACATTAGCTCTTCGAAAGTAACGTTTCACCTTAAAATTTCAGGAGAAATGACGTTGCCTTGTGCTCGTACATTAGTTGACGTTCCGTATCCGTTTGAAATTAACGCAACTGAAACGTTTTTATTGAATGTGAATGCTGATTATGAAGAAGATGCTGAAGTACGCATTGTAGAGGGAGAAACGGTTGATTTACAACCTTTGATTCAAGAGTTAATTATTGTTGAAATTCCTCTGCAGGTATTTAGTGAAAATCAGCAAGCGGCAGGAGCAGCTCCACAGTCAGGAAAAGACTGGGAAGTTGTTACCGAAGAAGAACAGCAGGAAAAAGTAGATCCCCGCTTAGCCGTACTCGAAAATTTCTTTAAAGACAAAAAGAAATAAAAATGCGAAGATCCGGCTTTCGGGCCTTCATATGATTTTAAAATTCTTTTAAGGAGGTGGGAATAATGGCTGTACCTTTTAGAAGAACATCTAAAATGAAGAAAAGAACGCGTCGTACGCACTTTAAATTACAAGTTCCTGGTATGGTAGAGTGCCCAAATTGTGGTGAAATGAAACTATCACACCGCGTATGTAAAGCTTGTGGTACTTACAAAGGAAATGACGTAGTAAGCAAATAATTGCTTATTTAAATAAAAGACCCTCTTAAAGGGTCTTTTATTTTTTTTGCCTTTTTTCCTTCTCTGCCCTTTGGAAGAGAAGGATTTTTCTTATAGAACAAGAACTCTTTTTAAATAAACAATTACTGTTGTAAAAGGATTCATACCTTGTCCATAAGGAGGAAAAAGCATGAAAAAAAGCGAGCTGTTTACTACAAGCCAAGGCATTGCTACATTTGTGATTAATCGCCCTGAAAAGCGTAATGCCATTGATTATGATGTGATGAATGAACTGCAGCAAGCTGTAGATTATGTGAAACATAATCAGTTAGTAAAAGCTTTTGTAATTACAGGTGCTGGTTCAGACGCATTTTGCAGTGGAGGAGATTTAAGCGTATTTCATGAGCTAAAGACTTCGAAAGAGGCGTCTCAAATGTTAACGAAAATGGGGAGAATTCTTTATGAAATTTTAACGCTCCCAAAACCAACAGTTGCCCTTTTGAATGGAACATCGGTTGGGGGGGGGTGTGAGCTTGCGATTGCATGTGACTTCCGTATAAGTGCAACACATAGCGAAATGGGCTTTATTCAAGGGAATTTAGGAATTACAACAGGCTGGGGAGGAGGAACCATTCTTCTTGAAAAGCTGCGGTATCAAGAAGCGATGGAAATGATCTACAGTGCTCAGCTGTATGGAGTAGAACGAGCAAAGCAAATTGGATTTCTTTCCTATGTTACGTCGTTTAAAGAGCTAACTATGAGGTGTGAGGAGTGGTTAGCTCCTATTACTCATAAATCGACCCAAGTATTGCAAGCTTACAAAGAAATCGCTATTGAGAAATGGGAGCAAAGCCGGGTTTGGAATCGAATGGAACAAGAAATTCATCGCTGTTCGATATTGTGGGAATCGCCTGAACATGAAGAAGCGGTTCAAAAGGTCATCGTTAAAAAAACATAGTTATGAACTGCATTTCCATAGCAATATAGTTAATAAGCAAAAGATGAAAGAATCACGGATTTCCCATTTTGCTTCAAAGTATATGAAAGATTTTCTTGATTGAGAAGAGGAACAATAGTCTATCTTATCTAGTAGGTGCATATTCATTTAATAAGTACGGATAAGGAGGGATAGAAAAATGACTTCTTCTCGTCAAGATGCATGGACTCATGATGAAGATTTATTACTCGCAGAAATTGTACTGCGTCATATACGTGAAGGTGGCACTCAGCTAGCTGCATTTGAAGAAGTGGGGAAGAAACTTACACGAACATCAGCAGCTTGTGGCTTCCGCTGGAATTCTTTTGTGCGCAAACAATACAAGACTGGTATTGACCTTGCGAAAAAACAGAGAAAAGAATTAAAAGCAAGAACTGTTTCAAAAGACGACGAGCAGCCTGCACGCTTATCATATATGGAAGCAGAGAAACATATTTCGCTTAATGAGGTAATTAAGTATTTAGAAAATGTAGATCAAGGGCAAAAACACTCGTCGGAGCTTCTCGAAGCTAATGAAGAACTGCAGCAAAAGATTGAACGTTTACAAGAGAAAGTAACGATTTTGGAAAAAGAAAAAAAAGCTTTGCAAAACAATTTGTTAATTGTGGAAGATGACTATAAAGCTCTTATTGAAATTATGGAGAGGGCTCGTAAAATGGTTGTATTAAAAGAGGATGAAAAAAGTAGAAAAGTGAAATTTCAAGTGGATAAAAATTTAAATTTAGAAAAAGTTCAAAAGTAAAGCGATAGCTTGAATGCTCCCTACTTCATGTTAATCATATATACCACATAGATATAAAATAAACAGCTGGAAATCAGCTGTTTATTTTTGTTCGCTTACACCGTTTGGTAGCCAAATAAGAGGGTTTTCTCCCAAATCACGATCGATATCATACGTTACAGGTACGAACCCCATTTTTGACCAAAAATCACTCGATTTTACTCGCGGGCTTGTTTTGATAGGTAATTGAAAGGATTTGGCATATTCAACGAGCGTTTGACCTAATCCTTTGCGCTGAAAATCGCTGAGCACTTCAAGTTTCCACACTTCAATATACGTTTGAGGCGGCTCGAAATATTGATCGTACTGTTTGTTTCGTTTATAGAGACTCATGCGAGCCACTAAGCTATTTCCAAAATAAATGCCGTAAAACGGAGAATTTATTTCATTATCGGAAATCTTGGCATGTAATTCTTCTAGCATTGAAAGTTCTTGAATGCCATATTCTTTGAATTTCTTGAACTCTTCTAGCGTTTTAAAATTAATTTTTAAATGCTTCACTTCGTAATTCATCCCATATCCCCCTTGTTATGTCTCCTTGCTAGATGAACGAACTGGATTGGTTCGTTCATCTAATATTATATAACAAAAATACAAAATATTCTGTTTTCGTGATTGGTGAACGAATATTCAATGCGCACAAAGAAAAATGAATTCTTTCGGTTAAACACGAAGAATACATTACTATAAACATCACTTTTTAGAAAGGAGGCAAAAGGGAAACAGAATTCAAATAGAAAGCGTTTTCAAAAATTGTAGAGGAGTTTTAAAATTATTGTAGAATTATATGGGGGAAAGTAGAAATTTGAGGAAAGGGGAGAGAAAGGTGAAAAAAATACTGATTGCAAATCGAGGAGAAATTGCTCTTCGTATTATTCATACATGCAAACAAATGGGCATTGAAACGGTGGCTGTCTATTCCGATGCAGATGCAGAACTTCCTTATGTTCAAGCGGCTACAAAAGCACGTCGAATTGGAGAGCCTCCTGTGCAAAAGTCATATTTGAATGTGGAAGAGCTGCTTAGAATTAGTCATGAAGAAAAAGTAGACGCCATTCATCCTGGATATGGATTTTTATCGGAAAATAGTGCATTTGCTAAAAGAGCGATTGATGAAGGTTTTTGTTTTATCGGTCCTTCTCCCGAAATCATTTCGATGATGGGCGACAAAATTGCTGCCCGCGCTGCGATGAAAGAAGCGGGTGTACCTGTTGTCCCCGGCAGCGAAGGTGATGTGACGTCGGTTGAAGAGGCTTGTAAAGTAGCGGGGGTAATTGGATATCCCGTTATGTTAAAAGCAAGCGGAGGCGGCGGAGGAATTGGAATGGTGCGCTGCGATAACGAAGAAGCAGTAAAACAAGTATATGCCTCAACAAAAGCAAGAGCAAAAGCATATTTTGGTCATGAAGGAATGTTTATTGAAAAGCTTATAACAAACGCAAAACATATCGAGGTACAGGTCTTTGGAGATCAGCATGGTAATGTCGTTCATCTTTTTGAACGCGATTGTTCTGTACAAAGAAGAAATCAAAAAGTGATTGAAGAAGCCCCTGCGCTTTCTTTAAAAGAAAGTACGCGACAAGCCATGCAAAACCAAGCCGTTCAAGCGGCTAGAGCAATCGGCTATTATAATGCGGGTACGGTGGAGTTTATCGTGGATGAAGACGAAAATTTTTATTTTCTTGAAATGAACACGCGGCTGCAAGTTGAGCATCCGATCACCGAGCAAATTGCAGGGGTCGATTTAGTTAAGTGGCAGATCTTAGCTGCGCGCGGTGAAAAGCTTCCTCGTATGCAAGAGGAAATAGCAGCAAATAACTACGCCATTGAATTTCGAATTTATGCAGAAGATCCGTTTACTTTTTTACCGGCTCCGGGGAAAATTACGGGTTATCACTTGCCGGAGCGAACCTACGCGCGCGTAGATAGCGGCTACAGTGATATGAATGCGGTTACACCTTTTTATGATCCAATGATTGCAAAGGTTATCATTACTGGTCGTACGCGTTCAAATGCAATTGAACTAGCTAAATCATATTTTACAGAAGCTGTTGTAGAGGGAATCAAAACAAATATTCCTCTATTTAAGCAGTTGTTAAATGAAGAGTTATATGAAAAGGGCACCTATAACACATCGTTATTATCAACAGTATTAAATAAAGGAGGAGCACCACAATGAGTGAAATCAAAGCGACAATGGCAGGCATGGTATTTAATGTGTTTGTTCAGCAAGGAGCAAGTGTAACTAAAGGAGAAGTTGTTGTTGTATTAGAATCTATGAAAATGGAAATTCCTATTGAAAGCGATCAAGCCGGTATTGCAGAGACTGTCCATATAGCCGTGGGGGATTTTGTGAACGAAGGCGACGTTTTGGTGACTATTTCATAACTCATAAAGGGGAGATATCATGATACATACAGGTGAATCTCAGAAAAAATATGATGAAAACCGTCAAAAAGTAGAGCGGGGCAACGCTGAAAAGTACAAAGAGAAACTTGCAAAACAACAGAAGCTTTTTGTAAGAGATCGTTTAGCCCTTTTATTCGATGACGGGAAATATGAAGAAGACGGCATGTTTGCAAATAATAAAGCCGAAGGGTTGCCGGCAGACGGTGTTGTAACTGCGATTGGAAAAGTAAACGGTGAAACGGTTTGTGTAATGGCTAATGATTCTACTGTAAAAGCAGGGTCTTGGGGAGCTAGAACAGTAGAAAAAATTATTCGGATTCAAGAAGTTGCAGAAAAACTGCATGTGCCTTTACTGTACCTAGTGGATTCTGCTGGAGCGCGTATTACGGATCAATTAGATATGTTTCCAAACCGCCGAGGAGCTGGAAGGATCTTTCACAATCAAGTAAAACTTTCCGGCGTCATTCCTCAAATTTGTTTGCTTTTCGGTCCGTCAGCAGCTGGAGGGGCTTATATCCCTGCATTTTGTGATATTGTTGTGATGGTAGATGGGAACGCTTCTATGTACTTAGGGTCGCCGCGTATGGCGGAAGCCGTTATTGGAGAAAAGGTTACGCTAGAAGAAATGGGAGGAGCACATATGCACTGCAGCGTTAGCGGGTGCGGGGATGTGCTGGCTTATTCTGAAGAAGAAGCTATTTCGTATGCCAAATCTTATTTAACGTACTTTCCACAAAACTATCAAGAGAAGCCTAAAGTACAAAAAGCTAAAGAGCCTAAGCAGACAAAAGATTTAATAGAACTAATTCCGGAGAATCAAAATGTTCCATTTGATATCTATGAAGCAATTGATACCCTTATTGACGAGGGGAGCTTTTTTGAAATAAAAAAACTGTTTGCCGCCGAATTGGTAACAGGGCTTGCACGAATAGATGGAAAAGTAGTAGGGATTGTTGCTAATCAGCCAAAAGTTAAAGGGGGAGTGCTGTTTGTAGATTCAGCAGATAAAGGCGCAAAATTTATTCAATTGTGCGATGCATTCCATATTCCTTTGCTGTTTTTAGCTGACGTGCCTGGATTTATGATTGGAACCAAAGTAGAAAGAGCTGGCATCATTAGACATGGAGCCAAATTAATTGCAGCGATGAGTTCAGCTACAGTTCCTAAAATTTCCGTAGTCATGCGTAAAGCTTATGGCGCAGGGCTTTACGCTATGGCTGGTCCGGCTTTTGAACCAGATTGCTGCATTGCATTGCCTACTGCTCAAATTGCCGTAATGGGTCCTGAAGCTGCAGTAAATGCCGTCTATTCTAATAAAATTAATGAAATTGAAGATCCGAAAGAGCGGTTCATGTTTGTTAAACAGAAACAGCAAGAGTATAAAGAACACATCGATATCTATACGCTGGCATCTGAACTTATTATTGACGACATCGTTCCTGCTAACGAACTGCGTCGAACGTTAATTGACCGCTTTCGCTTATATGAAACAAAGAATGTGACCTTTAGCCGTCGTAAACATCCGGTGTATCCCGTATAATAGAAAAAAACGGGATCACTCTAAATAATTTACAATAAGCCCGGTGATTTTTAATCACACGGGCTATATGAATAGGTAAAATTTAAAGAATGCATTTAATTCAAAGCATTTTTTTGCTAAAATGAAACTCAATAATAGAAAGAGGAACAAAAAATACGATGAAAACTATAGGTATTATTGGAGGCGGATCATTAGGTCTGTTGTTTAGCGCGTATTTATCAGATTGTTATGATGTAACCTTGTACACGAAAACACCAACTCAAGCAAAGTGTATTAACGAAAATGGAATTACCTTACATAGACAAGGGGAACATCACACGAAAAAAGTCAGTGCTATCCCTCTGGAAAAAAACATAAAAGAAGCAGATTTAATCATTATTACTGTAAAACAGTATCATTTAAAAGAGATTATTCCTTTTATTAAAACCCTTACTATACATACTCCCCTTTTGTTTATCCAAAACGGTATGAGCCATATTGAAATTCTCAAAAACCTCCCGCAGCGCACTCTCTATTTGGGTACAGTTGAACATGGGGCAATGCGTACAAATATGGATAGCATCCATCATACAGGAATAGGAACAACCCGTATTGCTTCGTACAGAGGAGAAATGGAGTCTATCTTACCAATTGTGAATTTTCCTTGGGTAATTGAAAAAGATTGGTATGCGATGCTGGTGAAGAAATTAGTTGTAAATGCGCTCATTAATCCTCTTACGGCGCTGTATCGCGTGAAAAATGGGCAGCTGATTCACAACAGCTATTTTTATAAAACGATGCGTCTATTGTTTGAAGAGATTGCGGATGTATTAAAACTAGATTCAGCTTTTAATTATTGGGAAAATGCGCTGGGGGTTTGTTCGCGCACGAGTACCAATCAATCTTCTATGCTAAAAGATATACAGGAGGGGCGGCAAACCGAGATTGATGCTATCTTAGGTTATATCCAAACACAAGCTGCTGAAAAAAGAACGTCGACGCCTATTGTTGACTTTTTATATAGGTCAATAAAAGGAATCGAAGAAGAAAAGGGTGAGTAACATGGGAAGTTTTATTGCTGGCGTTTTTGCGACGTTTGTCACTCTGCCGCTCGTCGGTTTTTTTATTCTATACATGCTTTTACGCAAACTGACGAAAAATAAAAGGAAATCTGTCCACATAGCAACGTACATTACTACGGTTTTTCTTATTTTGTCCGTGCATTATGCAGCTGTGGAAATTTTCGGGCACTCTTTTTTGTGGTTGATTGCGTTAGTCCTTTTAGTTGTGGCAATGATTATGATGTTTGTACATTGGAAAGTCAAACATGACTTAGAAATGAAGCTTATTGCGAAAGGGTTCTTTCGGATGAATTTCGTTTTGTTTCTTATTGCACATATTGTGTTAAATATAGGTGGAATCGCTTTTCGTATTTCCTCTCTGTAAAGCATGTTACTAGACGTGAGCAGTTACATTATGGATAATGAAGCTATATGTAGAGAATATAAGTATTAGGAAAAGAAAGGAAGTTCTTTCATGGAGATTACAGACGTCTCTTTAAAGGCGGGAAACAAACTAACGAACGATTACATAAAAGGTGAAAAGCAAGCACTTTCCTTTTTTCATTATAATATACACGAAAAAGACGTATATGAAAAACGTTTAGCGGACGTTCAAAAGCAGTCTTATCCAAGAGAACAGCTTGCTGAGTATCTGCTTGATTTTAATAAGCGCTACGGAGCATCTTCTAAGACGATTGAAAATATTGAAAAGCTAAAAGATCCTAACAGCGTAGTGGTCGTTGGAGGTCAGCAAGCGGGGCTGCTTACGGGTCCTTTGTACACCATTCATAAAGTGATTTCAATTGTGCTGCTAGCTAAACAACAAGAGGCAGCTCTAAACGTGCCCGTGCTTCCGGTATTTTGGATTGCTGGAGAAGATCATGATTTTGCTGAGATCAACCATGTATACACAGAGCATAAAAACCAGCTTTTAAAGAAAACGTTAAAGCATTCTTTAAAGAAAAAGCAAATGGTTTCTCAAATCGAATTAGATCATGAAGCCTGTAGAAGCTGGGTTCGTGATGTTTTTCAAACGTTTAACGAAACGGCGCATACAAATCAGGTGTTACACTTTGTTTTAGAGGCGTTAGATAAATCACGTACCTATGTCGATTTCTTTGCTCATTTGGTTACCACATTGTTTGCAGAGTCAGGTCTTATTTTAATGGATGCAGCTTCTAAAGAAGTGCGCAGCATTGAATCTTCTTTCTTTGTGACGTTAATTGAACAAAATGACAAATTATCGTCAGCCGTTGTGGAACAGCAAACAGAGATTCAAAAACAATACGGACGAATGATTGAAGTGGGAGAAGAAACGGCCCATCTCTTTTATTCACACAACGAAAACAGAGTACTTTTAGAAAGAGACGCAGAGCAAGAGCAGTTTGTTGGAAAGCAAAATGAACTCGCGCTGTCTAAAGAAGAGCTGGTTCAAATTGCTAAACAAACGCCAGAGCTTCTTAGTAATAACGTTGTGACTAGACCCCTTATGCAGGAGTACTTACTTCCTACCCTTGCGTTTATTGCAGGTCCAGGGGAAGTAGCGTATTGGGCAGAGCTTGAAAAAGCATTTTCTTTATTTAGCTTTAAAATGCCTCCCGTGGTTCCGAGGTTATCCTATGCAATCGTAGAAAGACATATCGAGAAGTATATGGATGAACTTCAGTTAGACCTTTCGAATGTCATTAACAAAGGCGTAGATGCAGAGAGGGAGCACTGGCTTAAGACAGAAGTTCACAACCCGTACGAAATGTATTTTGAAAAAGCGAAAGAAGATTTTGAAAAAATTCATAAAACTCTTCGTGAAAATATTCAAAAAGAAGACAAAACATTTGATGAAGTCATGCTTAAAAATCGAGCGATTATTCAAAAGCAGTTTGAAACCATTCAAAAGATTGTCGAATCCAAACAGCTCATTAAGCACGATGTGAAGCATTCAAAATATGCTCAAATTGAACTTGCTCTTCGTCCCTACAATGCTCCACAAGAACGCATGTGGAATATTATGTATTATTTAAACGGCTATGGTATGCAATTTGTGTCAGATTTACTAAGTGCTGAAGTCGAATTAAATCACCAGTTAAAAGTCTATTATGTCTAATAAAATCCTGCTGAAAAGCAGGATTTTTATTTTGGAAAAGAGAACAAGTTTACAAGGTGAATGTCAGCCAATTGGATCCTTATAAGGTATTTATTTCTAATTACACAAAAAAACCTTATATTCCTTACATTTTATTCTACGAATATGTCCTACTTTTAACAAAATGACACTATTTGTGACAAAAAGACAAAATTCTACTTAATTCTTATATAAATAGCTGAAATAATGTTGAACTTTGATATATAATATAAACGTGTATATATATCAAAGAAAAACACCGTTTTTTGCTTTTTGTATACATAACTAAGTAGTTTAGAAAGAAGTAGGTGTCATAATGTTTAATCACACAACTGTTTTGCTTAAAGAAGCAGCGGAAGGCTTAAATATTAAGCCGGATGGAGTATATGTCGACTGCACGCTTGGCGGAGCAGGTCATAGTGAATATATCGTAAAACAGCTATCAGAAAAAGGGAAATTAATTGCGTTTGATCAAGACGATGTTGCTCTTGAAAATGCAAAAGAAAAATTAGCCCCGTATCTAGACAGAGTTATTCTAATCAAAAGTAATTTTCGCTATTTAAAAGAGCAGCTAATGAAACATGGAATTGAAGAAGTAGATGGAGTATTGTTTGACCTAGGCGTCTCGTCTCCTCAGTTGGATACACCAGAGCGAGGGTTCAGCTTTCATCATGAGGCCCCGCTTGATATGCGCATGGATCAAAACTCAAAGTTTTCTGCGTACAACGTAGTAAATGAATGGCCTTATGAAAAACTTGTAAAAATCTTTTTCCAATATGGAGAAGAAAAGTTTTCGAAACAAATTGCCCGCAAAATTGAGGCATATCGAGAGTCTAAACCAATTGAAACAACGCTAGAGCTGGTTGATCTTATTAAAGATGGTATTCCAGCGCCAGCTAGACGAACGGGTGGACATCCGGCAAAACGGATTTTCCAGGCTATTCGAATTGCTGTAAATGATGAGCTTCAAGTATTTGAAGATGCAATTGAACAGGCCATGGATGTAATCAAAAAAGGTGGACGTGTAAGTGTTATTACCTTCCATTCACTTGAAGACCGAATTTGTAAAGTAGCGTTTAAAAATGCAAGCACGGTTCCGCAGCTTCCTCATGGACTGCCGGTTATTCCAGAAGAATTTAAACCTAAAATGAAAGTCATTACAAGAAAACCTATTTTACCTTCAGAAGAAGAGGTAGAAGAAAATAAGCGCGCGCGTTCGGCAAAGCTTCGAATTGTTGAGAAATTAGTCTAATAAAAGGGTTTAATCAAAGAGGAGGGGACGAGAATGAACAATGCAGCATACAAAGTAAGAGAGCAAGACCAGCAGCAGAAGCAGCAAAAGACGGTACGTCAAGTTGTTCGAAAGACAAAAAGAAAAATCACGGTTGGTGAAAAAATTGTGTATTCTGGGTTTGTCGCACTCATGCTGTTTGGGTCTGTGCAAATCATTTCAAATCAATCTTCGCTTTATAGCATCAGTGAAGAAGTGCAATCACTCGATGGAAAGATTGACAAGCAAGAAGCAAAAAACAATGAGTTAAAATTACAGGTAACAGAGTTAAGTGCATACGATCGTATTTGGACAAAAGCAAAAGAACTTGGACTAAAATTGAATGAAAATAACGTAAAAGTCGTTAACGATTAATTGCGATGACTACGCCAAGAAAAAATAGCAATATTAGTACAGGAGCAGCAATATTAATTTTAATATTTGCATTGCTCTTTTTTGTATTAGCCATCAGGTTCTTTTACATCCAAGCGACGGGCAAAGCAGACGGAGAAGCTTTAGCCGAAATTGCACAAAAACAGCATACGCGAACGTCTAAAATTGAAGGACAGCGCGGTACGATTTACGATCGAAATGGAGAAGCAATCGCCCAAGACACGGGTGCTTATACGGTTGTGGCGATTTTAGATAAAAAACAAACAAAAGATAAAGATCACCCGCAACATGTGGTAGACCCAGAAAAAACGGCTCAAAAATTAGCCCCATTGTTGAAGATGGACGAATCGAAAATTGAAAGCATGTTAACGAGAGGAATTAAACGTGGTACCTTCCAAGTAGAACTTGGCCCAGGCGGACGTGATATTGATAACGTGCTAAAGCAAAAAATTGAGAAGCTAAATCTCCCGGGCATCACGTTTTTACGCGATTCGAAGCGCTTCTATCCAAACGGTGTATTTGCCTCAAGTATTTTAGGATATGCACAAAAAGATGATACGGGTAAAATCGTAGGGAAAATGGGAATTGAAAAAGTATTTGATAAGCAGCTTTCTGAAGAAGATGGATATGTAAAATACGAAGCTGCTAAAAATGGAATTAAGCTTCCGGATCCAAAAGAGTCAATTGTAGCTCCTAAAAACGGAGACAGCGTTACGCTTACGATTGATGAAAAAATTCAAACGTTTTTAGAAGATGCGATGACAACAGCAGCTAAAGAATATAAACCAGAAGAGCTAATGGCAACGGTAGTGAATCCGAAAACCGGTGAAATTTTGGCGATGTCAAACCGACCTTCATTTGATCCAAATATTCGTGATATCACTTCTTATCGCAATCCGTTTGTTGAAAACAGCTATGAGCTTGGTTCAACGATGAAAATCTTTACGCTAGCAGCCGCGATTGATGCAGGCGTTTATAACGGCGAAGACCGCTATCAGTCGGGATCTTATAAAGTAACGAAAAACAGCGTTCCGATTAACGATCACAACGGCGGAGTCGGCTGGGGAGCTATTACATTTAATGAAGGAATTCAAAGGTCTTCAAATGTAGCGGTTGCCATTTTAGCCAACGAAAAATTAGGTACCGACCGTTTGTATAAATACTTGGACAAGTTTGGCTTTATGGATAAGACGGGAATTGACTTGCCAAATGAAGCTTCTAGCAAGTTAGTGACGAAGTACCCGAGAGACCGCGTAACCACTGCGTTTGGACAGGCGTCTGCTTTTACGCCTATTCAAGAAATTCAAGCGGCTACTGCGATTGCGAATGACGGGAAAATGATGAAGCCTTACGTGATTAAACAAGTAGTCGATGAAACAAATAAGAAAACAATTAAGAAAACAAAACCTACCGTAGTAGGCCAGCCTATTTCTAAAAAAGCAGCGAACGAAACGCTAGGTATTTTAGAAACCGTTGTTTCTTCTGATGATGGAACAGGCAAACCTTACGCGATTGAAGGATACGATGTCGCTGGAAAGACGGGAACAGCTCAAATTCCTGGGCCTACCGGAGGCTACTTGCATGGACACGGAAAAAATTTCATTTCCTTTATGGGCTTTGCACCTGCTAAGGATCCAAAGCTCCTTGTCTATGTAGCCGTTAAAAATCCAACTCTCACGCCTCAAGAAACGGGTACTGCGCCGCTTACAGCTGTATTTAATCCGGTGATGAAAAATAGTCTGCAGTATTTAGGAGTGGAGCCTCAAAAAACGAATGAAGACGGAAAAGAAACGAAAGAAAAGAAAGTGGATTCAGAAATCAAGCTTAAATCTTACGTTAATGAATCAGTTGATAGTACCGTGAAAGACTTAAAACAAAAAGGACTTGTTCCTGTTGTAATAGGTAAAGGAGATACGGTAGAAAGCCAATCACCTACTTCTGATACTATTGTCACTGGTCAACGCGTGTTCATTAAGACAAATGGAAAAGCCACAATGCCTGATTTAACAGGTTTTTCACATCGTGATGTTATTCGCTTTAGTGAATTTGTCAACGTTCGACCTAGCGCACTTGAAAATGGTTATGTTGTAAGTCAAAGTATTAAAGCAGGCGATCCGCTAAAAGCAGGCACGTACCTGAAAGTGGAACTTGAAACGCCTAAAGAATTTTCAAGCACGTTAAATAAGTTAAAAGAAACGGAAAAAAGTGAATCTGATAGTAAAAAAGACGATAAGCAACTTGACTAGAAAATAAGTTCTAGTGAATCCTGTACAAGCATATATTGGAACGAGCCGATTCAGAGGAGGTTCTAATATATGCGGGTATCAGGAGTCACAGTTCGTAAAAGGCTAGCCATTGTTTTGTTTGTCGGTTTTATTGTGTTTTTGATTATTGATACAAGGCTTGGATATGTACAGTTGCTGACTGGGGATATGCTAACTGAAAAAGCCAAAGACTTATGGAGTCGGAATATTCCTTTTGAACCTGAAAGAGGAAAGATACTAGATCGCAATGATGTGGCACTTGCTACAAATAAAAGTGCACCGACCGTTTTAGTTATGCCAAGACAAGTTGAAAATCCAGCTGTTACGGCTGAAAAGTTAGCAAAAGTGCTGGGAGCATCAAAAGAAAAAGTATATGAACAAATAACAAAAGCTTCTTCTAGCGTATATTTGCGTCCTGAAGGAAGAAAAATTTCACATGCGAAAGCAAATGAAGTGCGAAATTTAAATTTAAAAGGCGTATATATAGCTGAGGATTCGAAGCGGTACTATCCGTTTGGAAGTTATTTGTCGCATGTATTAGGCTTTGCGGGAGTAGATAATCAAGGATTAACGGGCCTTGAATTATATTATGATAAAGAGCTAAAAGGACAAAAAGGTTCAGTTAAATTGTATTCTGATGCTAAAGGTAAAAAGATGCCCAATATAGCCGATGACTACACAGCGCCTGTGGACGGGCTCGATTTGAGATTGACCATTGATTCACGTGTGCAAACAATCATGGAGCGTGAGTTGGATAATGCTCAGACAGCTTATAATCCAGATGGTATGATAGCCATTGCCATGAATCCTAAAAACGGTGAAATTTTAGGTATGTCAAGTCGTCCGGGCTTTGATCCGACGGATTTTAAAAATGTGAAGCCTGAGGTGTATAATCGCAATCTTCCAATCTGGAGCGTATATGAGCCCGGATCAACGTTTAAGATTATTACACTGGCAGCTGCTCTTGAAGAAAAGAAAGTGGATTTACTAAAAGATCAATTCTACGATGATGGAGCCGCGGAAGTTGGAGGAGCGAGACTTCGCTGCTGGAAAAAAGGCGGACACGGACAGCAGTCTTTTTTAGAAGTTGTACAGAACTCATGTAACCCTGGTTTTGTGGAGCTTGGGGAACGTTTAGGAAAAGAGAAATTGTTCAAATACATTAAAGAATTTGGCTTTGGTCAAAAAACAGGTATTGATTTACAAGGGGAAGCAAAAGGAATTTTGTTCCCGCTTGAGCGCGTGGGGCCGGTTGAACAAGCTACAACAGCTTTTGGGCAAGGGGTTGCTGTTACTCCTATTCAACAAGTAGCTGCTGTTTCAGCAGCCGTAAACGGTGGAACGCTTTATGAACCTTATATTGCAAAAGAGTGGGTGGATCCAACTACCGGAAAAGTTGTAAGCAGTCATAAACCGGTTGCTAAGCGAAAAGTTATTTCCGAGGAAACGTCTAAGCAAGTGCGTTTTGCTCTTGAAAGTGTAGTCGCACAAGGAAGCGGAAAAGGAGCTTTTGTGGAAGGGTACCGCGTTGGAGGAAAGACGGGTACGGCGCAGAAAGCTCAAAATGGAAAGTATTTAAAAAATAATCACATCGTTTCTTTTATCGGTGTTGCACCAGCAGATAACCCTGAAATTGTCGTGTATGTTGCGGTTGATAATCCAAAGGGCACCATTCAGTTTGGTGGAGTGGTAGCAGCTCCGATTGTAGGTAAAATGATTGAAGACAGTTTGCGTGTGATGGACGTTAAACCGCGTAAAGGACAAATTGAAAAAGAGTTAACGTGGCTGGACACACCAATGATAAAAGTACCAAATGTCGTAGGAATGTCAAAAAAAGAGTTACAAGAACAGCTACTTAATTTAAAATTAGATGTGAGTGGCGAAGGAGATAAAGTGGTCAAGCAGTCTCCTGCAGCCGGAACGAAAGTTAAAGAAGGCGAAACGGTTAGAATTTATATGGGAAAATAAAAATCTCTATAAACTATTATTCTTCCTTGCATGATAATCAGCAGGTTACGCTGCGTGTGAACATGAAATCAACAAATAAGCCTTGGGGGTGTTCCCTCCGGGCTTCTTTTTCTGTAAAATGTAATAGGTTAGGTGCTAGAAAAAGAAGAATAGTTGCCATAGCGTCTTATAACAAACGTTTCACTTTACAAATAGAGAGGACATGGTAGGAATGGATTTACGAGAACTACTAACACATTTACATGATTTTGTTCAGCTTCCTGAACAGAATATTGATATTACGTCAATTGAAATGGATTCAAGAGAAGTTAAGCCCGGAGCATTGTTCATTTGTATAGACGGCTATACGGTTGATGGTCATAGCTTTGCACAGATGGCTGTGGAAAAAGGGGCAGTAGCAATCTTAGCAGAAAAGCCTGTGGATGTAGAAGTGCCCGTTGTACGCGTGAAGAGTACAAAGCGAGCAATGGCAGTGCTGGCGGATGCTTTCTACAATCAGCCCACACAAAAAATGCATTTAATTGGTGTAACAGGCACAAATGGAAAAACAACGATTACACATTTAATTGAGCATATCTTTAAATCACAGCATAAAAAGACGGGTCTAATTGGAACGATTGAAATTCGTATTGGTGATACGTCTTATGATGTGAAAAACACAACGCCTGAATCGCTGACTCTTCAAAAAACATTTAATCAAATGGTGGAAGAGAATGTAGAAGTAGCGATGATGGAAGTATCATCTCACGCGCTTGACTTAGGACGCGTACACGGGTGTGACTTTGACGTGGCGGTATTTAGTAACTTAACGCAAGATCACCTCGACTATCATCATACAATGGAAGATTATCGTCGTGCGAAAGGGTTGCTATTTGCACAGTTAGGAAATGCTTATAACCATACTCGTCCTAAATTTGCTGTTCTTAATGTCGATGATGCGGCAACCGAGGAATATATTAAAAACACGGCTGCTACAGTGATTACGTATGGTATTGAACGTGAAAGTGATATTCGTGCAACGAATATTCAAATTACAAACAGCGGCACAACGTTCGATTTGACAACACCGACAGAAACGGTTTCTGTAGAAATGAAGCTTATTGGGAAATTTAGCGTCTACAACGTATTAGCGGCTACGGCTGCATGTTTAGTATCTGGTCTCCCTCTGTCAGTTATTGTCGAGGAAATAAAAGTGTTAGAAGGTGTGTCTGGGCGTTTTGAAGTGGTTGATGCGCAGCAAGATTTTACGGTTATCGTGGATTATGCCCACACGCCGGACAGCTTAGAGAACGTGTTAAAAACTGTAAAAGAATTCGCAAAACGCAATATATATGTTATTGTTGGTTGTGGCGGAGATCGAGATCGTACAAAACGACCAATCATGGCTCGGATTGCAGCTGAATACAGTACACAAGCTATTTTGACATCTGATAATCCACGAAGTGAAGATCCATTGGCTATTTTAAAAGATATGGAAGAAGGTTTGGATACAGATAACTATGTGACGATTGCTGATCGTGCAGAAGCTATTCGCTATGCAGTGGAAACAGCGCATGCAGATGATGTTATTGTCATTGCTGGAAAAGGGCACGAGACCTATCAAATTATTGGTAAAAAAGTATTCGATTTTGACGATCGAGAAGTAGCACGCAAAATGATTGAGGAGCGAAAGTAGTAATGAAATGGGTAGAGAACAAAATGAGTCGGAATGAGTTGGAAGTTAAGGAGGGGGCATCGTGCTAGAACAATCAATTTTATTGACAATCGGCGTAGCCTTTTTGATTACGGTTGTATTGTCGCCGATTTTTATTCCCTTCTTAAGAAGATTAAAGTTTGGTCAAAGTATTCGTGATGAAGGCCCGAAATCTCACCAAAAAAAATCAGGTACACCTACAATGGGCGGTATCATGATTTTATTATCTATTATTGTGGCAACTCTTATTATGGTCAATCAATATGCAGAACTTACATATAAGACGTTTCTATTATTATTTGTCACAATCGGATTTGGTTTATTAGGATTTTTAGATGATTTTATAAAAGTAGTGTTAAAGCGTAACCTTGGATTAACATCTAAACAAAAGTTTTTAGGTCAGGTTGTCATTTCAATTATTTTTTACTTTATTGCAAGACAGTTTGAGTTTTCAACTGAAGTGACGATTCCAGGAATTAAAGACCCAATCGATTTAGGTTGGTTTTATGTTGTTTTCCTCATCATCTGGCTTGTTGGTTTTTCAAACGCGGTCAACTTAACGGATGGATTAGACGGACTTGTATCTGGTACAAGTGCGATTGCTTTTGGTGCATTTGCAGTTCTCGCCTGGAATGCAGAGCAGTTTGAACTATCTATTTTCTCAGTTGCTGTAGTAGGAGCTGTGTTAGGATTTTTAGTTTTTAACGCCCATCCTGCAAAAGTGTTTATGGGAGATACGGGTTCTTTAGCGCTAGGAGGAGCTATCGCTACGGTGGCTGTCTTAATGAAAATGGAATTCTTGCTTGTTATTATCGGTGGTGTGTTTGTTATTGAAACATTATCTGTTATTATTCAAGTCGCATCTTTCAAAACAACAGGAAAACGTGTGTTTAAAATGAGCCCGCTTCATCACCATTACGAGCTAAGCGGCTGGTCGGAATGGCGCGTAGTTATGACTTTTTGGGCTGTAGGACTATTATTTGCAATGCTTGGAATTTATATCGAGGTGTGGATTTAAATGAAATCAGTCAATACGTATCAAGGTAAACAAGTACTTATTTTAGGATTAGCCAAGAGCGGTTTAGCAGCCGCTCAGTTAGTTAAACAGCTTGGTGCTAAAGTAGTCGTTAATGATCAAAAACCGTACGAAGAGAACGCAGCAGCACAGGAATTAGAAAAAACGGGCATTGAAGTTGTCTGTGGACATCATCCGCTTGAGCTTTTAGACAAAGCGGACGTTATTGTAAAAAACCCTGGGATTCCGTATTCAAATGTTCTATTGCAAGAAGCATTAAAGCGACATATTCCGATTTTAACAGAGGTAGAATTAGCTTATGAAATTAGCGAAGCTCCTTTTATCGGAATTACGGGAAGCAATGGGAAGACAACAACAACAACGCTCATTTATAAAATGTTAGAAGAAGATCAAAAGCAGCCGTTGATTGCTGGAAATATTGGAACAGTAGCTTGTGAAGTGGCGCAAAAAGCAACAAAGGACAATGTAATTGTAACGGAGCTTTCTTCTTTTCAGCTGATGGGAATTGAAAAATTCCGTCCGAAAATCTCTTTATTATTGAATTTGTTTGATGCTCACTTAGACTATCATGGTACAAAAGAGGAATATATTAAAGCGAAAGCAAATCTCTTTAACAATCAAACAAGTGAAGACTTTGCCGTTATTAATGCGGATGATGAGCTAGTGATGAAAGCTAGTGCAAATATTAAAGCGACAAAAGTACCTTTTTCTGTTACAGCTCAAACGACAGAAGGAGCGTATATTAAAAACGAAACGATTTTCTTTAAAGATGAAGAAGTGATGTCGTTAAAAGATGTGGTGCTGCCAGGCAAACATAATCAAGAAAATATTTTAGCAGCTGTATCCGTTGTGAAGCTGTACGGCTGTTCAAATGAAGCTATCTACTCCGTGCTCACAACGTTTGCTGGTGTTAAACACCGCGTTCAATATGTCACGACAATCAACAAACGTAAGTTTTATAATGACTCTAAAGCTACAAATATGCTTGCTACAAAAGTAGCTCTTTCCGCTTTTTCACAGCCGACGATTCTACTTGCAGGCGGACTCGATCGCGGCAATGAGTTTGATGATTTAAAAGAAGAGTTTAAAAATGTGAAAGCTGTTATTACGTTTGGTGAAACGGCTCCTAAAATTGAACGCGTAGCCAAAGAAGAGGGAATACAAATTGTAAAACGTGTCGATAATGTTAAACAAGCAGTTTCAGAAGCATATGCTTGTTCAGATGAAGAAGATGTTATTTTATTATCTCCTGCTTGTGCAAGCTGGGATCAATTTAAAACTTTTGAAGAACGTGGTGACATCTTTATTGAATCTGTGCATAAACTGAAATAAGGGCTTGTCTAAACACCTAGAAAATACACTAGCCCTAATCTATTTTTAGAGGTGTGTGACAGTGTCGACAAAAAGGTCTACCCCAGATTTTTTTCTCATAATCGTTACGCTTTCCTTGCTAACCATCGGCCTTATCATGGTATACAGTGCAAGTGCGGTATGGGCTACATACAAGTTTAATGATTCTTTTTTCTTTGCTAAACGCCAGCTCTTATTTGCAGGGCTTGGAGTATGCGCGATGTTTGTCATCATGAATATTGATTATTGGATGTGGCGTACGTGGGCAAAGCCAATTGTAATCATTTGCTTTGTTATGCTGGTACTTGTATTGATTCCGGGAGTAGGGCTAGTACGGAATGGGTCGCAAAGTTGGATAGGAGTTGGAGCGTTTTCGATTCAGCCTTCAGAATTTATGAAGTTTGCTATGATTATATTTTTAGCGAAATATTTATCAGAAAACCAGAAGAAAATTACATCCTTTAGAAAAGGAATGTTACCGGCGTTATTACTGGTTTTCTTACCGTTTGGCATTATTATGATGCAGCCGGATTTAGGAACTGGAACGGTGCTTGTTGGAACTTGTTTAGTCATGATTTTTGTTTCAGGAGCAAAGGTAAGTCACTTTGCAGGTCTTGGGTTGCTTGGCGTTGCCGGTTTTGTAGGGCTTGTTTTATCAGCTCCTTATCGGATTAAACGCATCACCTCATTTTTAAATCCTTGGGAAGATCCGCTTGGAAGCGGGTTTCAAATCATTCAATCTCTTTATGCAATTGGGCCGGGGGGATTGCTTGGATTAGGGTTAGGGCAAAGTAGACAAAAGTTCTTTTATCTGCCGGAACCTCAAACTGATTTTATTTTTGCTATTCTGGCAGAAGAGCTTGGTTTCATCGGAGGAACACTTGTTCTACTTTTGTTTAGCTTATTGCTTTGGAGAGGAATTAAAGTAGCGCTGGGAGCACCTGATCTTTACGGAACGTTCTTAGCCTTAGGAATTATTTCAATGGTTGCGATTCAAGTCATGATCAATATAGGCGTGGTAACAGGTCTTATGCCTGTTACGGGAATTACGCTTCCATTTTTAAGTTACGGCGGATCGTCGCTGACGCTCATGCTGGCAGCAGTTGGAGTTTTGTTAAATGTTAGTAGATATTCTCGCTATTAATTGAAAAAAATTGTATAATGTCAAGTAGGCAATGGTCTACTGAAGTAAACCGTCATCTTAAATCCAAGTGCACGCCGGATTTTGTTGGCGGTTTATTTTCGATTTTTTACAGATAGATGATATTTTTGTATGAAATGTTTTTAAAATGTAATGTTGTGATAACCAATTTTGAGTCCAACTATGGTATGATGTGTAAGGTTAAATGTTTTATCTTAGTGAGTAGGTGAACGTATGTGCACTTATGAGCGTAGCGTTTTTTTATGACTGTCAGCATGTGTTTAACTTCTAAATGAAAAACGATAAAAAAACAATCAAAATTACTTTATATAGCAGATGAACGTACATTCTATGGGTGAATGTCATACGATAAATAAAAATGATGAAATTGACAACAGAATAGAGTGCCTTCGTAGAAAAAAGGTATCTTACAAGGTGCTGCTGCTTAGTTATGAATCTGTTCTTATTATTCTTATGCATTAGAAGTAAGGGCGCATTGACATGAAAGTTTTATAACAGCAAAGAGGGTTTTAGGAGGTTCTTATGGAAGCGTTAGTAAAAGAGTTAGTCGAAGCGAATATTGGAAAGGTTCGTGAAAATGAACCGCTAGCAAAACATACAACAATGAAAATTGGTGGTCCAGCAGATGTGCTTGTAGAACCTGATTCTGTTGATCACTTAAAAGTTACAATGGATATGATTAAAAAACACGGCGTGAAATGGAGAGCGATTGGTCGAGGATCTAATCTTCTTGTTTCTGATAAGGGAATTGAAGGTGTGGTCATTAAGCTCGGAGCCGGATTAGATGATTTAACAGTAGATGGAGAGACGGTTACTGTAGGTGGGGGATACCCTAGCATCAAGCTTGCAACAGTTATTACAAAACAAGGTCTGTCTGGATTGGAGTTTTCAAGTGGAATTCCTGGATCTGTGGGAGGCGCTGTTTATATGAATGCAGGTGCCCATGGTTCTGATATGTCTCATGTAGTCGAAAAAGCGCTGATTTTATTTGAAGATGGCACTCTGGAGTGGCTGACAAATGAAGAGCTTCAATTTTCGTATCGTCATTCCATTCTACAAAAAGACCGTCCTGGAGTATGTGTAGAAGCTGTGCTGCGTTTGAAAAAGGGAACGAAAGATGATATTGTGGCGGTCATGCAGAAAAATAAAGACTATCGCCGTGAAACACAGCCTTGGAATTTCCCTTGTGCAGGAAGTATTTTTAGAAATCCGCTTCCAAATTATGCAGGAGACTTAATTGAAAAGTCCAACTTAAAAGGTTTTTCAGTAGGCGGTGCGCAAATTAGTGAACAGCATGCGAACTTCATTGTCAATACAGGAGATGCAACGGCTTCAGACGTGCTGAATTTAATTGCTCATGTTAAGAAAACAATTAAAGAGAAATTCGATATTGATATTCATACAGAAGTTGAGATTATCGGTCGCTAATTACTCAGCCCTTCGCTGTATGGCTATGCGTGAAAAGGTAGCTTTTATGTGTTTATTCTATGCTATAATGGGGATATTCTCATGAAGCAAAGATTGGAAATAAATAGATGGTAAGTCCTCGTTTATTTTCTCAAATGGATAAGGGTGAAAAAAATGGAAAAAGGTAAGTTAATTGTTTTAGAAGATCGTGTACCGAAGCTGCAAGAACAGCGAAAGCAAAAAGCAAATAGACGGCTTATTTTGTATTTATCACTCTTTTTCATCCTTATTTTATTTATTGTATATTCTCAATCTTCTCTGAGTAATGTTTCTAACATTGAAGTACAAGGGAATAAACATGTAAGTGATAAGGATATTGTCAAAGCGAGTGGTCTGTCCAAAAAAACCAGCTACTGGAAAGCTGACGCTGATCAAATTCAAGAAAAAGTCGAAAAAAACCCTGAGGTAAAGGAAGCTGTCATTCATAAAACATTTCCTAATAAGGTTGTAATCGACGTAAAAGAGTACGCAAGAATTGCATATGTAACCTCGGGGAATAAATATTTCCCTGTGAATGAAAATGGAAAAGTTTTAAAAGAAGTAAGTGCTAAGAAAGTGTCATCCGACGCTCCGTTGCTAATTGACTGGAAAGACGGAGACGCTATACAAAGCATGGTTCAAGAATTAGCTAAAACGCCTAAGAGCATAAAAGGGGCTATTTCTGAGATTTACTATGCGCCGACAAAATCAGAACCTCTTCACATCGAGGTGTTTATGAATGATACGCGTGAAGTAAGCGGGAAAATTAGCAACTTCTCTGATAAAATTGTTCATTACCCAGCTATTGCAAGTAAATTGAGTGATGATCAAAAAGGTATTATTGATTTAGAAGAAGGATATGCATTTAAACCTTATAAAAAGAGCAAGCAGTAATTATTTTTTATAAGTGTTAATTAAAGGAAATAGATGAGTTGAGACTGGCAAACTAGCCCTTGTACATTGTATAATCACATGCAAGTATTCTGCATACATATGATTTTCTTCTCCGGTGCTGTGAAATGGAAATGTAATATTTGTTCTAGGTAAGTTTCGCTTTTCTCAGTGTACATCTTAGTGTAGACTTGTAGTTAAATAGCTTTTTTCAGTGAATTTGAGGCTTAAATCTAAAAAAAAGTCAAAACCAGAACGTTTTGTTCTTTGAAAGAGATAAAGTCTGTGAAAAACTTGAAAAAAATTGATTTTACAAAAGGGAAACAGATGTATTTGTTGAATATTTTCATATAATAAAAAATTAATATTGTTGTTCTTCTTAATTTATTAAGATGACATGTGCAGAAAGAAAAAGGAGGTGCCAAAGAATGAACAGCAATGAAATATACGTTAGTTTAGACATCGGTACATCCAGTGTGAAAGTAATCATCGGAGAGATGAGTAACGATTCATTGAATATCATTGGTGTAGGGAATGTTAAATCACACGGACTAAAAAAAGGTTCTATCGTTGATATAGATGCAACAGTTCAATCTATTAGAAAAGCAGTAGAACAAGCTGAACGAATGGTAGGCATTACAATTAAAAAGGTTGTAGTGGGCATAAGCGGAAATCATGTATTTTTACAGGATTGTCACGGAGTAGTAGCCGTGTCAAGCGAAAATCGTGAAATTACAAACGAAGATATTCATCGAGTAATTGATGCTGCTCAAGTCATGTCTATCCCGCCAGATCGTGAAATCATTGATGTTATTCCAAAGCAATTTATTGTAGATGGCTTAGAAGGTATTAACGATCCTAGAGGTATGATTGGGGTACGTTTAGAAATGGAAGGCACAATCATAACGGGATCTAGAACGGTTTTACATAACTTATTACGCTGTGTAGAAAGAGCTGGTTTAGAAATCAGTGATATTTGTTTACAGCCTCTAGCCGCTGGTTCAATTGCATTATCTCGTGATGAAAAAAACTTAGGTGTCGCACTGGTAGATATCGGTGGGGGTTCAACAACGGTTGCGATCTTTGACCAAGGACATTTGAAAGTAACAAATGTACTAGCTGTTGGCGGAGAGCACATTACCAAAGATTTATCGATTGGCCTTCGCACATCGACTGAAGATGCGGAAAATATTAAGATAAAGCATGGACATGCTTTCTACGATCATGCTTCTGAAGAAGAAGTATTTAGTGTACCGATCATTGGAAGCGATCAGCATCAGCAGTTTAATCAGCTCGAAATCTCTGATATTATTGAAGCTAGATTAGAAGAGATTTTAGATATGATTACGCAGGAGGTAAACCGCCTAGGATACAAAGATATTCCAGGAGGATTTGTTCTAACAGGCGGAGTAGTAGCGATGCCTGGTATTCTTGAGCTAGCTCAAGTGATTTTAAAGAATAACGTGCGCATAGCAGTGCCTGATTATATTGGAGTACGTGAGCCGCATTATACAACAGGCGTAGGATTAATAAAATTTGCATACAAAAATGCTAAAATACAAGGCCGGGAAATTGGAGCGCCAGTTGTGGAAGAAGAGCCGATTGAGCAAGAAATGATCAAACCTAGCCCGAAACCACAGCAGCCGCAACAATCAGCTGAGCAGCCGAAAAAGAAAAATGACCAAAATTTAATGAAGAAGTTTTTTGGATACTTCTTTGATTAACGTTACGGATTGGTAATTTCGAAGAATTAGGAGGAACTATCATGTTGGAGTTTGATACAAGTGTAGACCAATTAGCGACGATTAAAGTAATCGGTGTCGGAGGCGGCGGTAACAACGCGGTTAACCGAATGATTGAACATGGCGTCCAAGGTGTAGAATTTATTGCAGTTAATACAGATGCACAGGCATTAAATTTATCAAAAGCTGAAACAAAAATGCAAATCGGCGCTAAATTAACAAGAGGATTAGGTGCAGGTGCTAATCCGGAAGTTGGTAAAAAAGCAGCTGAAGAAAGTAAGGAACAAATCCAAGAAGCACTAAAAGGTGCAGACATGGTTTTCGTAACAGCTGGTATGGGTGGAGGAACTGGAACTGGTGCAGCTCCAGTCATTGCCCAAATTGCTCGTGAGCTAGGAGCACTAACGGTAGGTGTTGTTACTCGTCCGTTTACGTTTGAAGGCCGTAAGCGTTCTACTCAAGCGGCAGGCGGCATCGCGTCAATGAAAGAAGCAGTGGATACGCTGATTGTTATTCCAAATGATCGCTTATTAGAAATCGTTGATAAAAACACGCCAATGCTAGAAGCGTTCCGTGAAGCTGATAACGTATTACGACAAGGTGTGCAAGGTATTTCAGATTTAATCGCAGTTCCTGGATTAATTAACTTAGACTTCGCTGACGTGAAAACAATTATGTCTAACAAAGGATCTGCACTTATGGGTATCGGTATTGCGACTGGTGAAAACCGCGCTGCTGAAGCAGCTAAAAAAGCTATTTCAAGTCCACTTCTTGAAACATCTATCGATGGAGCTCAAGGTGTGTTAATGAATATCACAGGCGGTACAAACCTAAGTCTTTACGAAGTACAAGAAGCTGCAGATATCGTTGCTTCGGCTTCTGACCAAGAAGTGAACATGATCTTTGGATCTGTTATTAACGAAAACCTAAAAGATGAGATTGTTGTTACAGTTATTGCAACTGGCTTTAGTGACCAAGATTTATCACAGCCAAAACCAGGTCGTCCTTCGTTATCGGCGAATCGCATGCAGCAATCGACACAGCAACCGGCTCCACAGCCGAAGCGTGAAGTAAAGCGTGAAGAACCTGTACAGCAAGAATATACGCGTCCATCTCAGCCGCAGTCTGAAGATGCGCTAGATATTCCAACATTCTTACGAAACCGTAATCGTAGACGCTAAGAAAATAAAAAGCCAAGACCTCTGTTTTATACAGAGGTCTTTTTTTATGCAATGAATCTAGAAAACTCAAAAAGAGTATAAAAAACATTCGACATGGTCAATATGACGCCTTCAAAGGGTTTGTGTTTTCTTTCTAAAAGTGGTGTGACAAATATCGAATGATTTCCTCAAAAATACTGCTTGTTTCTCGGCATGAACTGACAGACTTTCTAATAGGATGTACTATATACTAATTTTTAACAGAAAAATTCAGAAAGAATGGAGAGGTTATAAACATTGCCAATCTATTTAGATTTAATATGGATGCTGAATTTTGGGTTAGATACGATCTTACTAATGTTATGTGCTGTTGTACTTAAACGGAATTACAAGTGGTGGCGGCTTTTGCTTGGCGGCTTTATCGGTTCATTGATTGTCCTTCTTATGTTTACACCTTTTTCTCATCTTATGGTTCATCCTGCTATTAAAATTTTATTCTCGTTTTTTATGGTATTGATGGCGTTTGGTTATAAACGACTGCGCTTTTTCTTTGAGAATTTATTAACGTTTTATTTTGCAACCTTTGTTGTGGGTGGAGGGTTAATGGGCGTTCACTTTTTATTTCAAGATCAGTTCCTTGTTCTTAATCAAATGGTTGATACGAAATCTCCACAGTTTGGTGATCCTATTAGCTGGATATTTGTTCTTATTGGTTTTCCGCTATTATCTTATTTTTCAAAAGCACGAGTTGATGATTTGCGAATGAAAAATATTACATTTGATCAGCTGGTAGATGTAGAAGTTATTTTAAACGAACAGACGCTGTCGATGAAAGGACTTATTGATAGTGGGAATCAGCTTGTAGATCCGCTGACGAAAACCCCGGTTATGATTGTTACAGCAGATTCTTTAAAAGAAATATTGCCTGAAGGCTTAATGGAATTAAGCAAAAATGTCCAATCCTTTTCACACAGCGAAGATATTGATCAAGAGTGGTATTCAAAAGTCCGCTTTGTCCCTTATCGAAGCGTGGGCCAAGCCAATCAGCTGCTTCTTGCTCTAAAGCCAGATATGGTAAGGCTGGTGCATCAGTCCAATACGATTGAAGTCACTAAAGTATTAGTAGGTATTAGTCATACAACGCTTTCAGTGGAGAAGCAATATGAATGTATTGTTCATCCGAAGCTCATTGTTATTGGAGAAGTAAGTTCCGCATCGTAAAAGGTGTGAACAAATAAAGGAGGATACAGAATGGCTACATATCGAATTCGATTTCAATTATGGTGGTACAAATTATTAATTAAACTTAAGCTAAAAACAGATGAAGTGTACTATATAGGAGGAAGTGAAGCTCTTCCACCGCCGCTGACAAAAGATGAAGAAGAAGTGCTCCTGAAAAAACTCCCATCAGGAGATGAAGCAGCACGTTCACTGTTGATTGAGCGTAATTTGCGACTGGTTGTTTATATTGCCCGCAAGTTTGAAAATACGGGAATCAATATTGAGGATTTAATTAGCATCGGCACCATCGGTTTAATTAAAGCAGTAAACACGTTTAATCCTGAAAAGAAAATTAAGCTAGCGACGTACGCCTCTCGCTGTATTGAAAATGAAATTTTAATGTATTTGCGCCGCAACAATAAAATTCGATCTGAAGTTTCATTTGATGAGCCGTTAAATATTGATTGGGATGGAAACGAACTGTTATTGTCTGACGTGATGGGAACCGAAGAAGATATTATCACAAAAGACCTGGAAGCCAATGTAGATCGAAAACTTTTGTTGAAAGCACTGCACCAATTAAATGATCGCGAAAAGCAAATTATGGAGCTGCGCTTTGGGCTAGCCGGCGGAGAAGAAAAAACGCAAAAAGATGTAGCTGATATGCTAGGCATTTCTCAGTCTTATATTTCAAGGCTCGAAAAACGAATTATTAAACGGCTGCGAAAAGAATTTAATAAAATGGTTTAAGTAAAAAAGCTGATTGTATAAGGGCTGAGAAGCATCTTATACAATCAGCTTTTTTAGCGTGGAATTGTCAGAATTGTAAAAGTGCATATTTTTTCCTTCTGAGGAGATACTGAATTCAGAACATCATCTCCTGTTAGGAGGGAAAGAGTTGACAAGAAATAAAGTAGAAATTTGTGGAGTAGATACTTCGAAACTTCCCGTATTAAAAAATGAAGAAATGCGAAAGTTGTTTAAACAAATGCAGGCTGGAGATGGAACAGCAAGAGAAAAGCTAGTAAGCGGAAATTTACGTCTCGTACTCAGCGTGATCCAACGTTTTAACAATCGTGGAGAATTTGTTGACGACTTATTTCAGGTTGGATGTATTGGATTAATGAAATCCATTGACAATTTTGATTTAAGTCAAAACGTGAAGTTTTCTACATATGCTGTCCCAATGATTATAGGGGAAATTCGCCGCTATTTACGTGACAATAATCCAATCCGTGTTTCTCGTTCCCTTCGTGATATTGCTTATAAAGCTCTTCAAGTTCGTGAAAGGCTTATGAGTGAAACATCCAAGGAACCTACAGCTGAGGAAATTTCAAAAGTCCTAGAAGTACCGCATGAAGAAATTGTGTTTGCTTTAGATGCTATCCAAGATCCGGTTTCTTTATTTGAACCTATTTACAATGATGGCGGAGACCCAATCTATGTGATGGATCAGCTAAGCGATGAACGCAACCGTGATTCAACTTGGATTGAAGAAATTGCTTTGCAAGAAGGTATGAGAAGATTGAACGAGCGAGAAAAACTAATTTTACGAAAGCGCTTCTTCCAAGGTAAAACACAGATGGAAGTGGCTGAAGAAATTGGTATTTCTCAAGCGCAGGTTTCTCGTTTAGAAAAAGCTGCTATTAAACAGATGAATAAAAATATTCAAAGTTAACAAAAGCTCTCTAAACTGGCAGCTGCCCGTGTTCATACAATCAATACCATTCACTTTATTTGATGTTCAACTTAATAAGCATCGTGTCTATAAAAACGGACACGGTGCTTATTTTGTATGTATCAATGAATATATGACCAAAAGATATTCATGTTAGATTTCCTATTGCTATGAGGACTTCTCGCTGCTTGTTGAGAATGTCTCTTGATGAAAAACTGTGTAATTAGTGAACAAAATGCTTATAGAAAGAGAATGGCAGAGAAAAAATAAGCTTTTCCTTCATGAAATGAAAATTTGAAAATATATATAGGCTAAGGAATAAAGTTGGCTATAGGAGGAGAGAGCATGTTAAAGATTTCAGAGTTTCAGCTGAAAGATGTAGTGAATGTAGCTGATGGCAAAAAACTTGGAAATGTAGGGGATATTGATATTGACTTAACAACGGGAAAAATACAGGCCGTCATTATCGGAGGCTCTCGTGTATTGGGCTTCTTTGGAAAAGATGATGAAATTGTGATTCCGTGGAAAAATATTGTGAAAATTGGTTCCGATGTCATTTTAGTACGTTATAAAGACGCATTTCAGCCTGAAGAGAATTAGTTTTTTGTCAACAGCACCTAGCAATCTGTGGTACAATATGTGAGAATAAATGAAACAAGGGATGTGTCACATACATGAATCCTGAGCCATTAAAAAAAAGCCATCACGAGTCGTTTATGTGGCTGAGCCCTTGGGTAGAAAAGAATGATATGCTTGTTGTTGGTTTCACCACAAAAAATGGTGGCGTGAGTAAACCTCCATTTGCTTCTTTTAACCTAGGGCTTCACGTAAACGATAACGTAGAAGATGTTATTACAAATAGAAAAATTTTAGCAGCCGAACTAGACATGTCTTTTGAAAGCTTTGTATGTGCTGAACAAGTACATGAAGCAACTGTTCAAAAAGTAACAAAAGCCGACTGTACAAAAGGACTCTACAAGTATGAAGAGGGCATAAAAGCAGCGGATGGCATTTATACAAATGAATCTGATATTTTGTTAGCTTTATGTTATGCAGATTGCGTTCCGCTGTACTTCTATGCGCCTGATCACCATTTAGTTGGTCTTGCTCATGCTGGGTGGAAGGGAACAGTAAAAGATATTGCAAAAAATATGATTCGGCGGTGGGTAGAGCAAGAAAATGTTCCGGTTGAAGATATTTACGTGGCGATTGGCCCTTCGATTGAAGATTGCTGTTATGTTGTCGATAACCGCGTCATTACACAAGTAAACGAAGTAGTTGGCCAAAATGGATATCAAGAAGTAAGCCCTGGACAATACGCGCTTAATTTAAAAAAAGTCAATAAGCTGCTGATTCAAAACGCAGGCGTATTGCCGGAACGAATTTTAACATCGTCGTATTGTACAAGCTGTGAAGATGACCTGTTCTTCTCACATCGCCGCGACCAAGGGAAAACAGGACGCATGTTTAACTTCATAGGCTTTAAGGAGGAGTAATTACATAGTGACAGCTAGCGTAAGTGAAAATCTAGAAGCAGTTCAACAAACAATTGCTGAAGCATGTAAAAAAGTTAATCGAAATCGAGAAGATGTAGAGCTGATTGCTGTAACAAAATATGTTTCCACAAAACGAGCAGCAGAAGCAGTGGATGCAGGCATTTTACATCTTGGAGAAAACAGGGATGAAGGTCTTCTAGAAAAGTATGAATCAATCGGTGAGAAAGCGACCTGGCATTTTATCGGAAGCTTACAAACAAGAAAAGTAAAACATGTGATTGATAAAGTTGACTATATTCATTCACTAGACCGATTATCTTTAGCAAAAGAAATTGATAAACGTGCAGGACATCGTATAAAATGTTTTGTACAAGTTAATGTTGCCGAAGAACAATCAAAGCATGGCCTTGCTGTAGAAGAGGTAATTCCATTTATTCAATCTCTTGAAACATTTACAAATATCCAAGTAGTTGGATTAATGACCATGGCTCCTCACACAGATGACGAGTCCTTGCTTCGCAGCTGTTTTCAAGGTCTAAAAAAATTGCAGAGTCGTATACAAGAACTAAACTTGCAATATGCACCGTGTACGGAGCTATCAATGGGAATGTCAAACGATTATGCAATTGCAATTGAAGAAGGAGCAACATTCATTCGACTAGGAACCACGTTAGTTGGGAATGAACGTTAAGGAGGTGTAATTCAAGATGAGTATGAAAAATCGCTTTAGAAGTTTCTTTGCTCTTGATGACGATACTGAATATGTAGAAGAACATTACGAACAAGAAGAGTCGGTAGAAGAGCCTGTACAGCAGTCGAGACCAGCAGTGAAAGCTAGTCAGCAGCCGAATCAGCAGCAAAACGTGATTAGCTTACAAAGCGTTCAAAAATCATCAAAAATGATGCTTTGCGAACCTCGCGTCTATGCCGAAGCACAAGAAATTACGGATCATTTAAAAAATCGTAAAGTCGTAGTTGTTAATTTACAGCGCATTCAACGAGATCAAGCAGTGAGAATTGTCGACTTTTTAAGTGGTACAGTTTATGCTTTAGGCGGGGACATTCAAAAAATTGGAACCGACATCTTTTTATGTACACCTGATAATGTAGACGTAAGCGGAAGCATTTCAGATATGATGGGAGAACACGATACAACAAACGTAAAGAGGTGGTAGTTTTTGGACATCGTTTTTGGGATTCTCGCAAAATTGATTGGGCTTTACTCATGGGCACTGATTATTTACATTTTGATGTCTTGGGTACCCGATGTAAGAGCCTCTAAGTTTGGTCAGCTGCTTGGCAGTATTTGCGAGCCTTACTTAGAGCCTTTTCGTAAAATCATTCCGCCTATTGGCATGATTGATATTTCACCTCTTGTTGCAATCTTTTTACTACGATTTGCGGAAAGAGGCGTGTATTCACTTAATAATGTGATGGGGTTTATTTAAAAAAGGAATCGCTGGATTCCTTTTTTACATACCAATAGTAGGAGTAATAATATGTCTATTTATGAACATTTTAGGCAAGAAGAACATGGGTTTATTGATCAAGTTCTTCAGTGGAAAGAAGATGTCCTACATCAATACAGCCCAAAATTAACGGACTTTTTAGATCCAAGAGAGCAGCAGATTGTGACGGCTATTGTTGGGACTGAAGGAGAGGTTCAAGTTTCATTTGATGGTGGACAACCGTTTGCTGAACGCAAGCGTGCGCTGCTATATCCGGATTACTATGTGCCTGAAAGCGAAGATTTTCAGTTGCATATGTACGAATTGAATTATCCTAAAAAGTTTGTGACGATTGAACATCCTCAAGTTCTTGGTTCGGCGATGTCCTTAGGACTGCGCCGTTCAAAATTTGGCGATATTTTGGTCGCGGGAGACGATATTCAGCTTGTAGCTGCAGAGGAAATTTCTTCTTATATTGAGATGAATTTAACATCAATTGGAAAAGCCAAAGTTTCACTTTCTTCTATTCAAAGAGAGCAGCTGCATGTGGTAAAAGAAGAGCTGATTGAACACGTTTATACAGTTTCTTCAATGAGGCTTGATGTTTTGCTGTCGACCATTCACAATCTATCAAGACAAAAAGTCCAGCCGTTTATTGCAAATGGAGCGGTAAAAGTAAATTTTAAAGTCATTGAACAGCCTTCTTTTGAATGTCATGAAGGTGATATTTTGTCGCTTCGTGGCCACGGCAGAAGTCGTATCGTTTCACTTGAAGGCAAAACCAAAAAAGAAAAATGGCGAATTGTTGTAGGGAAGCAGAAATAAAGAAATCTACTAGCAGGAAATTTTAAAAATATGTCGAATAAACCATTACTAATGATGTAATGAGACAACACGGAGGTGGCCTAGATGCCTTTAACCCCTTTGGATATTCATAACAAAGAGTTTAATCGCGGGTTTCGCGGATATGATGAAGATGAAGTAAATGAGTTTCTTGACCAAGTAATTAAAGACTATGAGCTGGTAATGCGTGATAAAAAGGAGTTAGAAGGAAGGGTATCTGAATTAACAGATCGTCTTGGACATTTTACTAACATCGAAGAAACGTTAAATAAATCAATTTTAATTGCTCAAGAAGCAGCGGAAGATGTAAAGCGAAACGCTGAAAAAGAAGCGAAGCTCATTATAAAAGAAGCAGAAAAAAATGCGGACCGTATTATTAATGAAGCACTGTCTAAGTCTCGTAAAATTGCGATGGACATTGAGGAGACGAAAAAGCAGTCTAAAGTATTTAGAACTCGTTTCAAAATGTTAATTGAAGCACAGCTTGAAATGTTAAACAGCGATGACTGGGATCAGTTGATGGATTATGAGATGCCAGCGCTAGAAGAAAAAATTGACTAGTCAAGACATCATCTTGACTTCTCACGTTTTGTTGTCATATAATTTGGTAACAGATGAAATTTCATATCAAACAGTACGGAGACAGGGACAGTAGCTTTTTTAGTTTGTCAAAGCGAATCGAGGATGGTGCGAGCTCGATAACAAACAAAAAAGTGAAAATCACCCTAGAGTACCATTGCTGAAATGATGATAGTAAGCAGTGGCGGTTTATTCACGTTACGAATGCAAAGAGGATTTGCGTGCAGCAAATCTACTAGGGTGGTACCGCGGGAGGCCTTCTCGTCCCTTTTTGGGATGAGGAGGTCTTTTTGTTATGGTGCAAAAAGATATGAAATTTACGTTTTTTTTTGGAGGGTAAAACATGGAATATAAAGATACATTATTGATGCCAAAAACTGAATTTCCGATGCGTGGAAATTTACCGAACCGCGAGCCTAAAATGCAAGAACAGTGGGCTGAAATGAATATTTATGAAAAAGTACAAAAACGTACGGAAGGCCGCCCGCTATTCGTCCTGCATGATGGACCTCCATATGCCAATGGCGATATTCACATGGGACATGCCTTAAATAAAATTTTAAAAGATTTTATCGTTCGCTATAAGTCGATGTCAGGCTTCTGCGCACCTTATGTGCCAGGCTGGGATACACACGGCTTGCCAATTGAAACGGCTTTAACAAAAAATAAAAAAGTAAACCGCAAAGAAATGACAGTAGCTGAATTCCGTAAGCTTTGCGAACAGTATGCTTGGGAACAAGTAAACGGCCAGCGTGAGCAGTTCAAGCGTTTAGGCGTACGCGGAGATTGGGATAATCCATATGTAACGCTTCAGCCACAGTACGAAGCGCAGCAAATCAAAGTATTTGGCGATATGGCGAAAAAAGGCTATATCTACAAAGGATTAAAACCTGTATACTGGTCTCCTTCAAGTGAATCTGCTTTAGCAGAAGCGGAAATTGAATACTATGACAAGCGTTCAGCTTCTATTTACGTAGCGTTTAATGTGAAAGATGGTAAAGGCGTGCTTGAACAAGATGAAAAATTCATCATTTGGACGACAACACCATGGACAATGCCAGCTAACCAAGGGATTGCTGTCAATCCCGAGCTTCAGTACAGCGTAGTTGAAGCAGATGGAGCAAAATATGTGGTAGCAACTGAACTTATTGAAACAGTTGCTAAAGAAATTGAATGGGCTGACTATAAGACACTTCGTACAGTAAAAGGTTCAGAACTTGAACGCGTGGTAGCTGAACATCCAATCTACAAGCGCGATTCTTTAGTTGTTCTTGGCGATCACGTAACGACTGATGCTGGTACTGGCTGTGTTCATACAGCACCGGGACACGGGGAAGACGACTTTATCGTTGGTCAAAAATACGGTTTGGAAGTTCTTTGTCCAGTTGATAGTAAGGGTCATATGACGAATGAAGCACCAGGATTTGAAGGATTATTCTATGATAAAGCGAATAAGCCGATTACAGACAAACTAGAAGAAGAAGGCGCGCTGTTAAAATTAAGTTTCATTACCCACTCATATCCACATGACTGGCGTACGAAGAAACCAACAATTTTCCGTGCAACAGCACAGTGGTTTGCGTCTATTAAAGATTTCCGTGAAGATTTATTAAAAGCAGTAGAAAAAACAGAATGGGTGCCTACTTGGGGTGAAACTCGACTTTATAACATGGTGCGTGACCGCGGAGACTGGTGTATTTCTCGTCAACGTGCATGGGGCGTTCCGATTCCAGTATTTTATGCTGAAAATGATGAGCCAATCATTACGGACGAGACAATTGAGCACGTATCAAATCTATTTAGAGAACATGGATCAAACGTATGGTTTGAGCGTGAAGCAAAAGACTTGCTTCCAGAAGGCTTTACTCATGAAGGAAGCCCAAATGGCCGTTTCACAAAAGAAACAGACATCATGGACGTATGGTTTGACTCTGGTTCTTCACATCAAGCTGTTCTTGAAGAGCGTGAAGACTTACAGCGTCCGGCTGATTTGTATTTAGAAGGTTCTGACCAATACCGCGGCTGGTTTAATTCAAGTCTTTCTACAAGTGTAGCTGTAACAGGTGAAGCACCTTATAAAGGCGTACTTAGCCACGGATTTGCTTTAGACGGTGAAGGTCGCAAAATGAGTAAGTCATTAGGGAATGTTGTAATTCCAGAAAAAGTAATGAAACAACTAGGTGCGGATATTTTACGTCTATGGGTAGCTTCTGTAGATTACCAAGCGGATGTTCGTGTATCTGATAACATTTTAAAACAAGTAGCAGAAGTATACCGTAAAATCCGCAACACGTTCCGTTTCTTACTAGGAAACCTAGCGGATTTTAATCCAACAACTGACGCTGTAGCCGTTGAAGACCTTCGTGAAGTAGATCGCTACATGCTTGTGAAGCTGAACAAATTAATTGATAAAGTGAAAAAATCTTATGATTCATATGAATTCTCAAGCATTTATCACGCAGTGCATAATTTCTGTACAATTGATATGAGTTCATTCTACTTAGACTTTGCAAAAGATGTATTGTACATTGAAGCAGAAAATAATGTAGAGCGTCGCAGCATTCAAACGGTTCTTTATGAAACGTTATTATCGTTAACGAAATTAGTGTCTCCAATTCTTTCTCATACAGCAGACGAAGTATGGGTTCACATTCCGAACGTAACGGAAGAAAGCGCGCAGCTAGTTGATATGCCAGAGGTTCAAGAAATTGAAGGAGCAGATCAATTAGTAGAGAAATGGGATGCGTTCATGGAGCTTCGCGATGAAGTCTTAAAAGCGCTAGAACAAGCTCGTAATGAAAAAGTAATCGGTAAGTCTTTAGAAGCAAAATTAACGCTGTATCCAACAGCAGATACGAAAGAGCTGTTAGCCTCTATTTCTGAAAATGTAGGTCAACTCTTCATCGTTTCAGATCTTGAAGTAGCAGAAGGTGAAGCGCCTGCTGAAGCACAAAAATTCAGCTATGCTTCAATTGTTGTAAGTAAAGCAGAAGGTGAGAAGTGTGAGCGCTGCTGGGTAGTATCACCAACAGTTGGCGAAGATCAAGATCACCCAACTTTATGTACACGCTGTGCGGATGTTGTGAAAAATCACTACGTTCAGCAGTAATGAACAAAAGCACGTCCTTTTTGGGCGTGTTTTTTGCTGTACGAAATTCCCAAATACAATGGTATAAAGCATTCAAAGCCTTAGGAAAAACTTGTGTTGTAGATTCGATGGAAAACTCGGTAAACCTAACATCATTAATACTTCATCTTATCAGCACAGGAGGCGTTTGCATGTATGAAAATTATCTTTCCATTGGACAGGAATTAGCTCTTATCAAAGAAGAATTACAAGATCGCCTATTGAGATATGCTACAGAACAATCTGGTTATATAGATGAAAAGGAACGTTACGTAATAGAAATGATTAAAGCCGATTTAAAAGATGTAGAACACGCGCTAGCAAAGCTTGACGTTGGTGCGTTTGGAATTGATGAACTAACTGGCGAAGTGATGTCTATTCATAAATTAAAAGTAATGCCGACGGCCCGCACAAACGAAGATTTATTTGTTTTCTGGTGAGAAGCGAGAAAAAAAATGAATTATGTGCTAAAATGCTTTAGTATGGATTCGTTTGATTTTATTGCGGGAGGAAAACGTTTGTGTTTTATTATCTTATCGCTTTAGCTGTTATACTTATTGATCAGGTAACAAAATGGATGATTGTAAAAGAAATGTATTATGGACAAAGCATTACCGTAATTGAAAACTTTCTTTACATTACCTCTCATCGTAACAGAGGAGCCGCGTGGGGTATTCTACAAGGACAGATGTGGTTCTTTTATCTCATTACGGTGGTTGTGGTAGTCGGTTTAATAATTTATATTCAAAAGCTCAAAAAACAAGATAAATGGTTCGGTATTGCGCTAGCATTAATGTTAGGCGGCGCCATTGGAAACTTTATTGATCGAGTGGTCCGTAAAGAAGTAGTTGATTTCGTAAATACATACATCTTTACGTATGATTTTCCGATTTTTAACGTAGCTGATTCGGCACTTGTCGTCGGAGTAATCATCATGTTTATTATGACGCTGTTTGAAGGGAAAATGAAGAAGGAGCACAAAGAATGAATGTAATTGAAACAGTTATAAATGAAGAACAAGCGGGAGAACGTATTGATAAAGTACTTTCGACTGTAAATGCAGAATGGTCACGTTCACAAGTGCAGCAGTGGATCAAAGAAGGTCATGCAAAAGTGAATGATAAAACCGTTAAAGGAAACTATAAATGTAAAACAGGAGACGCTATTATTATTGAAGTGCCGGAACTAGAGGAGCTTGATGTGGTAGCGGAAGAAATGGATTTAGATATTTATTATGAAGATCAAGATGTGCTTGTTGTAAATAAACCTCGCGGCATGGTTGTACATCCAGCTCCAGGTCATCATAGCGGCACGCTTGTAAACGGCTTAATGGCTCACTGTAAAGATTTATCCGGTATTAACGGCGTTATGCGCCCTGGTATCGTTCATCGAATTGATAAAGATACGTCCGGTTTACTTATGGTTGCAAAAAATGATTTAGCTCATGAATCACTAGTTAGTCAGCTTGTAGCTAAAACAGTGACGCGCCGCTATAAAGCTATCGTTCACGGAGTAATTGCGCACGATCACGGTACAATTGATGCGCCAATCGGCCGAGATAAGCAAGATCGTCAAAGCATGACGGTCACTGATGAAAACAGTCGTGATGCAGTGACGCACTTTACTGTATTACAGCGTTTTAAAGATTTTTCACTTGTCGAATGTAAGCTAGAAACGGGGCGAACACACCAAATTCGCGTTCACATGAAGTATATTGGCTTTCCGCTTGCCGGGGATCCGAAGTACGGACCGAAAAAAACGCTTCCGATTGACGGACAAGCGCTTCATGCAGGTGTATTAGGCTTTATTCACCCTCGTACAAATGAATATATGGAATTTGAAGCACCGGCTCCAAAAGAGTTTAATGAGATGCTCGAGCTTATTGAAAAAAGAAGTTGACAACTGTCATAAGTGATGGCATACTTGTATTAACTTAATAAGAACCTTTAAGAACAGTCCAGAGAGGCTGAGAAGGAAACGGTGCAGAAAAGGCATACTTATAGCCTTTTTGAAGAAATATATCTAAAACCAAATCCTCTTGCCTCAAGGCAAGAGGATTTTTTTATGTCAACAACTTGAGGTGAAAAACAGTGAACGTAAAAGCTACCGTCCTTGACGAACAGGCTATCCGCCGCGCTTTAACTCGAATTGCACATGAGATTATTGAAAAGAATAAAGGAATCGAAAATTGTGTGCTAGTGGGGATTAAAACGCGAGGTATTTATATCGCAAAACGTTTAGCAGAACGAATTGCACAAATTGAAGGAAACACATTGCCAGTCGGAGAACTAGACATCACGCTTTACCGAGATGATTTATCGAAAGTGACAAGCAATGACGAACCTCTCGTAAAAGGATCAGATATTCCGACAGATATTGCAAATAAGAACGTCATCTTAGTAGACGATGTGTTATATACGGGCCGTACGGTTCGAGCAGCACTTGATGCACTGATTGATATCGGCCGACCTGAACTCATTCAGCTGGCTGTTTTAGTGGATAGAGGGCACCGCGAGCTGCCGATTCGAGCAGACTATGTTGGCAAAAACGTACCGACAGCTAAAAGTGAAAAAATTGCGGTGCATTTAATGGAAGTAGACGAAAAAGACCACGTGTCTATTTACGAAAAATAAATTATATACCCTTTTAAATGGTAGTCCCGTGAGGCTGCAAAAGGGGGGTCACTATACAAGGAAAACTATACTGCGGTATAGCGTCTTCCTTGTATGCTGAAAACCTCTTTGCCTCTGCGTAAAGAGGTTTTTTTATAGTGATAGGAGGAAAAACATATGAGTCAACAACGAGATTTTGTACTTGATATACATGATAAACCAAAAGCAGTAAATTGGTTAACATTGAGTCTGCAGCATTTGTTTGCAATGTTTGGATCGACGGTGTTAGTGCCTTTCCTGGTCGGATTCAGCCCGGCAATTGCTTTGATTTCAAGCGGGGTAGGAACGCTTGCTTTCCTGCTCATTACAAGAGGTCAAATTCCTTCTTACCTTGGTTCATCGTTCGCGTTCATCACGCCAATCATTTTCGCAAAAGCTTCGTTTGGACCTGAAGAAACGATGGTTGGCTGTTTCTTAGCCGGACTTGTGTATGGAATCGTTGCTTTGATTATAAAAGGAACAGGAATCAATTGGATTATGAAGCTGCTTCCTCCGGTTGTAGTAGGACCAGTTATTATGGTTATAGGCTTAGGATTAGCTAATACAGCAGTAGGCATGGCGATGAACGATGCAAAAGGAAATTACAGCTTAACTTACCTGATGGTTGCGCTTGTGACACTAGCGATAACAGTTGCTTGCTCAATCTTCTTTAAAAACATTATCAGCCTGATTCCGGTACTGATGGGAATTATCGGCGGATACATCTTTGCTTATACACAAGGATTGGTAGACTTTTCAAAGGTAATGAAAGCAGAGTGGATTGAAATACCTCACTTCTACGTGCCGTTCGTCACATACACGCCGTCCATTTCATTAGGGATTGTGCTTATCATGGTACCTGTAGCAGTCGTAACACTTTCAGAACATATTGGACACATTCTTGTTTTAAATAAGATTGTGGATCGAAACTATATTGAAAAGCCAGGGCTGCACAGATCGATTTTAGGAGACGGAGTAGCCACTATGCTTGCTGCGCTGATCGGCGGACCTCCAAACACAACATATGGTGAGAACATCGGAGTGTTAGCCATCACAAAGGTGCTTAGCGTATTTGTAATAGCAGGAGCAGCAGTCTTCGCGATTTTGTTCGGGTTTGTCGGCAAAATCAACGCTCTTATTTCAAGTATACCAACGCCGGTCATGGGTGGGATTTCAATTCTCTTATTCGGAATCATTGCTTCATCAGGCTTGCGCATGATGGTGGATGCAAAGGTAGATCTTGGATCAAAACGAAACTTAATGATTGCTTCGATTATCTTAGTGTTAGGAATCGGAGGAGCACACTTAGATATCTCAGAACATGTAAAGATTGATAGCATGGCACTGTCTGCTATCATGGGAGTTCTGCTGAATCTAGTTCTGCCGAAAGAGAAGATAAAAGAAGCAGAAAACGTTCAACAAACGTCAGCACGAAAAATTTCATAGAACGCCTTTTAATTGAAATCCAGAGAGGTTTCTAAGGGTGTGTGAAAAGCGCGTTATAGACGAAGCTTGTTTTCTTACACCCTTTCTAAGTTAGAAAGGGTGTTTTTTATAAAGAAATGCGAGGAAAGCAAAAATGGAGGGAATCGATATGAAACATTTAGTGACAGTCTCAACACTAGAAACAAATGAAATTCTAGAGATTTTAGACAGCGCTGAAAACTATCGAACGAATAAACAAGGATGGAAACCGGAAGAGAAAATGTTTGTTGCCAACTTATTTTTTGAAGCGAGCACGCGTACTCGATGCAGCTTTGAAATGGCAGAACAGCAGCTAGGATTAACAACAATTCCGTTTGAAGTAACAACTTCAAGCGTCCAAAAAGGAGAAACGCTTTATGACACGATTGAAACATTAGCTTCAATCGGTGTTCAGTCAGTTGTTATTCGCCACCCGCAAGATCGTTATTATGAAGCACTGCAGGAAAAAGTATCGATTCCCATCATTAATGCAGGAGACGGATGCGGTCAGCATCCAACTCAGTGTCTGCTTGATCTACTGACAATTCGCCAAGAGTTCGGCTCGTTTAAAGGATTAAAAGTCGCAATAGTCGGAGATTTGCGACATAGCCGCGTAGCGAGATCGAATGCAGAAATGCTGACAAAACTAGGGGCGACCGTATATTTTGCGGGACCTGAAGAATGGAAAGATGAAGAGAACAGACACGGTACATATCTTGATATCGATGAAGCAATCGAAACGGTCGATGTTGTGATGCTACTGCGTATTCAATTTGAAAGGCATGAAGAGAACACTTCAGAGCTTGCAAAGAACTACCATAGCCGCTTCGGATTAACCGTTGAACGAGAGCGGAAAATGAAATCACATAGCATTATTCTTCATCCAGCTCCGGTGAACAGAGGAGTCGAAATTGCAGATGAGCTCGTTGAATGTGAACGCTCAAGAATTTTTAAACAAATGCAAAATGGCGTGTACATTCGCATGGCAGTATTAGCAAGAGCGCTACAACCAATTGAAAGGGGACTTAATAATGACAACAATTATCAAAAATGCTACATGGTCAAATGAAGGAAAAATTGAAAAAGTCGAACTGAAAATTGAAAATGGTGTAATTGCTGAAATAGCTTCACACATTGACGTAGAGAATGAAGAAGTCATTGATGCAGGCGGGAACTTCTTATCACCGGGTTTAATCGATGTTCATGTTCACTTGCGTGAGCCAGGGGGAGAAAAGAAAGAAACAATTGAAACAGGTACTCTAGCAGCTGCAAAGGGCGGTTTTACAGCAATTGCTGCAATGCCGAACACGCGTCCAGTGCCTGATACTGTTGAACAAATGGAGTGGGTAAACAAGCGCATTGAACAAACAGCACATGTGCGCGTATTACCGTACGCATCGATTACTACTCGTCAATTGGGAAAAGAATTAACGGACTTTGAAGGCTTAAAAGAAGCGGGAGCATTTGCTTTTACAGATGATGGAGTAGGGGTTCAGTCAACAGGAATGATGCTAGAAGCGATGAAAAAAGCCGCTTCATTAAACAAAGCAATCGTTGCACACTGTGAAGATAATGATTTAATTAACAAAGGCTGCGTACACGACGGGAAATTTGCAAAAGAACATGGACTAAACGGTATCCCATCTATCTGCGAAGCCGTTCAAATTGCACGAGATGTCCTGCTTGCTGAAGCAGCAAACTGTCACTACCATGTGTGTCACGTAAGTACAAAAGAATCCATTCGCGCCATTCGTGATGCGAAAAAAGCAGGCATTCGCGTAACTGCAGAAGTAACGCCTCATCATCTGTTACTAAATGAAGAAGATATCCCGGGACTTGATTCGAATTTCAAAATGAATCCGCCGCTTCGAGGAAAAGATGATCAACAGGCATTAATTGAAGCTTTATTAGACGGAACGCTTGATTTTATCGCCACTGATCACGCACCGCACACAGCGGACGAAAAAGCAGAAGGAATGGAGCTTGCGCCGTTTGGAATTGTGGGACTTGAAACAGCTTTCCCGCTTCTTTATACAAACTTGGTATTAAAAGAAGTAATGACGCTAGAGCAGCTAGTATCGTATTTAACAAACAAGCCGGCTGAAACATTCAATCTTCCTTATGGCACGATTGAAGTGGGAAAAACAGCGGATTTAACCATCATTGATCTTGAAACAGAAAAAGCAATTAATCCAGAAGAATTTGTATCCAAAGGTAAAAACACGCCGTTTGCTAACTGGGTATGCAAAGGTTGGCCGGTAATGACATTAGTAGAAGGTAAACGAGTATGGGAGGATGTTAAAGCATGCAACGTCAACTAATTTTAGAAGATGGAACAGTATTTATCGGAAAAGGATTCGGCAGCGACAAAGAAATGACAGGAGAAGTTGTTTTCAACACGGGAATGACAGGATATCAAGAAATTCTATCTGATCCATCATACTGTGCACAAATTGTGACATTAACATATCCTTTAATCGGAAACTACGGTATTAACCGCGATGACTTTGAGTCGATTGAACCAGCTGTACACGGTTTGATTGTAAAAGAAATTTGTGATGCTCCTTCAAACTTCAGAAGCGAACTATCAGTAGATGAATTTTTAAAACAAAAAGATATTCCAGGATTAGCTGGAATCGACACGCGAAAATTAACGCGAAAAATTCGTCAGCACGGTGCGCTTCGCGGACGCGTATGCAGCATGGAAGTCAATGTAGAAGAAGTGGTAGCACAGCTTCAAAATCATGAACTTCCAACTGATTCAGTTAAAAAAGTATCAACGGTGAAGCCTTACCCAAGCCCAGGCAGAGGTAAAAAAGTGGTACTCGTTGACTTTGGAATGAAACACGGAATTTTACGTGAATTAACAGCTCGTCAATGCGACGTGATTGTGGTTCCTTATAACGTAACTGCGCAAGAAATTCTTCAATTAAATCCAGATGGCATCATGTTAAGCAACGGACCTGGAGACCCAAAAGACGTACCTGAAGCAATCGAGATGATTCAAGGGGTTTTAGGGAAGGTTCCGCTTTTCGGAATTTGTTTAGGACATCAGCTGTTTGCCCTAGCATGCGGAGCAGATACAGAAAAAATGAAATTTGGTCATCGTGGATCCAACCATCCTGTAAAGGATCTAAAAACCAATAAAGTAGCTCTTACATCTCAAAACCACGGCTATACAGTGTGTGAGCCATCTCTTGTCAACACGCCATTAGAAGTGACGCACGTTGCGCTTAACGATGGAACAGTTGAAGGAGTAAAGCATAAAGAATATCCGGCATTTACGGTTCAGTATCACCCTGAAGCATCACCGGGACCTGAAGATGCAAACGGATTGTTCAACGAATTTATGGATCTTATGAAAAACAATCAGAAAGTAGGTAATTGCTAATGCCAAAACGTCAAGATATTAACACAATTCTCGTAATCGGATCAGGACCAATCGTCATTGGACAGGCGGCAGAGTTTGACTATGCAGGAGCGCAAGCATGTATTGCGTTAAAAGAAGAAGGATACAAAGTTATTCTTGTGAACTCCAATCCTGCAACAATCATGACAGATTCAGAAATGGCAGACAAAGTATATATTGAACCTCTAACGGTTGAATTTGTAAGCTCAATTATTCGTAAAGAACGCCCGGATGCACTGCTTCCAACGCTTGGCGGTCAAACGGGACTGAACTTAGCGGTAGAATTACACGAAACGGGCATTTTAGAAGAATTTAACGTAGAAATTCTCGGGACAAAATTATCAGCGATTGAACAAGCTGAAGACCGTGAGCAGTTCCGTTCATTAATGAATGAACTAAATCAGCCTGTCCCAGCAAGTGAAATCATTCATTCACTAGACGAAGCGTATGCGTTTGTTGAACAAGTAAACTATCCGGTAATCGTGCGTCCTGCTTATACGCTTGGCGGTACGGGAGGCGGAATTTGTAACAACGAGCAAGAGCTGATTGAAATTGTAACAAGTGGGTTAAAACACAGTCCTGTAACACAGTGCTTACTTGAGAAAAGCATTGCAGGCTTTAAAGAAATTGAATATGAAGTAATGCGCGATGCAAACGATAATGCGATTGTAGTATGTAATATGGAAAACTTTGACCCGGTCGGTATTCATACGGGAGATTCAATTGTTGTAGCACCAAGCCAAACGCTAAGCGACCGTGAGTATCAGCTGCTTAGAAATGCGTCACTAACAATTATCCGAGCGCTTAAAATCGAAGGCGGATGTAACGTTCAGCTAGCACTAGACCCAGAAAGCTTCCAGTATTACGTAATTGAAGTAAACCCTCGTGTAAGCCGTTCGTCGGCCTTAGCATCAAAAGCAACAGGGTATCCAATTGCAAAATTAGCCGCAAAAATTGCGGTAGGGTTAACATTAGATGAAATGATGAACCCGGTAACTGGGAAGACATACGCATGTTTCGAACCTGCACTAGATTACATCGTATCTAAAATTCCACGCTGGCCGTTTGATAAATTTGAATCAGCTAACCGTAAACTAGGTACACAGATGAAGGCAACAGGGGAAGTAATGGCAATTGGCCGCACGTTCGAAGAGTCAATTTTAAAAGCCGTACGCTCACTTGAGTCAAACGTTCATCACTTAGAGCTAAAAGATGCGCATGAATTTGATGATGCCATTATTGAAAAACGTATTCGCAAAGCTGGCGATGAGCGATTATTCTACGTCGCAGAAGCCATTCGCCGCGGCGTAACAATTCAGCAAATTCACGAGTGGAGCAAAATCGATCTTTTCTTCTTAGTAAAACTTGAAAAAGTGATTGCTTTTGAAAATGTGTTAAAAGAAGAGATTCATAATGTAGAAGTTTTACAGGAAGCAAAAGAAATGGGATTTGCAGACTGCACGATTGCTAAGCTATGGAATCAAACAGAGCGTGAAGTATACGACTTCCGCAAACAAAACGGCGTGATGCCAGTATACAAAACGGTAGATACATGTGCAGCAGAATTTGAATCTACAACACCATATTTCTACGGTACGTTTGAAGATGAAAATGAATCGATTGTTACAGATCGTAAAAGCGTTGTAGTGTTAGGGTCAGGTCCGATCCGCATCGGGCAAGGAATTGAGTTTGACTATGCAACGGTTCACTCGGTGTGGGCGATTAAAGAAGCTGGATACGAAGCGATTATTGTCAATAACAATCCAGAAACAGTGTCAACTGACTTCAGTATTTCAGATAAATTATACTTCGAGCCGCTGACGATTGAAGATGTGATGCATATCATCGATTTAGAAAAACCAGAAGGTGTGGTTGTACAGTTCGGTGGTCAAACAGCAATCAACTTAGCGGATGAGCTAGAAGCAAGAGGGGTCAAGATCTTAGGTACGTCGCTTGAAAGCTTAGATGCAGCGGAAGACCGTAAAAAATTCGAAGCGACGCTAGCGCGTTTAGAAGTACCTCAGCCGCTTGGAAAGACGGTTACTTCAGTTGAAGAAGCAGTGGTTGTGGCAAAAGAAATTGGTTATCCGGTGCTTGTACGTCCTTCATACGTACTGGGCGGACGCGCGATGGAAATTGTGTACAAAGAAGAAGAGCTGCTTCATTATATGAAACACGCGGTAAAAGTACACGCTGATCATCCTGTATTAATCGACCGCTACTTAACAGGAAAAGAGATTGAAGTCGATGCCATTTCAGACGGTGAAACAGTGGTTATTCCAGGAATCATGGAGCATGTAGAGCGCGCGGGTGTCCACTCAGGCGACTCCATCGCTGTATACCCACCGCAAACTCTGTCACAGGACGTAAAAGATACGATCATTGATTACACAACACGAATTGCAAAAGGCTTAAACATTATTGGACTGCTTAACATTCAGTTCGTCTTATCAAAAGGAGAAGTGTTTGTTCTTGAAGTAAATCCTCGTTCAAGCCGTACGGTGCCGTTCTTAAGTAAAATCACGCGTATTCCGATGGCGAATGTGGCAACAAAAGTAATTTTAGGAACAAGTTTAAAAGATCTTGGCTATGAATCAGGCATGCACCCTGAAGAAGAAGGCGTCTACGTAAAAGTGCCGGTCTTCTCATTTGCAAAGCTGCGCCGCGTAGATATTACGCTTGGACCTGAAATGAAATCTACTGGAGAAGTAATGGGGCAAGATTCAACGTACGAAAAAGCATTATATAAAGGACTAATTGCGTCAGGTATGTCCATTAAGCCGTACGGTTCAGTACTTATGACAGTAGCGGATAAAGATAAGGAAGAGGCAACAGCGTTAGCAAAGCGCTTTGCTAATATTGGCTACCAGGTGATTGCAACGGAAGGAACAGCTTCAACGTTTACAAAAGAAGACATTCGCGTAAAAATAGTAAATAAAATTCATCATGAAGATCACAATCTTTTAGATGTGATACGAAAAGGTGAAGCCCAGCTGGTCATCAACACGCTAACAAAAGGAAAACAGCCTGCGCGTGACGGATTTAAAATTCGCCGTGAAGCAGTTGAAAATGGCGTGCCTTGCTTAACATCACTTGATACAGCAGAAGCGATTTTACGAGTGCTTGAAACGATCAGCTTCCATACAACGCCAATGAAAAAAGTTCGTCCAACCAAAGAGGTGACAACCGTATGATCAAACATGAAATGATGCAAGTCGTCAGTCAGCGACCGTTAACACACAATGTATATGAATTAACCCTTCAAGGCGAGCTTGTTCGTTTCATGAATGAGCCGGGGCAGTTTGTGCATATCCGCGTCAACAACGACTATTTGCCACTGCTTCGCAGACCAATCAGTATTGCAGAAATTGATCAAACGCACGAACAATTTACGATGATTTACCGTGCAGAAGGGGCGGGAACATCGCTGCTCGCCGAAAAACAAGCCGGCCAGTCGATTGACGTGTTAGGTCCCCTTGGCCACGGTTTTCCATTAGATGCAATAGAGTCAGGTCAAACGGCTTTATTAGTAGGGGGAGGCATTGGAGTGCCTCCGCTCTATGAGCTTTCAAAAAGACTTCGTGAAAAAGGCGTGCAGGTTATCCACGTCCTGGGTTTTCAATCAAAAGCAGACGTATTTTATGAACGAGAGTTTTTAGCTTTAGGAGAAACATATATTGCAACGGTAGACGGCTCTTACGGAACAAAAGGTTTTGTCACAACGGTGATTGACGAGCATCAGTTTTCATATGACGTTATGTTTTCATGCGGTCCAACTCCGATGTTAAAAGCACTAGAAAATAATTATACAAACAAGCCGCTTTACATTTCTTTAGAAGAAAGAATGGGCTGTGGAATCGGCGCTTGCTTTGCATGTGTATGCAGGGAAAGTGAAGATTCTACGGCGTATAAAAAAATCTGCAGCGACGGTCCCGTCTTTCAAGCAGGGGAGGTGCTTCTATGAGTATGCTAAAAACGACATTGCCAGGGTTAGATTTGAAAAATCCAATTATGCCAGCATCCGGCTGCTTTGGATTTGGGCGTGAGTATGCTCAATTTTATTCACTTGATGCACTTGGAGCCATTATGATTAAAGCGACTACTGCTGAAACTCGTTTTGGCAATCCAACTCCTCGCGTAGCGGAGACATCTGCAGGAATGTTAAATGCGATTGGATTACAAAATCCTGGGCTAGAAAAAGTAATGAATGAAGAGCTCGTTTGGCTTCAGCAATATGATGTGCCGATTATCGCGAACGTAGCCGGTGCTTCAATTGAAGAATATGTGCACGTAGCAAAAGAAATTTCAACCGTATCAAATGTGAAAGCACTTGAATTGAATATTTCATGTCCTAACGTAAAGGAAGGCGGAATTGCGTTTGGCGTAGATCCTGTCATCGCTGCTCGTTTAACAAAAGCGGTAAAAGATGTTTCAGATGTTCCAGTTTATGTTAAACTATCACCAAACGTATCCAATATTGTAGACATGGCAATGGCTGTTGAAGAAGCTGGCGCGGATGGCTTAACGATGATCAATACGCTTCTCGGGATGCGTCTGGATTTGAAAACAGCTCAGCCGGTTTTAGCGAACGGCACAGGCGGACTGTCAGGACCTTCAATTAAACCGGTAGCGATTCGAATGGTGTATGAAGTGAGCCAAAAAGTAAACATTCCAATTATCGGTATGGGCGGAGTGACGACTGCTGAAGATGCACTTGAATTTTTATATGCAGGTGCAAGTGCCGTAGCGGTTGGTACAGCAAACTTTGTCGATCCGTATGTATGCCCAACCATCATTGACGAACTGCCAAGGCTATTAACATCATTAGGATACGAGCATGTTTCAGAATGTATCGGAAGGAGCTGGAAAAAGCGTGAAGCAACCGTTAATCATTGCTCTTGATTTTTCATCAATTAACGATGTACAGCAGTTTTTAATGCCTTTTCAACAAGAATCATTATTTGTGAAAGTAGGCATGGAACTGTTTTATAAAGAAGGGCTATCCATTATTTCTGCATTAAAAGAGCAAAACCACCAGATTTTCTTAGACTTAAAGCTTCATGATATTCCCAATACGGTAAAGCAAGGAATGAAGTCTTTGGCTTCTCTTGAAGTGGATTTGGTTAACGTTCACGCAGCCGGCGGAACGAATATGATGCAAGCAGCCGTTGAAGGACTTGACTTAGGAACCGCTGCTGGCAAAAAACGTCCGGATTGTATTGCGGTTACTCAGCTAACAAGTACATCGGATGAAATGCTAAAAGAGCAGCAGCTGATTACGCACTCGATGCAAGAAGTGGTTACGCATTATGCAGCGCTTGCTAAAAAAAGCGGACTAGACGGCGTTGTATGTTCTACTCATGAAGTGCCTTCGATTCGAAAAGCAGCAGGAGAGGACTTTTTGACCGTAACGCCGGGTATTCGTATGGGCGCAGATTCAGTAGATGACCAAGTCCGCGTAGCAACGCCTCAGCTAGCGAGAGAATATGGCTCAAGTGCCATTGTGGTTGGACGTTCTATTACTAAAGCAAAAGACCCGCTTAAAGCATATTATGAGATGTTACAGCAGTGGAAAGGGGAGCGTATTACGCGATGACAAAACTACGAAAAGAAATTGCAAAACAATTAATTGATATTGAGGCAGTAAGCCTTCAACCGAACGATCCGTTTACGTGGGCCTCTGGAATTAAGTCGCCTATTTATTGTGACAACCGTCTAACGCTTAGCTACCCAAAAGTGCGAAAAGAAATTGCAAAAGGTCTGCAGCATTTAATTAAAACGTATTTTGCCAATGCAGAAGTGATTGCTGGTACAGCTACAGCTGGTATTCCTCATGCAGCATGGGTAAGTGAAGCGCTAGAGCTTCCGATGTGCTATGTGCGAAGCAAAGCAAAAGAACATGGCCAAGGAAATCAAATTGAAGGAAAAGTAACAAAAGGTCAAAAAGTAGTTGTGATTGAAGATTTGATTTCAACTGGCGGAAGTGTATTTACCGCAGTCGATGCATTAAAAGCGCAGGGTTGTGAAGTACTGGGAGTTGTTTCTATCTTTACATATGAGCTGGAAAAAGCGCGTCAGCTGTTTAAAGCAAAAGAACTTCAAGTTTATTCTTTAACAGACTACTCTACGCTAGTAGAGGCGGCAAACGAAGCGGGATACATTGAAGAAGAAGCGATGGAAAAGCTATTTAAATGGCGTGAAAATCCTTCAGATCCTTCATGGATGAACTAAACTAAAAACCCCCTATATAGAAAGGGGGTTTTTGTTATGACTGACGCAGCTTTAGTACAAGTTCTTCGCTAGGCGTTACGTACACCGTTTGCTGATTATCATACGTCACAAAACCAGGTTTAGCACCGCTTGGTTTTTTTACATGGCGAATTTTTGTATAGTCCACTGGTACCGAACTTGAATTCTTGGCTTTACTAAAGTAAGCAGCAAGGTGAGCCGCTTCTAAAATTGTTTCTTCTGAAGGCTCTTGGCTGCGGATAACAACGTGAGAACCCGGTATATCTTTCGTATGAAACCAAACGTCATCACGAGCAGCAAGGCGATTTGTTAAATACTCATTTTGCTTATTGTTTTTTCCAACTAAAATCGTCGTGCCGTCGCTTGAAACGTATTGTTCAAGTGTAGGCGTGGTGTTTTTTTGTTTTTTTGCTTGCTTTTGCTGACGGTTGCGCAAATATCCTTCTTCCACAAGCTCTTCGCGAATCTCGGCAATGTCTTTGTGAGTAGCAGTATCCATTTGCTGAATAAGTGATTCAAAATACTGTACTTCTTCGTTTGCTTTTTCAATCTGTTCGATTACAATCGAAACGGAATTTTTCGCTTTTTGATACTTTGTAAAATAGCTTTGAGCATTTTGAGACGGTGATTTTTGCGGATCTAATGAAATCGTAAGTGTACCGCTATTTTCATCGTAATAATTAATCACGTCCACTTTCGCATCTCCTTTTTTGACAAGGTGTAAATTGGCCGTAAGGAGTTCACCGGCTAGCTGATAATCAGATGCTTTTTCTGCATTTTGCAGCGTTTGCTCAAGTTTTTTTATTTTTTTCTCATTTTTCTTTTTCTCGGTGGAAATAAACTGTACTAAATCATGCGCTTGCTGCTTTACACGATCTCGCTCTGCTTTCCCGTAGTAATAGCGGTCAAGAAGCTCGCTGATAGTTGCATACGTTTTTTTCGTACCCTCTAAATGCGTTAATTCGAGTAAATAAAAATAGTCTTTTTGATTAACGGTTGTCAGAGTCGGTGTAAACTGACCTTCTTTGATCAGCGTCATGGTTTCGACGAATGATTTTGGAAGGGTAGAACGATTCGCTAAGCCAGAGCGAAACACTACTTCATTTGCAATTAAAGGAGAAAGCCCTGAGAAGGTCTGCACTAGCTGACTGGCTAGCTTTCCACTATTAAAATCAATTTTTTTAACCACGGTTTCCTCGTCCGCTTCAAATGGATGAAGCTTATCTTGGCTAGGAGGCAGTACGTAAGGAGCTCCGGGTAGAAGCGTACGATGCCTGTTCAAGGCCATTGGAACATGCTTAATACTGTCGATAATCGTTTGTTTTTCTTTATCTACAAGTACAACATTACTATGTCTTCCCATGATTTCAATAATAAGCTGCTTGTACGTCACGTCGCCAATTTCATTTCGTCCTTTTGTTTCAATGACTAAAATGCGGTCTAATCCAAGCTGATACACTTGTTCAATAATGCTTCCTTCTAAATGCTTGCGAAGAAGCATACAAAACATAGGAGGCTCAGATGGATTTTCATAGGGCTCATTTGTAAAATGAACGCGTGAATAGTTAGGGTGAGCTGAGATTAAAAGTTTGCGGTTTTCACCTTTAGCGCGTACTTGTAAAATCAACTCGTTTGGAAACGGCTGATATATTTTTGAAATTCGTCCTGAAACCAAGGTCTCAGATAATTCTTGTAAAATGCCATATGTAAAAATACCATCAAATGACACAGTGCTCACATCCTTAAGTAATTGAAAATTGTCCTATAGAAAAGTATAGCATTTTTTAGGACGAGTCTGAATAAGCATACGATATAAGATTGTAACAATCTAATAGGTGCATTTACAAATAAAAGGGTGTGAAAAGATGCAATGAAATGGTATGAATTAGGTGAAAAAGCAATAGTAGAAGTAACAAAAACAGACAGGCAGCATGGTCTTACACACAAAGAAGTAAAAGCACGTCAGCAGCAACAAGGGTTTAATGAATTGACTGAAGGAGAGAAAAAACCAGCCATTCTTGTGTTTCTAGAGCAGTTTAAAGATTTTATGGTACTGGTTTTACTAGCTGCCACGCTTATTTCAGGGCTTTTAGGAGAATACATCGATGCAATTGCTATCATTGCTATTGTGGTAATTAATGGATTTCTTGGGTTCTTCCAAGAAAGAAAAGCAGAGAAATCTCTTCATGCATTAAAAGAGCTTTCGGCTCCTCAAGTAGCAGCCATGCGTGAAGGAAAATGGGTTAAGTTACCATCTAAAGAGCTGGTAGTAGGAGACGTTGTAAAGTTTTCGAGCGGAGACCGTATTGGAGCTGACCTTCGGATTATGGAAGCCAAAAGTCTAGAAATTGAAGAATCAGCGCTTACGGGAGAGTCTTTGCCTGTTGGTAAGCAAATAAAAGCATTGTCAGGAGATGAAGTGCCGCTTGGAGATCAGGACAATATGGCGTTTATGGGTACCCTTGTAACCAGAGGAAGCGGAACAGGTATCGTTGTAGGGATTGGAATGAAAACAGCAATGGGGCAAATTGCTGATTTACTTCAAAATGCTGAAGCCATGATTACTCCTCTTCAACGGAAGTTAGAGCAATTGGGCAAAATTTTAATTGTTGTAGCTCTTGCACTTACTGTATTAGTTGTTGGGATTGGTGTGCTGCAAGGGCATGATTTATACAGTATGTTCTTAGCGGGAGTTTCCTTAGCTGTTGCTGCCATACCCGAAGGTCTTCCTGCCATCGTAACCGTGGCGCTATCTCTTGGTGTACAGCGCATGATTAAGCAAAGATCCATTGTTCGCAAACTTCCTGCTGTTGAGACACTAGGATGCGCGTCAGTCATTTGCTCAGACAAAACGGGCACATTAACGCAAAATAAAATGACGGTTACCCACCTCTGGTCGGGAGGAATGACGTGGAGAGTATCAGGGACAGGGTATGAACCTACGGGCGTATTTTCACGAGAGGAAAGAGAAGTTGATACACGGAGTGAAAAACCGCTTCAGCAGCTTTTGGTGTTTGGTCTGCTTTGCAATCAAACATCCATCTCGAGAAAAGATAAAGAATATGTTATCGACGGGGATCCTACTGAAGCGGCTTTGCTTGTTGCCGCGATGAAAGCGGGGCTGACAAAAGAAAATATTCAAAAGCAGTTTACGATTATTGAAGAGTTTCCATTTGATTCAACGCGTAAAATGATGAGTGTAGTCATTGAAGACGCATCTCATAAACGCTATGTGATAACAAAAGGTGCTCCGGATGTGCTGCTTATAAACAGCAAAAATATTTTGTGGGAAAGCAGACAACAAACGCTGTCGGTAACGGTTCATAATGAAGTAAAAGGAGCGATTGATCAGTTAGCTAGCCAAGCGCTTCGAACCATTGCTATTGCATATCGACCGTTAGGAGAACATGAGAGCGTTCATACAGAGAAGGAAGCAGAAAAAGACCTGACTTTCCTCGGGCTTCAAGGAATGATTGATCCGCCAAGACCAGAGGTCAAGCAAGCGGTCAAAGAATGCCGAGACGCAGGCATCAAAACCGTTATGATTACAGGTGACCACGTTATTACAGCACAGGCGATTGCAAAACAGCTCGGAATTTTACCGAAAAACGGTCAAGTCTTGGAAGGAACGGATTTATCCAAAATGACGCAGGAAGAGCTAGAAGAAGTAGTAGATGATGTTTATGTATATGCAAGGGTATCACCTGAGCATAAGCTTAAAATTGTTAAAGCTCTTCAAGCAAAAGATCACATTGTAGCGATGACGGGCGACGGCGTAAATGACGCACCGGCTATTAAAGCAGCAGACATAGGCATTGCGATGGGCATCACCGGGACAGACGTAGCAAAAGAAGCGTCTTCACTCGTTTTGCTTGATGATAATTTTGCCACTATTAAATCAGCGATCAAAGAAGGGCGAAATATCTATGAAAATATTCGGAAGTTTATCCGTTACTTGCTTGCATCAAATGTAGGAGAAATTTTAGTTATGCTCTTTGCGATGATTTTAGCACTTCCGCTTCCGCTAGTGCCCATTCAGATACTATGGGTAAACTTAGTAACAGACGGTTTGCCTGCGATGGCTCTTGGCTTAGACCAGCCAGAGGACAACGTGATGAAGCGCCATCCAAGGCATCCGCGCGAAGGTATTTTTGCAAGAGGATTAGGATGGAAAGTAGTCAGCCGTGGATTTTTAATTGGAGCTGCTACACTTGCTGCGTTTATGATTGTTTACGACAATGACCCAGATCGGTTGCAGTATGCTCAGACGATTGCATTTGCCACACTTGTCATGGCACAGCTTATTCACGTATTTGACTGCCGAAGTGAAAAATCAATTTTTGATCGGAATCCATTTCAGAACTTATATCTTGTAGGGGCTGTTATTTCATCTATTATCCTTATGCTGGTGGCCATCTACTATCCGCCGCTGCAGCCTATTTTCCATACAATGGCCATTGCACCGCGGGAATGGCTCGTTATTTTAGGACTTGCAAGCCTTCCAACTTTTTTACTTGCTGGTTCACTTTTAACAAGAAAACCTTCATAAATTGTGCTATACTTTAATACAGGCTGTCCCAAATGAGAAAACTCATGAAGGCAGCCTTTACAGGTTGAATAAAGAAGAGAGATTTCTTTTTTTTGCTAACACTTTCTTTTACGATACTTTTTATGTAAGATGTACATAGTGGATGTGATAATAATGATAAAAAGTATGACTGGTTTTGGCCGCGGAAAAGCGGAAGTGGAAAATCGATCAGTAACAGTGGAAATGAAGTCTGTTAATCATCGTTTTTGTGAAATTGTTATCCGTATGCCAAGACAATTAATTGAAATTGAAGATAAAATAAAAAAAATCGTTCAAACATACATAAAACGTGGTAGAGTAGAAGTATTTGTTACTATTTCAGGTGAAGAAATGGCAAAAAAGAAACTGCAGACGGATTGGCAGCTGCTTGATGAATACATGAATGCGTTGCAGCAAGTAAAAGAAAAGCACGGGCTGTCACAATCTGTTCAAATTCAAGACATTTTACACATGCCTGAAGTGATGACAACTTATGAAGAAGAAGCTGATCAGACGAGTATTCATGGTGCAATCTTTGAAGCTGTTGAAGCTGCTGTTCATCAGTTAGTGGATATGCGGAAACGAGAGGGATCAGAGCTGTATCACGATTTAATGGGATACTTACAGGACATTCAAGACATTCGCGAAAAAATTACACAGCTTGCTCCTGAAGTTGCTGAACAATATCGCGAGCGTATTAAAAGAAAGCTGAGCGACTATTTAGAAGGTACTTTCGATGAGCAGCGAGTGCTGACTGAAGTAGCTATTTTTGCTGAAAAAGCAGATATTAGCGAAGAACTTACGCGAATTCAAAGTCATGTTTCACAATTTATTCAAGCATTAAATACACCTGATTCAGTGGGACGCAAGCTGGATTTTCTTGTTCAAGAGCTGAATCGTGAAATGAATACAATCGGTGCGAAGGCAAATAATGGTACTATTGCTCAGTATGTTATTAGTATGAAAGCACAATTAGAACGCATAAAAGAGCAGGTTCAAAATATTGAATAGCCTTCGTGTAAGATAAAGATTATATTGGTATAGCAGGAGGCTTCTTATGAGCGGTAAATTAGTGAACGTTGGATTTGGAAATTTTATTTCTTCTAATCGTATAATCTCTGTCGTTCATCCTGAATCAGCTCCAATCAAACGCATTATTCAAGATGCAAAAGATCGAGGCTCTTTAATAGATGCAACGCAAGGACGTAAAACACGATCTGTTATTGTTATGGATAGCGATCATGTTATTTTAGCTCCTGTACAGCCAGAAACTGTGTCGCAGCGACTTATAAACAAAGAAGAATTATTAGAAGGGTAGGTCACTTGAACCGATGATTGAAAGAGGTTTATTAATCGTTCTTTCCGGACCATCAGGTGTTGGAAAAGGAACGGTACGAAAAGCATTGTTTGAGCAAGAAGACATTAAATTGCAGTATTCTATCTCTGCAACAACAAGAAAGCCCCGCGAAGGTGAAGTAGACGGCGTTGACTATTTCTTCAAACCACGCGAAGAGTTTGAGCGCATGATTGAAAATAAGAAATTATTAGAGTGGGCTGAATACGTAGGCAACTACTACGGTACCCCGGTTGATTATGTAGAACAAACGTTATCTGAAGGAAAAGACGTATTTCTAGAAATTGAAGTGCAAGGTGCTCTTCAAGTGAAAGAAGCATTTCCAGAAGGTTTGTTCATCTTCTTGGCACCGCCGAGTTTATCAGAGCTTAAAAGTCGTATCGTAAACCGCGGTACTGAAACAGAAGACTTAATCAATAACCGTATGCGCGTGGCAAAAGAAGAAATTGAACTTATGGACGCCTACGATTATGTTGTAGAAAATGACAAAGTAGAAAATGCTTGTGCTCGCATCCGTGCTATCGTAACGGCTGAACACTGCCGTCGTGATCGTATTTCTGCGCGCTATAAAAGAATGCTGGAGGTAGAATAAACATGCTTTATCCATCAATTGATTCCCTAATGGAAAAATTAGATTCTAAGTACACGCTTGTGACAGTAGCTGCAAAACGCGCTCGTCAATTACAGCTTCACAATGATACGCCGATTGAAAAGCCGGTTTCTTATAAGTTTGTAGGCTGTGCTTTAGAAGAAATTAATGCTGAACAATTAAGCTATAAGCAAGGTGTAGCAGAAGAAGATTCTAAACATCAGTAAGTGAAAAAATAACAACCTACTTTATAGGTTGTTATTTTTTTGATGCTTTTGTTTGTATTCAAGCAGGATAGTGAATGTCTCACTACAAAAATGGTATAATAATTGAATTGAAAAGCTTTAGATAGTTACCCGAGTAAACAAGCGGATGCTGGTTGAGCGGGATAAATAGATGGGGGCATAATGATGAAGGGAAAACGAATTTTATTATGTGTTAGCGGCGGAATCGCCGTATATAAAGCCGTAGCTTTAACAAGTAAATTAGTACAAGCAGGAGCAGAAGTTAAAGTAATGATGACTGCTTCAGCACGCGAGTTCGTAACGCCGCTTACGTTTCAAGCTCTGTCTCGAAACCCAGTTTATACAGATACGTTTGATGAAAAAGATCCATCTGTGATTGCACATATTGATTTAGCCGATTGGCCCGATTTAATTTTAGTGGCTCCTGCTACGGCTAATATGATAGGGAAAATAGCAAATGGTCTTGCAGATGATATGATTTCCACAACGCTGCTGGCTCCTACTGCACCTGTGTGGATTGCGCCTGCAATGAATGTTCATATGTACGATCATCCCGCTGTTAAAAAAAATATGAGCACTCTTTCATCATTTGGTTACTCTTTTGTAGAACCAGGAGAAGGGTATTTAGCATGCGGTTATGTAGGAAAAGGTCGTCTTGAAGAGCCAGAAACAATTGTTTCACTAATCGGCTCTTATTTTTCCAAAGTATCAGATACACAAAAAATCTTTGACGGTATCAATGTATTGGTTACAGCAGGACCTACGGTAGAACGCGTTGATCCCGTCCGATTTTTCACCAATCGCTCTACTGGGAAAATGGGCTATGCTCTTGCAGAACAAGCTGCTAAGTTAGGTGCATCGGTAACACTTGTAACGGGACCGACGAATTTAGAGTATCCAAAAGGGGTGCAGGTTGTTCAAATTGAAAGTGCGCAGCAGATGCTTGAAGCTGTTATGCAGCGCTATCATGAAGCAGATGTTGTCATTAAATCAGCCGCAGTGGCAGATTACCGACCAAAGCATGTGTTTAATCAAAAGATGAAAAAGCAGCCTGGTGAAGCAGTATTAGAGCTAGAGAGAACAACAGATATTTTACGCACGCTTGGAGAGCGAAAAGAACACCAGCTTTTAGTCGGCTTTGCAGCAGAAACAGAACAAGTGGATGAATATGCACAAAAGAAACTCGCATCTAAAAACTTGGATATGATTGTAGCCAATAACGTGACGACAGAAGGAGCAGGTTTTGGGACGGACACAAATATTGTGACGCTCTATAAGCGAAGCGGAGAGTCTAAAGAACTTCCCATTCTTTCAAAACACGATGTAGCTACCGAGGTGTTAAAAGAAGTGAAGGAAATGTTAGAAGGGCTGAGAAAATGAGTGTAGCTAGTGTAATTGTGGACGTGGCTGCTAAACAAACAGATCGAGCTTTTGACTACGCCATTCCTGACAAATGGAAAGGAATTATTGTTCCGGGTATGCGAGTTGTCGTTCCGTTTGGTCCAAGAAAAGTTCAAGGGTTTGTGGTGGCTCTTAAAGAAGAGGCTGAAGTTAAGCGTGTTAAACCAATCGCTGACCTGCTTGATTTAACGCCGGTTCTGACTCCTGAACTGTTAGAGATTGGGCACTGGCTAACAGAAAAAACGCTTTGTTTTATGATATCGGCTTTTCAAGTCATGCTGCCTGCGGCGATGAAAGCAAAATATGATAAAGAACTGTCACTCCTTTCAAAAGAGGCATACGAACAGCTTCATGAGCAAGTCAAGCCGTTTTTTCAGTCAAGATCCTCGCTGAAGTGGAGTGAAGTGGAAAAAACAGCCGCTGCTCCTGCTTTTCACCGTGATATTCAAAAAGGTCTAATTGAAGTCGTCTACGTGGTGAAAAACAAAGGAAACAAAAAAACGGCAAAAGGCGTAAAACTGAATCAAAGCCTTGAAGACATTCAACAGTTTATGAACGAGTTAAATAAGCAGGCAGAAAAGCAAAAGCAAGTGCTGTCTTTTATGCTCGAGCGAAATGAAGAAGTAGCCATAAAAGAAATAGCGGAAGATTTGCAGATTACCTCCGCTCCTATAAAAGCGCTGATTAACAAAGGACTCTTAGAGGAAACGGAAATTGAAATATACCGTGATCCTTATCAAGATCGATACTTTACACCGTCAAAGCCATTTCAATTGACCGATGAACAAGCTGAGGCAATCGCACCGATTCTGCAGGACATCGAAGAAAATCTTCACGATGTGTTTTTAATGTATGGAGTAACGGGAAGCGGAAAAACAGAAGTGTATCTCCAATCGATTGATCAAGTATTAAAAAAAGGAAAAGAAGCGATTATGCTTGTTCCGGAGATTTCACTTACCCCTCAGATGGTCAAGCGGTTTAAAGAGCGGTTCGGCTCAAAAGTTGCTGTGCTTCATAGCGGCTTGTCTACTGGAGAAAAATACGATGAATGGCGAAAAATTCAGCGAAAAGAAGTATCCGTTGTGGTAGGGGCCCGCTCTGCTGTATTTGCTCCATTTGAAAATTTAGGCCTTCTTATTATCGATGAAGAACATGAGACGAGTTATAAACAAGAAGAAAACCCCCGTTATCATGCAAAAGATGTAGCCATTTACCGAGGGCAGCATCATCAGTGTCCAGTCATTTTAGGAAGTGCAACACCAACGCTTGAGTCCTTTGCAAGAGCGCAAAAAGGTGTATATAAGCTACTGACGTTAAAGCAAAGAATGAATAAGTCATCGATGCCGTCGGTGGATATTGTTGATATGAGAGAGGAACTTCGCAGCGGCAATCGCTCTATGTTTTCAACTATGCTGTTTGAAAAGATGAAAAACCGTTTGGAAAAAGGAGAGCAAATCGTTTTATTTTTAAATAAAAGAGGCCATTCTTCTTTTGTTATGTGCAGGGACTGCGGTTACGTTCCGACATGTGAGCACTGTGAAATTTCACTAACGTATCACCGCTATCAAAATAAATTAAAGTGCCATTACTGCGGACACGAAGAACATGTACACACTGAGTGCCCAGAATGCCACAGCGAACATATCCGCTTTTTCGGATCTGGTACACAAAAAGTGGAAGAAGAATTAACAAAAGTGCTGCCTGAAGCTAGAGTTGTACGAATGGATGTTGATACGACAAGCCGAAAAGGCGCGCATGAAAAGCTCCTGAACAAGTTTGCAAGTGGAGAAGCGCAAATTTTACTAGGGACGCAGATGATTGCCAAAGGGCTAGACTTTCCAAACGTCACGCTTGTAGGCGTTTTAACAGCAGATACGATGCTGAATTTACCTGACTTTCGTGCATCTGAAAAAACGTTTCAGCTTTTAACACAAGTAAGCGGAAGAGCAGGACGCCACAAGCTTCCAGGAGAAGTAGTGATTCAAACGTACACGCCTGAGCACTACAGCATTCAACTTGCGAGTCAGCATGATTACGATGCGTTTTATAAGCAGGAGATGGAAATTCGTAAAATGCATAAATATCCGCCTTTCTTTTACTTGGCGCTTGTAACGGTATCTCATGAAAATATTGCAAAAGTGGTGTCTGTTACAGACAAAATTTCGCAGTATCTGGGTCAGAAACTTTCGCCGCAAACAACAATCTTAGGGCCAGTCGCATCTCCCATTGCTAAGATAAAAGATAGATATCGCTATCAATGCATGTTAAAATACAAGCTGGAACCAAGCCTGATTCCGCTGTTGAAATATATATTAGAACGTTATCAAGCGGAAATGCAGAAGGAAAATTTAACGATTACAATTGATTTGAATCCATACTCGATGATGTAACTAGTCGTCTTGATGGCGTTAAAGAAGAAGCTTTTTGGATATAAATAGAAAGAATAAAGGAGGTGCCTATTTGGCTAAGCTTAAGCTTGTTTACCATCCTAATGAAGTACTTGAACAAGAGTGTGAAGTCGTTAAAAACTTTGATAATAAATTAGCGAAATTACTAAACGGCATGTATGATTTAATGCTTGAAGCAGACGGTGTGGGTCTAGCTGCTCCTCAAGTAGGAGTTCTGCAGCAAGTGGCAGTGGTAGACGTGGACGATCGACACGGTAAAATTGAGTTAATTAATCCGGTAATTATTGAGCAACGAGGCGAACAAATCGGTCCAGAAGGCTGCCTAAGTTTTCCGGGCCTTTTTGGTGACGTGGCTCGAGCTGATTATGTGAAAGTACGTGCGCAAAATCGTAAAGGAAAACCTTATTTTATAGAAGCAAAAGGTTTTTTAGCACGAGCCATTCAACATGAAATTGATCACTTACACGGTGTATTGTTCACGGAAAAAGTAACAAAGTATTACGAAGAGGATGAACTAGAAGGGTAGGTTTTACACGATGAAAGTCGTATTTATGGGAACGCCGGATTTTTCAGTGCCGGTTTTACAAACATTACTTAAAGATGGATATGAAGTGGTCGCAGTGGTTACACAGCCGGACCGACCAAAAGGACGCAAGCGCGTATTAACACCTCCTCCTGTAAAAGTTGAGGCGTTAAAACATGAAATACCTGTACTGCAGCCAGAAAAGATTCGTTTAGAAGAAGAATATCAGCAAGTGTTAGCGTATGAGCCTGACCTAATTGTAACAGCGGCTTTTGGTCAAATTTTACCAACTCCTATTTTAGAAGCGCCTAAATACGGCTGTATTAACGTACATGCTTCTCTGTTACCTGAACTGCGCGGAGGCGCGCCGATTCACTATTCAATTCTACAAGGTAAGCCGAAAACTGGTGTTACAATTATGTATATGGTAGAAAAATTAGATGCAGGTGATATCTTAACACAGGTAGAAGTTCCGATTGAAGAACGTGATCACGTGGGCACACTTCACGATAAACTCAGCGCTGCTGGTGCAAAATTGCTTTCAGAAACCATTCCTTCTCTTGTGAAAGGTGAAATTACGCCGGTTAAACAAAACGATGGCGAAGCGACATTTGCTTCCAATATTAAGCGTGAACAAGAGAAAATTGATTGGGCCCGTACAGGAGAAGAAATTTATAATCATATCCGCGGACTTCATCCTTGGCCCGTTGCTTATACAACAGCAGACGGTCAAGTTATGAAAATTTGGTGGGGAGAGAAAGTATCCGCATCAGGCAAACCGGGTACCGTTTTATCACTTGAAGAGGACGGATTTGTAGTAGCAACTGGAAATGAAACGGCTATTAAAGTGACGGAACTTCAGCCGGCTGGAAAAAAACGTATGGATGCAGCGCAGTATTTACGAGGTACATCTGTTGAAGTCGGAACAGTATTAGGGGATGTCAATGAGTAAGTACAACGTTCGAGACATAGCTTTAGATATTTTACTAGCTATTGAAAAAAATCAGGCATTCAGCAATCTATTGTTAAATAACAGTATACAAAAACGTGGTATTCAAGGGAAAGATGCAGGACTGTTAACGGAAATCGTGTATGGAACGATTCAAAGACGCGATACGTTAGATTACGGGTTAGCCCCTTTCTTGAAAAATCCCAAAAAACTTCAGCCTTGGGTGCGAGTGCTGCTTCGTTTATCTCTTTATCAGATGATGTATTTAGACCGAGTACCTGACCGGGCAATCCTTCATGAAGCAGTAGAAATTGCTAAAAAACGCGGTCACAAAGGAATTGCCTCAATGGTAAACGGCGTTTTACGAAATATTCAGCGCAGCGGCACGCCTTCTTTAGAAGAAATACAAAATCCTGTGGAGCGCTTGGCAATTGAAACGAGTCATCCAGTATGGCTTGTAAAACGCTGGGTGGAACAATATGGATTGGACAAAACACGCGGAATCTGTTTAGCTAATTTAATGGCCCCTAAACAAACAATCCGAGTAAACAGTGCACGCTTTACGCAAAATGAAGTAAAAGAAGCGCTAGAAAAAGAAGGTATTGTTGTAGAACCAGGCCATTTTGTAGAAGAAGCGCTAGAAGTTCAAAAAGGAAATGCAGCTCATACACAAGCATTTCGTGAAGGAATGTTTACCGTTCAAGATGAAAGCTCTATGTTAGTAGCTCATGCACTAGGCGCAGAAGCAGAAGAGCTGATTTTAGATAGCTGTGCTGCACCGGGAGGAAAATCAACTCATATTGCAGAGCAGCTTAAAAACAGTGGTAGAGTTATTTCCTTGGACATTCATGACCATAAAGTAAAGCTGATTGCCCAGCAGGCAGAGCGTCTGCATCTTACCAATATTGAGCCAACGGTTCAAGACAGCCGCAAAGCCGGTGAACAGTTTGATAAAGAAATGTTTGACCGCATTTTAGTAGATGCCCCGTGCTCAGGTTTTGGTGTGATGAGACGTAAACCTGATTTGAAATATACAAAAACTGAGCAGGATGTAAAGCAGCTGGCGCGTATTCAACAAGATATTTTAAATGCGGTTGCGCCTTTATTAAAAAAAGGTGGGACCCTCGTATATAGTACATGTACAATTGATCGGGATGAAAATGGGGATGTTGTAGCAGCATTTTTAGCAGATCATGCTGATTTTCAAAAAGACGAAACGCTTGCTGCACGCATGCCGCAAAGACTTAAACAAAACGTAAAACATGGTGAAATTCAATTGCTGCCAGATGCACAAAGCGATGGATTTTATATTGCATGTTTACAGAAGAAGGTGTAAAAATGGAAGAAGTAGCTAAAAGAAAAGCAAAAGCAGAAGAAAAAACGCAAAAACCATCTATTTATTCATTAGAAATGCACGACCTAGAAAATTGGTTAGTGGAACACGGGGATAAAAAGTTCCGTGCTAAACAAATTTTTGACTGGTTATATGTTAAACGCGTAACGGACTTTGACGATATGTCGAACTTATCTAAAGGATTACGTGAACAACTAAAAGACAAATTTGCATTAACGACATTAAAAACAGTTGTTCAGCAAACGTCTGGAGACGGCACGATGAAGTTTTTATTCGAACTCCATGACGGTTATACGATTGAAACGGTGCTTATGCGTCATGAATACGGAAATTCTGTCTGCGTAACAACTCAAGTTGGCTGTCGCATCGGCTGTACGTTCTGTGCGTCTACTCTTGGAGGTTTAAAGCGTAACTTAGAAGCTGGAGAAATCGTAGCGCAAGTAGTAAAAGTGCAAAAAGCGCTAGATGAACAAGGAGAACGCGTGAGCTCTGTCGTAATTATGGGTATTGGGGAGCCATTTGATAACTATGATGAAATGATGCGCTTCTTAAAAACAATTAACAGTGATGATGGATTAAATATTGGTGCACGTCATATCACAGTATCGACAAGTGGAATCATTCCAAAAATCTATAAGTTTGCTGATGAAAAAATGCAAATCAATTTTGCGATTTCACTTCACGCTCCAAACAATGACATCCGCTCACGCTTAATGCCGATTAACCGTGCGTATAAACTTTCTGATTTGATGGAAGCCATTAAATATTATACGGATAAAACGGGAAGACGTATTAGCTTTGAGTATGGTCTATTCGGAGGAGTAAACGATCAAGTAGAGCATGCGGAGGAATTAGCGGATTTGATTAAAGACGTTAAATGTCACGTGAACTTGATTCCGGTAAACTATGTGCCTGAGCGTGATTATGTTCGTACACCGCGTGAACAGATTTTTGCATTTGAACGTACGCTTAAAAAGCGTGGCATTAACGTGACTATTCGACGTGAGCAAGGTCATGATATCGATGCAGCTTGTGGCCAATTACGTGCGAAGGAGCGTAAAGAAGAGACGAGGTGATTGTATGGCAACTGTCTTCATGACAGACCGAGGGAGAGTTAGACAACACAATGAAGATAACGGAGGGGTATTTTTGAACCAACACAATCAGCTGCTTGCAATTGTAGCTGATGGTATGGGAGGTCATCGAGCTGGCGACATCGCCAGTGAGATGGCGGTTCAAAAATTGCAAATAGCGTGGGAAGAAGCGGACAAAGTAACGTCTCCTGATGAGGCGACCCAGTGGATTCGTACGCATGTTTCACAAATTAATCAAGATATTTATCAGTATGCTCAGGAGCATGAAGAGTGTAAAGGCATGGGTACGACAGTTGTACTTGCTTTATGCGCCGATACGTTTTGTGCGATTGGGAATATAGGAGACAGCAGGTGCTATATTTCCAATGAATATGGATTTCAACAAGTAACAGAAGATCATTCTCTTGTGAATGAACTCGTAAAAAATGGTCAAATCACAAAAGAAGATGCTGAGCATCATCCGAGAAAAAATATCTTATTGCGAGCACTAGGTACCGAAGAAAATGTTAGTTTAGATGTAAAAACAATTGAAGTGGAAAAAGAAGATCGATTATTATTATGTTCAGATGGACTGACAAATAAGGTAACGGAACAAAAGCTGAACGACACGTTATCAACAAGTTCATCACTTCACGAAAAGGGTACGAGCCTGATTCAATTAGCAAATGAGCTTGGTGGAGAAGACAATATTACACTTGCAATTGTGGACTTTACATCTGAAAGTGGGTGAGAGTGTTGCTAATAGGTAGACGGCTAAACGACCGTTATAAGGTATTGCAAGTAATTGGTGGAGGCGGAATGGCAAACGTCTATTTAGGTCGCGACATGATTTTGGATCGTGATGTGGCAATTAAAGTGCTTCGCTTAGACTTTGCAAGTGACGATGCGTTTATAAAGCGTTTCCATCGAGAAGCACAATCTGCTACGAGTATTGCTCATCCTAATATTGTCAGCATTTATGATGTTGGAGAAGAAGAAGATATTTACTATATCATCATGGAATATGTACCGGGTATGACATTAAAGCAATACATTCTGCAAGAATCACCATTATCTCTTGATAAAGCCATACATATTATGACGCAGATTACATCAGCTATTGCCCATGCTCATCAGTACGGAATTATTCACCGGGATATTAAGCCTCAAAATATTTTAATTGATCATGATGATACCATTAAAGTTACTGACTTCGGCATTGCCGTAGCACTAAGTTCTACAACCATTACGCATACTAATTCTGTTTTGGGCTCTGTTCATTATTTATCTCCTGAACAGGCAAGGGGAGGGCTTGCGAATAAGCGTTCTGATATTTATTCGCTTGGCATCGTCCTATTTGAATTGCTAACGGGTCGAGTCCCTTTTTCTGGGGAATCGGCTGTGTCAATTGCATTAAAACATTTACAGACAGAAACACCTTCTCCAAAAAGGTGGAATCCATCTATCCCTCAAAGCGTGGAGAATGTTGTATTAAAAGCAACAACTAAAGATCCATTTTACCGATACAGTTCCGTCGAAGAACTCGAAGCGGATTTACAGTCTGCTGTTCATCCAAATCGTTATAATGAACAAAGGTTTACGGTGCCTGATGATGAAGAAGTGACAAAAGCCATTCCAGTTATTAAGGAGGATTTTGTTGAATCTGAAGAAACGCACGTACCTGTGAGAAAACCACCTCACTTAGAGCGTGAAGAACAAGAAGAAGAAGAATTAAAGCCTAAGAAAAAAAAGAAGAAAAAGAAAAAAGGCAAAAGCAAGCTGATTGTAACGCTTGTTTTAATTTTTTTGCTGCTGGCAGCTGCTAGCGTAGCCGCCGTTACATTTATTCCGGCTTTATTACTGCCAAAAGACGTAAAGGTTCCTGATTTACATAATCAAGATTATGAATCAGCAGTAACCGATTTAGTTTCTTTAGGCTTTAAAGTGAAGAATCCTAAAGATATATCCGATAATGAAGTGGAAGAAGGCGACGTGGTTAAAACGATGCCAGAAGCGGGAGACGTGATCAAAGAAGGATCTAACGTCATTATTTATCGAAGTACAGGAAAGAAAAAAGAAGCATTTAACCGGTACATTGGAAGAAGCTTTACGGAAGTAAAGAGTCTGTTAGAAAAGCAGAATTATAAAGATATCCAATCCATCGAAGTTGAAAGCACAGAGCCAAAAGGCAATATTACAGATCAGACGCCTAAAGAAACCGAACAAGTCGTGCCGGAAGATACAACGGTTACGCTATGGGTAAGTAAAGGTCCGCCGAAGATTACATTAAAGGATTTCTCGGGCTGGACGGAAAAAAGCGTAAAAGATTATGCATCAGATGAAGATATCGAAGTGGACGTGAAAACCGCGTATTCCGACACCGTTGAAAAAGGTCTTGTGATGTCTCAAAAGCCTGCAGCGGAGCAGAGTATCGAGCAAGGTGATAAGCTCAGCATTACGGTCTCAATGGGCAAAGAGCCAAAAGCTCCTCAAACGGTGTCAGTGGATGTGACTATTCCGTATAAAGAAGAGGCTGACACCGAAGCAAGCACGGAACAAGGCGACGCAACGGAAACAGGCGATGCCACTGAAACAGAAGAGGAAAAGCCAAAGCCGCAAAAAGTACAAATTTATATCGAAGATGCAGATAACGATATGTCGGTTCCTGCTAAAGAACTAACGATTACTGAAACAACAAAAGAATCATTCGATGTTTTAGTTGATGAAAATGAAAAAGCGTCTTATAAAATTGTCCGAGACGGGGAAGTTATTGAAGAAAAAGACGTTGAATATCCAGAGTGATAGGAGTGAGGTTATGCCAGAAGGAAGAATTATTAAATCCCTTAGCGGATTTTATTATGTTCTTCATGACGGACAAGTAACGCAATGTCGAGGACGAGGTGTTTTTCGTAAAAAGAAGGTAACGCCTTTAGTCGGTGACAATGTAGTATTTCAGGCGGAAAATAAGCTTGAAGGATATATACTTGAAATTAAAGAACGTAAAAATGAATTAGTTCGTCCCCCAATTTCAAATGTTGATCAGGCGCTGCTTGTTTTTTCAGCGATTGAACCTGATTTTAGTACAATGCTTCTTGACCGATTTTTAGTGTTAGTGGAGTCTAATCATATTGAACCTATTATTTGTATTTCAAAAGTAGATCTTTTATCACAGCAGCAAAAGCAAGAAATCGAGCAATATGCCGAAGAATATCGTAAAATAGGATATGAGGTCATTTTAACGTCGACAGTCACAGAAAAAGGCATGGAACAAATTCAGCCGTTATTTGAAGATCGCGTAACGGTTATTGCTGGACAGTCAGGTGTAGGTAAATCTTCATTGCTAAATACGCTTAAACCAGAGCTTGAGTTAAAGACAAATGATATTTCAATGTCACTTGGAAGAGGAAAGCATACAACACGTCATGTAGAACTGATTTCGTTTGGTGAAGGTTTAGTAGCCGATACGCCAGGCTTTAGCTCACTGGAATTTTTAACGTTAGAAGTAGAAGAGTTGACCGATTGTTTTCCTGAAATGTCGCGTTTGAGTGAACAGTGTAAATTTCGAGGTTGTTTGCATGTGAAAGAACCAAAATGTGCGGTGAAAGAAGCATACGAACAAAAAAAAATTCCGAGTTATCGCTACGAACATTACTTGCAATTTGTTGAGGAAATTAAGCAAAGAAAGCCGAGGTATTAAAAATGACAAAAATCGCACCTTCCATTTTATCTGCCAATTTTTCAAAGCTTGCTGAAGAAATTCGTGAAGTTGAAGCAGGTGGAGCAGACTACATCCATATAGACGTTATGGATGGCCATTTTGTTCCTAATATTACAATTGGACCGCTTATCGTTGAGGCTGTACGCCCTGTCACAACACTGCCATTAGATGTGCATTTAATGATTGAAAACCCAGATCAATACGTTCCAATGTTTGCAAAGGCAGGTGCTGATATTTTAACGGTACATGCTGAAGCGTGTACTCATTTGCACCGCACCATTCAATTAATCAAAGAGCACGGCATGAAAGCAGGCGTTGCTTTAAATCCTGCAACGCCAATTGACGTGGTAAAGCATATCTTAGAAGATATCGATCTTATTTTATTAATGACGGTGAACCCAGGCTTTGGAGGACAAAACTTCATTCCAAGTGTACTGCCGAAAATTGAGCAAATCTCTCAGCTTATTGAAATCCGTCACCTTTCTATTGAAGTAGAGGTTGATGGAGGAATTAATGAAGAAACAGCAAGAAAATGTGTAGAAGCAGGAGCAAATGTCTTAGTGGCTGGCTCAGCTATTTATAATCAAGAAGATCGAGCTGGCGCAATCAGCCAAATTCGCACAACTGTTCAAGCGTAAGTAATAAAAGCTGCTGTGTACAACGGGTAGAACTTGTACACAGCAGCTTTTTCTTTTAGGATAAAGAAAACATATTTATTTCGTTCATTTTTTAATAGAAAAGGAGCATATACATAATGAAAATTCATATTCTAGCAGGGGGACCGGATGAACATATGCCACTCCTGCACCAATCAAATGATGTAAAGTGGGTAGGAGTAGACCGGGGCGTATTCCTGCTTCTTCAACAAGACATTTTGCCCGTGAAAGCATTCGGAGATTTTGATTCCATTACAAATGCGCAGCTTAAGCGAGTGAGAGAAGCATTACAAGATGTTGAATTGTATCCTGCGGAAAAAGATGCAACTGATTTGGAACTTGCTTTTGAGTGGGCAATAGAGCAAAAACCGGACAGTATTTGTATCTTTGGAGCAACAGGTGGAAGACTTGACCACATGTTTGGAAGCGTTCAGCTCCTGTACAAAGGCTTAAAAAAGAAAGCGAATGTACAAATGATTGACAATCAAAATATCATTCAATTGTTTGAACCAGGCACTTATCATGTTGATCGTTTAAAGGAGTTTCACTATATTTCATTCGTTCCTTTTGCAGGCGGTGTAAAAGAGCTTACGCTAGAAGGTTTCAAATATCCGCTCAATAAGCATGAAGTAGAACTCGGCTCAACTTTATGTATTAGCAATGAACTTATTCAACAAAGAGGTACTTTTTCATTTACAAAAGGCATATTAATGATGGTAAGAAGCAATGATAAACGTTGCTTGTGATGAAGTATGGAAAATGAGAGCAGGACATAGGGCTTTCTTTAAAAGGAGATAAAGTGTGGAGACGGTTAGGAGGGACAGTATGAAATTCTATACAATCAAACTTCCAAAGTTTTTAGGTGGGATCGTAAAGGTCATGCTTAATTCGTTTAAAAAAGATTAACAACGCCGGAATAATAAAAGAAGCACCATAAAATATGGTGCTTTTTCATTATAAAGATTAAACGCGTTGAACTTTACCAGACTTAAGGGCTCTAGCTGAAACGTACACACGTTTTGGTTTACCGTTCACTAAGATACGTACTTTTTGAACGTTAGCACCCCATTTACGCTTAGTAGCGTTCATTGCGTGAGAACGTGCGTTACCTGAACGAGCTTTTCTACCAGTTACTACACATTTGCGTGCCATGATTTTCCCTCCTAACACCAAAAAAACTACTCAATTCTGTTTTGAGAAATACTATATTAATTTATCACAGCCTTAAAGAGAATGCAATAGTTCTGGAGAAAAGCTTTCAAGAAATTTTCCTTGACATATAAAATGAATCTATGTTCAATAATATAGAGAGTAGAAATAGGTATAACTTGGGCAATTACTTATTTTAAGACAAGTTGATACCCAATACTGTCATCTTTAAAAGGGACAAGCTGGACGCCTCTTTTAAAACGAGATTGATTATAGTAGAATATTTATAACCTATGAAAGTAGAAAGGGGAACGAGTATGTCCATCGAAATGAAAACGAAGTATGGTCAAATTGATATTTCTACAGATGTAATTGCAACAATTGCTGGAGGAGCAGCTGTTGATTGTTACGGGATTGTCGGAATGGCTTCAAAAAATCAGCTTAAAGATGGTCTTACAGAAATTCTTCGCAAAGAAAACTTTACACGAGGTATTGTGGTAAGACAAGAAGAGGATGACGTACATATCGACATGTACATTATCGTAAGCTATGGAACAAAAATTTCTGAAATTGCTCATAATGTGCAAACAAAAGTAAAATACACGCTGGAACAAACGGTTGGTCTAACGGTTGATTCAGTAAATATTTATGTGCAGGGTGTTCGTGTAACGAACGTTTAATTAAGGAGGAAGATTCGTGTCAATGACAAGGTTGGACGGAAAGCGGTTTAGAGAAATGGTGCTTCAAGGAGCCCAGCATCTATCTAACAATGCAGATTACGTGGATGCGCTGAACGTTTTTCCTGTACCAGATGGTGATACTGGAACAAATATGAACTTATCGATTACGTCTGGTGCTAAAGAAGTGAAAAATAAACTATCTGATCACATCGGTCAAGTGAGTCAAGCTTTGTCTAAGGGCTTATTGATGGGCGCGCGCGGTAATTCAGGAGTTATTTTATCTCAATTATTCCGCGGTTTTGCGAAATCGGTTGAGCAAAAGTCAGCGATTACAACAGTTGAGTTTGCTGAAGCTCTTGAGCTTGGTGTAGAAACTGCTTATAAAGCTGTTATGAAACCAATCGAAGGAACCATTTTAACAGTAGCTAAGGATACTGCTAAAAAAGCAGTGGCTGTTGCTAAAAAGCAATCTGATATGATTCTGTTCATGGAAGAAGTACTTAAGGAAGCTAATGCTTCGTTAAATCGCACGCCAGATCTTTTACCCGTGTTAAAAGAAGTAGGCGTAGTGGATAGCGGAGGTCAAGGGCTTGTTTTAATTTATGAAGGGTTTTTAGCTGAATTAAAAGGTGAAAAACTTCCGGGTGTACCCATGTCAGCTCCTTCGATGAATGAACTTGTAAATGCTGAGCATCATAAGCATGTGCAAAGCCATATGAATACAGAAGATATTGAATTTGGCTATTGTACAGAATTTATGGTAAGGCTGGAAGAGGATAAGCCCGCAGCTAAAACATTTTCTGAAGAAACGTTTCGCCAAGATTTAAGTAAATGGGGCGACTCGTTGCTTGTAGTATCTGATGATGAAATTGTGAAAGTTCATATTCACGCCGAGCATCCTGGAGAAGTGTTAAACTACGGGCAGCAATATGGAAGTTTAATTAAAATGAAGATTGAAAACATGAGAGAACAGCATAGCAGCATTGTTTCAGATGAAGAAAAGCCTGCAGTAAAAAAGGCTGAAAAACAGCCCTTTGGCATTGTTACTGTATCAATGGGAAAAGGAATAGCTGAATTGTTCAAGAGCCTTGGGGCAACGGTTGTCATTGAAGGCGGACAAACAATGAATCCAAGTACGGAGGATATTGTCAAAGCGATTGAAGAAACAAATGCAGAACAGGTACTTATTTTACCTAATAACGGAAATATTGTAATGGCTGCTAACCAAGCGGCTGCTGTTGCGGGCAGTCACGTTTCGGTTGTCCCGTCTAAAACGGTTCCTCAAGGAATGACAGCGCTGCTATCATTTAATCCTCAGCAAAGCTTAAAAGAAAACGAGGAAGCAATGACAGAAGCTCTGCAGCACGTAAAAACAGGGCAAGTAACGTATGCAGTTCGCGATACAAATATTGATGGTCTTGAATTAGCTAAAGGCGATTTTATGGGTATTGCCGAAAAGAAAATCGTCGTAAAAGATTCAGAGAAATTAGAAGCAGCGAAAAAGCTATTGACTTATATGATTGATGACGAAGCGGAAATCCTTACGATTCTTCAAGGAGAGGATGTCTCAGACGATGAAGCTGAAGCGCTAACATCGTTTGTAGAAGAAACGTTTGAAGAAGTTGAGGTAGAGCTTCATAAAGGAGATCAACCTTTATATTCTTACATTTTTGCAATTGAATAACAAAAAAAGAAGCACTCCTCTCAAGGGGCGCTTCTTTTTTGTGTTTTTTAAGTTAAATACGAACTATTTTATTTTTGCATGTTGTAATCGTTCGGCATATTAGGTATATTAGTTGAAAAGAACCCGTTTGTATGGTAGTTTTGAAAACTGATTGAGTCAAATGTGAAAGAAAACAGCATGAGAGGAGAGGCAACAGTGGATATTTTAAAAGGAACAGGTTTATTGTTATTAGTTTTATTTTTATTTTGGTTGTTTAGCAACAAGGCACCTTATGGCATGAAAGCGATGGGGGCTCTGGCAAGCGGAGCGGTGGCTGCGTTTCTCGTAGAGGCCTTTCAGTCATATGTAGGAGGAGATTTACTAGGTATTTCATTCTTAGGTGAAGTTGGAAAGGCTGCAGGAGGAATGGGAGGAGTTGCGGCGGCAGCACTAGTTGCTTTGGCGTTAGGAGTATCTCCTGTATATGCTCTTATGATGGGCGTGGTGTGTTCGGGACTAGGCTTGCTCCCTGGATTTTTTGCGGGATACCTCATGGCATTTGTAGTGAAATTTATTGAGAAAAAGGCACCTGCTGGTCTAGACTTATTAGGCAATATCTTAATTGCAGCACCTTTAACAAGATTAATTGGTAATGCATTCTCACCTATTGTAGATGCGACGCTTTTAAATATTGGAGGAATTATTAAAGATACAACAAGTGCTAGCCCTATTTTGATGGGAATTATTTTAGGGGGAGTTATTACAGTAGTAGCAACGGCTCCGCTTAGCTCAATGGCTTTAACGGCTATGCTAGGGTTAACGGGATTGCCTATGGCGATTGGAGCTCTTGCTGTGTTTGGTTCTTCTTTCATGAACTATGTGCTGTTTGATCGATTAAAAATTGGGGATCGTCGTACAACCATTTCAGTTGCAGTTGAACCTTTAACACAAGCGAATATTATTTCAGCCAATCCAATTCCTATTTACATTACCAACTTTGTTGGAGGGGCACTAGCGGGTGTAGTTGTGGCTCTGTTCGGATTAGTAAATGATGCTGCAGGCACGGCAACGCCAATCGCAGGACTTGCAGTGATGTTTGGGTTTAATGACCCTATGAAGGTCACAATTTGTGCAGTACTTTGTGCACTAGCGGGAGCATTAGCTGGGTTTATAGGTTCAGTTGTTTTTAAAAACTTTAAAATTAAAACAGTAGACGATGTAGCTTCAGAGCAAGAAGCAGCGTAAGTAATTCATCTTTTCCTGCATAACATAGCAAAAAAAGCGGTGTGCTTATCCTATTTTTATGGATAAATACACCGCTTTTTTTGTGCGTGAATCTCTAATAAAAATGAGAATTTTTAAATTTTTTAAGAGCGTGAAACAAAGCTTCCAAAAAGTCAAAAGCTCAAGTAACATATAAGTAATAACAATGTCTAAATAGCAGGGGGAAAATCCTTATGAAATATAAATCTGTCTTCGATATTATTGGTCCGGTAATGATTGGACCATCTAGTTCACATACGGCTGGTGCAGCGCGTATTGGACGCGTTGCCCGAACACTCTTTGGTAAGCAGCCCACAAAAGTTGTGGTTTCATTGTACGGTTCTTTTGCTCAAACGTATAAAGGGCACGGAACAGACGTAGCGTTGATTGGCGGTATTTTAGATTTTGATACATTCGATCAGCGTATTCCGGAGTCTTTGGACTTGGCTAAAAAAGAAGGAATTGACGTCACATTTGTTGAGGAAGCGGCAATCACAGACCATCCGAATACTGCTCGCATCAAAATGAGCGACGGATTAAAGGAAATTGAAGTTGTTGGAATTTCAATTGGCGGAGGAAAAATTCAAATTACGGAACTTAACGGATTTGAATTAAATTTATCAGGCATGAATCCAGCTATTCTCGTTGTGCATAATGATCGATTTGGTGCCATTGCGACCGTTACAAATATTTTGATGAAACATTCAATTAATATCGGACATATGGAAGTATCTCGCAAAGAGCGCGGCGAAGTAGCGCTTATGGCAATTGAAATGGATACGAATATTGAAGATGATGTAATTGAAGAGTTAAAAACATTGCCTCACATTATTCAAGTAACAAGAATGGTTGAATAGGAAAGGCCTGGGAGAATAAATCGAATAATTATATATGGTTCTAAAGTGAAAATAAGACAGAATAATAGCGGAGGTTACTATGTTTCGAAATGTAGCAGAACTAGTAGAATTAGCAGAAAGTCAAAATGTAAAAATTGCAGAGATTATGATTCAACAGGAAATAGATATCACGGGAGTTACTCGTGAAGAAATCATGGAAAAAATGGACCGGAACTTAACGGTTATGGAAGAAGCGGTTGAACGCGGTTTAAAAGGGGTACAGTCTGTTACAGGTTTAACAGGCGGGGATGCAGTGCTGCTTCAAAACTATATTCAAAGCGGAAAATCTTTATCTGGAAATTTAATTTTAGATGCAGTTAGCAAAGCTGTAGCGACAAACGAAGTAAATGCGGCAATGGGTACAATCTGTGCAACGCCTACTGCTGGATCTGCAGGGGTAGTGCCAGGAACGCTGTTTGCAGTGCAACATAAGCTAAATCCCACTCGTAAAGAAATGATTGAATTTTTATTTACATCAGGTGCTTTTGGGTTTGTTGTAGCCAATAATGCGTCTATTTCAGGAGCAGCAGGCGGATGTCAAGCAGAAGTTGGTTCAGCTTCAGGTATGGCAGCTGCAGCGATCGTTGAAATGGCAGGAGGTACACCTAGTCAGGCAGCTGAAGCAATGGCAATTACTCTCAAAAATATGCTAGGATTAGTATGTGACCCAGTAGCGGGGCTAGTAGAAGTTCCATGTGTGAAACGAAACGCAATGGGAGCGGCGAATGCAATGATTGCAGCAGATATGGCCTTAGCAGGCATTACAAGTCGTATTCCATGTGATGAAGTCATTGATGCTATGTATAAAATTGGTCAAACAATGCCGGTTGCATTACGAGAAACTGCACAAGGAGGCTTAGCGGCAACACCAACAGGTCGCGAGCTTGAAGCGAAGATCTTTGGTATTGCATTAAATAAAAGTGAATGAACTAACAACTATTTCAATTAAAACCATTAAAGGTATTGGAGATGAAACAGCACAAGCATTAGAGGATATGCATATTCACAGTGTGCATGACTTGTTAGAACATTTCCCATACCGCTATGAAGATTATGAGTTAAAAGATTTGGCTGAAGCAAAGCACGACGAAAAGGTCACCGTAGAAGGAAAGGTTCACAGCGTCCCCTCGCTTACGTATTACGGCAAAAAACGTTCGCGCCTTACGTTTCGGCTGCTAGTAAACCGCTATTTGATTACGGTTACTTGTTTTAATCGCCCTTACTATAAATCAAAGTTAGAAATCGATCAAACTGTTACGGTTACAGGGAAATGGGATCAGCATCGGCAAACGATTAACTTGCAGGAGCTTCAATTTTCTCCGTTTGTTAAAAATCAAACGATTGAGCCTGTTTACTCAGTTAAAGGCAGCTTAACGGTCAAAGGAATGCGGAAGTTCGTCTCTCTTGCGTTGAAGAATTATGGCAGCAGCATTCAGGATATGCTCCCGGCCTCTATTCGTTCTAGGTACAAACTAGTAACGCGTGAAGAAGCGGTTAGAAGTATTCACTTACCTCGTGATCATGAAGATTTAAAACAAGCGAGACGTCGATTTGTCTATGAAGAATTTCTACTTTTTCAATTAAAAATGCAGGCGCTGAGAAAGCGCGAAAGAGAAGAAACGCCTGGAATGAAGCAAGCATTTGATTCAACTGAGCTGGTAAACTTCACGAACTTGCTGCCGTTTCCGTTAACAAGCGCTCAAAAACGTGTAGTAAACGAAATTACGCACGATATGAAATCGCCTTATCGCATGAATCGCTTGCTGCAAGGTGATGTAGGGTCAGGTAAAACAGTCGTAGCAGCGGTTGCTTTATACGCCACTGTTTTAGCGGGACATCAAGGTGCTTTAATGGTACCGACTGAAATTTTAGCTGAACAGCATGCAGAGTCATTAACTGCGATGCTTGAAAAGGTAGGCATCAGCGTAGGCTTGCTAACAGGGTCTGTTAAAGGAAAAGCAAGAAGAGAGCTGCTTCAGCGAGTGAGCGACGGAGATGTTCATGTATTAGTAGGTACACATGCCTTAATTCAAGACGAAGTTATATATAATAGTTTAGGGCTCGTCATTACGGATGAACAGCACCGCTTTGGAGTTGGACAGCGCCGGGTTTTACGTGAAAAAGGAGAAAGTCCGGATGTACTGTTTATGACGGCGACTCCTATTCCAAGAACCCTTGCTATTACGGTGTTTGGAGAAATGGATGTGTCCATTATTGATGAAATGCCAGCAGGACGTAAGGCTATTGAAACGTACTGGGTAAAACATGATATGCTTGAACGTATTTTACATTTCGTTGAAAAAGAAATACACGATGGCAGACAAGCTTATGTTATTTGTCCGTTGATTGAAGAATCGGACAAGCTGGATGTTCAAAATGCAATTGATGTGCATGCAACACTCACTCACTATTTTAATGGAAAAGCAAGCGTTGGTCTCATGCACGGAAGATTGTCACCTGATGAAAAAGAAGAAGTGATGAAACAGTTTAGCGTAAATGACGTGCAGATTTTAGTATCAACAACGGTTGTAGAAGTAGGAGTGAACGTTCCGAATGCAACCGTAATGGTCATTTATGATGCAGAGCGCTTTGGGTTATCTCAGCTTCATCAGCTAAGAGGACGCGTAGGACGAGGAGATGCACAGTCATATTGTATTCTACTCGCGGATCCGAAATCAGAAGTTGGAAAAGAACGAATGACCATTATGACGGAAACAAACGATGGATTTGTATTATCAGAAAGAGACTTAGAGCTTCGTGGGCCTGGTGATTTCTTTGGTAGAAAACAAAGCGGGATGCCTGAGTTTAAAGTAGCAGACATGGTGCACGATTACCGTGCGCTTGAAGTAGCTCGAGAAGATGCTGCTAAGCTTGTAAATTCCGACAGTTTTTGGACAGAAGAGCAGTTTGCGCTGCTGAGAATACAATTAGAAGCAACGGGCGTATTAACTGGAGAAAAATTTGATTAGTAAAAGAGGCTGAAAGTAGTTTAGTTGAAGGGAAATCCGAACGATGAATCGAGATTCTTGATGAAGAATCCAACTCGTTCGGATTTTTTCATTGGTAGGGTGAACGTCGGTTTCATGTATGTAGATACTTTTAGCGGCTGTTAATAGTCATGAATATCCATAGTGTGATGCACAGAATATAGCATGTGAAAAATGTTGCAATTAGAAGGCAATGATTATATACTGCTATTAGTACCTAGTATTAAAAGTTCGGATGGTGGACAATGAAGCGCAGTAAAAAAGAAAGACAGCAGCTATTAAAAACGACAATTGAAGAAAACCCATTTATTACGGATGAAGAACTAGCAGACCGTTTTTCAGTGAGCGTTCAAACAATTCGATTAGACCGCCTAGAGTTGTCGATTCCTGAACTGCGAGAACGTATTAAGCATGTAGCTTCAAAACAACTAGACGAGGAAGTGCGTTCGCTTCCGATTGAAGAAGTCATTGGAGAAGTTATCGACATTGAACTAGATCAATCAGCGATATCTATTTTTGATGTGAAAACAGAGCATGTGTTTCAGCGTAATCAAATCGCTCGTGGTCACCACCTTTTTGCGCAGGCTAATTCGTTAGCTGTCGCTGTTATTAACAACGAACTAGCGCTCACAGCAGATGCGTCGATCCGTTATCATCGCCCTGTTAAGCTTCATGAACGAGTGATAGCAAAAGCGAAAGTTCTGTCAACTAGTGAAGTGCGAACCACCGTTGAGGTAAACAGCTATGTAGGGCAAGAGCAAGTGTTCTCTGGCACTTTTAAAATGTATCGTTCTACAAAGGATAAATAATAAAAAGGATGAGACGCAACATGAAACTAGCTATTGATGCAATGGGCGGAGATCATGCACCGAAAGCCATTATTGAAGGTGTAGAAAAAGCTACTGCTCAATTTAAAGAATTACATATTACGTTAATTGGAAACGAATCAGAAATAAAAAAGCATTTAACGAATCCAGATCGTATTTCGATTATTCATACAGAAGAAACCATTGATGCAACTGATGAGCCAGTGCGAGCTGTGCGCCGTAAAAAACAAGCATCTATGGTATTAATGGCAAATGAAGTAGCCGAAGGTCGTGCTGATGCTTGTATTTCAGCAGGAAACACAGGTGCGTTAATGACAGCGGGACTTTTTATTGTAGGTCGCATCAAAGGCATTGAACGTCCAGCACTTGCTCCGACGCTTCCGACACTAGATGGAAAAGGCTTTTTAATGCTAGACGTTGGTGCAAACGTTGATGCCAAGCCTGAACATTTGCTCCAGTACGCTGTGATGGGGTCGGTGTATGCCGAAAAAGTACGCGGCATTCAAGCTCCTAGAGTGGGACTGTTGAACATTGGAACTGAAGATAAAAAAGGAAATGACTTAACCAAACAAGCTTTTCAGCTACTAAAAAACGCTGATCTCAATTTTGTAGGCAACGTGGAATCTCGTGATTTGCTAAACGGCGTAGCCGATGTGGTTGTAACAGATGGTTTTACAGGAAATATGACTCTTAAGAGCATTGAGGGAACGGCGCTTTCCTTGTTTTCAATGATTAAACAAGAATTAATGAGCACGTTAAAAAGCAAGTTAGCCGCAGCGGTACTCAAGCCTCAGCTGCAGGGTTTAAAAGCGAAAATGGATTACAGTGAATATGGAGGAGCAGGGCTGTTTGGATTGCATGCGCCTGTTATCAAAGCGCACGGTTCGTCGGATGCGAATGCAGTATTTAGCGCGATTAAGCAAGCAGTGAATATGGTGGAAAACAATGTGTCTTCCACTATTCAAAAAGCAATCGAACAAACTGCTAATGAAGAAAAGGAGAGATAAGAAATGGGGAAAATTGCTTTTATCTTTCCAGGCCAAGGGTCACAAACTGTTGGTATGGGAAAAGATTTATATGATGAAACAGAGGAAGCAAGAAAGCTGATTCATACAGCTGACGAAGCTTTAGGGTTCAGTCTTTCAAACATTATTTTTGAAGGGCCTCAAGAAGAATTGACTTTAACTTATCACGCTCAACCTGCTCTTTTAACAACGAGTACAATGCTGCTTGAAGCGTTTAAAACGAGCGGAATTACACCCGATTTTGTTGCGGGTCACAGTCTAGGAGAATACAGTGCGCTTGTGGCTGCTGAGGTTTTATCGTTTAGAGATGCTGTTGTGGCTGTTCACAAAAGAGGTCGCTATATGGACGAAGCTGTACCAGCAGGTCAAGGTACAATGGCAGCAGTGCTTGGCATGTCTGCGGAAGATCTAGAAGCCGTTACCGCTCAAATTACAAACGAAGGCGAAGCTGTTCAGCTTGCAAATATTAACTGTCCGGGTCAAATTGTTATTTCAGGTACGGTAAATGGCGTAGAAAAAGCAGGAGCTCTTGCCAAAGAAAAAGGTGCAAAACGCGTGATTCCTCTAGTGGTAAGCGGTCCGTTTCACTCTAGTTTAATGAAGCCAGCTGCTGAAAAATTACGTGATACGCTAGAAACAGTGGGCTTTAGCGATGCGAAAGTTCCAGTCATAGCAAACGTAACAGCAAAGCCGGTTACTGACAGTCAAGATATTCAAAACAAGCTAGTGGAACAACTGTATTCTCCAGTGAGATGGGAAGAAACAGTTGAGACACTTCTTGCAGAAGGTGTAGATACATTTGTTGAAATTGGACCAGGAAAAGTATTATCAGGTCTTGTGAAAAAAGTAAATCGCCGTGCGGCTGTTTACGCTGTTAATGATCTTACATCATTAAAATCAACGATTGACGCACTAAAAGGGGGAGAATAACATGTTACAAGGGAAAGTTGCAGTTGTAACAGGCGCTTCTCGCGGAATTGGTCGTGCCGTTGCAATTGAGCTGGGAAAGCTTGGTGCTAAAGTAGTTGTAAACTATTCTGGAAGCGAAGCGAAAGCTCTTGAAGTTGTGGATGAAATTAAAGGACTAGGAACGGATGCAATTGCTGTACAAGCAAATGTGGCAGAAAGTGATTCTGTACAAGCAATGATAAAAGAAGCGATTTCTACATTTGGTTCAGTAGATATTTTAGTAAACAACGCGGGCATCACACGTGATAATCTTCTTATGCGTATGAAAGAAGACGAATGGGATGATGTTATTAATACAAACTTAAAAGGCGTGTTTTTGTGTACAAAAGCGGTTACTCGTCAAATGATGAAGCAGCGCGCAGGACGCATCATTAACATTTCATCAATTGTCGGCGTCAGCGGTAATGCTGGACAAGCAAATTATGTAGCAGCAAAATCAGGCGTGATTGGTTTAACAAAAACAACTGCCAAAGAATTAGCAAGCCGCAATATTACAGTGAATGCAGTTGCTCCTGGTTTCATTGCAACAGACATGACGGATAAATTGAATGAAGAAGTTCAGGCGGAAATGTTAAAGCAAATTCCTCTTGCAAGTTTTGGCCAGCCTGAGGATGTTGCGAACGCAGTTGCGTTTTTAGCATCAGATGCAAGCCGTTATATTACCGGTCAAACGATTCACGTTGACGGCGGAATGGTGATGTAAAAAAGGCACTTTACGAAAAGTGCAATTTGGTGATAAAGTACAAAGGGACGTTTACTAGGCGACCGATAAACTTTATTATTCAACCATAGTATTTTAGATGGAAATCATCTATAATGACTTGAGGGGAGGTGAAGAACAATGGCAGAGGTACTAGAACGCGTAACAACAATCATTGTTGATCGTCTTGGTGTAGACAAAAGTGAAGTGAAACTAGAATCTAGTTTCAAAGAAGACTTAGGTGCTGACTCTCTAGACGTAGTTGAATTTGTAATGGAGCTTGAAGAGGAATTCGATATCGAAATTTCTGACGAAGAAGCTGAAAAAATTTCAACTGTAGGAGATGCAGTTAATTACATACAGAGCCAAATTTAATCTGTAGTATATGTATGAAAAGCCCCGTTAAACAGCGGGGCTTTCTCTTCTTTTTAAGAATTTCAAAAAAAGACCTCTTTTTTTGAAAAGGTAGTGTATCTTTTAGGATACCTCGTTTTATAATGAGAGATGGTAGGGAAAAACTACGAAACAATTGAAGCAGGTAAGCGGAGGTATTTTATGCCTAAACAATATTCAAATCGAGATCGAAAGATGAACGTGAAATTCAAGCAAAATTTTGCCGAGTTTCAAAAGGAAATTGGTATTCAGTTTACAAATGAAGCGCTTCTTTTTCAAGCATTTACACATTCATCCTATGTGAATGAGCATCGCAGAAGACCGTATGAAGACAACGAGCGTCTTGAGTTTTTAGGAGATGCCGTATTAGAGCTAACCGTATCACAATTTTTATTTAAAAAGTATCCAACGATGAGTGAAGGTGAGTTAACGAAGCTTCGTGCAGCAGTTGTGTGTGAACCGTCGCTTGTTACTTTTGCAAATGAAATGGATTTTGGTAAACTAGTGTTACTTGGAAAAGGTGAAGAGATGACGGGCGGCCGATCTAGACCGGCTTTACTGGCCGATGTGTTTGAAGCATTTATCGGAGCTCTTTATTTAGACCAAGGGCTTGATACGGTAGTAACGATTCTAAAAAAAGTTGTCTTTCCAAAAATTAATGAAGGTGCTTTTTCTCATGTGATGGATTTCAAAAGCCAGCTTCAAGAAGTGATTCAACGTGATGGAGTTGGACAATTAGAATACAAAGTTTTGCAAGAAAAAGGTCCAGCGCATAATCGCGAATTCTTATCTCGCGTATCGTTAAATGGTGAAGAGCTCGGCGTTGGTGTAGGCCGTTCGAAAAAAGAAGCAGAGCAAAAAGCAGCTCAAGTAGCTATTACGAAAATTAGAGCAAGTCAAACGAAATAAAATGATCCCCCTCTTAACGCATTCGTTATAAAGGGGGATTTGCTATGAAAAGATTACATGTGTGAGGGGGGATTTCTATGTTCCTCAAACGATTAGATATTGCAGGGTTCAAATCGTTTGCAGAAAAAGTATCGATAGATTTTGTGCCAGGTGTAACGGCGGTAGTAGGACCGAATGGGAGCGGAAAAAGCAACATTACGGATGCTATACGCTGGGTGCTTGGAGAACAGTCAGCCAAATCGCTTCGTGGAGGGAAAATGGAGGACATTATTTTTGCAGGAAGCGAATCACGCCGTGCGGTAAACGTGGCTGACGTAACGCTGACTTTGGAAAATGATGACCAGTTTCTCCCGCTTGATTATCATGAAGTTAGTATTACAAGGCGCGTGTACCGCTCAGGAGACAGTGAATTTTTTATTAACAACCAGCCGTGCCGTTTAAAAGATATTGTCGATTTATTTATGGACTCAGGACTTGGAAGAGAAGCTTTTTCGATTATCAGTCAAGGAAAAGTAGAAGAAGTACTAAGCAGTAAATCTGACGAGCGCCGTAAAATTTTTGAAGAAGCAGCAGGTGTATTAAAATACAAAACGCGTAAACGAAAAGCGGAGCTTCGGCTTCTCGAAACGCAAGAAAATTTAAATCGAGTAGTAGATATTCTTCATGAAATTGAAGGTCAGTTAGAGCCTTTACAGATTCAATCGTCTATTGCAAAAGATTATTTGCAGAAAAAAGAAGAATTAGAGCACATTGATGTGGCTGTTACGGTATTTGAAGTTGAAGATCTTCATCAGAAATGGGAAAAATTAAAAGCTGAAATGGCTCAGCACGAGCAGCTTGAAGAATCTCTCGCGACCAATATTCGCACGCGTGAAGGAGAAATCCAGACCCTTCGTTCGCATATTCAGCAAATCGATGAACAGCTAGACTCTTTACATAAAAAACTACTATATGTAAGTGAAGAAGTAGAAAAGCTAGAAGGCAAAAAAGAAGTATTAAAAGAGCGTAAGAAAAATGCTTTTCAAAATAAAGAGCAGCTGGAACGTTTAGTAAAAGAGTATACTCATAAGCATCAAGAGCTAAGTAAAGCAAAAGACAGCGAAGGAAAAGATCTTGAGCAATCTCAAAAAGAAGTGCAAGAGATACGTTTGAAGCTTGCTGAGCAGGAACAGTTGTTTAGGCAGTACAGTGAGAATCTAGAAGAAAAACTTGAACAGATGAAAAGCGAATATTTTGAATTAGCGAACGCTCAAACATCCGCTCGAAATGAAATTTCATTTTTAGAGCAGCAAAAAATGCAAACGTTTGAAAAAGAGCAGCGCTTAACAAAATCCAACGAGCAATACGTCGAACAGCGCCGTGAATTAACGCAGCGAAAAGAAGCGGCGATTAAAAGGCTCGCTCAGTTTCGTCAAGAGCTTCAGCAGGCTGTACAAGTGTATAAGCAGCAAGGAGAGAAGCTTGAGTCATTAAGGCAAGCCTATCGTAAACAAGAGTCTACGCTTTATCAAGCTTATCAGTACGTGCAACAGACAAAATCACGAAAAGAAATGCTTGAAGAGATGCAAGAAGACTATGAAGGTTATTTTCACGGTGTAAAAGAAGTATTAAAAGCGCGTGATGGGAAGCTTGCAGGTATTAAAGGTGCCATTGCTGAGCTAATTAATGTCCCAAAAGAGTATGAAACAGCGCTTGAAATTGCGCTTGGAGGAGCAGCTCAGCACATTGTCGTTCAAGACGAACAAAGTGCCCGTCAGGCAATTGGCTTTTTGAAACAAAACGGTTACGGCAGAGCTACATTTTTACCACTGACGTCTGTAAAAGACCGTTATGTTCCGGCTCAAACTATTTCTATGCTAGAGAGTCACGAAGCGTATGTAGGAATCGCTTCATCTCTTGTTAAATACGAAGCTACCTACGACCGAGTTATTAAAAATTTGCTTGGAACCGTTATTGTTGTCAATGATTTAAAAGGCGCGAATGAACTTGCCCGCCTTGTGCAGCATCGCTATCGTTTTGTGACCGTTAAAGGGGATGTGGTCAACCCCGGTGGTTCGATGACAGGCGGTTCAATGAAGCAAAAGTCCAACTCTTTGTTAGGCCGTCAGCGTGAAGTGGAAGCCATTACGGCAAAAATAGAAGAGATGGAACAAAAGACGCTTGTGCTCGAGCAAGATGTGAAAGATAAAAAGTCACAGATTGAAGAGCTTCAACAGGAAATTAATAAACAGCAGGCATTTGTGGAACGCTTGAAAGACAAAGAGCAGGAATCTGACCGAGAAGTAAAGCAAATTGACATCGAAGAAAAAGCAGTGAATGACCGCTTAACCATGTATGATCATGATATTGCTAGCTTTAGACAAGATCAAACAAGCTTGTCCGCTCGAATTGATGAGCTGCATACGAGTTTGCAGGGAAATCAGCAGCAGGCAAATGTATTAGAGAAAAACATTGAAGAGTTAGCTGCACGCAAGCATACACAGCAAACGTCTAAAGAAACGGTTCAACATGAGCTTACAGAAGTAAAAGTGCTTCTTGCGAAAAAAGAACAGTTCCTCACAAATCAGCAAGAAAAATACGAAAGAGTGTGCTTTGAGCTTGATCAAACCATTCAGCGTTTGTCTGAAGCTACAGATGATCTTTCTCTTTTAACGAGTGAAATCACGAGCAACGACTCGGGTGAACTTCAGCTCGAAGAAGCGGCGCATGAGCGAATAAAAGAAAAGACAGAAACGTTGCAATTAATGGATGACTGCAGATCAGAGCGGTTGAAAGCCCAGAATAAGCTTGAAGACGAAGAAAGGGTTGTAAAAGAGCTCCAGCGTCAGTACAAACAAATTACGGATGCTTTAAAAGATGAAGAAGTCAAAATCAATCGAATTGACGTAGAGCTAGACAGCCGTCTCCAGCAGCTGACAGAAGAGTACGAAATTAGCTTTGAAGCAGCAAAAGAAAAGTATCCTTTAACATTAGATATTCAAGAAGCAAGGAAAAAAATCAAGCTCATTAAGCTGGCAATTGATGAATTAGGAACCGTAAACTTAGGTTCTATCGAACAATACGAACGCGTTTCAGAGCGCTATGAATTTTTAAATACGCAGCGAGCTGACCTCGACGAAGCGAAAAATACCCTGTATCAAGTGATTGAAGAAATGGACGAGGAAATGAAGAAACGTTTTTCTGATACGTTCTCTCGTATCCGCAATGAATTTGGTACAGTGTTCTCTTCACTATTCGGAGGAGGAAAAGCGGATTTGAAATTAACAGATCCGAAAGATTTATTAAATACAGGGGTGGAAATTGTTGCCCAGCCTCCTGGGAAAAAACTGCAGAATCTAGGGTTGCTGTCAGGCGGCGAGCGTTCGTTAACAGCCATTGCCCTCCTGTTTTCTATTTTGAAAGTACGTCCGGTGCCGTTTTGTGTGCTAGATGAAGTGGAAGCGGCGCTTGATGAAGCGAACGTTCATCGCTTCGCTACGTATTTACGCAAATTTAGTAATCAAACACAGTTCATTGTTATTACTCACCGAAAAGGTACAATGGAAGAAGCTGACGTACTGTACGGTGTGACAATGCAAGAATCTGGCGTATCGAAATTAGTCTCTGTTCGTTTAGAAGAATCAAAGCAATATGTTTAACTCATAGAATGAAAGGGTGGTACGAATGAGCTTTTTTAAGAAATTAAAAGAAAAAATTACAATGCAAACGGATTCTGTTACACAAAAATTTAAAGATGGACTATCAAAAACACGCAATTCTTTTTCGGAACGTGTGAATGATCTAGTGTCTCGCTATCGTCAAGTAGACGAAGAGTTTTTTGAGGAATTAGAGGAAATTTTAATTAGCGCTGATGTGGGCGTGGCTACCGTGTTGGATTTAATTGATGACTTAAAATCGGAAGTGAAACGCCGTAATATTAAGGACCCTCAAGATGTACAGGCTGTCATCTCTGAGAAATTAATTGATATTTATGAATCTGGTGAAGAGCAGATTGGTGAATTAAATATGCAGCAAAATGATTTAACGGTTATTTTGTTTGTAGGGGTAAACGGCGTTGGGAAAACAACAACAATTGGGAAAATTGCACATAAATTCAAACAAGAAGGCAAAAAAGTCGTAATGGCGGCAGGAGATACGTTCCGTGCCGGTGCGATTGAGCAGTTAGAAGTATGGGGAGAACGCGTTGGTGTTGATGTTATTAAGCAATCTGCAGGCTCTGACCCTGCCGCTGTCATGTATGACGCTGTTCAGTCAGCCAAGGCTCGAAAAGCAGATGTTTTATTATGTGATACAGCAGGTCGCCTTCAAAACAAAGTGAATTTAATGAAAGAATTAGAGAAAGTAAAGCGTGTTATTGAGCGAGAAATTCCTGGTGCTCCGCATGAAGTGCTTCTCGTACTTGATGCGACGACGGGTCAAAACGCTTTAAGTCAGGCTAAAACATTCTCAGAAGCAACGAACGTGACTGGAATTGTGTTAACAAAACTAGATGGTACGGCTAAAGGCGGAATTGTTCTTGCCATTCGAAACGAACTGAAGCTTCCTGTTAAATTCGTTGGACTTGGAGAAAAAGTAGACGACCTTCAGCCGTTTGACACGGAGCAATATATCTATGGGTTATTTGCCAATGCTGTAGAAGAAGAAACAGAAAAAGAGGCGTAATCTAAAAAGAGGCTGGGATAAAAGTATCTTCGTTGAAGGAAGATCCGAACGATTAATCGTTCGGATCTTTTTATTAGTAGGGTGGACGCAGGTTTCATATTTAGTCGTCTTTAAATTGAAGTAATTTAGTTATGTTTCCATCTCTTTTAAGTGGAAAAATGTGAGGTGTTAAGGAAAAAACTTGACATTCAAACCTCGCCTAGTTAAACTAATAACATGTAAAGGCTTTTCACTTAACAAGGGGGCGGTCAGATGGTTGAAAAGAGCGTACATATGCTCGAGAAAACAACAAGAATGAATTACTTATTTGACTTCTATCAGGCGCTGTTGACGCCCAAACAAAGAAGTTATATGTCACTTTATTACTTGGATGATTATTCCCTCGGTGAAATAGCGGAAGAATTTGATGTGAGTCGTCAAGCAGTTTATGATAATATAAAACGTACAGAGCAAATGCTTGAACAATATGAGGAAAAGCTATTGTTATTTCAACGGTTTCAAGAGCGTCAATCAATTGTTCAACAACTGAAAGACGAACTTGCAGCCGACTTACACAAGAACAGTAAGCTTTCTTCTCTTCTTGATTCGCTCGAGAAATTAGATTAGGGGGCGGCGTATATGGCATTTGAAGGATTAGCCGACCGTTTGCAAAGCACACTGCAAAAGTTAAAAGGAAAAGGAAAAGTTAACGAAGCTGATGTTAAAGAAATGATGCGTGAAGTTAGACTTGCCCTTTTAGAAGCCGATGTAAACTTTAAAGTAGTAAAAGACTTTGTTAAGCGCGTAAGCGAACGTGCTGTAGGTCAAGACGTTCTTAAGAGCTTAACGCCTGGACAGCAAGTTATTAAGGTTGTACAAGAAGAATTAACTGCACTTATGGGCGGAGAGCAAAGCAAGATTGCAGTAGCTCCAAAAGCTCCAACTGTAATTATGATGGTTGGACTTCAAGGTGCAGGTAAAACAACAACAACTGGTAAACTTGCCAATTTATTACGTAAAAAATATAACCGTAATCCATTGCTTGTAGCAGCAGATATTTATCGTCCGGCAGCTATTAAACAGCTTGAAACACTAGGGAAACAGCTTAGCATGTCTGTTTTTTCATTAGGTGATCAAGTAAGTCCTGTGGAGATTGCGAAACAAGCTATTGCTCATGCGAAAGAAGAGCATCACGATTATGTATTAATTGATACAGCGGGACGTTTGCATGTTGATGAAAATCTAATGGAGGAGTTAGAACAGATCAAAGAGCTTTCTAACCCAGACGAAATTTTCCTTGTTGTCGATGCGATGACGGGTCAAGATGCAGTAAACGTTGCGGATAGCTTTAATAAGCAATTAGGATTAACTGGCGTTGTATTAACGAAACTAGACGGCGATACGCGCGGTGGTGCAGCGCTTTCTATTCGTGCAGTAACTGATACACCAATTAAGTTTGTCGGTCTTGGAGAAAAGATGGATGCTATTGAAGCATTCCACCCAGAGCGTATGGCTTCCCGTATCTTAGGTATGGGTGATGTGCTGACGCTTATCGAAAAGGCTCAGGCAAATGTAGATGCTGAAAAGGCAAAAGAGCTTGAAGCTAAGCTGCGCACGCAGTCATTTACATTCGATGACTTTTTAGATCAACTTGCTCAGGTGCGTCAAATGGGACCGCTTGATGAGCTAATTGGTATGCTTCCGGGCGCCAATAAAGTAAAGGGGCTCAAAAACCTGCAGGTTGATGAAAAGCAAATTAATCATGTAGAAGCAATTATTCGTTCGATGACGAAAGCGGAAAAAACAAACCCTGAAATCATTAATTCAAGTCGAAGAAAGCGTATTGCAAAAGGAAGCGGGCGTTCTGTACAAGAAGTCAACCGTTTGCTTAAACAATTTGAAGACATGAAAAAAATGATGAAACAAATGACAAATATGTCAAAAGGCAAGAAAAAGGGTATGAAACTTCCATTCTTTTCATGATAAAATGCTTGATTTGAACTGAAAAAACCAAAGAAAATAAAATATTTTTCTAGTGTTAAGAAAAAAACCTTTACAAACATTTTACCTATTTGATATTATATTATCTTGTTGAAACATATTCGGAGGTGCTTTATAAAATGGCAGTAAAAATTCGTTTAAAACGTATGGGAGCTAAAAAATCTCCTTTCTATCGTATCGTAGCAGCAGACTCTCGTTCACCACGTGATGGACGTTACATCGAAGTAGTTGGAACTTACAATCCTGTAGTTCAACCAGCTGAAGTTAAAATCGATGAAGAGCTAGCTCTTAAATGGTTACAAAATGGTGCTAAACCATCTGATACAGTTCGTAACCTTTTCTCTAACGAAGGCATCATGGAAAAATTCCATAATGCTAAATTAGGAAAATAATTTCACTCGAGATGACATCACTAATCGAAACAATTGTAAAGCCGCTTGTTGATTATCCAGCTGATGTTAAAGTGGAGGAACAAGAAGATGAACGTCAAGTGACTTACATCCTTACTGTTCACCAAGAAGATGTCGGCAAAGTAATCGGCAAACAAGGCCGCGTTGCAAAAGCGATTCGAACTGTTGTGAATGCAGCAGCATCACAGCAAGGTAAAAAAGTGTATGTGAAAATTCAAGAGTAATCAAAAAGGGAGAGGGATAACCTCGCCCTTTTTTTATGTTATGATAAGATGAACGTTTTGATCACAGTAAGTCTTTTGCGAGCAAGAAGCAGCTATTTCAATACGCATGTAAAAAGCACAAGGTCACTATCTTGAGGGCGGAGGGAACGTTTTGAACATTATTCAAAAAGTGGTTGTGAAACAAGTGTTAACTGAAGCAAGCAAACAAGATCTTGAAAATCGTTTTATAAACCGCAAGCAGGCGCTTGAAAAAGAAATGGAACAGCTGAAATTTCAGTTAAAGCACATGGAAAAAGCCAATAAAGGTTCTTCTTTATTACATAGTCAATTTGAAAAAGAAAAATCCGCTCGCCTTGAAAAAATTGAAGTGTTGAACTTTCAGCTGACGCAATTAGAAAAGCTTCCTTTAGGGAGCGAACTCGTTGAAACGGAACTAGATGCCTTAGTAGAGGTAAAAATCGGCGATGATTGGGAAAAGATAAAAGAAAGTAAAACAATTATTATAAAAGATAGCAAAGTTGTTGAGATTAGATAGAGGTGAAGAAGAATGAAATGGTTTAAGGTTGGAAAAATTGTGAATACCCATGGTGTAAAAGGAGAAATTCGTATTGTATCAACTACGGATTTTGCTGATGAGCGCTATGAAAAAGGAAATAAACTTTATATCTTTAAAGAAAAGCAAAGCGAGCCAGTGGAAGTAACGGTAGCAAGCCATCGCAGGCATAAAAATTTTGATCTGCTTACATTCGAAGGCTATCACAACGTAAATGATGTTGAGCAGTACAAAAACTGCGAAGTGAAAATTCCTGAGGAGCAGCTAACGGATTTAGAAGACGGTGAATTTTATTTCCACGAAATTATTGGGTGTACAGTAAAAACAGAAGACGGAGTAGAGGTAGGAACGGTCAAAGAAATTTTAACGCCGGGAGCTAATGATGTGTGGGTCGTTAAAAAAGGCGGAAAAGAAGTTCTTATTCCTTACATCGACGACGTTGTACAATCTATTGATATAGAGGAAAAAGAGATTGTTATTACAGTAATGGAAGGGTTATTGGACTAATGAAAATTGATGTACTATCGCTATTTCCTTCTATGTTTGACGGTGTTTTTGGTGAATCAATTTTGAAAAAAGCACAGGAAAAAAATGCGGTTGAACTGAATGTAGTTAATTTCCGAGAATATTCTACGAACAAACATCAAAATGTGGACGATTATCCTTACGGCGGAGGTGCTGGAATGGTATTGACACCTCAGCCTATTTTTGACGCTGTAGAAAAGCTGACTGAAACAGCTAAGAAGCCCCGGGTAGTTTTGCTTTGTCCGCAGGGCGAACGCTATACACAGGCAAAAGCAGAAGAACTAGCAGCAGAAGAGCATTTAATTTTTATTTGCGGTCATTACGAAGGATATGATGAACGAATTCGTGAGCAGCTGGTAACTGATGAAATTTCAATTGGTGACTATGTATTAACTGGAGGAGAGCTTGGTGCAATGGTTGTGATCGATAGCGTTGTTCGCCTGCTTCCTGATGTCCTTGGCAATAATCATTCAGCTGTGCAAGACTCACACAGTACAGGTTTACTAGAGCACCCCCACTATACGCGTCCTGCTGATTTTAGAGGCTTAACAGTTCCTGAAGTACTTATGTCAGGAAATCATAAAAAAATTGAACAGTGGCGCCAAAAAGAGTCTTTAAAGCGCACGTTGCTTCGAAGACCGGACATGCTTGAAAAGATGGAGCTAACGGAAGAGCAAAAGAAACTAGTAGCTCAATTAAAAGAGGAAAACAACCTTTCATAAATCCATAAAATTTATGCATAAACTCTGTTGCATACGGTATAAGAGTGTGCTAAGATAGATTTTGTGGCTTGGGCAGATGTCTGGTCACCTATAACGATGTTCCGCTGCAATGATTGAAAAGCATTGGTATGAGCGTCTGTTGGAAGGAGTTGAAACACGCGATGCAAAAATTAATCGAAGAGATTACAAAAGAACAATTAAAAACAGATCTTCCTACGTTCCGTCCTGGTGATACTGTACGTGTACACGTAAATATCGTTGAGGGTACTCGTGAACGTGTTCAGGTATTTGAAGGTGTTGTTATTAAGCGTCGTGGCGGTGGTATCAGCGAAACATTTACAGTACGTAAGATTTCTTACGGTGTAGGTGTAGAGCGTACATTCCCACTTCATACGCCAAAAATTGCAAAAATCGAAGTAATGCGCCGCGGTAAAGTACGCCGTGCGAAACTTTATTACCTACGTGAATTACGTGGTAAAGCTGCGCGTATTAAAGAAATTCGATAATAGTAAAGGGGAGCTTGTTTATACAAGCTCCTTTTTTCAAATGTTTTTTTAGAACGATTCGTTCTCTGACAGTGAAAAATAGACGTACAAGTCATCATTTTTTTATTCTATTTATTAGGCGTTTCAAACATTATCGTTTAAAATAAAGGTATGACATAAGAGTTGGAGGACTGAAGATGGCTCGAAAGAAAAATGAACTGTGGGAATGGATAAAAGCAATCGCCATTGCCGTACTGTTAGCTGTTGTAATTCGCTATTTTTTGTTTGCACCGATTGTAGTAGATGGACTTTCTATGATGCCTACGCTGCATGACCAAAATCGAATGATTGTAAATAAGTTCTCCTATAAGATTGGTGATCCTGATCGCTTTGATATTATTGTTTTTCATGCTACAGCGGAAAAAGATTACATAAAACGTATTATCGGACTGCCGGGTGATCATATTGAGTATCGAAATGATACGCTATATGTAAATGGAAAAGCTTATAAAGAGCCCTATTTAGATCAGTATAAAAAAGAAGTGATTGACGGTAATTTAACCGAAGATTTTAAACTAGAAGACGTAACGGGTAAAAAGACCGTGCCAGAAGGCTATTTGTTCGTGATGGGAGACAATCGACGCTACAGTAAAGACAGCCGTCAGATTGGCTTTGTGAGCATGGACAAGGTGCTTGGTAAAACGAGTGCCGTATACTGGCCGATTAAAGAAGCGCGTTTTGCAAAGTAAAATATAAAAGGTGAGTAAAATATGACAATTCAATGGTTTCCTGGCCATATGGCCAAGGCCAGAAGACAAGTAACTGAAAAGCTAAAATTGATTGATATTGTATACGAACTGGTTGATGCACGCATTCCGCAATCATCGCGAAATCCAATGATTGATGAGATTATTGTGAACAAGCCCAGAATCGTATTGTTGAATAAAGTGGACAAAGCGGATCCGCGCGTCACTCAGCAGTGGTTAGATTATTACAAAGAACAAGGTATTTATGCCTTAGCTATTGACGCACAAGCAGGTAAAGGAATGAAACAAATTGTTTCGTCTTCTAAAGAACTTCTTCAAGAGAAGTTTGACCGCATGCGCGCAAAAGGAGTTAAAAAACCCCGCGCTATCCGTGCGATGATTGTAGGGATTCCTAACGTCGGTAAATCAACGCTAATTAATCGCCTTGCCAGCAAAAAAATCGCCAAGACGGGAGATCGTCCAGGTGTGACGCAGGCACAGCAGTGGATTAAGGTAGGAAACGAGCTAGAGCTGCTTGATACGCCAGGTATTTTGTGGCCTAAGTTTGAAGATGAAACAGTTGGATATAAGCTTGCGACAACGGGTGCTATCAAAGATACCATTTTAAATATGCAAGATGTCGCTGTTTATGCGCTGCGCTTCTTAACTAGCCATTACCCAGAACAATTAAAGCAGCGTTATGATTTAAATGAAATCCCTGAAGACATTGTAGAGCTTTTTGATGCAATTGGGTCGCGCCGCGGCTGTTTAATGGGTGGCGGCATGGTGGATTACGATAAAACAGCTGAGCTTGTTCTTCGAGAAATTCGAACGGATAAAATTGGCACCTTTACATTTGATGATCCAAGTGAAGCTGAACAACAGCTGTAAGCAACACATTGCGAACTGAAGCAAAAAACGCCTCTGCCTTTTCAGCATGAGGCGTTTTTTATGTGAAAGTGCCGCGTGAAAATGTTGATATAAAGAAGGTGGAGCTAATGAAAAAGAGTATTAAGGAAATAAAAGAGGAACTAAAGCAAGTGAGAAGCCCGGAAGATGCTGTATTTAAGGCATATGCGCAAGATGAGCGTAAAGGTGTGCAGCAGGTTATTATTCAAAAACAAAGGCAATTTGAAGCGGCTGAGCGCTTGAAGCAACAGTTTGATGAAATGATGGCATATGAAAATGAATTATATAGGCAAGGAGCAACTTATATTGCCGGAGTAGACGAAGTAGGAAGAGGACCGTTAGCAGGACCGGTAGTAGCGGCTGCTGTTATTTTGCCTCCCGATTTTTTTCTCCCTGGTCTGACGGATTCAAAGAAGTTATCAGAAGCAAAGCGAGAAGCGTTTTATGAAGAAATTTGTAAAAAAGCTGTCGCTATCGGTATAGGGATTATAGACGCAGAGGTCATTGATTCTATTAATATTTACGAAGCAACAAAAAAGGCAATGACTGAAGCCATTGAACTGCTGGCAGTTCAGCCTGATGAACTGCTCATTGATGCGATGAAGCTGCCGGTGCCTATTTCGCAGCAGTCAATCATTAAAGGCGATGCTACAAGCATTTCAATTGCTGCAAGTTCTGTTATTGCAAAAGTGACGCGAGATCGAATGATGAAAGAACTTGGTGAACGCTATCCTGCATACGGATTCGAAAAACATATGGGATATGGAACAAAACAACATTTAGAAGCAATCGAACAATATGGAATTTTGCCAGAACACCGCCGATCTTTTGCACCGATAAAAAACCAAGTAAACTAGAACATGATACCCGAGCATATCTCTGCTTTTTAGCGCATGTTTCAATGCGAGATTCTAGGCTTAAAAAGAATATAGCCTATGTAAGCGGAGATATTGCAGCGGGAAAAATTCGTAAATTATTTTCCTCTCAGTCTGCTTTAGTTATGAAGGTTGATTTACATGATCAACCACACGTTTAACGTCCGCAGAGCCTCATCTACTTCATAAGGTATGGTTAAGTACTATCTCCATAAAAATATCAATTTTCTTATTATTTCAATATTTTTCACTAGAATAGTAGACAATTAGACAATTATTTTTATACAATGAAAGCGCAGTCTATTTTGTGCAGTATAGTTTTGTGGTTGATTATGTTAGGAGGATGGGAAATGAATATCCATGAGTATCAAGGAAAAGAACTACTCAGAAAATATGGGGTTGCAGTACCAAACGGTCGAGTAGCTTTTACTGTTGAAGAAGCAGTTGAAGCAGCAAAGGAATTAGGTTCACAAGTATCAGTGGTGAAAGCACAAATCCATGCTGGTGGACGCGGTAAAGCGGGCGGTGTCAAAGTAGCAAAAAACTTAGATGAAGTTCGTACATATGCACAAGATATTTTAGGAAAGACCCTCGTAACGCACCAAACAGGCCCTGAAGGAAAAGAAGTTAAGCGCTTGTTAGTTGAAGAGGGATGCGATATTAAGAAAGAATACTACATCGGTTTAGTTCTTGATCGTGCAACGTCTCAAGTTGTATTGATGGGTTCTGAAGAAGGTGGAACTGAAATTGAAGAAGTGGCGGAAAAAACGCCTGAAAAAATCTTTAAAGAATATGTAGATCCTGCGATTGGTTTACAAGCATTCCAAGCTCGCAGACTTGCATTCAATATTAATATTCCAAAAGAATTAGTTGGAAAAGCAGTTAAATTCATGACAGGTTTATATACAGTATTTGTTGAAAAAGACTGCTCAATTGCAGAGATTAACCCTCTAGTTGTAACAGGTGACGGAGACGTTATGGCATTGGATGCGAAGTTAAACTTTGATTCAAATGCGCTGTATCGCCAAAAAGATATTCTTGAATATCGTGACCTTGAAGAGGAAGATGCTAAAGAAATTGAAGCATCTAAATACGACTTAAGCTACATTTCACTAGACGGTAATATCGGTTGTATGGTAAACGGTGCAGGTTTAGCGATGGCAACGATGGATATTATTAAGCATTACGGAGGCGACCCTGCTAACTTCCTGGATGTTGGGGGCGGCGCAACTGCTGAAAAAGTAACAGAAGCATTTAAAATTATTTTATCTGACCAAAATGTAAAAGGTATTTTCGTTAATATTTTCGGCGGAATTATGAAATGTGATGTTATTGCAACAGGTGTTGTTGAAGCAACAAAACAAGTTGGATTAAGCCTTCCATTAGTTGTTCGCTTAGAAGGAACAAACGTTGAACTTGGAAAAGAAATTTTACAAAAATCAGGCTTAAATATCACAGCTGCTGAATCTATGGCAGACGGCGCACAAAAAATCGTTTCACTAGTGAAATAGAAAGGCTGGGGGATAGGAATGAGCGTATTTATTAATCAAGATACAAAAGTAATTGTACAAGGAATTACAGGCGGAGTTGGCCTTTTTCATACACAGCAAATGTTAGAATATGGAACAAAAATTGTTGGTGGCGTAACGCCGGGTAAAGGCGGCTTAGAAGTAGAAGGTGTTCCGGTATTTAATACGGTTGCCGAGGCGAAAGAAAAAACAGGCGCAACGGCTTCTGTTGTATATGTTCCACCAGCATTCGCAGCTGACTCCATTATTGAAGCAGTTGACGCAGATTTAGATTTAGTTATTTGTATTACAGAAGGTATTCCAGTATTAGATATGGTAAAAGTAAAGCGTTATATGGAAGGAAAACGTACGCGTCTTGTAGGGCCTAACTGCCCAGGTGTTATTACACCGGAAGAATGTAAAATTGGCATTATGCCAGGGTACATTCACAAAAAAGGTCATGTAGGTGTAGTTTCGCGTTCTGGTACATTAACATATGAAGCTGTTCACCAACTTTCTGAAGCTGGAATTGGCCAATCAACAGCTGTTGGTATCGGCGGTGACCCGGTGAATGGCACGAACTTTATCGATGTATTAAAAGCGTTTAATGAAGATGAAGATACGTATGCAGTAATTATGATTGGGGAAATCGGCGGTACAGCAGAAGAAGAAGCGGCAGAATGGGTAAAAGCAAATATGACAAAACCTGTTGTCGGCTTCATTGGCGGTCAAACAGCGCCTCCAGGAAAACGTATGGGCCATGCTGGTGCGATTATTTCAGGCGGTAAAGGGACAGCGTCTGAAAAAATTAAAACAATGAATGAGTGCGATATCCAAGTAGCTGAAACACCATCTGTTATGGGAGAAACACTTATTAAAGTGTTAAAAGAACAAGGCATTTACGAGCAGTGTAAGACTCATTAATAGAAGACATATAGCCTCCTTTGACCGGGGGCTATTTTGTCCATTTAAAAAGGAGATTGTAGAATGTCTGGTTTACGGGAAAAATTAATTCATTTAGCACATTGTCCATCTGTTAATTGGAAACAAATTTTTACGCTACTTCAACAGAATTCTTCATTACAAAATCTCTACGAGTACTCTCCATCACAGCTTCAAAAACTATTGACTCTCTCGATTGAACGTGCTAATCAAATAAAAAAAGATTTGCAAACTATTCCAATACGAGATATTCTAGATAAATATGACGCTGAGAATATTCGATGTGTCACCATCTTAGATGATGAATATCCTGAACTTTTGCGCCATATTTATGATCCGCCTTGGGTATTATTTGCAAGGGGGAACTTGTCTCTTTTACACGCTCCGGCAAGCTTAAGCGTTGTAGGAACAAGAAATCCTACTTCATATGGAACTGCAGCTTTAACTCGTATTGTTAAGCCGATGCTGCATGAAGAATTTGTCGTTGTGAGTGGGCTAGCCTTAGGAATTGACCAGGCTGCTCATGAACTGGCTATCGCTGAAAAAGCTAAAACGATTGCAGTTTTAGGCGGAGGGTTTTATAATATTTACCCAAGAGGAAACCAAAATTTAGCAAGAGAAATTGCGCAGCATCATTTGCTGCTTTCTGAATATGCCCCGTTTATGAAGCCGACGAAATGGTTTTTCCCTCGCAGAAACAGAATCATTAGCGGATTAACAGGAGGCACGTTGGTGGTGCAAGCAAAAGAAAGAAGTGGATCTTTTATTACCGCCGACCAGGCGCTTCAGCAAGGAAGAGAAGTATTTGCCATACCGGGTTCTATTTTTGAAGAAACATCATGTGGAACGAATAAGTTAATCCAATTAGGGGCAAAACTTGTGCAAAGCGCTGCTGATATTACAGATGAAATGATGTATATAAGATGAATGTTTCAAAGTAGTCATATTCTTGCATGGTATGAAATACTAGTGAGATACGTAGGAAAATCGTATGACTTATCTTTTTGACATTTGACAAACAAGAACCAAATATTTAATAATAATGAAGATTTTATTCTACCTCTTGAGGAGGAACAAATAGATGTCTGACTACCTAGTAATTGTAGAATCGCCTGCAAAGGCTAAAACAATTGAACGTTATTTAGGAAAGAAATATAAAGTAAAAGCATCGATGGGACATGTTCGCGATTTACCTAAAAGTCAAATGGGAATTGATATTGAACAAGATTACAACCCGAAATATATTACAATTCGCGGGAAAGGCCCGGTTTTAAAAGAACTAAAAACAGCGGCTAAAAAAGCAAAAAAGATTTACCTAGCAGCCGATCCAGACCGTGAAGGAGAAGCGATTGCATGGCATTTGGCGCACAGTTTGGATGTAGACATTGCATCGGACTGCCGCGTAGTGTTTAACGAGATTACAAAAGAAGCGATTAAAGAATCTTTTAAACATCCACGAGCAATTAATATGGATTTAGTAGATGCTCAACAAGCACGACGTATTCTTGACAGGCTGGTTGGCTACAATATCAGTCCATTGCTGTGGAAAAAAGTGAAAAAAGGATTAAGTGCCGGAAGGGTTCAATCAATTGCAGTGCGGTTAATTATTGATCGTGAAAAAGAAATTGCAAAGTTTATCCCAGAAGAATACTGGACGGTAAAAGCAACTTTTCAAAAAGGGAACGACCAGTTTGAAGGCCAGTTAATCGAATATCAAGGGAAAAAAGTAGAGCTATCGAATGAAGATGATGTAACCAACATTGTTAAACAATTAGATGGAAACGAATTTTCAATTTCTAAAGTAACAAAACGTGAGCGAAAGCGTAATGCGGCTCCTTCTTTTACCACGTCTTCATTACAGCAAGAGGCAGCGCGGAAACTGAACTTCCGAGCGAAAAAAACGATGATGATTGCGCAGCAATTATATGAAGGAATTGATTTAGGAAAAGAAGGTACAGTAGGTCTTATCACGTATATGCGTACCGATTCTACTCGTATTTCAGAAACAGCTCAAACAGAAGCTAGAGATTACATTACGAACGCGTACGGAAATCAGTTTGTGGCAACGGAAAAGCGTAAAGAAAAGAAGAATTCAAATGCGCAAGATGCCCACGAAGCGATTCGTCCAACTTCAGCTCTTCGTAAACCAGGAGAGGTAAAAGAGTTCTTATCGCGTGATCAGTATCGACTGTATAAGTTAGTATGGGAGCGCTTCGTTGCTAGTCAAATGGCACCTGCCATTATGGATACAATGGCTGTAGATTTGAAAAATGGAGACGTAACATTTAGAGCGAACGGCTCAAAAGTTAAATTTCCAGGCTTTATGAAAGTGTATGTTGAAGGCAATGATGATCAAGTGGAGGAAAAAGAAAATCTTCTTCCAGACTTAGAAGAAGGAGAAGTAGCTTATTCTAAGGACATCGATGAAAAGCAGCATTTCACACAGCCGCCGCCAAGATATACAGAAGCTCGTTTAGTTAAGACATTAGAAGAGCTAGGCATTGGCCGACCGTCTACATATGCTCCAACACTTGATACGATTCAAAAGCGCGGATACGTAGCGCTCGATAACAAGCGTTTTGTTCCAACAGAACTTGGAGAAATTGTACTAGAGCTTGTATTGGAGTTTTTCCCGGAAATTTTAGATGTAGAGTTTACAGCTAAAATGGAAAACGATTTGGATGAAGTGGAAGATGGTAATGTTCAATGGGTGCGTGTTATTGACGAATTTTACAGTGATTTTGAAAAACGCTTAGAACATGCTGAAAAAGAAATGCGCGAAGTGGAGATTAAAGATGAACCTGCCGGAGAAGACTGTGAAGAATGCGGTTCACCTATGGTATACAAAATGGGACGCTACGGAAAATTTATGGCATGCTCTAATTTCCCTGACTGTCGCAACACGAAGCCAATTGTAAAAGAGATTGGCGTAAAGTGTCCGAAATGTGAAGAAGGAAATATCGTTGAGCGAAAATCGAAGAAAAAGCGTACATTTTATGGCTGTGATCGATTCCCGGGCTGTGACTTCGTATCTTGGGATAAACCGATTGCAAGAAAATGTCCGAAATGTGAAAATCTGCTTGTAGAGAAGAAACAGAAAAAAGGAACTCAAGTCGTCTGTACAAGTTGTGATTATAAAGAGGAAGCTCAGCAGTAAAAGAGAATGGGATGAATTCCCATACTTTAAATTTAAAAATAGCAGTTATATAAGATGCGGCGACATTGCTTCATGTGCTAAAATGGAAACGTTATTAGCGACATTGAGTAATGTCGCATTTTCTTTGTCCCGTTAAAAAAGGAAAAGACAAGTGAATGAATAAGCAAAATGATAGAAAAGATAGAAATGAAGTTGGAGGATTTACAATGAATGAACAAGTAATTAATGTTATTGGAGCAGGTCTTGCTGGAAGTGAAGCAGCTTGGCAAATCGCAAAGCGCGGTTTGAAAGTCCGTCTTTATGAGATGAGACCAGTAAAGCAAACACCTGCTCATCATACGGACAAATTTGCTGAATTAGTATGTAGTAATTCACTGCGTGCGAATACATTAACAAATGCAGTGGGTGTGCTAAAAGAAGAAATGCGATTATTAGACTCTGTCATTATTCGTTCAGCAGACGAGTGTGCGGTTCCAGCAGGTGGAGCACTGGCTGTTGATCGTCACGAATTTGCCTCTCGTGTGACGGAAAGCGTTAAAAACCATCCGAACGTAACGGTTGTTAATGAAGAGATTACGGAAATTCCACAGGGACCAACTGTTATTGCAACAGGTCCGCTAACGTCAAAAGATTTATCGGAACAGCTGCGCGCGTTAACAAGTGAAGATTATTTATATTTTTACGATGCGGCTGCACCTATTATTGAAAAAGACAGCATTGATATGGATAAAGTATATCTTAAATCTCGCTATGACAAAGGGGAAGCTGCCTATTTAAACTGTCCGATGACAAAAGAAGAATTCCAGCGCTTTCATGAAGCATTAATCAATGCAGAGACGGTTCCTTTAAAAGAATTTGAGAAGGAAATTTATTTTGAAGGATGTATGCCAATTGAAGTAATGGCTTCACGCGGAGAAAAAACAATGCTCTTTGGACCAATGAAACCAGTTGGGTTAGAAGATCCGAAAACAGGAAAGCGACCTTATGCAGTTGTTCAGCTTCGTCAAGATGATGCAGCAGGTACACTATATAATATTGTAGGTTTCCAAACACATTTAAAATGGGGAGCACAAAAAGAAGTATTAAGCTTAATCCCAGGTTTAGAAAATGCAGAAGTAGTACGCTACGGGGTTATGCATAGAAATACGTTTATTAATTCTCCTAAATTGTTAAAGCCTACGTATCAATATCGCGAGCGTGATGACTTATTCTTTGCTGGACAAATGACGGGAGTAGAAGGATATGTAGAATCAGCTGCGAGCGGATTAATGGCAGGAATGAACGCGGCTCGACTTGTGCTTGGTGAAGAATTGGTTGTATTGCCGCAGGAAACAGCGATTGGCAGTATGGCTCACTATATCACACATACAAACGCCAAAAACTTCCAGCCGATGAATGCCAACTTTGGCTTATTCAAAGAATTGGAAGTGCGAATCAAAAACAAACAAGAACGAAATGAAACGCTGGCTAAACGAGCATTGGAAACTATTCAGAATTTTACAACAAAATAATCAAAATTGTTTGCAAGGGCTACTTAATTGTGATAATATTTAGTAGCCCTTGTGAGGTGATAACATTGGAATTTGTTAAAGATGTATTAAATTCCTTTCTAGAATATTTACAAATTGAGAAAAATTATTCAAAATATACAGTTGACTGCTATGAAAAAGACATAGGTATCTTCATGTCTTTTATGCAGGAAGAGCAAATACAAAACCTACAAAGTGTTACATATGCTGATGCAAGGCTGTTTTTAACACGCCTATATGAAAAGCAGTATTCAAAAAGATCGATGTCACGCAAAATTTCTTGTTTGAGAACGTTTTATCGTTACTTAAATAGAGAAGAATTAGTAGAAGATAATCCATTTGCGCTCGTTACCCTTCCTAAAAAGGAAGAGAGAAATCCTCGCTTCCTGTATGAAGAGGAGATTGTGAAATTATTTCAAATGAATGACTTAACAACTCCGTTAGGGCAGCGTAATCAGTCTCTCTTAGAATTGCTGTATGCCACCGGAATACGAGTGAGTGAATGTGCATCTATTAAGCTTAGCGATATAGATTTTTCACTTCAAACTTTGCTCGTATATGGCAAAGGGAAAAAACAACGGTACGTGCCATTTGGCTGTTATGCCAAGGACGCTCTTAGAGTATATATAGATAATGGAAGAAAGCTTCTTTTAAAAAAGGCTCCTTCTGATACTCATTCGCTCTTTTTAAATTATAAGGGGACACCGTTGACAGACCGAGGCATACGCTTAGTCATTGATCAGTTAGTAAAGAAAACCGCTGAGAATATACATATTAGTCCACACGTTTTGCGGCATACTTTTGCGACTCATATGTTAAATGAAGGGGCAGATTTACGTACAGTTCAAGAAATGCTAGGTCATGAACATTTATCAACCACTCAAATATACACACATGTGACGAAGGATCGTTTAAAGGCAGTTTATATGAATCACCATCCTCGCGCATAAAAGGAGGAGTTAATTTGTCTACTTTCCATGCTACTACGATTTTTGCAGTTCAGCATAACGGTCAATGTGCCATGTCTGGGGACGGACAAGTAACGTTTGGAAATGCTGTTGTGATGAAACATACTGCTCGAAAAGTAAGACGTCTATTTCAAGGGCAAGTTCTTGCCGGCTTTGCAGGTTCAGTAGCTGATGCATTCACTCTTTTTGAATTATTTGAAACGAAGCTTGAAGAGTATAACGGAAATCTTCAGCGTGCAGCCGTGGAGCTTGCTAAACAATGGAGAAGTGACAAAGTATTGCGAAAGTTAGAAGCAATGCTTATTGTTATGAACAAAGATAACTTACTGTTAGTATCAGGAACGGGTGAAGTTATTGAACCGGACGACGGCATTTTAGCAATTGGATCAGGCGGAAATTATGCTTTATCAGCGGGACGTGCATTAAAACAACATGCAGGCGAACATTTAACAGCTAAAGAAATTGCAAAAGCAGCTTTAGATGTAGCAAGTGAGATATGTGTTTATACAAATGATCATATTATTGTAGAAGAACTGTAGGAAAGGGGATTTTTTTATGAATTCTCATTTAACACCTCGACAAATTGTAGAAAAGCTCGATCAGTATATTATTGGTCAAACGAAGGCAAAGAAAGCGGTCGCTGTTGCGCTGCGAAATCGCTATCGCCGCGGTCTGCTAGACGAATCTTTACGTGATGAAGTTGTGCCGAAAAACATTTTAATGATTGGTCCTACAGGTGTGGGTAAAACCGAGATTGCACGCCGCTTAGCTAAGCTTGTCGGTGCACCTTTTATTAAGGTTGAGGCAACAAAATTTACGGAAGTTGGATATGTAGGACGCGATGTGGAATCAATGGTTCGTGATTTAGTGGAAACGTCAGTTCGACTTGTGAAAGAAGAAAAAATGAACGGCGTGCGTGATCGTGCAGAAGAAAATGCAAACAAGCGGATAGTGGAGCTTCTTGTTCCAAGCAAAAAGAAGCAGCAATCGTTTAAAAATCCGTTTGAAATGATTTTTTCAAACGGTACACAGTCAAGCGATGCGGATCCTGATCAAGATGAGGAAACGAATATTGCAACGAAGCGCAAGCAGATTGCTCATCAGCTTGCTCTAGGAGAGCTTGAAAATCATTATGTCACAATTGAAGTAGAAGAGCAACAGCCTTCTATGTTTGATATGTTACAAGGTTCGGGTATGGAACAAATGGGCATGAACATGCAGGATGCCTTAAGCAATTTTATGCCTAAAAAACAAAAAAAGCGCAAACTTACTGTTAAAGATGCACGAAAAGTATTAACAAATGAAGAAGCGCAAAAATTGATTGATATGGATGAAGTGACGCAAGAAGCTGTGAATCGTGCAGAACAATACGGAATTATTTTCATTGACGAAATTGATAAAATTGCTCAAAAAAGTGGTAATTCATCTTCCGCTGATGTTTCACGTGAAGGCGTGCAGCGAGATATTTTACCAATTGTAGAAGGATCAACGATTGTTACCAAATATGGTGCAGTTAAAACTGATCATGTTTTATTTGTAGCAGCTGGTGCTTTCCATGTATCAAAACCGTCGGATTTAATTCCAGAATTGCAAGGTCGATTCCCAATTCGCGTTGAATTAACGAAGCTAACCGTTGAAGATTTTATAAACATTTTAGTAGAGCCAGATAATGCGTTATTAAAGCAATATGCGGCATTATTGGAAACTGAAGGTATACAAATTGAATTTTCTGACGATGCTATACGTAAGATTGCAGAAATTGCATATCAGGTAAATCAAGATACGGACAATATTGGTGCAAGAAGGCTTCATACGATTTTAGAACGTTTGCTAGAGGATTTATCGTTTGAAGCACCAGAAGTAACATTAGAGAAAATTGTGATTACTCCGCAGTATGTGGAAGAAAAATTAGAAAAAATCGCTAAAAACAAAGATTTGAGTCAATTTATTTTATAGAACTGAAATCGCAGGAGGAAGAGTACTAATGGATTTATTAGGGAAAACTAGAAAGATTAATGCAATGCTACAAAAAGCAGCTGGTAAACCAGTAAACTTTAAAGAAATGGCTGAAACACTTTGCGAAGTGATCGAATCAAACGTATTCGTAGTAAGTCGTCGCGGTAAATTATTAGGAATCGCTGTTAAACAGCAAATTGAGAATGCGCGCATGAAAGATATGTTAGAAGCACGCCAGTTCCCAGAAGAATATACTCAAAGCCTATTTAACATTCAAGAAACATCTTCTAATTTAAACATTGAAAGTCAATATACAGCTTTCCCAGTTGAAAATAAAGACTTATTTGATGCAGGACTAACAACAATCGTTCCAATTATCGGAGGCGGAGAGCGTCTAGGTACGCTTGTACTATCTCGTTTAGACCGTCAGTTCGAAGACGATGATTTAATCCTTGCTGAATACGGTGCAACGGTAGTAGGTATGGAAATTCTTCGTGAAAAAGCAGAAGAGATTGAAGAAGAAGCACGTAGCAAAGCTGTTGTACAAATGGCAATTAGCTCATTATCATACAGTGAGTTAGAAGCTATTGAGCACATCTTTGAAGAGTTAAATGGAAATGAAGGACTATTAGTCGCAAGTAAAATTGCTGACCGCGTTGGAATTACACGTTCAGTAATCGTAAATGCGCTACGTAAATTAGAAAGTGCTGGCGTTATCGAATCACGTTCGCTAGGAATGAAAGGAACTTACATTAAAGTTCTTAACAACAAATTCTTAGTAGAGCTTGAAAAATTAAAATCTAACTAAGTTTATGAACCAAAAAGCACACGGGCAAAGCCCGTGTGCTTTTTTTATATGCTCTCAGTATGAAAAGGTTCGCTCTGGGTTAAGACGATTCGTTCACTATTTTTATAAATCTTTAACAAACTTCATATAAAAATCTAAAAATTATATTATAGAATCTTTAAATAGTAAAAAGATACTAGTTGATTACAAATCGTTACTTTTATTACATATTGTTCAGGACTTATGGTATGTATTTTGATTTTAAATTAAAAAAATAGAGCTAAAGTACAGCATTGATGTTAAAATATGCTTGGAAATCTAATGAAAATTTTGGTTTATAGTCCAAAAGTTCTTAAAAAAGGATAGACATTGCATGAAGTTTTTCTTACAATAAGTTCTATGGTACTAAAGTCGAAATTTGTCTCATTTTCGAGAAAAATAGAATAGGTAAGCAGGTGTAAGAATTGAGTTTGTTTTCAACTACTTTTCAAACAATTGAAAATGGAATTAGCTACGCGTCACAAAAGCAGCAGACGATTGCACAAAATATCGCAAACGTTGATACTCCAAATTATAAATCGAAAACAGTATCGCGTACGAGTGAATTTCGAGATTTATTACATAACGAGTTAGAAGCATATCAGACTGATTCAAAACATATCCCATTTTCCGATTCATCCCAGCGAGTGATTACCCAGCAAGGAAACACTTCCTATCAAGCAAATGGAAACAATGTGGATATGGATAAAGAGATGGCGGATATGGCTGAAAATCAAATTTACTATGAGGCGCTAGTAGATCGTTTAAACGGAAAATTTAATTCTCTTCAAACAGTCATTAGAGGGGGGAAATAAGTTTGACTATTTTTCAAAATATGAATATTACATCTTCAGCTTTAACTGCCAATCGTTTAAGGATGGACGTTGTTTCATCTAACATGGCGAATGCTGAAACGACAAGAGGGACGTACGTTAATGGTGAGTGGCAGCCTTACAAAAGAAAAATGGTTGTCATGCAGTCTGATCGTTCGCCTTCTTTTTCGTCTCTCTTACACTCCGAAATCAATAAAAGTCAAAACAATGGTGTAAAAGTCACAGATATCGTAGAAGATAATACTCCTTTTAATTTAGTATATAATCCGACGCATCCAGATGCTAATGACCAAGGGTACGTGCAGATGCCGAACGTAGATCCTTTAAAGGAAATGACGGATTTAATTAGTGCTACTCGATCCTATGAAGCAAACGTGACGGTCTTTAATACAAACAAAAGTATATTAACAAAGACGTTAGAAATTGGAAAATAAAGGAGCGATAAAATGATTAATGGTATCAGCAATCAAATAGCAATAGCAAAAACAGCCGCTTCGACTGGCACTGGACAAACAACTCAACAGTTTTCAACGTTTTTAAAAGACTCAATCAATGAGTTAAACAATGCTCAACGCGCTTCGGATATAGCGACTGAAAAGCTTGCTAAAGGAGAAAATGTCGAACTCCAAGATGTAATGATTACTGCTCAAAAAGCAAGTATTACGATGCAAACGGCTCTTGAAATACGCAATAAAGCTGTTGAAGCCTATCAGGAAATGATGAGAATGCAAATGTAATTGAGCGGTTATTAAAGAAAATGAAAATAGTAATAACCGGAGGAATACCATGAATGAAAGAATAGCTCTTTATCGAGATAAGATGAAAGTCTTTTGGAATAACCGCAAAAAAGGACAGAAAATAGCCCTTATCGCTGCTCCTCTTGCGGCTATTCTAGTCATTAGTTTAGCATCTGTTTTCTTAAACAAAGATAAATTTGTCCCTCTTTATAGCAATCTATCGGCTCAAGAAACAGGACAAATCAAAGCAGAGCTTGATGCTAGAAGCGTTCCTTCAGAAATCTCTGATAATGGAACAACCATTTCGGTGCCTGAACAAAGCGTTGACTCGCTAAAAGTTGATTTAGCTGCACAAGGAATTCCTGATAGTGGAAGTATCGACTATTCGTTTTTTGGGAAAAATGCGAGCTTTGGTATGACAGACAATGAATTTGATGTGTTAAAACTCGATGCGATGCAAACTGAATTGGCTAACTTAATGAAAAACATTCAAGGAGTCAACGATGCAAAAGTGATGATTACCCTTCCCAATGAAAGTGTATGGGCGAATGAAAAGCAGGGAGAAGCCTCTGCATCGATTGTGCTTAATACAAAGGCTGGTTATAAATTTGATGATCAGCAAATTAAATCTCTTTATCATTTAGTATCCAAAAGTGTGCCAAACCTTCCTACAGATAATATCGTCATTATGAACCAATATTTTGAGTACTTTGATTTAAAAGGAAATGAAACGGATTCAGCTTCTAGCTCATTTGCTTCGCAGAACGAAGCGAAAAAAGAAGTTGAGCGGGATATTCAGCGTCAAGTACAGCAAATGCTAGGAAGACTGGTCGGTCAAGACAAAGTAATGGTCTCTGTTACAGCAGATCTTGATTTTACACAGGAAAATCGCGAAGAAAAGCTAGTAGAGCCTGTTGATAAAGATAATATGCAAGGAATTGCCGTTAGCGCTGAAAAAATCAATGAAACATTTTCTGGTAAAAATGCTCAAGATGGAGGCGTTGCTGGAACAGGAGAAGAAGATACAACAAATTACTCATCTAGCACAGCAAGTGGAGACGGAGACTACGAAAAAAACGAAGAACGTATTAATTATGAAGTGAATCGAATTCATAAAGAAATCGTTGAAAGTCCATACAAAATTCAAGACCTTGGCATTCAAGTAATGATAGATCCCTCCAATGCAAAAGGGAAATCACAAGTGTCCGATACACTTGAGTCAGACGTTCAAAAAATGTTAGGTACAATTGTCCGTACTTCTATTTCAAAAGATGCAAATACGAAAGCTCTCTCGGATAACGCGGTCAGCGATAAGATTACCGTTTCCGTTCAGCCGTTTAATGGACAAGAAACAGCTGACAGCACAGCAAGTTCGATTCCATTGTGGATGTATATAATCGGAGGAGCACTGCTGCTTATTATTGTTGTTCTTATTGTGCTGTTGGTTAGGAAAAGGCGTCAAGACTTAGATGAAGACGAATATGATGAAGAGTATGATGAAACTTTTGAAGCATATGAAGCGGCACAAAAAGCCCCTGTTTTAAGTGCTGAACAGCAAACAAAAAGCAATCTTGAAACGTTAGCGAAGCAAGACCCGGAAGAGTTTGCAAAGCTGCTACGAACATGGATTAGTGAGGATTAGGAGGAAAGCTAATGGTAAAGGCTATGCAAAAAAATGAGTTAATTGGAAAGCAAAAAGCAGCAATTTTGTTGATTTCTCTCGGTCCGGATGTATCAGCTTCTATCTATAAACATCTCAGTGAAGATGAAATTGAGCAACTAACGCTTGAAATTTCTTCAGTGAGAAAGGTAGAGCCGTCCCTAAAAGAAGCTGTGCTTCATGAGTTTGAACAAATAACGCTTGCTCAAAACTACCTTGAAAAAGGAGGAGTAAGCTATGCGAAACAGGTGTTAGAAAAAGCACTTGGACCAGAGCAGGCTATGATGATTATCAATCGATTAACTTCTTCTTTGCAAGTTCGTCCGTTTGACTTTGCCAGAAAAGCTGATCCTATGCAGCTGTTAAATTTTATTCAGCATGAGCATCCTCAGACGATTGCCCTTATTTTATCTTACTTAGAACCGCCGCAGGCAGGACAAATCTTATCATCACTGCCTCAGGAAAGGCAAGCGGATATTGCAAGGCGGATTGCAACGATGGGAAGTACGTCTCCGGAAGTCATTAATGAAGTGGAGCAAATTTTAGAGAGAAAGCTTTCAGCTACCGTTACCCAAGATTATACCCAAACAGGTGGTTTAGAAGCAGTAGTTGAAGTATTAAATGGAGTGGACCGAGCGACTGAAAAAATTATTATTGATACGCTTGAAATTCAAGATCCGGCATTAGCAGAAGAAATCAAACAGCGAATGTTTGTATTTGAGGATATCGTAACGCTCGATAACCGTTCTATTCAGCGTGTGATACGAGATGTAGAAAATGATGATTTATTGTTGAGCTTAAAAGTAGCAAGTGAAGAAGTGAAATCTATTATTTTTAAAAATATGTCTAGCCGTATGGTGGAAACGTTTAAAGAAGAAATGGAATTTATGGGCCCTGTGCGTTTGAAAGATGTAGAGGAAGCCCAGTCACGTATCGTTGCTGCAATTAGACGTTTAGAAGATGCTGGTGAAATTGTACTAGCTCGAGGTGGAGGAGACGATATTATTGTCTAATATCATTAAATCAACTTATACGAACAAACTTTCAGACGAAAATGCTAAGCACATTCAAGTCATTCCATTTGGTTTTCCGATACAAGATGAGCCGACAGAAGAACATCTTCAGCAAGAAAATGCACAGCACGTTATTGAACAAGCGCATAGTGAAGCTGAAATGATAAAGGCCGAGGCAGACGCTTACCGCAAACAAGCTCAAAACGAAGTTGAACATTTGAAAAAGCAGTGGGAAGAAGAGAAGGTGCTGCTGTTTCAACAAGAAAAAAAACGCGGCTATGAAGAAGGGTACGAAGAAGGGCTGCTTCAAGGGAAACAAGAGTACGAACATGTATTAGCCATGTCGCGAAACATTGTTGACGAAACAAAGAATCAGTACTACGAATATATAAATCAATCTGAAGAAGTCATTTTTGAATTAGGTTTCACCCTAGCAGAAACGCTTTTAAATGAGCAGCTTCAAAGAGATGAATCATTTTTATCACTTGTTGCAAGGTCTTTAAAAGAAGTTAGAGAACATAAAGAAATCCAGCTTTTTGTTTCTCCCAAAAAATATGCATATGTATGTGAACATAAACGAGAACTGTTCGATTTATTAAACGGAGAAACCGGGCTGTTTATTTATGCAGATGAAAATCTTCAGGAAATGGATTGTGTCATCGATTCCTCTTATGGGCGTCTTGTTGCTTCTTTTGATAGTCAGTTAATGGAAATGAAGAAAAAATTAAAAGAACGTTTGTTAGAGGGGAGTAAACATGAAAGTCGCACAACTCATTCATGAAATCCCGCGCACATCTTCTTTTAAACGGTACGGGAAAGTCAGCCGAGTAGTAGGAATGATGATTGAATCTAAAGGACCTAGAACGTCAATAGGAGATGTTTGTTTTATTCATCTCAGTGAACGAGGAGATAAAATTCGTGCAGAAGTTGTTGGTTTTAACGGTGAGCACGTCGTTTTAATGCCTTATACGTCTGTTCGATATATCGGACCTGGCTGCCTAGTGGAAACAACAGAAAAACCTCTGCAGGTAAGCGTGGGGAAAGAGTTAATAGGTCAAGTGCTTGATTCGTTAGGCAACCCTTTAGATGGGTCTGAACTTTCTCATTATTTGCCTTTTGTTTTAACCGATCAAGACCCCCCTAATCCTTTAGAGCGCCCGCCTATTGAACAGCCTATTGAAGTAGGTGTACGGACGATTGATAGTTTGTTAACCGTAGGCCGAGGGCAGCGCATAGGTATTTTTGCAGGAAGCGGTGTTGGGAAAAGTACGCTGCTCGGGATGATTGCTCGTAATACAAAAGCAGATATCAATGTCATTGCCCTTGTAGGCGAGCGAGGAAGAGAAGTTAGAGAATTTATTGAACGAGATCTTGGAGAGGAAGGGTTAAAGCGCTCCGTTGTAGTAGTTGCTACCTCGGATCAGCCTGCTCTACTTCGAATGAAAGCAGCATATACAGCTACTTCTATTGCTGAATACTTTCGAGATGAGGGGCTGAGCGTCATGATGATGATGGATTCTGTTACCCGTGTAGCAATGGCTCAGAGAGAAATTGGATTAGCCGTAGGTGAACCTCCGACTACCAAAGGTTATACACCATCTGTTTTTGCTAGCTTGCCAAGGCTGCTTGAACGTACAGGGACTAATCAACATGGATCTATTACCGCTTTTTACACTGTATTAGTAGACGGTGATGATATGAACGAACCTATTTCGGATACGGTGCGAGGCATTATAGACGGACATATTGTACTAGACAGGGAGCTTGCCAATAAAGGTCAATATCCGGCCATCAATGTCTTAAAAAGCGTTAGTCGCGTGATGAACCATATCGTAAGTGAACGGCATAAAGAAGCAGCTGAAAAACTGCGTTCATTAATGGCTACCTACGCTAATTCTGAAGACTTAATTAACATAGGTGCCTACAAAAGAGGATCTTCTGCTTACATTGATGAGGCAATCCACTATCATCCTGTCATTGAGGCGTTTTTAAAGCAAAAAACGAACGAACATCCATCGTTTGAAACAAGTGTAACAAAGCTCTGTGAACTGTTTGTGAAAGGTGAGTAAATATGGCATATGAATTTAGGTTATCTAAAATAATGGCAATTAAGTCAAATGAAAAAGATGAACTGCTATCTCAATATAATCAGTCCTTACAGCAGTTTGAAACAGCGGGTGAAAAGCTTTATAAAAAGTTAAAAGAAAAAGAAACGCTGATTGAACAGCATACGGGCAAAATGAAGCAGGGGCTTTCTATTTTAGAAATTACATCATTTCAGCAGTTTTTAACAAGTGCCGAACGAGTGATTGAAAGGCTGCAACAAGAGGTCATGTTTGCCAGACAGCAAATGAACTTAAAGAAACTGAAGCTAGAAGAAAAGAATATAGAAGTAAAGAAGTATGAAAAATTAAAAAAGAAAGACTACGATTCTTATATAACAGCGGAAAAACAATTAGAAGCGAAGCAAATGGATGAGCTGTCTTTACAGCAGTACATGCTGCATAGAAATTAGGTGAAAAACATGGCTAAACGAAAAGAATTAAGAGAAGAGTACGAAGAAGAAAACTATGAAGATGGGAAATCTTACAGTAAAATCCAGGTGTTTTTATTTTTAATCTTTATTCCAGCGGTGTTCCTCATCTTGGCAGCTTACATTGTCCTGACACTTTTAGGCGTCAATATAAATGATAAGGTTTCTGCTGTTACACACGCCATTCCATTTGTATCAAGTGAGCAGTCACAAAAAAATGAAAATATTCAAGAAAGCAATGAAGAAATACAAAAGCAGGTTGAGAGCCTTCAAAAGAAGCTGAGCACGAAAGAAAAGCAAATTTCAGCCTATGAGAAAACGATCAGTACAAAAGATCGTCAAATGGATGAACTAAAAATTGAAATGCGTGATATGGAAGAAAAAGCCGATGACGAAGCGAAAAAACAAAAGAACAATCAGCTGGCGAAAAAAGATGTCATTGCTACCTATGAAAACATGTCTCCTAAAAATGCAGCGCTCATTTTTGCCGAATTAAAAGAAGACAAAGCGGTCGCGATGCTTAAGCAGTTCAAAGCAAGTACAAGAACGGCAATCTTAGAAAAAATGGATCCGAAAGTAGCTGCACGCTATACGACATTGTTAACAGATCAGATTGATGAATAAAAGCAGAGGTGAAAACAGTGGAAATTTCACTACGTCCAGCAGCTGCATCAAAGGTAAACTGCGATGAAAAAGCGGCTGTTATTCAGACTCAGGGTTTTTTTGAAGAAATCGTTCAACAGCTTCAGCAGCTAAATGCGCAACCTTTAGCGAGCCGGGAGAAATCATTGAATGAACAAGCGATAAATCAAGACGTCTTTAACGCGGTCGGGTTAATTGCGATTCAGTTAAGCGAAGCAGAATATGAAGGAGATGAACCGTCTGTCTTATACGAACATCTAGCCGAAATGATCAGTAGTATTCCAAGTAGTCTAGATTTGGAACAGCCGCTTCTAAAGCTGCAGCACGTGTTAACAGAAATGCAGCAGGAACCTGTTTCATCTAAAACAGACAGTCAAGAACAATATTTGTCTTCTATTTCTAGCTTGTTGACTATATGCAAAAACACGTCGTCTGCGTTTCAAACAGAATTCGCTGAGCTGATGGAAGAACTACAAAAACCGCAGCTACAGTCAGTGAAGCTTTCAGATACGCAGCTTCAAGGCTTGCGGAAAGCTGCTGTTGAAAAAATAGAGAAAATTCATAAACAACCACGTGTATTAACCGATACCTTACATGAAAAGCGCTCAGCTGGTTTTTTCGCCGTTGTTCATTCAACTTCAAAAAATTCTCTAAAAGATATGAGCGCTGTTCGTAAAGAAGAAAAAGGGCCGCTATTTAATCAGCTGCCATGGAAAAAAGATGTGGTTTTAGGTAACTCAAGTATAGATAGTGAAAGTTCTTTCACTGCTAAAACAGCCGGGTTGACGTTAAAAAATAACCCATCAGCTTTTGGAGCTGGAGAAATGCTTAAGATCCAAGAGTTTTCTATTGATCTAGGGCAAGCAAACTCTGATCATCAACAGTCTGACAATCTGGTAAATGAGCTGCAAAAAATATGGAGTAAAGCTTCGATCAGTACTGAAGAAGGAGCATCTAAGCTTTCCATTAAATTGTTTCCAAAGCAGCTAGGGACGATTTCGATTGAAGTGCTTCAACAAGACAATGAAACAATTGCGCAGGTTGTGGTAACGTCAGCGAAAACAAAAAAGCTTTTAGACGCCAGCCTTTTCAGCTTACGACAAGCTCTTGCGGCTCAGCATGTATCGGTTGAACAAGTGGATGTGGCCGCTGTTGGAGCAGCTCCAGAAAGTTCTGTAACAGAGATGAATGCTTTTGGTAAAGAAGAAAAAGAGCCGCAGTTTTCTATTGATTTAAGCCAAGTAAAATCAGACTATCAGCAGTCTAGGGATTTGGTGAATAATCTGGAAAAAATATGGAGTGAAGCTTCCATCAGTATTGAAGAAGGAGCATCCAAGCTTTCCATTCAGTTATTTCCAAAGCAGCTAGGGCCGATTTCAATTGAAGTGTTTCAACAAGACAATGAAACGGTTGCACAAGTAGCTGTATCGTCAGCGAAAACAAAAGAGCTGTTAAATGCCAACCTTTTCAGTTTACGACAAGCTCTCACGTCTCAGCATGTATCCGTTGATGAAGTGGATGTGGCTACTGTTCAAGCAGCTCCAAAAAGTTCAGTAACAGATATGACTGCTTTTGGTAAAGAAGAAAAAAGGCCGCAGTTTTCTATTGATTTAGGGAAAGCGAAATCAGATTATGAACAGTCTAGCGATCTGGTAAACGAGCTGCAAAAAATATGGAGTAAAGCTTCAGTTGGATCTGAAGAGGGGGCGTCCAAGCTTTCCATTCAGCTATTTCCAAATCAGCTAGGGACAATATCAATTGAAGTGCTTCAACAAGACGATGAAACGATTGCGCAGGTTGTGGTAATGTCAGCGAAAACAAAAGAGCTGTTAGATGCCAATCTTTTCAGATTACGGCAAGCTCTCGGGTCTCAGCATGTATCGGTTGAACAAGGGGATGTGGACGCTGTTCATACAGCTTCAGAAAGTTCTGTGAAAAATATGACTGCTTTTCCTAAAGAAGAAAAAGCACCGTTTTTTAATCAGCTTCCATGGAAAAAAGATGTGGTTGTACCCAGCGGAAGTATAGATACCAATAGCTTTTTGGAAAATAGCGAAAGTCCGGCAGGTACACACACAACCGGGGCGCCAGTAGAGAATCAGGCATCATCCTTTGGAAGTGGAGAAATGCCTAAGCTTCAGCAGTTCTCTATTTATCTAGGGCAAGCAAAATCAGACTATCAGCAGTCTAGCAATTTGGTAAACGAGCTGCAAAAAATATGGAGTAAAGCTTCGTTTAGTACTGAAGAGGGAACATCCAAGCTTCTCATTAAGTTATTTCCCAAACAGCTAGGTGCGATTTCAATTGAAATGCTTCAGAAAGACAGCGAAACGGTTGCGCGAATTGTCGTATCGTCAGTAAAAACAAAAGAGTTATTGGACTCCAATCTTTCAACTTTGCGGCATGGTCTCGCGTCTCAGCATGTATCAATTGATAAAATCGATGTGCTGCTGTCAGAACAAGCGATGTCGTATAACAATGAAAACGATCAGCAAAAAGAAAGACAGGAAAAAGAGCTGTTTAGAAACGAAGAGGAAGATCAAGATTCACAACACTTGGAAGAAGGGGCTTCATTTTTGTCTTCTTTTGAAGCAGCGCTTATTAACTACAACGTATAGGTGATAACAATGACAAATGAAATTACGTCTGACTTGTATCTAAGCAATAGGGAAACACAAGTGAAGCAAACGGGAAACAGCTCGCTTGGCAAAGATGACTTTTTGAAGCTTTTGATTGCACAGCTTCAAAATCAAGATCCAATGAATCCAATGGAAGACAAAGACTTTATTGCTCAAATGGCTCAGTTTTCATCCCTTGAACAAATGACAAATATGAGCACATCGCTCAATACGTTTGTAACGCAGTCTCAGGCTTCTCCTATTTTAAAAGGAAGCGAATTAATTGGTAAAACCGCTGCATGGTTAGATGAAGAAGGAAATAAAAAGCAAGGAGTCATTTCAACAGCATCCGTCAAAAACAATGAGATATCGTTTACGATCAACGATGAAAATCATACGGTACTTTCGCTAAACGATATCTTAGAAGTAAGCAGTTAACCAACCAAATTTAAGGAGTGATTTTATGTTACGTTCGATGTATTCAGGAATCAGCGGCATGAAAAATTTTCAAACTAAATTAGATGTCCTAGGAAATAACATTGCCAATGTTAATACATACGGCTATAAAAAAGGACGTACAACGTTTCAAGATTTAGTAAGTCAGCAGGTAGCAGGAGCGACGGCACCGGGAGCTAACCGTGGAGGTGTTAATGCTAAACAAGTCGGGTTAGGTTCACAGATTGGCACGATTGATACAGTTCAAACGGCAGGAAGCATTCAGTCAACGGGACGTCCGCTTGATTTGGCTATTTCTGGGGATGGGTATTTTGTTGTAAATGATGGAAACACAAATTATTACACAAGAGCAGGTAATTTTTATTTGGATAGCAGCGGTAATTTGGTAACGGGTGATGGACTGTATGTACAAAAAACTGGAGGAGGGAATATTAATATTCCTTCAACAAGTAAGAGCTACAGTATAGGAGCAAATGGGAAGGTTAATATCATAGATGCTAACGGAAATATAACTCCAAATACACCAACAATTGAACTTGCTAAATTTGCAAATAATGAAGGACTCCAAAAGGCAGGAGGAAATTTATTTACTCAAAGCGTAAACTCAGGAAATCCTTTGCTAGGAGCTCCAGGAGCCAACGGTACAGGAACCTTCGTCTCAAGCGCCCTTGAAATGTCCAACGTTGATTTATCCGAGGAATTCACGGACATGATTGTTGCACAGCGCGGATTTCAAGCGAATACAAGAATTATCACAACATCCGATGAAATACTGCAAGAATTAGTGAATCTAAAACGATAGGCGGGAGGAAGGAGTAGGTATTACTCCGGTTGATTATGATCACTTTAACGAGGCTAAACGGCAAAACATTTACGTTAAATGCTCTTTACATCGAGCAGGTTGAGGCATTTCCCGATACAACTATTACGCTAACAAATAACAAAAAGCTAGTGGTAAAGGATTCAGTTGAAGAAGTGAATGAGAAAGTGACGAGTTATTATCAGCGAATTAACGTATTAGGACTGCAGCAAACGACGGAGGAATAAAGTGTGTTCAAAAATAAGCTAATTAGTAAGATGATTATTATCCTGCTTTCTCTTACTTTAATAGGAAGCATTGCGGTTATTGTGACGTTAAAGTATACGGAGCAGGCAAGTACCGAAAAAGGTCCATCTATCGACGATGTGATTAAAGCTTCTGTGGATGTAACGGATATCAAAACCAATTTAAAAAGCAATAACTACATCAGCATCTCCTTTAAAATTCAAATGGATAGTAAAAAAGCGGCAGCAGAGCTTCAAAAAAGAGACTTTCAAGTAAGAGACATTATTATCAAACGGCTCTCCGATATGAGTGCTCAAGATTTTGAAGGAACGCAAGGGCTCAGTACGTTAGAAACAGATATTGCAAAGCAAATTGATCAATTAATGGAAAACGGACATGTTGTTAAAATTTATACAACGTCTAAAGTGTTGCAGTAAAGAAAAAGGGAGGGAAGCTAGTGGCTGGGGATGTATTATCACAAAATGAAATTGATGCCCTATTATCCGCGTTATCAACCGGAGAGATGGATGCGGATGAGCTAAAAAAGGAAAATAAAAAACAGCGTATTCGTACATATGATTTTAAACGCGCCCTGCGTTTTTCAAAAGATCAGATTCGCAGTTTGACGCGAATTCATGAAAATTATGCGCGCATGTTAATTAACGTCTTTTCGGCGCAGCTTCGTAACGTTGTACAAGTGTCCGTTGTATCAGTGGATCAAATTCCGTATGAGGAGTTCATTCGCTCTGTTCCGAAAGTAACCATCTTAAACGTGATAGCCGTCCCTCCTTTAGAAGGGCATATCATTATGGAAGTCAATCCGAACATTGCCTATGCGATGCTTGACCGCTTGCTCGGGGGACAAGGCGAGAGCGGTGGGAAAATTAGTAACTTAACGGAGATTGAAACGAGCTTGGTTCGAAACTTGTTAGAGAAAACGTTAGACAGTATGAGAGAAGCTTGGAGTTCTATTGCGGAAATTGAACCTGAAACATCAGAGTTTGAAGTGAATCCTCAGTTTTTGCAGGTAATTTCACCAAATGAAATTGTCATCGTCATTTCATTAAACGTACAAATTGGAGATGAAACGGGCATGATCAATCTATGTATTCCGCACGTGACGCTTGAGCCGATTGTGTCCAAACTGTCCGTTCATTACTGGATGCAATCTTCGAAAAAAGAACCTAACGTACAAGAGGTTGAGCAGCTAAAGGAACAAATCAATGATGCGGAATTGCAGGTTGTAGCCGAGCTAGGAAAAGCGGATATTTCCATTGAAGATTTCCTAGCATTAGATGAGGGAGATGTTATTCGACTGCAAACAAGCGTTCATAATCCGTTAACTATTTACGTCGGAGAACAACCTAAATTTATTGCACAGCCTGGAAAAGTCAGTCGGAAAGTCGCTGTGCAAATTCTAGATGATGTTAAGAGGAGGAACGAAAGGAATGAACGATGACATGCTTTCGCAAGATGAAATTGATGCGTTGTTAAAAGGAACTTCTTCACTTGACGAGTTTTCAGAGCCGAATAAGTCAAGTCAAGTAGACGATTACTTTACGGAAATGGAAAAAGACGCGCTTGGCGAAATTGGAAATATTTCGTTTGGCAGTTCAGCAACAGCGTTATCGGCTTTATTGAATCAAAAAGTCGATATTACCACACCGTTTGTATCGCTCGTGTATAAAGAAGAGCTGACGGATGAATTTCCAAATCCTCATGTCGCTGTGCAAGTTCAGTACACAGAAGGCTTTTCTGGTACGAATTTGTTAGTTATTAAACATGAAGATGCAGCTGTTATTTCAGATTTGATGCTTGGTGGAACGGGAGAGAATCCGACGGAAATCATGGATGAAATTAAGCTGAGTGCAGTGCAGGAAGCGATGAATCAAATGATGGGTTCTGCAGCGACGTCTATGTCTACGGTATTTCAAAAGAAAATTGATATCTCTCCGCCGAGCTTAGATATTTTAAATATTCAAAAAGGGGAAGGCACAGAGCTGATTCCCCAAGATGACGTCTTTGTAAAAGTCTCTTTTAATTTGAAGGTAGGCACATTAATCGATTCCAATATTATGCAGCTGTTATCGATATCTTTTGCCAAAAGTTTGGTGGAAGAGCTCTTAGTTCCAAGCGCAGAAGGTACCGCAGCTTCTATTGAAAAAGAATCAGATCTTAACGAAAAGCAAACAGAACCGCCGGCAGCTGAATACATACAGCATGAAGAAACACAGCAGGCAGAACCTGTTCATGTACCAGTTGATGTTCAGCCCGCATCGTTTTCAGAGTTCGAGCACGTGTCTTCTCCTCAAGGGGATTCGCGAAATTTAGACATGCTGCTTGATATCCCGCTTCAAGTTACCGTGGAGCTTGGAAGGACTAAGCGAACGGTTCAAGAGATTTTAGCATTATCTTCTGGTGCAATCATTGAACTTGATAAACTAGCAGGCGAACCGGTAGATATCTTGATTAATAGCAAATTAATTGCAAAAGGTGAAGTGGTCGTCATTGACGAGAATTTTGGCGTTCGCGTAACTGATATTATTAGTCAAAGAGACCGTATTAACAAACTAAAGTAATGATTTTTAGGAGGAGTAGAGATGGGAAACCGAATTTTAATTGTAGATGATGCTGCGTTCATGCGCATGATGATTAAAGATATTTTAACGAAAAATGGATATGAAGTAGTAGCGGAAGCGGCAGATGGCCAGCAGGCTGTGGAGTTATTTAAAGAGCATGCACCAGATCTTGTCACAATGGATATTACGATGCCTGAAATGGATGGAATTACGGCCTTAAAAGAAATTAAAAACATAAAAAGTGATGCCAAGGTGATCATGTGTTCAGCGATGGGACAGCAGGCAATGGTGATTGATGCCATTCAAGCAGGGGCAAAAGATTTTATCGTTAAGCCGTTTCAAGCAGATCGTGTATTAGAGGCAATTTCAAAAGCAATTGGATAAACAACAGATTGGCGGGACTTTCCCGCTAATCTTACACTATGTTGAAGTAAGAGGTGGCAGACATTGCTGCGAAAGTTCGTAATTGTTGCGCTGTTAATAAGCGTATTAGCAGAATCAAATCAAATCGTCTATGCAGAAAGTGGATCTGCATCGGTAAAAGAATGTTTGGAGAAAACGGAGAAGTGTTCAGAGAGTGAGAGTACTGATTCAAAAGAAAAAACTGAACTCCAGGCGACGCCTGCGCTTTCAGCTGGAGATATCGTGAAGATGATATTCGCGTTTTTACTTGTAATTGGGCTGCTTTTTGTGCTCTTAAAATTTGTAAATAAAAAAGGAAGGCTGCTACAAAAAAATAAAGTCGTACAAAACTTGGGTGGTACAAATGTTGGAAGCAGCAAGTCTGTACAAGTAGTCAAAGTTGGAAATCAGCTTTTTGTTATTGGAGTCGGTGAAAACGTGCAGCTTCTTTCAGAAATTACAGGGCAAGAGAAACAGCAGCTGCTTACGCAGTATGAGGAACAACAGAAAAACGAGGGCGAATATAAAGTCGTACTACCGTCTTTTTTAGAAAAATTCACTTCTAAAAAAGAAGAGAAATCTAGTCATTCTTTTCAGCAGCTTTTTCAGCGAGAAATGAATGAGATGAAAATAAAAAGACAAAACGCACTGAAAGAGTTAGAAAGGAACAAAAAGAACGATGAATGAAGTGATGAATCTCTTTAACTCGAGCAGTCCTACAAATATTTCAACTTCTGTCCAGCTTTTGTTGCTGCTGACGGTGTTTTCAGTAGCTCCTGGAATTTTAATCATGATGACCTGCTTTACACGAATTGTCATTGTGCTTTCATTTGTACGTACGTCGCTTGGGACACAGCAAATGCCTCCTAATCAAGTATTAGTTGGTTTATCGCTGTTTTTAACATTTTTTATTATGGCACCAACTTTTTCTCAGGTAAATGAACAGGCGCTTCAGCCGCTTTTAAAAGAAAAAATCACGTTGAATCAAGCCTATAAAAAAGCAGCTGAACCAATGAAAGAATTTATGAGTGCTCATACAAGACAAAAAGATTTAGCTCTTTTTTTAGAATATGCGGATATAGATAAACCATCCTCTGTTCAAGATATTCCCTTAACTGCGCTCGTTCCAGCTTATGCGATCAGTGAGCTAAAGACGGCATTTCAAATTGGATTTATGATTTTTATTCCTTTTCTCATTATCGATATGATTATAGCAAGCGTGCTGATGTCTATGGGAATGATGATGCTTCCTCCCGTTATGATTTCGCTCCCATTTAAAATTTTACTATTTGTACTGGTTGACGGCTGGAATTTAGTTGTTAAATCATTATTAATAAGTTTTCAATAGGTGATAGACAATGAATGGAGAATTTGTCATTTCATTAGCAGAAAAAGGCGTGTATACGATTTTAATTGTATCTGGTCCTCTATTACTGCTGGCCCTTGTAGTTGGGCTCATTATTAGTATTTTTCAAGCAACTACCCAAATTCAAGAGCAAACTCTTGCTTTTGTTCCTAAGATTGTAGCGGTCTTAGTAGGGATTGTATTTTTTGGTCCGTGGATGTTATCGAAAATGATTTCATTTACATATGAAATTTTTGCTAATCTGTATCGGTACGTAGGATAGCTATGAGTCAGTTGATCTTATCCTATCCCGCGTTTTTACTAGTACTAGTGCGGGTAACGTCTTTTTTCATCACTGTTCCGCTATTTTCATACAAAACGATTCCCGCAGTTCATAAGGTAGGTTTGTCTGCCTCGCTATCCGTCATTATTGCGACAACGATTGATTTACCCGTCGTTTCGTTAGATGCACAGTTTGTACTTTTAGTAGTAAAAGAATGTGCTGTTGGGTTGTTTATTGGTTTGACTGCGTATGTATTTATTATGGCTATTCAAATCGCCGGAGGTCTCATCGATTTTCAAGTTGGGTTTGCCATTGCCAGTGTAGTAGACCCGCAGACAGGGGCGCAAAGTCCAATACTAGGTCAATATTTATATGTATTTGCTCTTCTATTTTTATTATCGACCAATGGGCATCATTTATTAATAGACGGCATTTATAATAGTTATTTAATTATTCCATTAGACAAAGTAGCTTTCCCTGTGGGAAGCCAAGCATTTGCTACACACATCATAACTGTTTTTTCATCGATGTTTTTAGTAGCCGTTCAAATGTCTTTGCCTTTGGTTGGTTCATTATTTTTAGTCGATATCGCGCTTGGCATCATCGCGAGAACGGTTCCGCAGTTAAATATTTTCGTAGTTGGATTTCCGGTGAAAATCATCGTTGCTTTTATTTTACTAATTGTAGTGATGGGGAGCATGTTTTATATGATGCAAATCATATTTGAACAAATGATAGAAGCGATGCGCGCGATGATCCGCATATTAGGAGGGGTGTAGCTTTGTTTTTAGTAAAAGTTGATTTGCAATTTTTTGCAGGAGAAAAAACGGAAAAAGCTACACCTAAAAAAAAGCAGGACTCTCGAAAAAAAGGACAGGTAGCTAAAAGTCAAGACGTTACCACTGCGCTCATTCTTTTAATGGTTTTTCTTTATTTTTTGTTTGGAGCCAAACAATTTTTACAGCAAATGATGAAGCTGTTAAGAGAAGCTTTTCAAACGTATATGCTTGAGGAAGTGACGGCAGAGCGCGTATTTGCGATGTTTAAGCATCTTCTTCCTTCAATTGCTCTTGCAGGGGGTCCTGTCATGCTCGCAGCTTTTGTTGCTGCGCTCGGAGCGAATTATATGCAGGTTGGCATTCTTTTTTCCACGGAGTCCCTTCAGCCTAAGTTAGAAAAGATTAACCCTATTAGCGGAGCCAAACGAATTTTTGCCATGAGAGCGCTGGTAGAACTAATCAAGTCAACGCTGAAAATTATGTGTATCGGAGCCGTCACGTTTTTTATCTTATGGATTCACATAGAAGATGTATTAAATTTATCTCAAAAAAGTATAGGGGACTCGCTGGTTGTTCTGTCTAAGCTTGTTTTTCAAATGGGACTTGCAGCTTCGCTTATGCTTTTATTTTTATCGCTGCTTGATTATTTGTACCAAAAGTTTGATTTCGAGAAAAATATTCGAATGTCAAAGCAAGATATCAAAGATGAGCATAAAAACATTGAAGGAGATCCTCTAATCAAATCAAAAATAAAGCAAAAGCAGCGTGAAATGGCAATGTCTCGCATGATGCAAGAAGTTCCAAAAGCAGATGTCGTCATTACAAACCCTACTCATTATGCCATTGCTTTAAAATATGATGAAGAAAAAATGGATGCTCCCTATGTTGTAGCCAGCGGCGTAGATTTTATTGCTCAAAAGATCAAAGGAATTGCCAAAAGTCATGAAATTATCATGGTAGAGAACCGCCCGCTGGCAAGAGCGCTTTTTGATCAAACCAAAGTAGGGGATGCGGTTCCAGAAGAGTTTTTTAAAGCGGTGGCTGAAATATTAGCTTACGTATACCGCATTCAAAATAAAATGTAACGTTACGCTATTGTAAGGAGAGAAAAATTAATGTCTGCAAGAGAACTGCCAGTTGTTATAGGTGTTGTACTCATTATCGTTATGCTTGTTATTCCGTTGCCTTCATGGTTATTAAGTATTTTAATCATGATTAACATTTCTCTTGCGCTGCTTGTACTGCTCGTTTCCATGAATATGAAAGAACCTTTAGAGCTATCGGTGTTTCCGTCTTTGCTGCTGGTTCTTACGCTGTTTCGATTAGGTTTGAACGTATCGACAACCCGTTCAATTTTAGGAACAGGAGAAGCAGGCGGAGTAGTGGAAACATTTGGCCACTTCGTGATTGGTGGAAATCCGTTAGTGGGGTTTGTTGTCTTTATTATTTTAATTATCATTCAGTTTCTCGTTATTACAAAAGGAGCGGAGCGTGTTTCTGAAGTAGCTGCACGTTTTACCTTGGATGCGATGCCAGGGAAACAAATGAGCATTGATGCAGATTTAAATGCAGGTATGATTTCAGAAAAACAAGCAATTGACCGCCGTGAAAAAATTCAGCGCGAAGCAGATTTTTACGGAGCAATGGATGGAGCTAGTAAATTTGTCAAAGGTGATGCCATTGCAGGGATTGTCATTACCCTTATTAACATCTTGTTTGGAATTATTATCGGCATGCTGCAAATGGGAATGTCCATCACTGAAGCATCCCAAACGTTTACTTTGTTAACAGTAGGCGATGGATTAGTGAGTCAAATTCCAGCCCTCATGATTTCAACAGCGACGGGAATTATTGTCACGAGAGCTGCTTCAACAGGCAATTTGAGCGAAGATATTACACGGCAGCTGTTTGCTTTTCCCGTTATGCTTTATGTAACTGGAGGAACAATTGCCGCTCTTGGTTTAATCACGCCAATTAATGATGTCATTACAATGCCTATTGCTATTTTATTAGGGGTGGGAGGCTATTATTTGTCTCAGGCTAAAAATCAGGCGGTTCGTGAAGAAATGGCCCCTACTGAAGAAGAGCTAGAAGACAATGAAATGAAAAGTCCAGAGAGTGTTGTCAATCTATTAAGCGTTGATCCGATTGAATTTGAATTTGGGTATGCATTAATTCCGCTTGCTGATACGAATCAAGGAGGCGATTTACTCGATCGAATTGTTATGATTAGGCGCCAGCTGGCACTTGAGCTAGGATTAGTCATTCCAGTTGTTCGTATCAGAGATAACATTCAGCTTCAGCCCAACGAATACTGTCTTAAAATAAAGGGCAATGAAGTGGCGAAAGGGGAGCTGCTGCTCGATCACTACTTAGCAATCAGTCCCGGAATGGATGATGAGTTGATTGAAGGAATTGATACGTTAGAACCAGCTTTTAAAATGCCTGCGAAATGGATTAGCGAGTCGGTGAAGGAGCAGGCTGAGATGTTTGGGTATACCGTTGTGGACCCACCGTCGGTTGTGTCTACGCACATAACAGAAGTTATAAAATCGTATGCGCATGAGCTGATTGGAAGGCAGGAGACAAAGCAACTAATTGATCACACAAAAGAAACGTATCCTATTTTAATTGAGGAAGTAACGCCTAATCCGCTTTCCGTTGGAGACATTCAAAGGGTACTGGCAAAACTTTTAAAAGAGAGCGTCTCAATTCGAAATTTACCCATTATTTTTGAGGTGCTGGCCGACTACGGAAAAATGACGTCAGACACCGATTTGTTAACTGAATATGTCAGGCAAGGACTTGCAAGGCAAATTACCAGTCAATATACGGTCCAAGAAGGTCTGCTTCGAGTTCTTACCCTTTCAGGAAAAGTTGAAAAAACGATGGCGGAAGCTGTTCAACAAACGGAACATGGGAACTATTTATCACTAGACCCTAACGTTTCACAAGCTATTGTGGAAAGTATAGCTAAGCAAATAGAAACACTTTCTTTTCAAGAACAGTCTCCAATTGTGTTATGTTCTCCTGCAGTGAGGATGTACGTGCGTCAAATCACTGAGCGGTATTTTCCTCATATGGCGGTTTTATCATATAACGAGTTAGAAGCAAATGTTGAAGTTCAAAGTGTTGGAGTGGTGGATATCTGATGAAAGTAAAAAAATATGTAGTAGAATCTATGCCGCAAGCTATGAAAGCCATTCGTTCAGATTTAGGTGAGGAAGCGGTTATTTTACATTCGAAACAAATTCGAACAGGAGGTTTTCTTGGCTTATTTACTAAGGCGAAAATAGAAGTATTGGCAGCTGTCGATCCCGTAGAAAAGCTGAGCGTAAAGAAGAACTCAGCGCCGCCAGAACCCAGTATGGAAAATAATCAATCTTTTATGAAGCAGCAGCTCAGTGAGTTAAATACTCTTGTCTCACAAATGAGTCAAATGCCAAAGGTTTCTTCAGGTTCATATCCAAAAGTAGTGGAAGATGTGCTTGCTTATTTGCGTTTGCAAGAAATAGACGAAGCTATTTTAGAAAACTTGGAGGCTCCTATGCTAGAGTATTACTACTTACATCGCCCTAACTCAAACCAACTCATGAAGTGGACGAAAAACTGGTTTACCAATCAGTTTAAAGCAAGTGAATGGAGCGGTCCTTTCAAAAAATATGTAAGTGTAGTAGGGCCAACAGGTGTCGGTAAAACAACCACTCTTGCTAAATTGGCTGCAAAGTGTGTCCTAGAACAAAATCAAAAAATAGCATTTATCACAACGGACACCTATAGAATTTCAGCGATTGAGCAACTCAAGACGTACGCTTCGATCTTAAATGCGCCTTTAACGATTTGCTATAACGGAGAAGATTTTAAAAAAGCTTTGCTGGAAACAAAAGCATACGATGTGATTTTTATTGACACAGCAGGCCGTAACTTTTTAGAACCGCAATATGTAAATGATTTAAAGAAAATTATTACGTTTCAAGAAGATTTGCAAACGTTTCTTGTTCTAGCACTAACGTCAAAAGCATCAGATATGAAAGCTATATATGAACGTTTTGCTAGTCTCCCTGTTGATCAACTGATTTTTACGAAGCGAGATGAAACAACTCACAAAGGCTCGCTTTTAAATATGTTGTATCGTTACGGCCAACGAGCTGCTTTTACAACAAACGGGCAGGATGTACCAGAAGATGTTTCATCATTTAAAATAGAAGAGTTTATCGACGATGTGTTTGGAGATTGGAAAGGTGAATGATCAAGCAGCAGTTTTAAGAGAAAAAGTGTTAAAGAAACATCAAAACTCTTTAAGGAATTGTAAAACGATAGCCGTGTTAAGCGGAAAAGGAGGAGTTGGAAAGTCGAATCTATCATTAAACTTATCTCTTGCGCTAACGAAGCAAAAGCAAAGAGTTCTTCTTTTTGACATGGATATAGGAATGGGAAATATTGATATTTTGATTGGACAAACTGCTTCCTATACGATGGTTGATTTGCTAGAAAAAAAGCTTTCCATCCAGCAAATTATTAAAAAAGGTCCTGAAGATTTAGCTTATGTGGCTGGTGGAACGGGAATTTCCTCTGTATTTGAATGGTCTCCATCGGACCTTGCTCATTTAATACAAGAATTGAGTTCTTTAACAAATCAATACGATTACATGATTTTTGATATGGGAGCGGGCATGTCAGAGAGTGTGCTTAAGTTTTTAAAAGCTGTAGATGAAATGATCGTGGTCACAACACCCGAACCTACATCTATCACAGATGCTTACGCTGCTATTAAGCTAGCAGCTTCCTATTCTGTATCAGCACCGGTTCGTCTTATTATTAACAAAACGCTTTCTGACAAAGAAGGAAATGAGACGTATGAACGATTTAACCGAGCTGTTCAGCAGTTTTTGAACATATCTACTTCTCTATTAGGTATTGTGCCAAACGATCAAGCTGTCCAGAAAGCGGTCAATCGCCAAATGCCTTTTTTGCTTCAAAACCCAGCATCTAAAGCAAGTGTATCACTAATAGAAATGGTGAATATTCTTATTCCTCAAGACAATAGGATAACGGCTAAAAACGAGGGAATGTTTATTCGGCGCCTCAAACGATTTTTTCTTGAAAGGTAGGAAATGAGAGTGAATGAAATAAAGGTGCTTATTGTGGATGATTCTGCATTTATGCGAAAGCTAATCGGCGATTTTTTAGCATGTGACAGTCGTTTTCACATTGTGGGTACCGCACGTAACGGTGAAGAAGGGTTGAAAAAAGCGCTCGAGCTGTCGCCAGACGTTGTGACACTTGATATCGAAATGCCTAAAATGAATGGCTTAGATATGTTAAAGCAGCTTATGCGTGTGAAGCCCCTTCCTGTTGTCATGTTATCGAGTACAACAATAGAAGGTGCTGAAAATACGCTGACCGCTATGCAGTACGGCGCAGTTGATTTTGTTGCTAAACCTTCGGGAGCTATTTCGCTGGACTTACATAAAGTGAAAGATGAGCTTATCTCTAAACTATTGCTTGCTAGTAAAGCCAACATATCTTCAAGCAGCCATCAGCACGTGCAAAACAGAAGTGTATATAACCTCCCGATGGGGACGAAAGTGAACAAAATGATTTGTATTGGCACTTCTACTGGAGGACCGCGTGCGCTGCAAGAAGTATTATCAACTGTTTCAAAAGACATAAACGCACCTATTTTTATTGTGCAGCATATGCCTCCAAATTTCACAAAATCATTAGCGGTTAGACTAGATCAGCTAGCTGATATTGAAGTGAAAGAAGCACAAGACAATGAAATCGTGCGCTCAGGATGTGCGTACATTGCGCCTGGAGGTTTTCATATGACGGTTGTAGAGAAAGAAGGACAGCTCAGCATTTGTTTAGACACTTCTTCACCTGTAAAGGGACATCGCCCCTCAGTGGATCGTTTGTTTCAGTCGATTAGTAAAATTTCAGGTTATCAAAAACTTGCTATTGTGTTGACGGGAATGGGGGCGGATGGAACGGAAGGCATTATTGATTTAAAGAAAAATAAAGACGCGCTTATATTGGCTGAATCTAAAGAAACAGCTGTCATTTATGGGATGCCCAAATCAGCTGTTTCTACAAAGCTTGTTGATTATATTGAACCGCTGCGAAACGTTGGAAGCTTTATTTCTCGCTACGCACAGAAATAGGAGGGAAAGTTACGATGGATATGAATCAATATCTAGAAGTGTTTATTGAAGAAAGCAAGGAACATCTTCAAAACGTTAACGACCAGCTAATGCGTTTTGAAAAAAATACCGATGATCTTGGTTATGTAAATGAAATTTTTCGGTCTGCTCATACGTTAAAAGGTATGTCTGCAACAATGGGATTTGATGATTTAGCACAATTAACTCACAAAATGGAAAACGTGCTAGATGCCGTTCGAAATCATCAAATCGACGCTCACACGGAAGTTCTTGATGCTTTGTTTGAATCAGTCGATGCGCTAGAAATAATGGTTCAATCTATTTCTGAAGGGGGCGATGGTCAGCTTGATGTCAAATTGCTTGTTCAAAAGCTGCAGCGTATTGTAGCAGAGGAACCCGCAGCAGAGCATGCGGCTTCTTCTATTGAGTATGATGAGTTCGTACAAACGCTGCTCAGTCAAACAGCAGGGCAAGGATTTAATGCGTTTGAAATAACCGTACAGCTCGAACGCACCTGTCTGTTAAAAGCTGCGCGTGCATATATGGTATTTGATGTGTTAGAGCAAGCGGGAGACGTCATTAAGTCAGCGCCAACTGTTCAAGATATCGAACAAGAAAAATTTGAATCATCTTTTATCGTTATATTAGTAACAAGCGAATCGCAAGAAAAGCTGAAGGCGAGCATTATGGAGGTCTCTGAAGTAGAAAGCGTGAAAATTGCTGCGGTCCCCATAAAAAAGGAGACAGAAATGCAGGAGCTTGTTTCACAAGAAGAAGCAGCAGCTATACAGGAAGTTACTGTGTCAGCACCTTCTAAATCGCCTGTTGAAGAGAAAAGACAGCTCTCAAATAACAAGACGATTCGAGTCAATATTGACCGTTTGGACAGTCTCATGAACTTGTTTGAAGAACTAGTTATTGATAGAGGCAGGTTAGAACAAATATCAAAAGAATTGAATAATAGCGAATTAGACGAAACGGTAGAGCGGATGTCCCGTATTTCTGGAGATTTGCAAACGATTATTTTAAATATGCGTATGGTGCCTGTAGAAACCGTTTTTAATCGGTTTCCCCGTATGGTGAGACAGCTTTCAAAAGATTTAGGGAAACAAATTGAACTTCAAATTGTCGGAGCTGATACAGAGTTGGACCGGACCGTCATTGATGAAATTGGAGATCCGCTTGTTCACTTATTAAGAAATGCCGTTGACCACGGAATTGAAATGCCTCAAGCACGCTTAAAGAATGGAAAGAATGAAAAGGGAACGATTCGCCTTAAATCTTATCATAGCGGAAATCATGTCTTTATTGATTTAGAAGATGACGGGGCGGGCATCAATCGTGAAAAGGTACTGCAAAAAGCGTTAGATCGAGGAATTATCGATGGGAAAACTGCTGAAACGCTGACGGATAAACAAGTGTACGAGCTCATTTTCGCTTCGGGCTTTTCGACGGCTGAACAAATTTCAGATGTTTCCGGACGAGGAGTAGGTCTAGATGTCGTGAAAAACACGATTGAATCGCTAGGGGGTTCTGTAACGATCGATTCTAACGAAGGATACGGTTCGCGTTTTTCTATTCAACTGCCGCTCACTCTGTCTATCATTTCTGCTTTACTCGTGCAAATGAGTGAAGAGCGCTATGCCTTACCGCTTTCTTCGATTATTGAAACAGCTATTGTTCAGCCGAAAGAGGTCATGCATGTACATGGTCAAAAGGTTATTGACTTTCGAGGAGCCATTATTCCTCTTATTGATTTAAAAGAACTATTTACTGTGCCTAACCCGATACAAAGAGATCATTATTCCGTCGTTATTGTGAAAAAAGGAGAAAAGACCGCCGGGCTAATTGTTGATTCTTTTATCGGTCAGCAGGAAATCGTTTTAAAATCTTTAGGTCATTATCTGCCGGGTGTATTTGCTATTTCAGGAGCCACGATTTTAGGCGATGGACAAGTAGCGCTTATCATTGATTGCAACGCTTTGATCAAATAACAAATGCTGTAAAAAGAAAGGGAGAAAGGCATGAAAATTATTGTGTTTCAATTGGGGGACGAGGAGTACGGAATTTCAGTGGAAGAAGTGCAATCGATTGAAAAGATTCAGCACATAACACGCGTTCCTGGAGTAAAAGAATATGTAAAAGGTGTTATTAATCTTCGCGGTGTTATTACACCGATTATTGATTTGCGCACTCGTTTTAACTTACAAGAACAGCTTAACCATGAGCTGACACGTATTATTATGGTTCGTCTTAATGATGTAGAAGCAGGTTTGATTGTGGATGCGGCAAATGATGTAGTAGACATTGATGAAAAAACGATTGCTTCAGTGCCTGAAACAGTTGAAGGAACAGCTGTAGAATACTTGAACGGAGTTGTTAAAGTAGATAGCCGTTTAATTGTTCTTCTAAATTTACCTAAAGTTCTCTCTTTAGAAGACCACCTCCAGTGAGCCAAGCGAATAATGGATATCACGCTGAAGTTTGTAGGAGTTGAAGAATCATGAGAGATGATAAACAAGTGATTAAGGTAGGAATTGCCGAGATGAATGTTACACATGCACCCGCAGTGCTTCGAACAGCTGGATTAGGGTCATGTGTAGGAGTTGTCGTTTACGACTCTGTTCACTCAGTAGCTGGGCTCGCTCATGTAATGCTTCCCGATTCAAGCGGGGCTAAATGTCCTTTTAATAGAGCTAAATATGCAGATACAGCCATTTTTGATTTGATAAATATGTTGATTAAACAAGGTGCACATAGAAGATTATTAAAAGCAAAAATAGCAGGGGGCGCACAGATGTTTCAATTTGAACCAAGAAATGATGTGATGCGAATTGGCCTTCGAAATGTTCAAGCAGTGGAGAGAGAACTGCATAGAAACAGTGTAGAAATTGCAGCAAAAGCTACAGGAGGACACAACGGACGCACAATTGAATTTGATCCTCAAACGGCTATTTTAAAGGTTCGTACGATTAATGAAGGGATAAAAACGATATAAAGCGCGCTCTGACCGTTGACCGTTTAATAGCGCTATAAAAAGGAGTTGAAAGACCCTTGAAAAGTATACAAGAAGTTGAAGAACATAAAATTTGGCAGGAATGGATAGAGACGAGAGACTCCCATGCGGGAAACATGCTTGTTAAAAAGTATATGCCGCTTGTTAACTATCACGTTCAGCGGATTAGTGTAGGGCTGCCGAAGAATATTCATAAAGAAGAGCTTCGTAGTTTAGGATTAATCGGCCTTTACGATGCTTTGGAAAAGTTTGATTACGGTAGAGACTTAAAGTTTGATACATATGCGTCTTTTCGAATTCGAGGGGCGATAATAGACGGGCTTCGTAAAGAAGATTGGTTATCAAGAAGCGCAAGGGAAAAGACGAAAAGAATTGAGCAAGCAACAGAAGCACTTGAACAAAGATACTTGCGCAGAGTTGCACCAAGTGAGGTTGCAAAAGAAGTAGGCATGACAGAAGCAGATGTTGTTCATACAATGAATGAAGGCTTTTTAGCTAACGTTTTGTCAATGGAAGAACAGCCAAAAGAGTATGAAGATGGAGAGCAAAAATACACGATTAAAGATGAAAAAACGCTCTCTCCTGAAGAGGAGCTAATTAACGACGAACGATATCAAGAGCTCGCTGAAGTTATCGAGCAGCTAAATGAAAAGGAGCAGCTTGTTGTTTCATTATTTTATAAAGAGGAGTTGACTTTCACAGAGATCGCGCAGCTGTTAGGGCTATCCACTTCACGCATTTCTCAAATTCATTCGAAAGCGCTGTTTAAAATGCGTACGAGTTTAAGCAAAATAATTTAACAAAGAGGTAAAGTGATGGGGTTTTTACTCACAGTTAGTTTTTTAATTCATGGTCTATCACTGTTTTGCATTATTCTTTTATATATGCAAGTGACCAAAGTGAAAAGGATTGAACGCTTGCACCAGCAAAATATAAATAAAATGGAAGCTGCAATGAGTTCATATCTCGCTGAATTTCAGGAACAAAACGAGCAGTTTTTACGGCAGCTTCGTGAGCGTTCAACTTCGCTTTCTTCCGAAATGGAAGAAAGCAGCGCCAAATCACCTTTGGTAGATGAAGAAGACGTGCCTGTTCAAAGGGTGGATCTAAAAAGTAAGCCTTCCCAGTCGCTGCATGAACTTCTCTCTATAGAAGAAAATCAGAAACATATAAGCACATCTTTTGATGAATTAACTACAGACCAAATTCAAGATTTGTCAGGTGAAGAGATAAAAGAATTTTCCGTTTATTTAAAGGGAAAAGGTTTAACAATTGAAGAAATTGCAAAACATTTACACAGAGGGAAAACTGAAATTGAATTATTATTGAAATTTCATCAATAAACTTAATGAAACGCTTGCTTGTGAAAAAGGAGTATGCTATATTAGTTTTTGGTGTTATTACACACGCTTGTTGATTCGGTTGATGGTGCTACTTTTTGTAGTTTCAGCTGAAGATGATATAAGCGGAGGAGACTTAAAACCATTAGGAGGAAAAACACATGTCAGTAATTTCAATGAAACAATTACTAGAAGCTGGTGTACATTTCGGTCACCAAACTCGCCGTTGGAACCCAAAAATGAAGAAATATATCTTCACTGAGCGTAACGGCATCTACATTATCGATCTTCAAAAAACAGTTAAGAAAGTAGAAGAAGCGTACAAATTCGTTAAAGAATTAGCTGCAGACGGCGGTACTGTTTTATTCGTAGGTACGAAAAAACAAGCTCAAGATTCTGTTAAAGAAGAAGCAGCTCGCGCTGGTATGTACTTTGTTAACCAACGTTGGTTAGGTGGTACATTAACTAACTTCTCAACTATCCAAAAACGTATCAAACGTTTAAAAGATATCGAAAAAATGCAAGAAGACGGTACTTTCGAAGTACTACCTAAGAAAGAAGTAGTTCAACTTAAAAAAGAGTTAGAGCGTCTTGAAAAATTCTTAGGCGGCATTAAAGATATGAAACAACTTCCAGATGCATTATTCATCATTGACCCTCGTAAAGAGCGTATTGCAGTAGCGGAAGCTAAAAAATTACACATTCCAATCGTTGGTATCGTAGACACTAACTGTGATCCAGACGAAATTGATTATGTAATCCCTGCAAACGATGATGCAATTCGTGCTGTTAAACTTTTAACTTCTAAAGTTGCTGATGCTATTCTAGAAGCTAAACAAGGTGAAGAAACAGCAGTTGAAACTGAAACAACTACTGCTTAATTCCGTGAAAGGTGATAAGAGGGAATAGCCTTTTATCACCTTTTTTTGAAAAGATTTAACCCATTTATATACATTAATTACATACCCAAACAAGGAGGCTACACATTATGGCAATTACTGCTCAAATGGTAAAAGAACTACGTGAAAAAACAGGCGCTGGTATGATGGATTGTAAAAAAGCGTTAACTGAAACTAACGGTGATATGGAGCAAGCAATCGATTTCTTACGTGAAAAAGGTATTGCAAAAGCTGCTAAAAAATCAGACCGTATTGCTGCTGAAGGTCTAACTTACATCGAAACTCAAGGTAACGAAGCTGTTATCTTAGAAGTTAACTCTGAAACTGATTTCGTTGCGAAAAACGAAGGTTTTCAAAAATTAACAAAAGAATTAGCTGCTCACATCTTAGCTAACAAACCAGCTGACGCTGCTGAAGCTGCTACTCAAAAAATGGAAAACGGTGCAACTGTTGAAGAACACATCAACTCTGCAATCGCTACAATCGGAGAAAAATTATCTCTACGTCGTTTCGCTGTAGCAACAAAGACTGATGCTGATGCATTCGGTGCTTACCTACATGCTGGCGGACGTATCGGTGTGTTAACAGTATTATCTGGTACAACTGAAGAAGCTGTTGCAAAAGACGTTGCTATGCACATCGCTGCAATCAACCCTAAATACATCTCTCGTGACCAAGTTTCTGCTGAAGAAACTGAGCGTGAGCGCGAAGTATTGACTCAACAAGCATTAAACGAAGGCAAACCAGAAAAAATCGTTGCAAAAATGGTTGAAGGTCGCCTTGGCAAATTCTTCGAAGATATTTGCTTACTAGATCAAACATTTGTTAAAAATCCTGATCAAAAAGTACGTCAGTTCGTTGAGAGCAAAGGCGCTACTGTTGAAAGCTTCGTTCGTTTTGAAGTAGGAGAAGGTATTGAGAAACGTCAAGACAACTTCGCTGAAGAAGTAATGAACCAAGTTAAAAAGTAAGGGTTTGACCGTATAGGGAACACTGTGTGTTCCCTTTTTTACAAAAGAGATCTCACCGTTAACGATGGAGGTAAGCATGAGTCAAGCAAAATATAATCGTATCGTATTAAAGTTAAGTGGAGAAGCATTAGCTGGTGAAGATGGTTTTGGTATTAACCCATCCATCATCAAATCTGTTGCTGAACAAGTAAAAGCCGTTTATGAATTAGGTGTGGAAATTGCTGTAGTCGTTGGTGGTGGAAACATTTGGCGTGGTAAAATTGGTAGTGAAATGGGTATGGATCGTGCAGCTGCTGATTATATGGGAATGCTAGCAACAGTGATGAACTCGCTGGCTCTTCAAGATAGCTTAGAGAACATTGGTGTGCAAACACGAGTTCAGACTTCTATCGAGATGAGACAAGTAGCAGAGCCTTATATTAGAAGAAAAGCTGTTCGACATCTTGAGAAAAAACGCGTTGTTATTTTCGCTGCGGGTACAGGAAACCCTTATTTCTCTACAGATACAACAGCAGCTTTGCGTGCAGCTGAAATCGAAGCTGACGTTATCTTAATGGCTAAAAACAACGTAGATGGCGTTTATAATGCAGATCCTAAGCTTGTACCTGATGCTGTAAAATATGAAACATTAACATATATTGATGTTTTAAAAGATGGACTAGCTGTTATGGATTCTACAGCTTCTTCATTATGTATGGACAACGATATTCCGCTAATTGTTTTCTCAATTACGGAAGAAGGCAATATTAAACGTGCCGTTACAGGCGAAAACATTGGAACAATTGTAAAGGGGAAATAAACATGCCAAAACAAGTGTTGCAAAACGCAAAAGAAAGAATGGAAAAAGCAATTCAATCATTTAGCCGCGAACTAGCATCAATTCGCGCTGGACGTGCAAGCGCGTCACTTCTTGACCGCGTAACGGTAGAATACTACGGTGCACCAACACCGATTAACCAATTGGCGCAAGTAAGCGTACCGGAAGCTCGTATGCTTGTTATTCAGCCTTATGACAAATCACAAATTGGTGAAGTTGAAAAAGCTATTTTAAAATCTGATTTAGGATTGACACCTACAAGCGATGGAACTATTATCCGTTTATCGATTCCTGCTTTAACGGAAGAGCGTCGTCGTGAGTTAGTGAAAATGGTTAAAAAATATGCTGAAGAAGCAAAAGTTGCGGTTCGTAACGTACGCCGTGATGCAAACGATGATTTCAAAAAGTTAGAGAAAAAAGGTGAAATTACTGAAGACGATCTACGCGGCTACAGTGATGACATTCAAAAACTAACAGATGACCATATCGTAAAAGTGGATAAAGTGGCAAAAGATAAAGAAGAAGAAATTATGGCAGTTTAAGTCATTTCAAGGTAAAATATATTGTAAAAGACCCTCTATTGTTTACAGGGGGTTTTTTTGTTAATAATGTGTAGTAAGAAAAAACTCACATAAGCTACACGTTTATGTGAGAGCGTACAACGGGGGACCTTTGCATGTTAAGAAAATTTCAAGCATGGAAGAAAAGTCAAGATTTAAATACACTGTCTTTGTCAGAACGAAAAGATCAAGTGAAACAGCACCCTGTTCCTGAACATATTGCAATTATTATGGATGGGAACGGTCGTTGGGCGCAAAAACGAGCTCTTCCTCGCATGATGGGCCATCATGAAGGAATGAAAGTAGTACGTCATGTGACCAGACTGGCCAATGAATTAGGTGTTAAAGTATTAACTTTATATGCATTTTCCACTGAAAATTGGAAGCGCCCCAAAACTGAAGTTGAGTTTTTGATGAAACTGCCAGAGGAATTTTTAACAACCTTTTTGCCTGAGCTAATTGAAAAAAATGTGCAAGTTCGTATTATGGGAGATAAAAGTGAGCTCCCTGCCCATACGATTCGAGCCGTGGATAAGGCAATTGAAAAAACAAAGCATAACACGGGGATGATTTTAAACTTCGCGCTTAATTACGGTAGCCGTCACGAAATTGTGGGCGCTATTCGGTCATTGGCAGAAGATGTAGAACAGGGAAAAGTGGCTTCCTCTTCTATTTCAGAAAATTTATTTTCTTCCTATTTAATGAGCAAAAGCCTTCCAGATCCGGATTTGCTTATTCGCACAAGTGGCGAGCTTCGCTTAAGTAACTTTATGCTTTGGCAGCTAGCGTACACAGAGTTTTGGTTTACAAAAGTATTATGGCCAGATTTTAAAGAAAATCATTTAATCGAAGCAGTCGAGGCGTTTCAAAAGCGCGGTCGCCGCTTTGGTGGTGTATAAGAAGGTGTGGAAAACAAGATGAAACAGCGCATTATCACCGCGATTGTAGCACTTGCGGTATTTGTGCCGATTGTTTTAATTGGAGGGTTACCTTTTACCCTTATCATGTATGTGATCGGAACAGTTGGTGTAATTGAGCTTTTAAAAATGAAACATTTGAAAGCAATGTCTTTTCCAAGTATCATTAGTTTATTACTAACTTGGGTGTTTTTACTACCAAACGGAAGAGATGTTGCATTTCAATTCTTAAGTGAACATAAGATAGAAGTAGCGCTTGCTGCTGTCCTTCTTTTATTAATGTACACGGTTGTAGTTAAAAATAAATTTACCTTCGATGACGTTGGGTTTATTTTATTAACAACAGTATATGTTGGCTTTGGCTTTCATTATTTTATCGAGGTTCGTCAAGAGTTCGGGTTAGCTTATTTGTTCTTTGCTTTCCTTATTATTTGGGCGACGGATTCCGGAGCTTATTTTATTGGACGAGCAATGGGGAAACGAAAGCTATGGCCGGAAATCAGTCCCAATAAAACAATTGAAGGTTTTGTTGGTGGCGTCGTATGCGCTATTATAGTAGCCATTGTATTTAAGCTGTTAGCAAATATTGATCAAACTATGATTGAGCTACTTGTAATTGGTATTATCGTATCGTTATTTGGACAGATGGGTGATCTTGTACAATCAGCGTTCAAACGTCACTATGGCGTAAAAGATTCAGGGAAAATTTTACCGGGTCATGGTGGGATTTTAGACCGTTTTGACAGTTTAATGTTCATCATGCCAATTTTAGCTTTTTTATTATCTCTATAAAAAAGATGTCTTTGTTTTAATAGGAGTGAATATACTTGAAGAAAATTTCCTTGTTAGGAGCTACAGGTTCAATCGGTACTCAAACCGTTGATATTGTTCGAGCGCATCCTGAGCATTTTGAGCTCTCAGCAATCTCTGTAGGTCGAAATATTAACGAAGCAAGAAAGATTATTCAGCAGTGTAAGCCAGCCCTTGTTTCTGTAATGAAGAAAGAAGATTGTCTGTCACTGCAAGGAGAATTCCCTTCTATTCGATTTGTTTATGGAGAAGAAGGACTTGTGGAAGTAGCAACTCATCCTTCTACAGAAGTGTTGGTAAACGCTGTTCTTGGAAGTGTAGGGTTGACTCCTACGCTAGAAGCAATCAAAATGAGAAAAACAATTGCTATTGCAAATAAGGAGACACTTGTTACCGCTGGTCACCTTGTCATGGAAGCAGCCAAGGAATATGGCGCTGATATTTTACCGGTAGACAGTGAGCATTCAGCTATTTTTCAAAGTTTGCAAGGGCAAGATCAAAAAGCAATAGACCGTTTAATTTTAACGGCTTCTGGAGGGAGCTTTCGAGATAAGACGAGAGCAGAACTACAGGGAGTAACGGTTGAAGATGCGTTAAATCATCCAAACTGGTCAATGGGAGCTAAAATTACAATTGATTCGGCAACGATGATGAATAAGGGACTAGAAGTGATTGAAGCACATTGGCTTTTTGATCTTCCCTATGAGAAAATTGATGTATTGTTACATAAGGAAAGCATCATTCATTCTATGGTAGAGTATTCTGATACAAGCGTTATTGCTCAGCTTGGAACGCCCGATATGCGCGTGCCAATTCAATACGCGTTAACGTATCCAAGACGCATGTCTTTGCCTGACACCAAGCGTTTAAGTTTGGCGGATATTGGTCAGCTTCACTTCGCTAAAATGGATGAAGAGCGTTTTCGCTGTTTAGCTTTTGCATTTGAGGCTGGCAAAGCGGGTGGAACACTTCCGACTGTTTTAAATGCAGCTAATGAAGAAGCTGTTCAAGCCTTTCTAGATGGTCACATTACATTTTTACAAATTGAAGATGTGATTGAAAAAGCAATGAATGAACATACTGTAATACAGAAACCTTGTTTATCTACTATTAAAGAAGTAGATTTAGAAGCAAGAGAGTTTGTTAGATCCGCCATCTCTCGATAATGTGCGTGCGAGAGAAGCCACTCCCTTATTTTTGGTGGGTGGAGGTTTGACTCTATTACATGAAGGGGGTAATACCCATTGAACACAGTCATTGCGTTTGTCGTCATTTTTGGAGCTCTTGTATTCTTTCATGAGCTTGGTCATTTAGTTTTTGCAAAGCGTGCAGGCATCTTATGCCGTGAGTTTGCCATTGGGTTTGGTCCCAAAATCTTTTCATTTAAACGAGATGAAACAGTTTATACCATTCGCTTACTGCCTCTAGGTGGATTTGTTCGAATGGCTGGAGAAGACCCGGAAATGATTGAAGTTAAGCCAGGTCAAATGGTGGGCCTCATGTTTGATAAGGAAGGCAAAGTAAATAAAGTCATTATTAATAACAAGGAACAGCATCCAAATGCAAAAGTTATTGAGGTAGAGCAAGCAGACTTAGAGCATAATCTATTTATTTCAGGTTATGAAGAAGGTGAAGATGAACATCTGCAAAAATTCGAGGTAGCAGAAGAATCTTACTTTGTTATGGACGGAGAAGACATTCAAATTGCACCTTACAGCCGTCAGTTTGCTTCCAAAACTCTTGGTCAGCGTGCGCTAGCCATTTTCGCTGGTCCGCTAATGAACTTTATATTAGCCTTTGTTATTTTTATCGTTCTTGGGATTTCTCAAGGATATGTTGTTGACAAACCTGTGATGGGCAAATTAACATCAGATGGAGTAGCCGTTGATGCGGGACTTAAACAAGGAGATAAAGTTCAAGCAATTGATGGACAAAGTGTTTCAACGTGGGATGATGTCGTAAAAGTAATTCAAAAACATCCTGAACAGCAAATTACATTCACGGTTCAGCGCGGCGGCAAAACCCTAGATATTCCAATTACACCTGAAAGCCGCAAGGTTGGGGAACAGACAATTGGATTAATTGGCGTATATGCACCGGTTGAAAAGTCATTCATTGGTTCGATCACGCACGGAGCTACTGAAACATATACGTGGATGAAAGAAATTTTAACGGGCCTTGGGAAGCTTGTGACAGGACAGTTCAAACTGGATATGCTTTCTGGTCCTGTAGGTATTTACGCAGCAACCGATCAAGTAGCACAGTCAGGCATTTATTACCTAATGAAATGGGCAGCCGTTTTAAGTATTAACTTAGGGATTGTCAATTTGCTTCCACTTCCTGCTTTAGATGGAGGACGACTATTATTCTTCGCTGTAGAAGGAATTCGCGGTAAGCCAATTGATCGTCAAAAAGAAGGGATTGTTCATTTTATCGGTTTTGCTTTATTAATGCTGCTGATGCTCGTTGTAACGTGGAACGATATTCAAAAGTTCTTTTTATAAGACATACGCTCAGCGAGGGATATTCCCTCGCTGATTATATGAAAATTGCGGCATGGTCCGCCTTAAAAAATAAGATAGAGAAGTAAGCAAAGAGGTGCGAGGTTATGAGACAAAGTTCTACATTGATTCCTACATTAAGAGAAGTGCCAGCTGATGCGGATATAAAAAGCCATCAGCTTCTATTGCGCGCAGGTTATATGCGCCAAAATGCAAGCGGCGTGTACAGCTTTTTACCGCTTGGTAAGCGTGTATTGCAAAAAGTTGAACAAATTGTTCGTGAAGAGATGGACCGTGCAGGTTCTGTCGAATTATTGATGCCTGCTTTACAACAAGCTGAATTGTGGCAAGAGTCTGGCCGCTGGTATTCATATGGGCCTGAGTTAATGCGTATGAAAGATCGTCACGGCCGTGAATTTGCTTTGGGAGCAACACACGAAGAAGTTATCACAAGCTTGCTTCGTGACGAAGTGAAGTCATACAAACGTTTACCGCTAAATTTATATCAAATTCAAACGAAGTTCCGCGATGAAAAACGTCCACGCTTTGGCTTATTACGCGGTCGTGAATTTATTATGAAAGATGCATATTCGTTTCATGCTTCTCAAGAAAGTTTAGATAAAGTGTATGATAAAATGTTTGCTGCCTACAGCCGCATCTTTGAGCGCTGCGGATTAAATTTCCGTGCGGTTATCGCTGATTCAGGTGCAATGGGCGGAAAAGATACGCATGAATTTATGGTTCTTTCTGAAATCGGGGAAGATACAATTGCTTATTCAGATACATCTTCTTATGCAGCAAATGTTGAAATGGCACCGGTTGTAAATACGTATGAAAAATCAGATGAAGCTGAAAAAGAATTAACAAAAGTGGAAACACCAAATCAGCATAGCATTGAAGACGTAGCTGCTTTCTTAAATGTTGAAGCGACTTCTTGTATCAAGTCCCTTTTATTTAAAGTAGATGATCGTTTTGTGCTTGTACTTGTTCGCGGGGATCACGAAGTAAACGATATTAAAGTGAAAAACTATTTTGAAGCTTCCGTCGTTGAACTGGCAACTCCAGAAGAAACAAAAGAAGCATTAAAATGCGCAGTTGGTTCGGTAGGACCGATTGGTGTAAGTGATTCAGTAGAAGTGGTAGCTGATCATGCGGTAAAAGCAATCGTTAACGGTGTATGCGGAGCAAATGAAGAAGGTTATCACTATACAAATGTGAATGAACGTAACTTTAATGCAACTTACGAAGATTTCCGCTTCATCCAAGAAGGAGATCAGTCACCAGATGGACAAGGTGTTATTAAGTTCGCTAAAGGTATTGAAGTCGGACATGTCTTTAAGCTAGGAACTCGCTACAGTGAAGCGATGGGAGCAACGTATCTAGATGAGAACGGACGCAGCCAGCCAATGATTATGGGTTGCTATGGTATCGGTGTTTCTCGTACAGTAGCTGCGATTGCAGAACAATTCAATGATGAAAACGGTCTTCTATGGCCAGAGGCTGTTACGCCTTATCAAGTGCACGTTATTCCAGTTAACGTGAAAAATGATGAACAGCGTGAACTAGGTGAGAAATTATATAATGAGTTATTAGATAATCGCTTTGAAGTGCTGTTAGATGACCGCCAAGAGCGTGCAGGAGTAAAATTTGCAGATTCAGATTTAATTGGTCTTCCTGTTCGAGTAACAGTTGGTAAACGTGCATCTGAAGGAATTGTAGAAGTAAAAGTACGGAAAACTGGGGAGTCACTAGAAGTGTCAGTTGACAATCTTGTTTCAACAGTGAAAGAACTGCTAGCGAAGTAATGAAGCAGCGGGGATTTGTATCCCTGCTGTTTTTATGTTTATAAACAGAACATATGACAGAATAGAAGTCATTTATGTTAAAATAGATTGCACTCATTTATAAAAGGAGGCAGAAAACTTGGAAGCACAAACGCTAGGAAAAAAAGAGCGTTTTAAGTTGCTGCTGCAGCAGTTAGAGCTGACGAGTGATCAAATTGTTCCTTATTTTGAAAACGCAGCGATTGAAAAGCTCGTCATTCAGAAAGAACAAAAAAAATGGCATTTTCATTTTTCTTTAGAAGGGTTATTACCTTTTGAGATCTATGAGTTATTCCATGCTCGCATGTCTTCAGCTTTTTCTCATATTGCGAGTGTTTCTTTTTCTATTCAAACCGTTAATAAAGAATGTACGGAAGAGCATGTACAGTCATATTGGAAGCATTGTATTGGAGAAATGCAGGGAATATCCCCGCTTTTACAGTCGCTTTTACAAGATCAAATGCCGAGATTGAACGGTGCCAAATTGATTGTGAACGCACGACATGATGCAGAAGGAACGGCTTTACGTAAAAAGTACAGTCAGTTAATTGCTGATCAGTATGCGTCCTATGGCTTTCCGAACCTTCAGCTAATGACGGAAGTTGTACATTCAGAAGAAGCATTTCAGCAGTTTGTAGAGCAACGAAAACAAGAAGATACAGAAAAAGTATTACAAGCCATCACAGAAATGCAAAATAAAGAAAATGAAAAAAGTGATGGACCAGACCTACCAAAAGGTCCGCTTACAATTGGATATACGATTAAAGACGAGACGGTTCGCCTAGACTCCATTGTGGATGAAGAAAAGCGAATTGCCGTTGAAGGATACGTATTTGATGCAGAAACTAGAGAATTACGAAGCGGACGTACGCTTCTTATTTTTAAAGTGACAGATTATACAAACTCTATTATGGTTAAAATGTTTTCACGTGACAAAGAAGATATTCCTTTACTTCAAGCGATTAAAAAAGGAATGTGGGTAAAGGTTCGCGGAAGTGTACAAAATGATACATTTGTCCGTGATTTAGTTATGATTGGAAATGATGTCAACGAGATTACCGGTCCTGCTAGACAAGATACAGCGCCTGAAGATGAAAAGCGTGTGGAGCTTCACTTGCATACGCCAATGAGTCAAATGGATGCCGTTTCATCTGTTGGAGCTTTAGTCGGACAAGCTAAAAAATGGGGACATCCGGCTGTAGCGATAACTGATCATGCGGTTGCACAGTCGTTTCCTGAAGCATATGGAGCCGGGAAAAAGAACGGCATTAAAATACTGTACGGAGTGGAAGTTAATTTAGTAGACGACGGCGTGCCGATTGCCTATAATCCGAAGCATGTGGATTTGACAGAAGCAACTTACGTAGTATTTGACGTCGAAACAACCGGTTTGTCAGCCGTATACGATACCATTATTGAACTTGCTGCCGTGAAGATGAAAGAAGGAGAAATCATCGATCGATTTGAACGGTTTGCAAATCCTCATCATCCTCTGTCTGCAACAACAATTGAGCTGACAGGTATTACAGATGATATGGTCCAAAATGCGCCTGAAATCTCAGAAGTACTTCGTGATTTTCACGAGTGGATGGGTGACAGTATTTTAGTTGCTCACAATGCAAGCTTTGATATGGGATTTTTAAATATGGGACTGCAAAAAATCGGGTTGGAAAAAGCAGCTAACGGCGTTATTGATACGCTTGAACTCGGAAGATTTTTGTATCCGCATATGAAAAACCATCGTTTGAATACTCTTGCTAAAAAGTTTGATATTGAACTTGTGCAGCATCACCGCGCGATTTATGATGCGGAAACAACCGGCTATTTGTTAAATAAAATGCTGAAAGATGCATTTGAACGGGAAATTACAATGCATGATCGCTTAAATGATTATATGGGAGAAGGGAATGCCTATCAGCGGGCCCGTCCTTATCATGCGACTCTTTTAGCACAAACCGACGTAGGATTAAAAAATCTATTTAAACTTGTTTCGATTTCTCATTTAAATTACTTTTATCGAGTTCCGCGAATTCCAAGATCTCAGCTCGACAAATATCGCGAAGGCATCTTGATTGGAACCGCATGTGACCGAGGCGAAGTATTCGAAGGCATGATGCAAAAAGGAATTGATGAAGTAGAAGGAGTAGCTGAATTTTATGATTACATCGAAGTACAGCCTCCTGACAACTACAAGCACTTAATTGAACTAGATTTAGTGCGAGATGAGAAAGCCTTAAAAGATATTATTAGCAATATTGTGAAGCTTGGTGAAAAGATTGGAAAGCCGGTTGTAGCAACAGGAAATGTTCACTATCTCAATCCGGAAGACAAAATTTACCGAAAAATTTTAATTGGTTCACAAGGCGGGGCTAATCCTTTAAACCGTCATCAGCTGCCGGATGTTCACTTTAGATCAACGGATGAGATGCTGAATTGTTTTTCATTTTTAGATGGGGACAAAGCGAAAGAAATTGTTGTTCATAATACGCAAAAAATAGCCGATATGATCGATGATATTAAACCAATTAAAGATGATTTATATACGCCGAAAATTGAAGGTGCGGACGAAGAAATGCGTGAAATGAGCTATGCGATGGCACGCAGCATCTACGGTGAAGAGCTGCCTGAAGTAGTAGAAGCTCGTCTAGAGAAAGAGTTGAAAAGTATTATCGGCCACGGGTTTGCCGTTATTTACTTGATCTCGCATAAACTCGTTAAAAAATCATTAAATGATGGTTACTTAGTTGGTTCACGTGGTTCCGTAGGGTCTTCATTTGTTGCGACGATGACGGAAATTACAGAAGTAAACCCACTGCCGCCGCATTATGTGTGTCCAAAATGTAAGAAATCCGAGTTTTTTAATGACGGTTCCGTAGGTTCTGGATTCGATCTGCCGGACAAAAGCTGCGACGATTGTGGCGTACCGTTTATTAAAGATGGACACGATATTCCGTTTGAAACGTTCTTAGGATTCAAGGGAGACAAGGTTCCCGATATCGATTTGAACTTCTCCGGAGAGTATCAGCCGCGAGCTCATAACTATACAAAAGTACTGTTTGGAGAAGATAATGTATACCGTGCGGGAACAATCGGTACAGTTGCCGAAAAAACAGCTTATGGCTATGTAAAAGGCTATGCTGGTGACCGTGATTTACATTTACGAAACGCAGAAGTGGATCGTTTAGTAGCAGGATGTACGGGCGTAAAACGTACAACTGGTCAGCATCCAGGAGGAATTATTGTTGTACCGGACTATATGGATATTTTTGATTTTTCACCCATCCAGTTTCCAGCTGACGACCGTAATTCCGAATGGAGAACAACTCATTTTGACTTCCATTCGATTCATGATAATTTATTAAAACTTGATATACTCGGACACGATGATCCGACCGTGATTCGCATGCTTCAAGATTTAAGTGGAATTGATCCAAAAACAATTCCAACGGATGATCCTGAAGTGATGAAAATTTTTAGTGGAACGGAATCACTTGGCGTAACAGAAGAACAAATTATGTGTAAAACAGGAACGCTTGGCATACCTGAATTTGGAACGCGCTTTGTGCGTCAAATGTTAGAAGATACGAAGCCAACGACGTTTTCAGAACTTGTTCAAATCTCGGGACTGTCGCACGGGACGGACGTATGGCTTGGTAATGCGCAGGAGCTAATTCGCAATGATATTTGCAACTTAAGTGAAGTAATCGGCTGTCGTGATGACATCATGGTTTATCTAATTTATCAAGGTCTTGAACCTTCACTTGCTTTTAAAATTATGGAGTCTGTGCGTAAAGGGAAAGGGCTAACACCTGAATTTGAAGAAGAAATGATCAAAAATGGTGTTCCGGACTGGTATATTGATTCTTGTAAAAAGATTAAGTACATGTTCCCTAAAGCCCATGCGGCTGCTTATGTATTGATGGCCGTGCGTATTGCTTATTTCAAAGTGCACCACGCGCTTCTTTATTACGCAGCATACTTTACGGTTCGTGCAGATGACTTTGATATTGATACAATGATTAAAGGATCAACTGCCATTCGAGCGAAGATGGAAGAAATCAATGCCAAAGGTTTAGATGCATCTCCTAAAGAGAAAAACTTATTAACGGTGCTTGAGCTTTCTTTGGAAATGTGCGAACGAGGCTATTCATTTAAAAAAGTAGATTTATATGAATCGAGCGCAGACGAATTTTTAATTGACGGCACATCTTTAATTCCACCGTTTAATGCCATTCCTGGTCTTGGCACAAATGCAGCGCTGAACATTGTAAAAGCTCGTGAAACGGGAGAGTTTTTATCGAAAGAAGACTTGCAGCAGCGAGGCAAAGTATCGAAGACGATTTTAGAGTATCTAGACAACCATGGATGCCTTGAATCATTACCTGATCAGAACCAGCTTTCTCTTTTCTAACATTTGCATAAAATAAGCGGTTATGATATAGTAATTGTGGAAATGCTAAGGATACGGACGAGAAAGAGTGGGGAAACCCGCTCTTTCTTATTGATATGAACTTACTGTCATAGTAAGTAGTATGGAGAACGAATCGGCTTCTAGCATGATTCGTTTTTTCTGTAGATTTTCAATCACCATGATTGATTTATTATGTGACGTTTAAAATCCTGCAACACAAATGACAACATTTCCACTCTAGTAGGTTAGACCTCTTAATAGAGTGCAAAATAAAAATAGCAAATAAACCACTCTTTTTTGATATAAGAGACATAAAAAACGCGTAACCTAAACATACCATGCAATGTCTCGAAGGGAGGATTAGAATGAGTAAAAATGTAAAACAAACAGTGGAAGAAATGGTTTCCCCTATCTTAGAGGAAATGAATTTAGAGCTTGTTGAAATTGAATACGTAAAAGAAGGAAAAGATTGGTTTTTACGTGTGTTTATCGACTCTGATACCGGCGTGGATATCGAAGACTGCGGAGCAGTAAGTGAAAAATTGAGTGAGAAAATGGATGCAGTAGATCCAATCCCTCATAACTATTTTTTAGAAGTATCATCGCCTGGTGCGGAACGCCCATTAAAAAAAGATAAAGATTTTGAACGTGCAATTGGTAAGCATGTATACATAAAAACATATGAACCAATTGAAGGTGCAAAAGAATTTGAAGGCGAATTACAATCATTTGACGGAGAAACTGTCACATTATCTATTCGTATCAAAACACGCACAAAAACGGTGATTTTACCATATGACAAAGTCGCTTTTGCTCGATTAGCGATTGTATTTTAATGTGTAGGGGCCAATATTAAAGGGGGATTATCCAACGATGAGCAGTGAGTTATTTGATGCCTTAGTCATTCTTGAAAAAGAGAAAGGCATTAGCAAAGATGTAATTATTGAAGCAATTGAAGCAGCGCTAATTTCTGCTTACAAACGCAACTTTAACCAAGCGCAAAACGTACGCGTTGATTTAAATTTAGAAAGAGGTTCAATGCGCGTGTTTGCTCGCAAAGATGTGGTTGATGAAGTATATGATCCACGTCTAGAAATTTCGGTTGAAGAAGCACAAACAATCAACCCTAACTTCCAGCTAGACGATGTGGTTGAAATCGAAGTAACGCCAAAAGACTTTGGACGCATCGCGGCTCAAACAGCAAAACAAGTTGTTACACAGCGTGTTCGTGAGGCGGAGCGCGGCGTTATCTACTCAGAGTTCAGCGATCGTGAAGAAGATATTATGACAGGTATTGTTCAGCGTCAAGATTCTCGCTTCATTTACGTGAGCCTTGGCAAAATTGAAGCATTGCTTCCTCAAAGCGAGCAAATGCCAAATGAGCAGTATAAACCTCATGATCGTATTAAAGTGTATATTACGAAAGTAGAAAAAACAACAAAAGGACCACAAATCTATGTTTCACGTACGCATCCAGGTCTTTTAAAACGTCTTTTCGAAAAAGAAGTTCCGGAAATCTATGACGGTACAGTTGAATTAAAATCAGTAGCTCGCGAAGCTGGAGACCGTTCAAAAATCTCTGTTCATTCTGAGTATGCTGAAGTAGATCCGGTCGGCTCTTGTGTTGGGCCAAAAGGTCAGCGCGTACAGGCTGTTGTGAATGAACTAAAAGGTGAAAAAATTGACATCGTTCGCTGGTCAAATGACCCAGTTGAATTTGTTGCCAATGCCCTAAGTCCATCTAAGGTAGTAGATGTGATTGTAGATGAAAATGAAAAAGCAACAACTGTTATCGTTCCTGACTATCAGCTGTCACTTGCAATTGGTAAGCGTGGACAAAATGCACGTCTAGCCGCTAAGCTGACAGGCTGGAAAATTGATATTAAAAGTCAATCAGAAGCTGAGCAAGAAGGTATGGTTGTAAAAAGCAGCGATGATATGCTAGTAAGTCAACATGCATTTGATTCAGATGAAGATATGGAATAAGAGGTGAGCCAAGGTGAACAATCGTAAAAAAGTCCCGATGCGAAAATGTGTGGCCACTGGAGAAATGAAGCCTAAAAAAGAGCTAGTACGCGTTGTACGTTCAAAAGAAGGCGACGTTTCAGTTGATGTAACGGGTAAAAAGTCCGGGCGCGGAGCTTATGTAAGCAAGGATAAAGAAGCAATTTTATTGGCGAAAAAGAAAAATGTGCTTTCGACACATTTAGGCGCGTCAATAGATGAAGCGGTTTATGAAGAGTTGCTAGCGCTTGTAGAAAAGGAGAAACAGTCACGCTAATGAATGAACAGTGGATCTCTTTTTTAGGGCTTGCAAACCGTGCACGCAAATTGATTTCTGGAGAAGAACTTGTGGTTAGAGAAGTTCGGAAACAAAAAGCAAAGTTAGTACTTTTAGCAAGCGATGCGTCTGAAAACACAAAGAAAAAAGTAACGGATAAATGTTCTTACTACAACGTTTCGGTTAGAATGGTTCCCGATCGCTACACGCTAGGTCAAGCGATTGGTAAAGATGCTCGAGTTGTGGTAGCCGTTATGGACGAGGGATTTGCTAAAAAGCTAGCAACGATGCTCGGTTAATTTTATGGGGGTGAAAGTATTGAATAAAAATACAAAATCAACAGCTAACAAAGGAAACAATAAAGGTAACAAAAAGCCACAGGCACAAAAGTCACAGGCACCAAAAGGTAGACCAGCTCCAGCAGCTGCAAAAGAGTTACCGGAAAAAGTAACGTTTGTCGGAAGCTTAACGGTTTCTGAGTTAGCAAAAGAATTAGGCAAAGAGCCTTCTGAAATTATTAAAAAATTATTTATGCTTGGTGTAATGGCAACAATTAACCAAGAGTTAGATAAAGATTCTATCGAACTAATTGCCGGAGAATACGGTGTAGAAGTTGAAGAAGAAGTAGTAGTAGATGACACTGCTTTTGAATCATTAGAAATTATTGACGACGAAAAAGACCTTCAAGTGCGTCCTCCAGTTGTTACAATCATGGGTCACGTTGACCACGGTAAAACGACGCTTCTTGACTCTATCCGTAACACAAAAGTAACGGCTGCAGAAGCAGGCGGTATCACGCAGCATATCGGTGCTTATCAAGTTGTGGTTGATGAAAAGAAAATTACATTCCTTGATACACCAGGGCATGCTGCATTTACAACAATGCGTGCTCGCGGTGCGCAGGTAACGGATATTACAATCCTTGTTGTTGCAGCAGACGATGGTGTAATGCCTCAAACAATTGAAGCGATTAACCATGCAAAAGCGGCAGAAGTGCCAATTATTGTTGCGGTTAACAAAATGGATAAAGAAGCAGCAAATCCAGATCGCGTTATGCAAGAACTAATGGAGCACGGCCTTGTAGCTGAAGAGTGGGGCGGAGAAACAATCTTCTGTAAGCTTTCAGCCATTTCAGGTGAAGGGATCGATCAATTACTTGAAATGATTTTACTTGTAAGTGAAGTAGAAGAGTTAAAAGCAAATCCTAACCGTCGTGCAGCAGGTACAGTTGTAGAAGCACAGCTAGATAAAGGCCGTGGGTCTGTAGCAACGCTTCTTGTTCAAACTGGTACACTACGCGTAGGTGATCCAATCGTAGTCGGAAATACGTTTGGCCGCGTTCGCGCAATGGTAAATGATATCGGCCGCCGTGTGAAGGAAGTAGGACCATCTACTCCGGTTGAGATTACTGGCTTAAACGAAGTTCCATTAGCTGGAGATCGTTTCTTAGTATTTGAAGATGAGAAAACAGCTCGTCAAATCGGAGAAGCTCGTGCTCAAAAGCAGCTTGAACAACAGCGCGGTGAAAAATCTCGCGTAAGCTTAGATGATTTATTTGAAAAAATTAAACAAGGTGAAATGAAAGACTTAAACCTTATCGTAAAAGCAGACGTACAAGGTTCTGTAGAAGCATTGGCTGCTGCTCTTCAAAAGATTGATGTAGAGGGTGTAAATGTTCGTATTATCCATACGGGTGTAGGCGCAATTACAGAATCTGATATCATTCTTGCAACTGCTTCTAACGCAATCGTTATCGGCTTTAACGTGCGTCCAGATGCTGGAGCAAAACGTACAGCTGACGTAGAAAACGTAGATATTCGTCTTCACCGCATTATTTATAAAGTAATTGAAGAAATTGAATCTGCGATGAAAGGAATGCTTGACCCTGAGTTTGCTGAAAAAATCATCGGTCAAGTGGAAGTACGTCAAACATTCAAAGTATCAAAAGTTGGTACAATCGCAGGAAGTTACGTAACAGACGGTAAAATTACGCGTAACAGTGGAATTCGTTTAATCCGTGACGGAATTGTTATCTTTGAAGGTGAAGTAGATGTGCTAAAACGCTTTAAAGACGATGCAAAAGAAGTCGCTCAAGGATATGAGTGTGGTATTACAATTAAAAACTTCAATGATATTAAAGAAGGAGATATTATTGAAGCATATGTAATGGAGCAAATTGATCCTAAATGATTGGACTAGTGGAGTGTGAATGCTTAATTTACGATGCTGCTTCTCTTAAAGAAAAACGTGCCGTGCTTCAGCGCATCTTGATGCGCTTGAAGCAGCGGTTTAACGTATCGGTTTCAGAAACTGATTTTCAAGATGTGTGGCAACGAACAAAAATTAGCATTGTCGCAGTCTCATCTAGCCGTGTCACAACGGAACAAGAACTGCAAAAAGCGCTAAGCTTGATTGATTCTTTTCCAGAGATTGAACGTACCATTACAACTTTTGATTGGTTATAAAAGGGGTGACACAGATGAACATAAGAGCAACTAGAGTCGGAGAACAAATGAAAAAAGAGATGGGCGAGATTTTAAATCGTAAAATCAAGGATCCGCGCATCGGTTTTGTGACTGTAACAGATGTTCAAGTATCAGGCGATTTACAGCAAGCGAAAGTTTATATCTCTGTTTTAGGAGATGCTGAGCAGCGTGAGAATACGTTAAAAGGCCTTGCGAAAGCAAAGGGATTTATCCGCTCAGAAATCGGTCAGCGCATTCGCTTACGTAAAACACCTGAAATTACGTTTGAGTTTGATGAATCAATTGATTATGGTAATCGAATTGAATCATTGCTTCATGAAATAAAAAAAGAAAGCGATGACCATCAAGAGAACGAATAAGATCAGTGAATGTAGAAACAAAAAAGGGTGTCTCAAAAGTGGTTTTTGCTTCTGAGACACCCTTTTTTAAATGAAAAGGAGATGAAGAATGAGTGGACGGTGTTTTAGTTTTACATAAACCAGCTGGCCAGACTTCGCACGACTGTGTGTTTAAAGTCCGAAAGCTGCTTCGCACTAAAAAAGTAGGGCATACAGGCACATTAGACCCAGACGTTACAGGGGTATTGCCTATTTGTATCGGTAGAGCTACCAAGATTGTAGAATATCTAACAGGAGCTACTAAAACCTATGAAGGGGAAGTTACACTCGGGTTTTCTACAACAACAGAAGATTCTTCCGGAGAGGTTGTAGAAGAAAAGAAAGTAGCGGATTCTTTTTCACGTGCTCAAATCGAAGAAGTGCTGTCTTCGATGACAGGAGAACTTCAGCAAGTCCCTCCAATGTATTCAGCGGTAAAGGTCAAAGGTAAAAAACTATATGAATATGCAAGGCAAGGAATCGAAGTAGAGCGCCCAGTTAGAACCATTCATATCTATAACTTTGAACTGCTGGATGATCGCGCTACATTTGAGGGAGAACAAATTTCCTTCAAATTCCGCGTAACGTGCAGCAAAGGTACATATGTGCGAACGCTTGCTGTGATGATTGGAGAAGCTCTTGGCTATCCATCTCATATGTCGTATTTGCAGCGAACGGGTTCCGGGCAGTTTTCACTCGAAGATTGTGTGACATTTGAAGATATTGAACGGGCGGTAGAAGAAGAAACGATCAATGAGAAACTACATTCGATCGAAGAAGCTCTTAATCATTTGCCGAAACTTCAAATTAGTGATACATTAGCAGAGAAAGTGAAAAATGGCGCGGTATTGCCGTGTACGGAAGATGAAGAGTTAAAAAAAGAACCCTTCTTTTTAATGATAAATTCTGCAGGCAAGTGCTTAGCAATTTATGCTCAGCACCCAACAAAAAAACATTTAATGAAGCCGGTTAAAGTGTTGGCAATCGACTAGACCGGTTAGGGAAAAGGTGAACTGTGTTTTGGAAACGATTGAAATTCGACATCCACACCACTTTCAACGAGAAGCTGTTCAACAATCAGTGTTAGCGCTTGGTTATTTTGATGGTGTGCATTTAGGGCATCAGCAAGTGATAAATTCAGCAAAACAGTTAGCCGATGAAAAAGGCATAGCTAGTGCTGTGATGACGTTTACTCCTCACCCTTCTGTGGTGCTCGGGCGCAATGTGCAGCACATTGATATGATCACACCGCTTCAAGAAAAAAAGAAACTCATTGAGGAAATGGGAATTGACTTTTTATATATCGTTCATTTTGATAAACAGTTTGCAGCACTATTGCCTCAAGAGTTTGTTGATCAGTATATTATTGGACTGAATGTACAGCATGTGGTAGCTGGATTTGACTATACGTATGGAAAGTTAGGTAAAGGAACAATGGAAATACTACCATTTCATTCTCGATCAAAATTCACGCAAACAACAATTGATAAGTTAACAAATGGCGAAGAAAAAATTAGTTCAACGCTTATTCGCGAAAGTTTAGCAAATGGAGATATGCATCGAGTAAAAGAGCTGCTTGGCCGCTATTATGAAGTGTCAGGTACAGTGACTCATGGAGAAAAGCGAGGCAGGCAAATAGGTTTTCCTACTGCTAACATCGCTTTAGACGATGAGTATTTACTTCCACGCATCGGTGTGTATGCTGTTGAGCTTCAGCTTCACGGTAAGTGGTATGCAGGAGTGTGCAACGTGGGCTACAAGCCGACTTTTCACGATAATTTAGAAAAGCCAACAATCGAAGTCCACTTATTATCATTTGACGAGCAAATCTACGATCAGCACGTAACGGTGAAATGGCACCGAATGATTCGCTCAGAAAAAAAGTTCAGCGGCATCGAAGAGCTTGTCGGTCAGATCTCAAAGGACAAGGAAGAAGCCCTTGCTTATTTTGAAGGAATTCAAAATAACAATAAATAAAAAAATATATATAAATAGCTGCTACGACTTGCTTTTTGTTCTAATAAGTAGTAACATAACACTTGTATGTAAAACAACCATTGCTTGGCATTACGATTCACCAACGTTTTGCTCGGTAACTGGGGTTTAATAATAAGGAGGTGAATAGGATGGCTATCACACAAGAGCGTAAAAATGAAATCATTAGTGAGTACAAAACTCATGCGAACGACACTGGTTCTCCAGAAGTTCAAATCGCTGTCCTAACAGAGCAAATTAACAATCTAAACGGTCACTTACGTACTCATAAAAAGGATCACCATTCACGTCGTGGTCTTTTAAAAATGGTAGGTCGACGTCGTAACTTACTTAACTACCTACGTAACAAAGACGTTACTCGTTATCGTGAGTTAATCAACAAACTTGGTTTACGTCGATAATAAGAAGAAAGCGGGAGCATTCCCGCTTTTTTAGTATGTACATTTAAGAAACATTAAAGATGCTACATAATGTGAAAAAAGCTATTGTTTTTGGATATTTCGTTTATAATAAAACTATCACATTTGATTACATACATATTTTATATGTAGAGAGGGGTACTCGTCGATATGGAACAAGAAAAACGAGTGTTCTCTGTAGATCTAGCTGGACGAAAGCTAGAAGTTGAAGTTGGCCAGTTGGCAAAACAAGCAAATGGCGCAGCATTAATCCGCTATGGAGACACAGTTGTATTAAGTACAGCAACGGCTTCAAAAGAGCCTAAAAATGTAGATTTCTTCCCGTTAACAGTAAACTATGAAGAGCGTTTATATGCAGTCGGTAAAATCCCAGGTGGATTCATTAAGCGTGAAGGCAGACCAAGTGAAAAAGCAATCTTGGCTAGCCGTTTAATCGACCGTCCGATTCGTCCTTTATTCGCAGATGGTTTCCGAAACGAAGTTCAAGTTGTCAGCGTTGTAATGAGCGTAGACCAAAACTGTTCTTCAGAAATCGCAGCAATGTTTGGTTCTTCATTAGCATTATCAGTATCTGATATTCCATTTGAAGGTCCTATTGCAGGCGTAATCGTAGGCCGTGTAGACAATGAATTTGTTGTAAACCCAACGGTAGATGAGCTTGAAAAAAGCGATATTCATCTGACGGTTGCTGGTACAAAAGACGCGATCAACATGGTTGAAGCAGGCGCTGATGAAGTACCGGAAGAAGTAATGTTAGAAGCAATTATGTTTGGACACGAGCAAATTAAAAAATTAATTGCGTTCCAAGAAGAAATTGTAGCAGCAGTAGGCAAAGAAAAAGTTGAAGTTGAGCTTTATACTGTTGATGCTGACCTTGAGCGTCAAGTTCGCGAAATTGCAGAAGGTGACATGAACCGTGCTGTTCAAGTTCAAGAAAAGCATGCGCGCGAAAATGCGATTAAAGAAGTGAAAAGCGCTGTAGCTGCAAAATTTGAAGAGCAAGATGTAGAAGAAGAAGTACTAAATCAAGTGAATGAAATTTTGTCGAAGCTTGTTAAAAGTGAAGTGCGTCGCTTGATCACAGAAGAAAAAGTACGTCCTGATGGCCGTAGTATTGACGAAATTCGTCCACTTTCTTCTGAAACAAACTTGCTTCCACGTACACACGGATCTGGATTATTTACGCGTGGACAAACTCAAGCGCTTAGCATCTGTACATTAGGTGCACTTGGCGATGTGCAAATTTTAGATGGTTTAAGTGTAGAAGAATCTAAACGCTTCATGCATCACTACAACTTCCCTTCATTTAGTGTTGGTGAAACTAGACCGATGCGCGGACCGGGTCGTCGTGAAATTGGACATGGTGCGCTAGGTGAACGTGCACTTGAGCCGGTTATTCCAAATGAAAAAGATTTCCCTTATACAATTCGTCTTGTATCTGAAGTATTAGAGTCAAACGGTTCTACTTCACAAGCAAGTATTTGTGCAAGTACGCTTGCAATGATGGATGCTGGGGTTCCAATTAAAGCACCTGTAGCAGGGATTGCAATGGGTCTGATCAAATCAGGTGAACACTACTCGATTCTAACGGACATTCAAGGAATGGAAGATCACCTAGGAGACATGGACTTTAAAGTAGCAGGTACCGAAAATGGCGTAACTGCGCTTCAAATGGATATTAAAATTGACGGGTTATCTCGTGAAATTTTAGACGAAGCCCTTCAACAAGCAAAAAAAGGCCGTATGCAAATCTTAAATCATATGATGTCAACGATTGCTACGCCTCGTCAAGAGCTTTCTCAATATGCGCCTAAGATCCTTACAATGGCGATTAACCCTGATAAAATTCGTGATGTTATTGGACCAAGCGGCAAGCAAATCAATAAAATCATCGAAGAAACAGGCGTTAAAATTGATATCGAACAAGATGGTACAATCTTCATTTCTTCTATTGATCAGCCGATGAATGAAAAAGCGAAGAAAATCATTGAAGATCTTGTACGCGAAGTTGAAGTCGGCCAAATGTACTTAGGAAAAGTAAAACGAATTGAAAAATTCGGTGCATTTGTAGAAATCTTCAGCGGAAAAGATGGGCTTGTTCATATTTCAGAGCTTGCAGAAGAGCGTATTGGAAAAGTAGAAGACGTTGTAGCGATTGGTGACGAGCTTTTAGTTAAAGTCATGGAAATTGATAAACAAGGTCGCGTTAACTTATCTCGTAAAGCAATTTTAAAAGAACAAAAAGAAAAAGAAGAAAAAGCAAAAGAAACAAAATAATCTTCTTTTACTACTATATAGATATTGTGAAATCGTCCATACATGAAGAAAATCCATGTGTAGGGCGATTTTATCGTTTGTAGATGTTTGTTCTACCTTGTCCTCTTTATACATATTTTAAATGGTAAAGGGGGAAGGATAAGTGAAGAGAACCATTGTGCAATTTACAGCATTTCTATTTTTACTGGCAATTACATATAAATCTATTTATAATCCTTTTGCTGAAGCATATATAGAAGCACTTAAATCCGATGTACAACTTGTATCAGCTCAGCATGATGCGTTATATCAAAAGATTGAAGAAAAAGCAAAAGATTATGAAAAGCCAGCGGCGAATGCACGAATCGATCCTGTTTGGAAACGGGTTCCTGGCTATAACGGCATAAAAGTTGATCTTGCTGCTTCTTATAAAAATATGAAACCTGCGGGTAAATTTGATGAAAAAAAATTAGTGTACAAACAGGTTAGACCAAAGGTTCACTTGAAGGATTTACCACAGGAACCTATCTACCGTGGACACGATGAAAAGCCTATGGTATCGTTTACAGTGAACGTAGCATGGGGGAACGAGTATTTGCCTAAAATGTTAGAAGTGCTGAAAAAGCACCATGCTAAAGCAACCTTCTTTTTAGAAGGAAAATGGGTTAAAAATAATCCAGATATGGCAAAAATGATTGTAGACGCAGGGCATGAAGTGGGAAATCACTCTTATTCTCATCCTGATATGGCCACTTTATCGGCTAGTCAAATCAATCAGCAGCTTAAAAAAACGAATGATATTATTACATCTACTACGGGACAAAAAGTAAAATGGTTTGCTCCGCCGAGCGGCAGTTTTCGCCCCGAAGTAGTAACGCTTGCTTCTCAGTTAAAAATGAGTACCATCATGTGGACAGTTGATACAATCGATTGGCAAAAGCCGAGTTCAGAAGTGTTAATTAATCGAGTAATGAAAAAGATTCATCCAGGGGCTATTGTACTGATGCACCCGACTGAATCAACGGCTGAATCGCTTGACCAATTGTTAACCGATATTGAACGCAAAGGCCTGAAAGTTAGCGATGTGTCAACGATGCTAGATGAAGAACGAATGATGAAACTACCTTCTTCTACTAAGAAGTAAGTGAGATAAGCAAAAGGGAGGCACTAGCTTGATAAAACGATATACGTGCAAAAATGGTGTAAGAATTGTATTGGAAAATATCCCAACTGTTCGATCTGTGGCCATTGGGGTATGGATCGGAACGGGTTCTCGAAGTGAACACCCTGAAATTAATGGTGTATCACATTTTCTTGAACATATGTTTTTTAAAGGAACAAAAACAAGATCTGCTCGTGAAATTGCAGAAAGCTTCGACCGCATTGGGGGACAAGTAAATGCATTCACTTCTAAAGAATACACGTGCTACTATGCAAAAGTATTAGACGAACACGCAGATCAAGCGCTAGATGTGCTGGCGGATATGTTCTTTAATTCTTCATTTGATGAAGAGGAATTAGCTCGTGAAAAAAATGTTGTATATGAAGAAATTAAAATGTATGAAGATACACCTGACGATATTGTACACGATCTATTAGGAAAAGCCGTATATGGCAATCATCCATTAGGGTATCCAATTTTAGGAACGGAAGATACGTTAAAAACATTTAACGGTGATTCGCTTCGTCAATATATGGAGCAAATGTATATTCCTGAAAACATCGTTATTTCAGTAGCTGGAAACATTGATGAGAGTTTTATACAACAGGTGGAAAACTATTTTGGTACATATACGTCAAGTCATTCCGCTCATCAATATGTTCAGCCTGAGTTCCATACAAATCATATTGCGCGCAAAAAAGAGACAGAACAAGCTCATCTTTGCCTTGGCTTTAAAGGTTTGCCAATTGGCGGAGAAGATGTATATAGCTTAATTGTATTAAACAACGTGCTTGGCGGAAGCATGAGCAGTCGTTTGTTCCAAGAAGTCCGCGAACAGCGCGGCTTGGCTTACTCTGTTTTCTCTTATCATTCTTCTTATCGAGACAGTGGTCTTGTAACGATTTATGGGGGAACTGGAAGCCATCAGCTCGACGTATTATATGATACGGTTCAAGAAACGCTTTATGATTTGAAAGACAAAGGTATTACAGATAAAGAACTTGCTAACAGCAAAGAGCAGCTGAAAGGAAACTTAATGCTGAGTCTTGAAAGTACAAATAGCCGTATGAGCAGAAACGGAAAAAATGAGTTAATGCTGGGCTATCACCGTTCATTAGATGAGATTTTAGACCTTGTTAATGCCGTGACTAAAGATAGTGTAAATGGTCTTGCACGAGATATTTTCAAAGACGAATTTGCGCTTTCATTAATAAGCCCGAGTGGAGATTTACCTAAGGGTTTTAAAGGAAATTAAACTATAAAAGTAAGGTTGGCTAAAATAATTGAGCCAGCCTTATTTTTATGTCATTTTTTGTATGGTTGTTCAATAAATTAGATGAAAGGAGGGATTTCATGAGATTAAGTGAGCTGAGTGGAAAAGAAATTGTAGATGTTAAGCGAGCAGAGCGTTTGGGTATTTTAGGGCAAACAGATCTTGAAATTAATGAACATACGGGACAAATTAATGCGCTTATTATTCCATCTGTGAAGTGGTTTGGATTTCGAAAACAAGGAGATGAAGTGCGAGTGCCGTGGGGGAATATCGAAAAAATTGGTACGGATATGGTGATTGTAAATGTTCATCAGCTAGAAGACATAAATAATGAGTCAACAAAATAACAAACGAGATGCTTCCTGCATCTCGTTTCTTTTATTTTCAGGGATAAAGATTCACCGATTCCTGTGTGTTTACATAGTATGTTGAAGAAAAGCAATAGGCATTCTAGGGCGTAATGATAGCACTTTACATCTCGATGGTTTAAGCGAAGGATACATCTATTTAATGTTAAAGAAGGTGAAAATGAAACATGTTAACGGATTTGCACATAGCTGTAATTGGCGGTGATGCTAGGCAGCTTGAAGTCATTCGAAAATTAATTCAATTAGATGCAAAAACCTCTCTTATTGGTTTTGATCAGCTAGATCATGGTTTTACAGGTGCGACGAAATATCAGATAGAGGAGCTGGATTTTTCAGATGTTGACGCCATCATCCTTCCAGTGCCTGGAACAAATCACGAAGGGCAAGTAGATACTATTTTTTCAAATGAAAAAGTAGTATTGACTGAAGAAATACTTAAAAAAACGCCTGAGCACTGCATTATTTATTCTGGTATTAGCAATGGGTATTTAAACGAATTAGTCAAAACGACAAACCGTAAACTCGTTCAGCTATTTGAGCGTGATGATGTAGCAATTTATAACTCTATTCCTACTGTTGAAGGTACCATCATGCTTGTTATTCAACATACGGATTTTACCATTCACGGTTCAAATATTTCTGTCCTAGGTTTAGGAAGAGTAGGAATGAGCGTGGCGAGGTCCTTTGCTGCACTTGGTGCCAATGTAAAAGTAGGAGCTAGAAAATCTGAACATTTAGCACGTATTGCTGAAATGGGTTTGCAGCCTTTCTATCTTTCTGAACTCGATAAAGAAATTGCTGATAGTGATATATGTATTAACACCATTCCATACCCTATCTTAACGGCTAAGACATTATCTAATGTCCCGACCCACGCGCTCATTATTGATTTAGCTTCAAAGCCTGGAGGAACCGATTTCCGCTATGCAGAAAAACGAGGAATTAAAGCTATTTTAGCACCTGGTCTTCCAGGGATTGTGGCTCCAAAAACAGCAGGTCAGATTGTCGCTAATGTATTAGTGAATTTATTAAAAGACGCTGCGGATGCGAGAGAGGAGAAAAAATAATGTCATTAAAAGGTAAAAGAATAGGATTCGGCTTGACCGGATCTCACTGTACGTATGATGCGGTTATGCCGGAAATTGAAAAGCTTGTTAATTTGGGAGCAGAAGTGTTACCGGTTGTTTCTTACACTGTACAATCCACAAATACTCGTTTTGGAGATGGAGAAGACTGGGTGAAGAAAATTGAGGAATTAACAGGTCATGCCGTCATCAATACAATTGTAAAAGCAGAGCCTCTAGGACCAAAGATTCCGCTTGATTGTATGGTAGTTGCCCCAATTACTGGGAATACGATGAGTAAGTTTGCGAATGCAATGACTGAATCTCCGGTACTCATGGCAGCTAAAGCAACGCTTCGTAATAATAAGCCAGTGGTACTGGGAATTTCGACTAATGACGCACTAGGGCTAAATGGTGTAAACTTAATGAGGCTAATGGCGACTAAAAATATTTATTTTATTCCATTTGGTCAAGATGACCCGGTGCTTAAACCAAATTCAATGGTAGCGCGTATGACGATGTTATCAGACACGGTGTACGCAGCGCTTGAAGATAAACAGATTCAGCCTGTTATTGTCGAAAGGTTCCGCGACGGTCAAGAGTCATAGGACATATATGCCTCTTGCTGTTGTATGAATCTGTTCAATACTGCGGCTGTAAGAGAACTCTCAATCTCAAAGAAGAGAAGATTTTAAAAATCTTCTCTTCTTTGACGCAATGAAGCATAATAATATGTTAAAATAGTCAGTATATGCAGATAAATGTTGAGTAGTTGAAAATTGTTGGAGGCGGTATTAAAATGACAAGAGAATTACATGTAGCAGTAGTAGGAGCAACAGGTGCAGTAGGACAACAAATGATTAAAACCCTACAGGAGCGTAATTTTCCAGTTGGTAAATTAACGTTATTATCTTCAGCTCGTTCAGCTGGTAAAAAAGTGTTGTTTAACGGAGAAGAAGTTGTTGTGCAAGAAGCAACTCCTGATAGCTTTGAAGGCGTAGACATTGCTTTATTCAGTGCAGGCGGCAGCATTTCAAAAGCACTTGCACCAGAGGCAGTAAAACGCGGAGCAATCGTTGTAGACAACACAAGCGCTTATCGAATGGATGAAAATGTCCCGTTAGTTGTGCCGGAAGTGAACGAAGATGCATTACACGCACATAACGGAATCATTGCTAATCCAAACTGCTCTACAATTCAAATGGTAGCAGCATTACAGCCATTACGCGAAACATACGGCTTATCTAAAGTGCTAGTATCAACGTATCAAGCCGTTTCTGGAGCAGGTGCTGCTGCAATTAATGAATTAAAAGAACAAGCTAAAGCTATTTTAGAAGAAAAAGAGTTTACACCGGAAATTTTACCGGTTGGTGGAGATAAAAAACATTATCAAATTGCTTTTAATGCCATTCCGCAAATTGATAAATTTCAAGATAACGGTTTTACATTTGAAGAAATGAAAATGATTAATGAAACGAAAAAAATTATGAGCATGCCTGAATTGCCAGTAGCTGCTACTTGTGTTCGTCTACCGGTTGTAACAGGTCATTCAGAGTCAGTGTACATTGAAATTGAAAAAGACGGTGTAACGGTAGCTGATGTGAAAAATTTATTGGCTGATGCACCTGGTATCGTATTGCAAGATGATCCAGAAAATCAAGTATATCCAATGCCAGCAGACTGTGTAGGTAAACGAGATGTGTTTGTCGGCCGTATTCGTAAAGATTTAGATCGCGATAACGGTTTCCATATGTGGATCGTTTCTGATAACTTGTTAAAAGGTGCAGCTTGGAATTCTGTACAAATTGCAGAATCACTTATTAAGCTTAGCTTAGTAAAATAAGCGCAACCAGAGTGTCTCGGAACATGATGAGGTGTAAGTATGAAAATAATCGTCCAAAAATTTGGAGGAACTTCCGTTCGTAACGAAGAAGGAAGAGCAAGAGCAATCTATCATTTAAATAATGCATTAAGTGAGGGTTACAAAGTAGTCGTTGTTGTATCGGCAATGGGACGAAAAGGTGAACCGTATGCAACGGATACATTGCTTTCACTTGTTGATGGAAATAAAGCGTCTCTTAACAAACGTGAGCTTGATATGCTTATGGCATGCGGAGAATTAATTTCATCGGTTGTGTTTACAAATTTATTAAACGAAAATGGGATTAAAGCTACAGCATTAAACGGTGCACAGGCAGGGTTTGTGACGAATGATGATTTTACCAATGCCAAGATACTAGAAATGAAATGCGACCGTTTGTTAAAAGAATTAGAAGAATATGATGTCGTTGTCGTAACAGGCTTTCAAGGGGCAACTGCTGAAGGTGATACAACAACGCTTGGACGCGGAGGTAGCGATACATCTGCTTCAGCGTTAGGTGCAGCCCTTATGGCTGATTACATTGACATTTTCACGGATGTAGAAGGTGTGATGACAGCGGACCCGCGTATTGTAGAAGATGCAAGACCGCTATCCGTTGTCACATATAACGAAATATGCAACATGGCTTATCAAGGTGCAAAAGTAGTTCACCCACGTGCCGTAGAGATCGCCATGCAAGCAAAAGTACCGATGCGCGTCCGTTCCACGTATGCTGATTCAGAAGGTACGCTCGTTACATCTCAAGGTGAAGCACAGCAGCGTGGAAGCGATGTGCAAGAACGCCTTGTAACAGGAATCGCCCACGTATCTAACGTGACTCAAATTAAAGTTTTTAGTAAAGAAGGCCATTATGATACGCAAGCAGAGGTATTCAAAGCAATGGCACAAGAAAAAATCAGCGTAGATTTTATCAATATTTCACCGAAGGGTGTTGTATATACGGTAACAGATGAAGCAACTGACAAAGCAATTGATGTGCTTCATGCGCTAGGGTATGAGCCGGCTGTTATTCGCAACTGTGCCAAAGTATCAACGGTTGGAGCAGGAATTGCAGGGGTGCCTGGTGTTACATCTAAAATTGTTACAGCTCTTTCTAGCGAAGGTATTCAGATTTTACAATCTGCTGACAGCCATACGACGATTTGGGTGCTTGTAAAAGAAGAGGATTTAAAGAAAGCCGTTAATGCTCTTCATGGTGCCTTTGACTTGTCAAAAGCACCGCAAAAAAGATAAACTACATGTTCCGTTAGCTATAAGCTAACGGTTCATTACATGAATAGGGATAATGCAATTTCAAGGAGTGAAAACATGATTGATTTTGGGAAAGTCGCAACAGCGATGGTAACGCCTTTTGATCATAAAGGAAATATTGATTTTGAAAAAACAACGCAGCTTATTAACTATTTAATCAGCAACGGTTCAGATGCGTTGGTTATTGCAGGAACAACTGGTGAATCTCCTACGCTTTCAACAGAAGAAAAGCTGGCGCTGTTCCGCCACTCAGTAAAGGTAGTAGATGGCCGTGTACCTGTTGTTGCAGGTACAGGAAGCAATAATACGTATGCATCAATTGAATTAACGAAAAAGGCAGAAGAAATCGGCGTAGATGCGATTATGATTGTAGCACCTTATTATAACAAGCCGAATCAGGAAGGCTTATATCAGCACTTTAAAACAATTGCTGAAAGTACAGAGCTGCCTGTCATGTTATACAATATTCCAGGGCGATCCGTGATCAATATGTCTGTGGATACAATTGTACGCCTAGCTGAACTGCCAAATGTTGTAGCGTTAAAAGATGCAAGCGGCGACCTTGACGCAATGACAGCTATTATCGCACAAACAAGCGATGATTTTGCTTTATACAGCGGTGATGATGGCTTAACACTGCCGGTATTAGCAATTGGAGGAACTGGGATTATTTCTGTTGCCTCTCACGTTATTGGAAATGAAATGCAAGAGATGGTTAAGTTGTATGAGTCAGGAAATCCGAAAGAAGCAGCAAAAATTCATCAGCGTATTGTACCTGTGATGAAATCTCTTTTTGCGGCTCCAAGTCCAACGCCTGTTAAAACAGCTTTACAGCTAAAAGGGTTAGACGTAGGATCGGTACGATTACCTTTAGTTCCGTTAACGGAAGAAGAACGCCAAACGTTAGTCAGCACATTAAATACGCTATAAGCTATAAGTATGTTTTTTAAACGTCTCTTCATTGACCGTATATACGAGTTGATGAAGAGACGTTTTTTTCTTATAAGATAATAGAAGAGCACATGACGGAAATAGACGAATGAAATTTCTTGTATTCCAATTCTTACTTCAGTTATAATGTAAGCAAATGAAATTGTACGGGTGAAAGTAAGTAGGAGGAACTTATGGTACTAGAAAAGACAGAAAATATTAAAATTTCAGCCTTGGGTGGAGTCGGAGAACTTGGAAAAAACATGTATGTGGTGGAAATCAATGAAAACATATATGTGTTAGATGCAGGGTCAAAGTTTCCGGGAGGGGAAATGTTAGGAATTGATATTGTCATTCCTGACATTACATATTTAGTAGAAAATCAGCAGAACGTAAAAGGCATTTTTGTTACTCATGGACATGAAGAGCAAATTGGGGCTATTCCCTTTATACTTCAAAAATTGGACGTGCCGGTATATGGTACAGAATTAACGCTAGCACTTATCAAAGAAAAGTTAAAAGAGTATGGAATTAAAAAATATGAGGCTTTACATCCTATCACTTCGTCAACGGTTTTATCGTTTGAAGGAGTGGATATTTCATTTTTTAGAACGCAGCACAGTATACAAGATTCAGTCGGCATTTGTTTACAAACCAATCAAGGTGCGATTGTATATACAGGTGATTTTAAATTTGATCAAAACTCAGTCAGCATTCAAAGCGCTGATATTGGAAAAATGGCTGCCATTGGGGAAAAAGGCGTCCTGTGTTTGCTTTCAGACAGTACAAATGCGGATAAGCCAGGCTATACAGTTTCCGAGGCCGTCATCGGACAAAATATTACCGACGCTTTTTATAAAAGCAAAGGTCGAATCATTGTTGCTGCATACAGTTCCAATCTGCACCGTATTCAGCAAGTTATTCATGCCGCATATCAGCATGGCCGTAACCTGATCGTTATGGAAAAGAGTATGCTGAAAATCATTGATATTGCAGCAAAACTTGGACATTTGCAGCTGCCTGAGGATTTAATTGTTCCTGTGCAAAAGCTAAAGGATCTTTCAGAACATGAAACGGTTATTTTAACAACAGGTCATCACGGAGAGCCGATTTCAGGTCTTACTCGAATGGCTAAACAGTCCCATAAATTTATTCAAATCAAACAAGATGACACGGTCCTGCTGGCTGCTACACCCGTGGCGGGGCACGAAACGACCTTTTCAAAAACAATTGACGTCATCTTTCGTTTAGGAGCAAGCGTAGTGTTTGCTCAGAAGAAAGTACAGGCTTCCGGACACGGCAGTCAAGAAGAATTAAAATTTATGATTAACTTAACAAAGCCGAAATATGTCATGCCTGTGAATGGAGAGTATCGAAAACAAAAAGCTTATGCAAAGCTAGCCGGTCAATTAGGAATATCAGAAGATCATATTTGTTTGCTTGAAAAAGGTGAGCGAGTTGAGTTTAAAGATGCTCGCATGTACCCTAGCGGTTCTATTCAAGCGGGAAATACGCTCATTGATGGACTAGGCGTCGGCGATATTGGGAATATCGTTCTGAGGGATCGCAGGCTGCTGTCACAGGACGGAATCTTAACGGTAGTAGTTACGATTAATAAACGTCAAAAAACAGTAGTAGCGGGGCCAGAAATCATCTCCCGCGGATTCGTCTATGTAAGAGAATCAGAAAAGCTTTTAGAAGAAGCAACGAAGATTGTTCAGCAAATTTTAGAAAAGTGTATGGAAGACAAAGTGATCGAGTGGTCTTCATTAAAATTAAAAATGAGAGAAAGTTTAAATCAATTTTTATATGAAAAAACCCGTCGTAAACCGATGATTTTACCGATTATCATGGAAATCTAATGTGAAGCCTTCCCGCTGGGAAGGCTTTTTATTTGCAGCTGATGGGGATGTAATAACTATGAGAAGTTCATACTACTACTATCAATAAGTGAAAGGAGCTAGAATATGTTTGAAAATAACGAAAGATTACATTCTGATGAAGCGCCTCAGCAGCCTAATAAAAATGAAGAAAGCAAGGGCGGAATATTAGATAAAATTCAACAATTGGGACAGACCAACGTGGCTCAGCTTCCTCAGGATTCTAATATTCACTGTTTAACGATTGTAGGACAAATCGAAGGGCACATGCAGCTGCCTCCTCAAAATAAAACGACAAAATATGAGCATGTCATCCCGCAAATTGTGGCGATTGAACAAAATCCAAAAATTGAAGGATTGCTTATTATTTTGAATACAGTAGGTGGAGATGTAGAAGCAGGTCTTGCCATTGCGGAAATGATTGCTTCGTTATCCAAGCCTTCTGTGTCCATTGTGCTAGGAGGCGGACATTCAATCGGTGTTCCAATTGCGGTTTCAACTGATTATTCGTATATTGCCGGTACAGCGACCATGACCATTCATCCCATTCGCTTAACGGGTCTTGTTATTGGTGTACCGCAAACATTCGAATACTTAGATAAAATGCAAGAGCGCGTGATTAACTTTGTGAGAGAACACTCTCATATTTCAGAAGAAAAGTTTAAAGAACTTATGTTTTCAAAAGGGAACTTAACGCGTGATATCGGGACAAATGTAGTTGGCGGAGATGCTGTTTCATACGGGTTAATTAACGAAGTAGGCGGAGTTGCTCAAGCAATCAAAAAATTGAATGAACTGATTGAGCAAGGACGTCAGAATGAGGAGCAGCTGCTGCAATGATTTTATATACAATGATGCCACAAGAACTGATTTTTCAGCAGTCTTATCATCAAGAACAATCTCAGCCAAAGCTTATTAATCATAATGGAATCCCGGTTATCGTTGAAGAAAATGAACAAAAACAACAGCAAATTGTGAGGGTTTTAAGCACGAATCCTCAAGATTATTTGAATGAAAATTATTATCCTGGTCAAATTTTGTCGTAAGGATTTCAGTATAATTATGGTGAATATGGTATAATGAATATGACGAAGAAGGCAGCCGCTGTATTGGCTGCTTTTTTATTCAACTGATAAAAGAAACAAAATCAACATAGGGTGTTGGACGTTGATTGGAGTGGAAAAATGGCAAAGAAAAAACGAAGAGGTCAAATAAAAAAGGATGAATGGAAACGCATATTGCGCTTTGAGCTTATTGGCTTATTTTTATTAGCGTTAACGTTAATTGCCATGGCAGGACTCGGTGCTGTAGGACAGGCTCTTGTACTCGTGGTCCGCTTATTTATTGGCGAATGGTATATGCTGTGTTTAATCGGAATGGTTATTCTATCTGTTTATATCATTTGGAAAAGAGAAATGCCTCCTTTAGTGACGCGGCAGCTTATCGGTACATACCTCATTATTTTATCTATTTTACTGTTTAGTCACGTGACGTTATTTGAAAATTTATCGAAAAACGGAACGTTTACAGATCCATCTGTCATTATGAATACGTGGGATTTGTATATGCTCGAAGCAACGGGACAATCGAATCACAGTGATTTAGGGGGAGGGATGATAGGAGCTATTATGTTTGCCATGTTCTACTATCTGTTTGATAGCTTAGGAACAGAACTTATCGCTGCCTTGCTTATTGTGATTGGGGTACTGCTCATTACCGGACGTTCGCTTCACGAAACGGTATTAAAACTTCTGTCACCTCTAGTTAATTTTTTAACAACGGAGTTAAAAGAAGGCTGGCAAGATATTCAGACGTGGAAACATAAGAAGAAAAAAGCCCCTAAAACAACAAAAAAGAGACGCCAAGAAAAAGCTGTTCAAGAACCTGAAGAAAGCGTGGAAATAGAAGTGGAAGCACCTTCGCCTCCAATTATTGAACACTTTGATTATGGAGAGGAAGAGTCTAGTCAATCTTCTGCTGCTCCTATAGCTCCGGTGCCTCCGGTTATGGAATCGAAGCCTGTAGCTGCTGCACCGCAACAGCCAAGGCCGCAAAAGGAACAGGAAGAAGAAAAAGCTCCTATGATTACCTTTACTGAAACGGAAAATAAAGAGTATGAGCTTCCTCCTATCAAGCTATTGACGATGCCAAAGAAAAGTAACCAGGCAAAAGAGCATAAAAACATTTATAAAAATGCCGAAAAGCTTGAAAAAACGTTTCAAAGTTTCGGCGTAAAAGCAAAAGTGGCAAAAGTTCACCTTGGACCAGCTGTTACAAAATATGAAGTATATCCTGATGTAGGAGTAAAAGTAAGTAAGATTGTCAATTTAAGTGATGATTTAGCACTTGCATTAGCTGCCAAAGATATTCGGATTGAAGCTCCAATTCCCGGGAAATCAGCGGTAGGAATTGAAGTGCCGAACGAAGAAGTAGCGATGGTTTCGCTTAGAGAAGTACTTGAAGCGACTGAAAATAACCGACCTGATAAAAAGCTATTAGTTGGTTTAGGAAGAGATATTTCAGGCGAAGCTGTGCTAGCAGAGCTTAATAAAATGCCTCATATGCTTGTAGCAGGGGCAACAGGAAGCGGAAAAAGTGTGTGTATCAACGGTATTATTATTAGTATTTTAATGAGAACAAAGCCTCATGAAGTAAAATTAATGATGATTGACCCTAAGATGGTTGAGTTGAATATGTACAATGGTATTCCGCATTTATTGGCTCCTGTCGTAACAGATCCGAAAAAAGCTTCTCAAGCATTAAAGAAAGTTGTAAGTGAGATGGAGCGACGTTATGAGTTGTTCTCACACAGCGGAACGAGAAACATTGAAGGATATAACGATTTAGTAAAACGTATGAATGATGATGGAGACGCCGATGCAAAACAGCCGACTCTTCCTTATATTGTGGTGATTGTTGATGAGTTGGCTGACTTGATGATGGTTGCTTCATCTGACGTCGAAGATTCGATCACACGTCTTGCTCAAATGGCTCGTGCTGCCGGCATTCATTTGATTATTGCTACACAGCGACCATCAGTAGATGTTATTACTGGAGTTATTAAAGCAAACATTCCTTCCCGAATCGCTTTTAGTGTATCTTCACAAACTGACTCTCGTACGATCCTAGATATGGGAGGAGCTGAGAAGCTTCTAGGAAGAGGAGATATGCTGTTCATGCCTGTTGGAGCTTCAAAACCTGTGCGTGTGCAAGGTGCCTTTTTATCAGATGAAGAAGTAGAAGAGATTGTTGATTTTGTAATTGCACAGCAAAAAGCACAGTATCAAGAAGAAATGATTCCAACAGATGCCCCTGAACAAGTCGATGATTTTGCAGATGAGCTATATGACGAAGCGGTTCAGCTTGTGGCAGAAATGCAAACAGCTTCTGTTTCTATGCTGCAGCGACGCTTTCGAATTGGCTATAACCGGGCTGCACGTTTAATCGATGCGATGGAAGATCGTGGAGTGGTTGGGCCTTACGAAGGAAGTAAGCCGCGTTCGGTGCTGATTTCTCAGCAAAATGAAGATGTTGGATCTTAATAAGGTTATTAGAAAAGATGGAGCTGGGACAAAAGTATTTTAGCCTAAGTGAAAAACGAATCACTAATCAACATGTCTGATTAGCGGTTCGTTTTTTTTGTTAGGGTGAATATAGGTTTCATCCGTTTCGTTCCTTCTAGCAGTTGACTGAAAGACAAGGTGAAGACTCCTGCGGGAAAAGCGTAAGCGACGAGGAGGCCCATCGCCCGCCCGTGGAAACCGAAGTCTTGCACGGAAATCAACTGCGGTGTCGCAAGCGTTTCAGCTCATGTATCTTATTTGTTTGTCTTTAGATTGGATTTATTTCGTTATGTCTCAACCTCATTTTTTTATGGAAGAAGAGACGGTAAGAATAGTATTACACAAAAATATGTCATGCTAAATAAATAAAATAAAAACGAATATTAAAAAATTTAATGACTAAAATGTTTGGTTTTTATCTAATATTAGAAGAAAAGTAGGTTGTTAGGTATGCTGACATTAAAAAATAACAAAAATTCATTTTTTTAAAAAAATATTAAAAATTTTAACAAAAAATTAATATAACCTATTTATTTATCTGTCGAAAAATGATATATTATTTTCGATTAAGTAGTCGAACATCAGAGGTCTGATGACTTTTTAATATGGAGGAAGAGTGATGTCTATACGTGCGGATAATCGGCACTTGTATTTACAAGTGATTGATAAAATTAAACAAAATATAGAAAAAGGAATTTTTAAAGAAAAGGAAAGACTCCCTTCAGAGTTTGATTTATCAAAGCAGCTAGGGGTTAGCCGCGCAACGCTACGTGAGGCACTTCGCATATTAGAAGAAGAGAATATTATTGTTCGCAGACACGGCGTGGGAACATTTGTCAACACGAAGCCTACTTTTTTGTCAGGGATTGAGCAATTAAATAGTATAACACATATGATTGAACAAGCTGGTATGAAGGCCGGAACAATCTTCTTATCTTCTCAAATACAAGAGTTGTCTGAAAATGATTTAACACGTTTTGCTTGCGGGGAAGACGAACAGATTTTATTTGTTGAACGGGTGAGAACGGCAAACGGAGAGCCTGTTGTATATTGCATGGACAAGGTTCCTCAAAAAATATTGCCTGAAAATTTCGAATATAAACAGGAATCTTTGCTAGAAATTCTTGAAAAACAAGCAGGAAAGCACATTTCATACGCCGTGGCAAATATTGAGCCTCTAGGCTATCATGAAAAAGTTTCTCCTATTTTACAATGCGAGCCAGAAACCGCTTTGCTTGTGCTGAAACAAATGCATTATGACCAGTATGATGAACCCATTTTATATTCCATCAATTATTTTAAAGCAGATCAATTTAGTTTCCAAGTACTGCGTAAACGCGTCTAGTTTTTTTATGGTTAAATGTCAGAAAATTTACAACTATTTAACATTGTCCTTTTAAGGAGGTGTCAAATGTAGGTCACAGGGACGAAATAGAAAATTGGCTTTATACTTTTAAAACTATTCAGGGGGTTAAAACATGTTAAAACGTAAAACGGGACTTGCATTATCACTAGTATTAGCGGCAGGAACACTTTTAAGCGCGTGTGGCTCAAACGACGCAGATAAGAGCAGCGGAGATAAAAAAGCAGCGGATTTTAAAGTGGGAATGGTAACAGATACGGGCGGGGTAGATGATAAATCGTTTAACCAATCTGCTTGGGAAGGTCTAACAAAGTTTGGGAAAGACAACGGACTTGATGAAGGGACTGGATACAAATATTTGCAGTCTACAAAAGCATCTGAATACGAGAGCAACCTTTCTAAATTTGCTGAGAGTGGCTACAACTTGACGTATGGAATTGGCTTTTTGTTAAAAGAAGACATTAAAAAAGCAGCGAAGCAGTATCCAGATGCTAACTTTGCATTAGTAGACGATACGCTAAAGTCAGAAAACTTAGATAACGTGGCGAGCATTTTATTTAAAGAAGAGCAGGGCTCTTTCTTAGTAGGTGTAGTGGCAGCGAAACAAACGAAAACGAACAAAATCGGCTTTATCGGAGGCGTTGAATCTCCATTAATCAAGAAGTTTGAAAACGGATTTAAAGCAGGTGTTAAATCTGTAAACCCAGACGCTGAAGTTATTTCTCAATACGCGGAAAGTTTTAACTCTCCAGAAAAAGGCTCAGCTATCGCTTCTACCATTTACAGCAAAGGCGCTGATATTATTTATCAAGCGGCTGGCGGTACTGGAAACGGCGTATTTACAGAAGCTAAAAACCGTTCAAAAGGCGGTAAAGACAAAAAGGTTTGGGTAATTGGAGTTGACCGCGATCAGCATGAAGAAGGTATGCCTGAAAACGTAACGTTAACTTCGATGGTAAAACGCGTTGACCTTGCTGTAGAAGATGTTGCAAAACAAGCAATGGACGACAAATTCCCAGGCGGTAAAGATGTTGTGTTTGGCTTAAAAGAAGACGGAGTGGGAATTGCTCCATCACAAGATAATGTAAGCAAAGATGCGTTAAAAGCAGTTGATGAGTATAAGCAAAAAATTCTAGACGGTGACATTACAGTGCCTCAAACGGATAAAGAATTTAAAGAGTTTGAAAAAACGCTTAAAAAATAAGCTGATATCTGTTAAGCAATGATTATATGAGTATAAAAGGCTAGTGAAAACTAGCCTTTTTCATAGCCAAAAAACGGAAGACAGAATCCTGTAGCAGGCAGGAATAGGGAGTGAAAGTAGTGGAATATGTTATTGAAATGCTAGATATTCGCAAAGAGTTTCCCGGTATTGTCGCTAATGACAATATTACACTCCAAGTGAAAAAGGGAGAAATTCATGCTTTGTTAGGAGAAAATGGTGCAGGTAAGTCAACGCTGATGAACGTTTTATTTGGGCTTTATCAGCCTGAAAAAGGACAGATTCGTGTAAACGGCCAAGAAGTCAAAATCACGGACCCTAACGTAGCGAATGACTTAGGAATTGGAATGGTTCATCAGCATTTTATGCTTGTTCAAAACTTTACAGTCACAGAAAATATTATTCTTGGGAACGAACCGACGCGAACGGGGAAAATCAATATTAAAAAAGCAGCTCAAGATATTCAAGAGCTTTCAAATCAATATGGATTATCGGTAGATCCATATGCGAAGATTCAAGATATCTCAGTTGGCATGCAGCAGCGAGTGGAAATTTTAAAAACGCTTTACAGAGGAGCCGACATTCTTATTTTTGATGAACCTACTGCCGCCTTAACACCTCAGGAAATTACGGAATTAATTCAAATTATGAAAAAATTAATTCAAGAAGGAAAGTCGATTATTTTAATTACGCATAAATTAAAAGAAATTATGTCAGTGTGTGACCGCTGTACAATTATTCGAAAAGGTGTCGGGGTTGGTACGGTAAATGTGCGAGAGACCAACCCTGATGAACTTGCTGCTTTAATGGTAGGAAGAGAAGTACATTTTAAAACTGAAAAGAAAACAGCGACTCCAAAAGAAGCTGTGTTAACAATAAAAGAATTAGTAGTAGAAGACAGCCGAGGAGTAGAGGCTGTAAGTTCACTTGATCTAAGCGTTCGAGCAGGCGAAATTGTAGGCATCGCGGGTGTGGATGGAAATGGCCAAACAGAGCTGATTGAGGCAATTACGGGTCTAAGAAAAATAAAGTCGGGCTCGGTCACGTTAAAAAATCAAGAGTTGTCTACGTTATCCACGCGTAAAATTACGGAGTCAGGAGTAGGACATATTCCGCAGGATCGCCATAAGCACGGGCTTGTATTAGATTATACAATTGGTGAAAATATCGGTCTTCAAACGTATTATCAAAAGCCGATGTCTAAATCAGGTATTTTGAATTATAAAGAGCTGTATAAAAAAGCAAAAGAGTTAATTGCAGAATATGATGTGCGAACCCCTAGTGAATATACGCAAGCGCGATCGCTATCGGGCGGAAATCAGCAAAAAGCCATTATTGCCCGTGAAGTAGACCGCAGTCCGGAACTATTAATTGCAGCTCAGCCAACGAGGGGGCTGGATGTAGGAGCCATTGAATTTATTCATAAAAAGCTGATTGAAGAACGAGATAAAGGACGGGCAGTGCTGCTCGTTTCGCTAGAACTAGATGAAGTAATGAATCTAAGCGATCGCATTGCGGTTATTTATGAAGGGAAAATAGTTGACATTGTAGATCCAAAAGAAACGAATGAACAAGAGTTAGGTCTATTAATGGCAGGCGGTACGCGTGAGAAAGCGGGTGGAACAGCATGAATAAACTTGTGAAAAACGAACGTGTAATGATGATTTTGATCCCTGTTGTATCGGCCATATTAGGACTCATTGCCGGAGCGGTTATTATGTTACTAGGCGGCTATGATCCAATGCTTGGCTATCAATCTCTTTTTGACGGGATGTTTGGGACGCCAAAAGCCATTGGAGAAACGATTCGTGCCATGACGCCTCTTGCTCTGGCCGGTATTGCGGTTGCGTTTGCTTATAAAACCGGTCTCTTTAACATTGGAGTAGAAGGACAGCTTTTAGTTGGCTGGTTGGCTTCAGTATGGGTTGGGTATGCGTTTGATTTACCAGCAGTCATTCATATTCCTTTAGCTGTATTAGCAGCAGCTGCAGCTGGAGCAGTTTGGGCGTTTATTCCAGGATTTTTAAAAGCAAAATTTCATGTTCATGAAGTAATTGTTTCCATCATGATGAACTATATTGCCCTTTACACCACGAGCAGCTTAATCCGTACGTATTTATACGCGGGTAATGAAAAATCGTATGATATTAAAGAATCGGCATCTTTAGCATCAAGCTTTTTAGCACAGTTAACCAATAACTCCCGCCTTCATTACGGCATTCTTATTACCATCGCTGCAGCCGTCGTAATGTGGTTTATTTTGAATAAAACAGCTAAGGGCTTCGAGCTAAGAGCCGTTGGTTTTAATCAGCATGCTTCACAGTATGCAGGAATGAATGTAGGCCGAAACATTGTGTTATCCATGGCGATTTCAGGCGCTTTTGCCGGGCTTGCCGGGGCTATGGAAGGGCTTGGAACATTTCAATATATGGGCACATTCACTGCGTTTACGGGTACGGGATTTGACGGTATTGCCGTAGCCCTTTTAGGAGCTAACAGCGCAATTGGAATTTTATTAGCTTCATTCTTTTTCGGAGGACTGCAAACTGCGGCTCCTCAAATGAACTTTATGACAGGCGTACCGTCTGAATTAATTCAAATTGTCATTGCGCTTATTATCTTTTTTGTTGCATCTAGTTATTTAATTCGCTGGGTGCTTGGCCGTGCAGGCAAGGGGGGAGCAAAATGAACTTCTTAGAGGTGTTAGCCATTATTATTCCAGCGGCGCTTTATTCAGCTGCACCGCTTATCTTTACCGCGCTCGGAGGGATATTTAGTGAACGTTCCGGGGTCGTGAACATTGGATTAGAAGGGCTGATGATGTTTGGCGCGTTCACAGGTATTGTTTCAACCCTTTTACTTCAGGATTCATTAGGTGCTTGGGCCCCGTGGGTAGCAATAGTAATTGCGGCTGTTGTTTGCGCTGTGTTCTCGCTGATTCATGCTGTTGCAAGCATTACATTAAAAGCAGATCAAACTGTAAGTGGTGTAGCCCTGAATTTTCTAGCTGCGGGTCTTTCAATCTTTTTAATTAAAAAGATTTTTGGGAAAGGACAAACAGATTTTATTCAATTCCGTATCGATAAAGTAAGTATTCCAGGTTTATCAGACATTCCAGTAATCGGTAAAATTCTGTTTTCGAACGTTCCTATTACGTCTTATATTGCGATTGTGCTAGCTTTTGCTGTATGGTACACCATTTATAAAACGCCGTTTGGTCTCCGTCTTCGTTCAGTTGGTGAACACCCAATGGCAGCAGACACGATGGGGATTAAAGTTGTGAGAATGCGCTACGTTGGCGTTATGATTTCCGGCATGTTCGCTGGAATTGGCGGAGCGGTGTATGCCACGTCTATCGCTACAAACTTTGCAGCGGGAACGATTGCTGGACAAGGGTTCCTTGCTATTGCGGCCATGATTTTCGGGAAGTGGCATCCTATTGGTGCTTTAGGTGCAGCCATGTTTTTCGGATTAGCACAGTCTTTGAGTATCACGGGAGCTCAGATTCCGGTTATTCAAGATATCCCATCCGTCCTTTTAACCATTGCACCGTACGTATTAACAATCTTAGCGCTTACTGGTTTTGTAGGACGTGCTGAGGCTCCTAAAGCGCTGGGCGTTCCTTATGAAAAAGGCCGCCGCTAATAAATCCTCTATACGAGGTCTAACAATGACTAAAGTTGGATAAATATAGAAGGTGGAGACAAAGAAATCATATTCTTTTCTCCGCCTTTTTTTCATTGAGAGAAAGAATATGAAAAGAAATGAGGAAGCGCGCGGCAAGTTACTTGAAAATGTTTCCTTGAATTCGATATAGTGGTTATAAGACTAAAATTAGCGTTAAAGATTCAAAATAGAAGTATTGTCTAGTTAATACATCAAAATTTAAAAGGAGGTTTATATATGAAATTATTGACTGAACAAAAACATGAACTAGAAGGATTGACTGTTCATACCATTCAAACAGCTAAGTACAAAACAAACACGTTCATTTTAAAACTAAATGCCCCTTTAGATAAGAAAACGGTGACAATGCGTGCCCTTTTACCTTATGTGCTTCAAAGCGCTACCGAGTCGCTGCCGTCTACGACAAAGCTTCGTACATATTTAGATGAGCTTTATGGTGCTACTTTACAAGTAGACTTAACAAAAAAAGGTGATAACCACGATATTACGATTCGCATTGATATAGCGAATGAAAAATATTTGAAAGATTCAACTCCGCTTTTGCAAAAAGCGTTAGCTCTTCTTGGCGATATTTTATTAAAGCCAGCAGTTGAAGGGGACTCTTTTTTAACGGATATTATGACAAAAGAAAAGCGTTCGCTTCGTCAGCGAATTCAAGCCGTATTTGATGATAAAATGCGCTATGCTAATTTAAGACTAGTTGAAGAAATGTGTAAGGAAGAACCTTACTCTTTACATGTAAACGGTCAAATTGACGATGTGGAAGAAATTACAGGTGAAAGTTTGTACGCTTATTATCAGCAGGTGTTAAAAGAAGATGCCATTCACCTTTATGCTATTGGAGATTTGCAAGTCGAAGAGGTTTTACAAACAGTAAAAGAAACATTTACTTTACCAAAGCGCGAGCAAAAAGACATTGAAGATTCTATCACGTCTAAAGAGATCTCAAACGTAAATGAAGTGGTGGAAAAACAAGAAGTCAAACAAGGGAAATTAAATATTGGCTATCGTACAAACGTTGTATACGGAGATAGACAGTATTTTGCTCTTCAAGTATTCAATGGGATATTCGGAGGGTTCTCACATTCCAAGCTATTTATTAACGTGCGTGAAAAAGCGAGCTTAGCTTACTATGCTGCTTCGAGAGTAGAGAGTCATAAAGGATTACTAATGGTCATGTCGGGTATTGATGCTAAAAATTACGACCAAGCTGTTACGATTATTAAAGAACAAATGCAGGAAATGAAACAAGGATCGTTTACAGACGGCGAAATCGCTCAAACGAAAGCCGTTATTCACAACCAGCTGCTTGAAACGGTGGATACTCCACGAGGACTAGTAGAGGTTATGTATCATAATGAATTAACGGGTAAAGATATTTCAATTGATGAATACTTAAAGCATATTGATGCGGTATCTAAGCAGGAAATTATTAAAGTGGCTGAGAAAATTGAAATGGATACAATTTATTTCTTAACAGGAACGGGCGGTGAAGAAAATGGAGAAAATTGAATTTTCGCAGCTTCAAGAACAGCTGTATCATGAAAAAATGGATAACGGGCTGCAGGTATACATTTTGCCAAAACCGGAGTTTAACAAAACGTTTGCCACTTTTACAACAAACTACGGATCGATTGACAATCAATTTGTACCGCTAAATGAAAATGAAATGACAAAAGTTCCGGATGGAATTGCCCACTTTTTAGAGCATAAATTATTTGAAAAAGAAGACGGAGATGTCTTTCAGCAGTTTAGTAAACAAGGTGCTTCGGCCAATGCATTTACTTCTTTTACCCGCACAGCTTACTTATTCAGCTGTACATCTAACTTTGAAGAAAATCTTGAAACATTAGTGGACTTTGTACAAGAGCCGTACTTCTCAGAAAAAACGGTAGAAAAAGAAAAGGGCATTATCGGTCAAGAAATTACAATGTATGACGACAATCCGGACTGGCGCTTGTATTTTGGTACCATTCAAAATATGTACAAAAACCATCCTGTTAAAATTGATATTGCTGGCACGATCGAATCGATTTCACATATTAATAAAGATTTACTGTACACATGCTATGAAACGTTTTATCATCCGAGCAACATGCTGTTGTTCATTGTAGGTCCTGTTGATGCGGAAAAAGTAATGAAGCAAGTTCGAGACAATCAGCAGAAAAAAGATTATAAAGAAATCTCTGACATACAGCGTCATTTTGACGAAGAGCCTGAAACGGTGGATCAAGAAAAACAAGTATTAAAAATGCCGGTGCAGTCTTCGAAATGTATGGTGGGTCTAAAAGCGAAAAATCCGCAGCGTTCAGGCGGAGAAATGCTTAAATACGAGTTAGCAATGAATATCATTTTAGATTATGCATTTGGAAAAAGCTCTTCGTACTATGAGGAGTTGTATGCAGACGGACTCATTGATGAAACGTTTGCGTATGATTATACGGAGGAAAGAGGATTTGGTTTTGCTCTTATCGGAGGAGATACGGATCAACCGGAACAGCTGTATGATCGAGTTAAACAAATTTTACTTGAAATGAAAACGAAATCACTAACAGAAGAGGAACTTGAACGTATTCGTAAAAAGAAAATCGGCGGATTTTTACGTTCATTAAACTCACCTGAGTTTATCGCTAATCAGTTTACACGCTATGCGTTTAATGATATGAATTTATTTGATATTGTTGAAACGCTAGAAAAACTGAAGGTAAACGAAATAAAAGATGTGCTAAACGAGATTATTGATGAAAAGAACTTTACGGTTTGTGAAGTAGTACCTAAATAAAGATGATTGTTGCCAAAAAAGCTGATGTTCATCAGCTTTTTTGCATGTAAAGGAGAGAAGGCTATGGAGAAATTTGCCCTTGTGACAGGTGCAAGCGGAGGAATTGGCACAGCGATTGCTAAGCAATTGGCTGAAGATGGATACTCGCTTATTTTGCACTATCATCAACGAAAAGACAAAATAGAGGCGCTTGCACATGAGCTAGCTGAAAAGGTGAAAACCGTGTTTACAGTACAAGCGGATTTATCATGTAAAGAGGGAATGGAGAAGTTTTTAAAGGAGATTATTGTTCCGGTAGAAGTTATTATTCATAACAGCGGACGAAGCGTTAGCGGGTTAATGACAGATGCTTCGGCAAATGAAACCGAAGAAATGATCTATCTTCACATCACGGCTCCCTTTGTTATTACAAAAGCTTTGCTGCCTAAAATGATCAGTGCTAAAAGCGGACAAATTATCATGATTTCTTCCATTTGGGGACTTACAGGAGCTTCGTTTGAAGTTCTTTATTCAATGGTAAAAGGCGCCCAAAATACGTTTGTAAAAGCTTTGGCAAAAGAGGTTGCATTAAGTGGAATTCGCGTCAATGGAGTTGCGCCCGGAGCGATTGAAACGGATATGATGGCCAGCTATTCAAAAGAAGAGGTTAAAGAGCTGGCTGAAGAGATCCCTTTAGGAAGAATAGGATATCCAAAAGAAGTGGCAGATGCGGTTTCATATTTAATATCTTCACGTGCTTCGTATATAACTGGACAAATATTATCGGTTAATGGCGGTTGGTACATATAAAGTGTGCATAAAATTAAAAACAAGGTACAAACTATGATATGAATAAACCTTAAGGAGGGCTACTCATGTCAGTATTAGAAAACTGGGATAGCTGGAAAGATTTTTTAGGCGACCGTTTACATCATGCACAAAACGAAGGAATGCAAGAAGAAGTTATTCATGATCTTGCTTATCAAATTGGTGGATATTTAGCAAACCAAGTTGATGCAAAAAATGATCAAGAGCGAATTTTAGCAGACCTTTGGAGCGTTGCTTCTAAAGAAGAGCAGCATGCGATTGCGAGCAGCATGGTGAAATTAGTTCAAAATAACGGATCAGTAAAATAAGTTATCGTTTCTAAAAAGGAGCTAATTCACCGCGTGTGAAAGCTCCTTTTTTCTTAGAATTAAATAGTACAAATAAATAAGCGCTTACATACATAACAAATGTAGAACTACTTGCCTTTAGGGTTTATAATATAATGGAAATCATTTATAGTTAAACTAGGTGAAAAAAAGGGGGCACCTCTCGAAGGCCAGCCAAGAAATGGGAGGGGTTTGATGGAGAAAATTGAGTGGTATTTAGAATATCAAATACAAAAAAATCGTCCGGGTCTTTTAGGTGATATTTCATCGCTTCTTGGAATGTTGTCAATTAATATTGTCACAATTAATGGAGTGGATGATATTCGCCGTGGATTATTGCTGCGCTGTGATTCACATGAGCAAATAGACAGGCTTGAATCTATTTTGAAAACAATGGATAATATCATTGTGACAAAAATGAGACCGCCTAAATTGCGTGATAAGTTAGCAGTGCGTCACGGTCGCTATATTCAGCGTGACGCAGATGATAAAAAGACATTCCGTTTCGTAAGAGATGAATTAGGTTTGCTCGTAGATTTTATGGCGGAACTGTTTAAACAAGACGGTCATAAGCTTATCGGTATTCGAGGTATGCCGCGAGTAGGCAAAACCGAATCGATTGTAGCAGCTAGCGTATGTGCGAACAAAAGGTGGCTTTTTGTGTCTTCTACACTCTTAAAACAAACGATTCGCAGTCAGCTTATTGCTGACGAATACAACGCTGATAATATTTTTATCATTGACGGGATTGTATCGACAAAACGAGCGAATGAAAAGCACTGGCAGCTTGTTCGAGAAGTAATGAATGTACCCGCGACAAAAATCGTGGAGCATCCGGATGTATTTGTACAAAATACCGAGTATTCGTTAGATGATTTTGCCTACATTATTGAAATAAGAAATGACCCCAATGAGAAGATTACATATGAAATAATGGAAGGTCCTCAAATGTTTCAAGACGGTGGATTATCGATGTTTGATTTTTAGCATAATTGGTAGGTGTTAGCATTGACAGAGTTAGGACAAAGGTTAAGACAAGAACGAGAAAGCAAAGGATTGTCGTTAGAGGATTTACAAAAACTAACGAAAATTCAAAAACGCTATTTACTTGGCATTGAAGAAGGCAATTATGAGGTTATGCCAGGGAAATTTTACGTACGAGCGTTTATTAAGCAATACTGCGAAGCAATTGGGTTGGACACAGATGCTATTTTTGAAGAATACAAATCAGACATTCCTTCAACTCAAACAGAAGACATGCCGCAGCAGCTTTCGCGCGTTCGCAGCCGCAAAGAAATTCCTCAGCATACAAAAGGAGTTTCAAAAGCATATGACTACCTTCCAACTGTTCTAGTGGTGGCGGGAGTTGTAGTTGTTGGGATTATTATTTGGGTAATCGCTCAAAATATCGTCTCGGATAAAAACAAGGAGCAGGCTAATCAAGAAGCTCCAAACAGCGAAGTTCAGCAGTCTAACACGCAGGAAGAAACGAATGAAACTACTGCAAAAAATGACAATAGCAAGTCAGAAGATGAACAAAGTGCTGCTGATAAGAAAGAAAAAGAAAAAGCTGAAAAAGAAAAAGCCGCAAAAGAAAAAGCTGAGAAAGAAAAAGCTGAAAAAGAAAAGAAAGACAGCGGTAAACAAGAATACAAGGAAGTTCAAAAAACAGGCAGAAGTGCTACGTATGCTCTTTCCGGTACAGATGCATTTAACCTAGAAGTAACATCCACTCAAGCAGATACTTGGTTAGATGTGAAAAATGGAAAAGGAAATGCTTTCTTTAGCTCCATTCTAAAAAAAGGTGAAACAAAAGAATTTGATTTGACGAAAGAAACGGAAGCTCGTGTCAACATCGGTTATTCACCTGGAGTAGAGTTAAAAGTAAATGGAAAAGCGGTTGACTTGCCGTTTGATTCATCCAAGCAAGTTCGACAAGTTGTAACGATTCAATATCAGCCGGCAGAAGCACAGTAAACAGCCTGTTTTAAAAAGTGGTCAGGGTGTAAATAAAGATAATATGTGAATTAAACACTCATTCACGCTATAATAAAACCAAAGCCGTGCAAACAACTTCGTTTGCACGCTTTCAGTTTGTAACAGTAATTGGAGGCAGAAGAAGTGAATTTACCAAACAAGATTACCATTTCGCGAATTTTTCTAATTCCCGTATTCCTCATTTTTATGATGGTGCCGCTACCATTTGGCACAGTGGAGGCAGCAGGAAAAGAGATTCCGATCGCTCATCTATTAGGGGCGGCATTATTTATTATTGCATCTACAACAGACTGGATCGACGGATACTATGCAAGAAAGTACGATTTAGTCACGAACTTGGGCAAGTTTTTAGATCCACTAGCAGACAAGCTGTTGGTTTCAGCTGCGCTTGTAGCTATTGTTGACTTAGATTTAATTGCAGGTGCAGGATGGGCTGCTATCATCATTATTAGCCGTGAATTTGCTATCACAGGTTTAAGACTTGTACTAGCAGGGGAAGGAGAAGTTGTAGCAGCCAATATGTTAGGTAAAATTAAAACATGGACTCAAATTTTAGCTATTTCAGCTATTCTGTTGTACAACTTGCCTTTTGAATGGATTTCCATTCCGTTTGCTAGCGTAATGCTTTGGATCTCAGTGATTTTTACGGTTATTTCAGGCTGGGACTACTTTGCTAAAAACAAACAGGCTTTTGTTAATTCAAAATAAGTAAGATGGAGATGATATGATGAACGCTGAAATTATTGGAGTCGGCTCTGAGCTGCTGCTTGGGCAAATTGCCAATACAAACGCTCAGTATTTATCGAAAAAATTAGCCGAACTTGGAATTAATGTTTACTATCATACAGTAGTAGGAGATAATGCACAGCGCTTGAAAGAAGTGATTGTTACAGCTCAAACACGTGCAGAGTTAATTATTTTCACAGGCGGGCTTGGTCCTACAAAAGATGATTTAACAAAAGAAACAATTGCGAGTGTGCTAGGAGTAGAGTTGACAACAAATGCGGAAGCACTTGAAAGCATTGAAGCCTATTTCAAACAGTCAAATCGTATCATGACACCTAACAATAAAAAACAGGCAATTGTACTTGAAGGTTCGACAGTGCTCCCTAATGATTACGGAATGGCTCCAGGTATGGGGCTTACAGTAGAGGGAAAACACTATATGCTATTCCCAGGGCCGCCAAAAGAGCTCTATCCAATGTATGAAGCATATGGTCAAGAATTTTTAGCTCAAAAGCTTGAATTAAAAGAAAGTATTGAATCACGCGTTCTTCGTTTTTTCGGAATAGGAGAATCACAGCTTGAGACGGAAATTGAAGATTTGCTTGATGCGCAAACAAACCCGACGATTGCACCGCTTGCAGGAGATGGAGAAGTGACGCTTCGCTTAACTGCTAAGCACGCTGATGCTGCTGAAGCACAGCGCATGTTAGACGAAGTGGAAAAAACCATTTCAGAGCGCGTAGGCGAGTATTTATATGGATACGAAGCAACTTCTTTACATAATGAATTGGTAAAAGAATTAACGGCACAAGGTTTGACGATTGCTTCAGCCGAAAGTTTAACCGGCGGGTTATTCAGCGAACGTTTAACAACTGTTTCAGGTGCTGGAGAAGTTGTTAAAGGCAGCCTGGTAGCCTATCATTATGAAATCAAGCAAAATATTCTCGGAGTGAGCGAACACACGCTGAATCAGTACGGAGCCGTTAGCGAGCAGTGCGCGGCTGAAATGGCTCAGCGTATTCAACAGTTATACAAAACGGATATTGGCATCGGTTTTACGGGTGTAGCTGGACCCTCTAAACAAGAAGGACACCCTGTAGGAACAGTGCATATAGGGGTCGCTTATAAGGATCAAACTCCTCAAGTTTACAGTTTGCAGCTATCTGGAAGGCGCCAAGGAATTCGTTCACGAACGGTTAATTACGGCTGTCATTACGTATTGAAGACGATAAAAAAATAAAGAAAAAAGGCTGCTTAGTTTTACCAAAGCAGCCTTTTTTTAATTTTATAAAAAACGAACATTTATTCGCTTTTTGCTTGTCAAACGACCCAAAAACTAGTATAGTAAGTTATAGAAAGTTGTTAATTCGACATTGCTACTACATCGTAGTAAGTTTGCAGTTTATAGATGATTTCAAAGAGATAGAGGAGGAAATTGAGTGAACGATCGTCAAGCAGCCCTTGATATGGCTTTAAAGCAAATTGAAAAGCAATTTGGTAAAGGTTCAATTATGAAATTAGGTGAACAAACGGAAAAAAGAATTTCTACAATTCCAAGTGGTTCATTAGCATTAGATATAGCTTTAGGCGTAGGTGGATATCCACGTGGACGTGTGGTGGAAGTATATGGCCCAGAAAGCTCAGGTAAAACAACAGTTGCTCTTCACGCGATTGCAGAAGTTCAACAGCAGGGCGGACAGGCTGCATTTATCGATGCGGAGCACGCGTTAGATCCTGTATATGCTCAAAAATTAGGTGTTAATATTGATGAGCTGTTATTATCTCAGCCTGATACAGGAGAACAAGCTTTAGAAATCGCTGAAGCTTTAGTTCGAAGCGGCGCAGTAGATATTATTGTTGTTGACTCAGTAGCAGCGTTAGTGCCAAAAGCGGAAATTGAAGGAGAAATGGGAGACTCTCACGTGGGTCTACAAGCTCGTTTAATGTCTCAAGCATTGCGTAAACTATCTGGAGCTATCAACAAGTCTAAAACAATCGCTATCTTTATTAACCAAATTCGTGAAAAAGTCGGCGTAATGTTTGGTAACCCTGAAACAACTCCTGGTGGACGTGCGCTTAAATTCTACTCTTCAGTGCGTCTAGAAGTGCGTCGTGCAGAGCAGTTAAAGCAAGGAAATGATATCGTAGGTAACAAAACAAGAATTAAAGTTGTGAAAAATAAAGTAGCTCCGCCTTTCCGTGCTGCCGAAGTAGATATTATGTACGGAGAAGGTATTTCAAAAGAGGGTGAAATTTTGGATATCGCTTCTGAACTAGATATTGTCCAAAAAAGTGGATCTTGGTATTCATATAATGACGAGCGTCTAGGTCAAGGCCGTGAAAATGCAAAGCAATTCTTAAAAGAAAATACTGATATTCGTCAGGAAATTGCGGGACAAGTGCGTGAACATCATGGTTTAGACCAAGATGGAGAGCCAGCTCCTGAGGATGACGATCAAGGCGATTTAAATATTTAATTTGCTGCGAGATAAAAAAAAGACTCCTCTATTTCAAAGAAGGGGTCTTTTTTTTGTAAAAATTGTTAATGCTAGAAAAGTAACATGCGAAATTTCAATATATACTGTAGAGGCAGGCTTGACAATAAAAATGCACAGATTTACAATTAAGATGTATATTTTCCCTTTTTAAAACATTTTAGCGTTTAAAAGCCTTTGTGTGTATATTGAAAGGTGAATACGATGTACATGCCGACATGAAATTTAAAACTTACAAGTTTATAGCAAGGGGAGGTGAAATGATGGATACTAATACAATCATCTTCGCTTTGCTTGGCCTAATCGTCGGTGCAGTTGTTGGCTTTTTTGTTTGTAAATCGATTGCTGAAGCTAAAATTGCGGGAGCAAAGTCTAGTGCAGAACAAATTATTGATGAAGGAACCCGCGAGGCGGAAGCTTTGAAAAAAGAAGCTTTACTAGAAGCGAAGGATGAAATCCATCAGCTTCGTACAGAGGCAGAACAAGATATTCGTGATCGTCGAGCAGAACTTCAAAAACAAGAAAATCGATTAATGCAAAAAGAGGAAAATCTTGATCGTAAAGACGAATCACTTGATAAACGTGAAGCGTTACTTGAAAAGAAAGATGATTCTCTTACTGTTAAACAACAGCATATTGAAGAGATGGAAAGCAAAGTTGAAGAAGTAGTACGTGCACAGCAAACAGAGCTAGAGCGCATTTCAAGCTTAACAAGAGAAGATGCAAGAGCGATTATTTTAGATCGTGTTGAAAATGAACTTTCTCACGACATTGCAATAATGGTAAAAGAAACAGAAAACCGTGCAAAAGAAGACGCCGATAAAAAGGCGAAAGAAATTCTTTCACTTGCTATTCAGCGTTGCGCAGCAGATCATGTTGCTGAAACGACTGTCTCAGTTGTTAACTTGCCAAATGACGAAATGAAAGGCCGAATTATCGGTCGAGAAGGTCGAAACATCCGTACGCTTGAAACTTTGACAGGAATTGATCTTATTATTGATGATACGCCAGAAGCAGTTATTTTATCAGGATTTGACCCAATTCGTCGTGAGACAGCAAGAATTGCACTTGATAAACTCGTTCAAGATGGTCGTATCCATCCCGCACGTATTGAAGAAATGGTTGAAAAATCTCGCCGCGAAGTGGACGAATATATTCGTGAAGTCGGTGAACAAACGACGTTTGAAGTCGGTGTTCATGGGTTGCACCCAGACTTGATGAAAATTCTTGGTCGCTTAAAATTCAGAACAAGCTATGGTCAAAATGTGCTGAAACATTCAATGGAAGTAGCGCATTTATCAGGACTTATGGCTGCTGAATTAGGTGAAGATGAAACGTTAGCCAAACGAGCAGGGTTGTTACATGATATTGGTAAAGCAATTGACCATGAGGTAGAAGGAAGCCACGTAGAAATCGGTGTTGAATTAGCTACAAAGTATAAAGAACATCCGGTTGTTATTAATGCGATTGCTTCTCACCATGGAGATACAGAACCAACATCAATCATTGCTGTACTAGTTGCAGCAGCGGATGCATTATCTGCTGCAAGACCAGGTGCTCGCAGTGAGACGTTAGAAAACTACATTCGTCGTCTTGAAAAGTTAGAAGAAATTTCAGAGTCTTATGAAGGCGTTGAAAAATCATTTGCAATTCAAGCAGGGCGTGAAGTTCGTATTATGGTGAAACCAGATACGATTGGTGATCTAGAAGCGCATCGACTTGCTCGAGATATCCGAAAACGAATTGAAGATGAGCTGGATTATCCTGGCCACATCAAAGTAACGGTTATTCGCGAAACAAGAGCAGTAGAGTATGCAAAATAAAAATGAAGTGGCGTTTCGCCACTTTATTTTTTTTCGTAGAGATGAAGATGCAGATTAAGAATGAAGTATAGGAGCTTTTACATGAGAATTTTATTTATTGGAGACGTAGTTGGTTCTCCAGGCCGTGAAATGGTTGAAGAATATTTACCGAGATTAAAAAGAAAATACTCTCCGGGACTTACAATTGTGAATGGAGAAAATGCAGCTTCAGGAAAAGGAATTACCGAAAAGATTTATCGTCAGTTCTTACAAGCAGGGGCTAACATTATTACTCTTGGTAACCATGCGTGGGACAAACGTGAAATTTTTGATTTTATTGACGATGCAAAAAATCTTGTTCGTCCAGCAAATTTTCCTGAAGGTACACCTGGCAAAGGAATTACGTATTTTACGTACAATCAGCTTGAGGTAGCCGTGATTAATTTACAAGGGCGTACGTTTATGGCTCCGCTCGATTGTCCATTTCAAAAAGCAGATGAATTAATTGAAGAAGCACGCCAGCGCACTCCGCTTATTTTTATTGATTTTCATGCTGAAACAACAAGTGAAAAGCAAGCGATTAGCTGGTATGTGGACGGTCGTGTCAGCGCTGTTGTCGGCACTCATACGCATGTTCAAACAGCTGACAATCGTATATTGCCAAAAGGAACAGCCTACATCTCTGACGTAGGAATGACGGGACCTTATGACGGCATTTTAGGGATGGAGCGCGAAGCAGTTATTAAGCGTTTTTTAACGTCTCTTCCTGTTCGATTTGAAGTGCCAAAAGAAGGAAGAACGCAGCTTAGTGGAATCGTTATTGATATTGATCAAAAGACGGGGAAAGCAACAAAAACAGAGCGAATTTTAATTAACGAAGATCATCCGTTTTTTGAATAAAGGGAAAAAGTCAATGTGTCGAAAGGCGATACATTGGCTTTTTTATTTTGTCAAAAACGTAAAAAGAAAAAAGAAAGGTGTAGAAATATAAGTTTTTGAATATTTAGGAAAAACAAGCAGGAATACGTTTGACATATCGTGAATATAGTAACATTGAAATCAATTAAGTCATTGGTCTAATGATCTCTCATCATACATTGTAAAGAATAAGGAGGAGCTAGATATGGAAATATTAAAAGTTTCAGCAAAGTCTAATCCAAATTCAGTTGCTGGTGCCTTAGCAGGCGTGCTGCGCGAACGCGGCGCAGCAGAAATTCAAGCCATTGGGGCCGGGGCACTTAATCAAGCAGTAAAAGCTGTAGCAATCGCAAGAGGGTTCGTTGCACCAAGTGGGGTTGATTTAATCTGCATCCCAGCTTTTACAGATATTCAAATTGATGGAGAAGAGCGAACAGCCATTAAATTAATTGTAGAGCCGCGATAATTATAAAAACCACGGACCTGTAAAGCATAGAAGCCAAACAGGTCCTTTTTGTATAGAGTTAAAGGGGTGTTGGTTGTGATATTTGATGCTCATTGCGATGTATTAATGAAGCTCTGGTTAAATAAACGTTTATCTTTTACATATGATTCAGCGCTGCATGTTACGTTAGAAGGCATAAAAAAAGCAAAAGGGAAAGTTCAGCTATTCGCTATTTATATTCCAGAAGCGGTTCCGGCAGCTCAGCGCTTTGATGTTGTGTTAGAAATGATTCAGCTGTTTCAGAGTCATATTTTATCGCTTCCCGGTGTAAAATGGGTTCGTTCAAAGCACGATATAGATAGCTTGAAAAAAGGTGAACTTGGAGCCATGCTGACGCTTGAAGGGTGCGATGTCATTGATACAAGTTTAGTTCGCTTAAAGACACTTTTTTCACTGGGTGTACGTTCAGTAGGCTTGACATGGAATTACAGCAATGCTGTATGTGACGGTATTTTAGAACCTCGAGGCGCGGGGTTATCTTCTTTTGGAAGAGAAGTTGTTGAATTGAATAATGAACATAAAGTGTGGACGGATGTCTCTCATTTATCGGTAAGAGGTTTTTGGGATGTGATTGAGCTAGCGCAATATGTAGTGGCTACTCATTCCAATTCACACGTATTGTGTTCTCATCCCCGGAATTTAAGAGACGATCAAATTCATGCTTTAATAAAGCGAAACGGCGTGATTGGCATTACGTTTGTCCCTGAATTTTTAACGAGCTCTGCCAAAGCGCAAATAGCGGATGTGATCCGTCACCTTGATTACATGTGTGAAAGAGGAGGCGAATACTCCGTTGGTTTTGGCTCTGACTTTGACGGCATTGACAAAACGGTTCATCGTCTCGGAAGATATGAACAGTATACGAATTTAATCGAAGAACTCCTTAAGCATTACACTGAGGAGCAGGTAAAACGTTTTCTGTTTCAAAACTTTGCTGATCGTGTATGCAGCTAATAAAAAAAGAGCTTTTTCTTCTTGGGAAAGCTCTTTTTTTATAGAAGATATTTATATACTAATGCCTCATTTGAAGACAGAAAAGATCATTAAAAAACTTCATCTTATTCATTAAATATAAATATAATTAAAACGATTGAGAATTCAATGGAAAGGGTTGCATTTTTCTGGCAATCGGAATAAAATTGAAAACGGATTATGGAGCTGCTCAAGCAGAAACGTATCCTGTACAGCGACAAGGTGCTGTGGGAGTTTTGCGAATGATTTTGGTTCGTGAAATGCAGAAGCAAATGAAATCGTTTGCTAATTTACTTTTTTCAGTTTTTATCAATAAAATAGATTTCTATATTAAGAGCAATTAAAGGAGTGGCGTTGATTTATGGTACAGCAACTTTCATGGAAAGTTGGCGGACAGCAGGGTGAGGGAATCGAAAGCACGGGAGAAATCTTTTCAACCGCTTTAAATCGATTAGGTTATTACTTATACGGCTATCGTCATTTTTCTTCTCGTATCAAAGGTGGACATACAAATAATAAGATCCGAGTGAGTACAACTCAGGTTCGATCTGTGTCAGATGATTTAGATATTTTAGTTGCGTTCGATCAGGAAACAATCGATGTAAACGTCCATGAGCTGCGCGTAGGAGGCGTTGTAATTGCAGATGCGAAATTCAACCCAAGTCTGCCCGAAACATGTACAACTGCTACGCTATACGCTGTTCCGTTTACAGAAATTGCAACGGAACTAGGAACGTCGCTAATGAAGAACATGGTTGCTGTAGGCGCTTCAAGTGCTGTGCTTCATATTGACACAGAAATATTTGAAGAAGTAGTGCTTGAAATCTTCGGTAAAAAGGGCCAAAAAGTTGTACAAAAAAACATGGAAGCTATTAAAAAAGGTGCAGATTACATTCGTGAACAGTTAGGCGAACAATTAGAAACAATGAAACTAGATCCAGCGGATGGTAAAAAACGTATGTTTATGATTGGAAACGATGCGATTGCACTAGGTGCTTTAGCCGGTGGGGCTCGTTTTATGCCAGCATATCCAATTACCCCTGCTTCAGAAATCATGGAATACTTAATTAAAAAGCTTCCTCAATTCGGTGGAACCGTTATTCAAACAGAAGATGAAATCGCAGCATGTACGATGGCTATCGGAGCTAACTATGCAGGCGTACGTGCGCTGACAGCATCAGCTGGACCTGGTCTATCATTAATGATGGAGTCGATTGGATTAGCGGGCATCACTGAGCAGCCTGTTGTGATTATTGATACGCAGCGCGGCGGTCCAAGTACAGGGCTTCCAACTAAGCAAGAACAGTCTGACTTAATGGCTATGATTTACGGTACGCACGGTGAAATTCCGAAGATCGTCATGGCGCCAAGTACGGTTGAAGAAGCATTCTACGATACGATTGAAGCGTTTAACTTAGCAGAAGAATATCAGTGTCCAGTTATTATGCTAACGGATTTACAGCTTTCACTTGGGAAACAGTCGGTAGAACCGCTTGACTATAACCGCGTTGAAATCCGCCGCGGCAAGCTTCAGCAAGGAGAGCTAGAAGAGTTGGAAGAAAAACAATATTACAAGCGCTACCGCGTAACAGAAGACGGCGTATCACCACGCGTCATTCCAGGAATGAAGCATGGCATTCATCACGTAACGGGAGTAGAACATGATGAGACAGGAAAGCCATCTGAATCTCCGGTGAACCGCGATGATCAAATGAATAAGCGTCTTCGTAAAACAAAAGGAATTCGTTTTAATACGCCAATTCATGTTCACTCTCATGAAAAAGAGTCTGATATTTTATTTGTTGGATTTAATTCGACGCGTGGAGTTATTGAAGAGGCAATGGAACGTTTGGAACAGGACGGTATAAAAGTAAATCACGCTCACATTCGTTTAATTCATCCTTTCCCAGCTGACGAACTGCTTCCTTACGTGCAAGGAGCTAAAAAAGTAGTTGTCGTTGAAAACAATGCTACTGGACAGCTTGCTAATATTTTAAAAATGAATATCGCAAGTCATGATAAAATTCAAAGCGTATTGAAGTACGATGGAAATCCATTTCTTCCGCAAGAAGTATACGCAAAAAGTAAGGAGATGTTTGTGTTAAATGGCAACGTTTAAAGATTTTCGTAACAGTGTAAAACCTAACTGGTGTCCGGGGTGTGGAGATTTCTCCGTACAAGCAGCCATTCAACGCGCATCTGCTAACGTAGGTTTAGAACCTCATGAGCTTGCTGTTATTTCAGGTATTGGATGTTCTGGACGTATCTCTGGTTATATTAATTCATATGGTTTTCACGGTATTCACGGACGTGCGCTTCCAATCGCTCAAGGTGTAAAAATGGCTAATCGTGACTTAACCGTTATCGCATCTGGCGGTGATGGAGATGGATTTGCTATCGGTATGGGACACACGGTACATGCGATTCGCCGAAACATCGATGTAACGTATATCGTAATGGATAACCAAATCTATGGTTTAACAAAAGGACAAACATCTCCTCGCAGTGAAGTAGGATTCAAGACAAAAAGTACGCCTGAAGGATCAATCGAGTCGTCTTTATCTGTCATGGAGCTGGCGTTAACTTCTGGAGCAACGTTTGTAGCGCAAAGCTTTTCAACGAATTTAAAAGAGTTAACAAGCTTAATTGAACAAGGCATTCAGCATAAAGGTTTTTCTTTAATTAACGTATTTAGCCCGTGCGTAACGTATAACAAAGTGAACACGTATGATTGGTTTAAAGAAAATCTAACTAGTCTTAGCACAATTGAAGGTTATGATGCAAACAATCGTATGCAAGCTATGCAGACGTTAATGGAGCATAATGGCTTAGTAACAGGGCTTATTTATCAAAATGCGCATCAGCCGTCGTATCAGCAGCTTGTTCACGGCTATAGTGAAGAGCCGCTGTCAAAAGCAGACTTAGGTATGACTGAGGAAAAATTTGATGAGCTAGTGGCTGAATTTATGTAAAAGAGGCTGCAATAAAAGCAGTTTAGTAGAGGGAAAATCCGAACGGTAAATTGAGATTCTTAATGGAGAATTCAGCTCGTTCGGATTTTTTCATAGTCATAGGTATAGAAAATAGGTATATGATTGTGTTCGCTACTTGAAAGTTATATACTATGTTAATGTGATGAGTTTTATGCATAAGCATAAGGCTGTCACATTTTTTTGCGATTTACAGGTGCAACGTGACAATTGTCATGGCGAAAGGAGATTTTTTTATGAACGAAAAACAACGTTTAGAAAGCAACCAAGTTAATCCAGCGGACAAAAAATCCGAAAAGGATTACAGCAAATATTTTCAAACAGTATACATGCCACCTTCTTTAAAAGATGCGAAAAAACGAGGAAAAGAAGAAGTTTCCTATCACAACGATTTTGCAATCGATGAACAGTTTCATGGAATGGGACAGGGACGTAAGTTTTATATCCGTACGTACGGCTGTCAAATGAATGAGCACGATACAGAAGTAATGGCTGGTATTTTTCTAGGCCTTGGCTACGAGCCGACTGACTCTGTTGAAGATGCTCATGTTATTTTATTGAATACGTGTGCGATCCGTGAAAATGCGGAAAATAAAGTGTTTGGTGAATTAGGACACTTGAAGGCCTTAAAGCGCGAGCGTCCTGAGCTATTAATCGGCGTCTGCGGATGTATGTCTCAAGAAGAGTCAGTTGTAAATAAAATTTTACAAAAACATCAGCACGTGGATATGATTTTTGGTACACATAACATTCACCGTTTGCCTCACATTTTGAACGAAGCATACTTAGCAAAAGAAATGGTGATTGAAGTATGGTCTAAAGAAGGGGACGTTATTGAAAACCTTCCAAGAGCACGTAAAGGCAGCGTCAAAGCATGGGTTAACATCATGTACGGCTGTGACAAGTTCTGTACGTACTGTATCGTTCCGTATACGCGAGGAAAAGAACGAAGCCGCCGTCCAGAAGATATTATCCAAGAAGTACGTCATTTAGCTGCTCAAGGCTACAAAGAAATTACGCTTCTAGGCCAAAACGTTAATGCATACGGAAAAGATTTTGAAGACATGACGTACGGCTTAGGCGACTTAATGGACGAAATCCGTAAAATTGACGTTGCTCGTATCCGTTTTACAACAAGTCATCCTCGTGACTTTGATGATCGTTTAATTGAAGTTCTTGCTAAAGGTGGAAATCTTGTCGATCACATTCACTTGCCTGTTCAATCAGGAAGCAGTGATATCTTAAAAATTATGGCACGAAAATATTCTCGTGAACATTATTTAGAGCTTGTTCGTAAAATTAAAGAAGCCATTCCAACGGCATCATTAACAACTGATATTATTGTTGGTTTCCCAAATGAAACGGATGAGCAGTTTGAAGAAACAATGTCGCTATATCGTGAGGTTGAATTTGATAGTGCTTATACGTTTATTTATTCACCTCGTGAAGGTACGCCGGCTGCTAAGATGCAAGACAACGTACCAATGGAAGTGAAAAAAGAGCGTCTTCAGCGTTTAAATGCTCTTGTAAATGAAATTTCTGCAAAGAAATTGAAGGAATATGAAGGTAAAGTTGTCGAAGTATTAGTAGAAGGTGAAAGTAAAAATAATCCGGAAGTACTAGCAGGCTACACGGAAAAAAGTAAGCTTGTAAACTTCAAAGCACCTAAGTCAGTGATTGGGCAACTTGTAAAAGTAAAAGTTACAAAAGCCAAAACATGGACATTAAACGGGGAAATGGTAGAAGAAACAGCAGAGGTGAAGTAATATGGCGCAGTATAACAAGAGTGACGTAATTAAACGTGCTCAAGAGCTGGCAAAAATGATTGCTGAAACGGAAGAAGTAGATTTCTTCAAGCGTGCCGAAGCTCAGCTTAACGAAAATCAAAAAGTGCGTGAAACCATTGCAAGCATTAAAAGTTTGCAAAAACAAGCTGTTAATTTCCAACATTATGGTAAAACAGAAGCGTTAAAACAAGTGGAGGCAAAAATCGATCGTTTACAGGAAGAACTGGATGAACTGCCGATTATTCAGCAGTTTCAAGAGTCTCAAATAAACGTGAATGATTTGCTTCAACTTGTCGCTAACACTATTTCAAACACAGTAACAGATGAAATTATTGTGTCAACAGATGGTGATTTACTGCGTGGTGAAACAGGTTCACAGGTGCGAAACAGCCCTGGATCTAGCTGCTCATAAAGAAAAAATGCCTTAGCAAATTGCTGAGGCATTTTTTTGTGCATCACGTGTGCATTATGTGGCATGAAAATTGGGCAGATTTTCTCTCTAATAATTGTCACGTTTTTCTATATCCTTGCATACAATGGAACATAGGTTTTTTATGCCTTAAACCTAGTTTCTTAAAAATAATGTGCAAACAAGTGAATGAGCCTGCATAGGATGAAATGAAGATAGTTTGAGGAGGGTATGCTCACATGTCACAACACTATAGAGAAATTATTACAAAAGCAGTCGTAGGTAAAGGTCGCAAGTTTACACAATCGTCTCATACGCTTGCACCGAAAAATCGACCAACAAGCATCTTAGGATGCTGGGTGATTAACCATGAGTACAAAGCAAAGAAAAGCGGCAGCAATGTAGAAGTTGACGGCAGATATGATATTAACATCTGGTATTCGTACAATAATAATACAAAAACCGAAGTTTGGACGGAAACCGTATCATACAAAGATAATATTAAGCTGCGCTATAAAGACGAAGATTCGATTGGAGACGATTACGAAGTAATTGTTCGCGTGCTGCAGCAGCCAAATTGCCTAGAGTGCACAATTTCACCAAATGGCAATAAAACGATTGTTCAAGTAGAGAGAGAATTGTTGGCGGAAGTGATTGGCGAAACCAAGGTTTGTGTTGCAGTAAATCCGAAAGGCTGCGATGATGAAGACGAGTTTGATTTAGACGTAGATGACGATGAATTTGAAGATTTAGATCCTGATTTTATATTAGGAGACGATGAGTAACTAGGAAGAAGTTCTTCCTAGTTTTTTTATTTTTACTATTTTAAGAAAATTCTTATAAAAATAAAAAAATATATTGCTTTTTGTCGAATGCGCAGTGTATAGTAAATCTAAAGAAAATAATGCATTAATTTTCAGAAAATTTAGTTATATCAGATAAGTATTTTTTGGGGGTTTACTATGAGCTTATTTCGTAAAAAATCAATTCAAACGTTAATTAGTGAAACCAACTCTAAAGGTGTTAAATTAAAAAAGGATTTAGGCGCTTTCGATTTAACAATGTTAGGAATTGGAGCCATTATCGGAACCGGAATTTTTGTATTAACGGGCGTAGCCGCCGCTGAACATGCCGGTCCAGCTTTAGTTATATCTTTCATTATGTCAGGACTTGCGTGTGTGTTTGCAGCTCTTTGTTATGCGGAGTTTGCCTCAACAGTTCCCGTTTCAGGAAGTGCATACACTTACAGTTATGCAACATTTGGTGAATTAATCGCTTGGATTTTAGGGTGGGATCTGATCTTGGAATACGGTCTTGCTTCTTCTGCTGTAGCGAGCGGATGGTCGGGATATTTCCAAGGATTGTTAGCAGGGTTTGGCATACATTTTCCAAAAGCTTTAACAAGTGCATACAATCCTGCAAACGGCACGTACGTTGATATTCCAGCAATTATGATTGTTTTCTTAATTACCTTGCTTTTAACACAAGGAGTAAAAAAATCTTCACGTTTTAATGCTATCATGGTTATTATTAAACTGGCTGTTGTACTTCTGTTTATCGTAGTAGGAGTTAGCTATGTTAAGCCAGAAAACTGGACGCCGTTTATGCCGTTTGGTTTCTCGGGAGTAGCGACAGGAGCAGCAACTGTATTCTTCGCCTACATTGGATTTGATGCTGTAGCAACAGCGGCCGAGGAAGTACGTAAGCCTCAGCGAGATATGCCGATCGGAATCATTGCATCTCTTGCGATTTGTACAGTCCTTTATATCGTCGTATCGCTTATCTTAACAGGGATCGTACCTTATACAGAATTAAATGTCAAAAACCCTGTAGCATTTGCTTTAAGCTACATTAACCAAGACTGGGTAGCAGGATTTATTTCATTAGGTGCAATTGTTGGTATTACAACGGTATTACTCGTTATGATGTATGGACAAACTCGTTTATTTTATGCGATCAGTCGAGATGGTCTATTGCCGAAGCCTTTTTCAAAAATCAGTGAGAAAAAACAAACGCCAGTAGTAAATACGTGGATTACATGTTTACTAGTATCTATCTTCTCTGGTTTAGTACCATTAGGAAGATTAGCAGAGTTAACAAATATCGGTACTCTTTTTGCTTTCATGACTGTATCAATTGGAATTTTATATTTACGTAAATCAAAACAAACTTCAGAATCGACTGGTTTCCGCGTACCATTCGTGCCGGTGATTCCAATTTTAGCTTTTGTGTTCTGTTTATACTTAGCACTTCAGCTTCCAAAGTTAACATGGATTAGTTTCGTAATTTGGCTTGTACTAGGGCTAGTGGTTTACTTCTTATACGGACGTAAGCATAGTCATTTGAACAGCAGTAAATAATGAAAAGCTTCGGACAAGCTTCTTCCTTCGTCCGAAGCTTTTTTATTTGTTTGATGAAAAGAAATTGAAGATTGTTCTATTTGAATAAATTAAGTTTAAGAAAGACTTATGTTATAATACGTGTAGCAAAAACGCACAACTAGATGTGGTATGGAGGAATAGTATGGCAGCGTATACGCCAATGATACAGCAATATTTGAGAATTAAGGCAGAGTATCAAGATGCCTTTTTATTTTTTAGATTAGGTGATTTTTATGAAATGTTCTTTGAAGATGCTACGACAGCTTCTCAAGAACTTGAAATAACATTGACAAGTCGAGACGGAGGAGGACAAGAGCGAATTCCGATGTGCGGGGTTCCGTATCACTCTGCTCCTACGTATATCGAGCGTTTAATTGAAAAGGGATTTAAAGTAGCTATTTGTGAGCAAGTAGAAGACCCTAAGCATGCAAAAGGTGTTGTAAAGCGAGAAGTGGTGCAGGTGATTTCACCCGGAACACTGATGAACGAACGCGGACTGCATGAAAAGGAAAATAACTATATTTGTTCTGTTACTGCGTTCGAGGATCAAACGTTTGGTCTTGCTCTTTCTGATTTGTCTACAGGAGAAAACAGCGTAACGCTTGTTAGTTCGTTTCACGATATCGTCTCAGAAATTTATGCAAAAGAAGCAAAAGAAGTTGTTGTAAGCTCTGAGTTTCCTGCTGACTTATTACAAACACTAAAAGAGCGCATGACGATTACCATTTCTTATGAGAATAGTACAGATCAAGTAGAAGGACTAGATTATTTAGTAGAGTCGCTTCAGCAGCAAAAGCTTATTACAACGTTTGCGCGTATTCTTCAGTATTTAACTCGCACGCAGAAGCGTTCGCTTGAGCACTTACAGCCCGTGCAGTTTTATCAAATCAATGAATATATGAAAATTGATTTGTTCTCTAAGCGAAACCTAGAGTTAACCGAAACGATTCGTTCAAAAGGAAAGAAAGGCTCGCTTCTATGGCTATTAGACCAGACCGTTACGGCAATGGGCGGCCGTTTATTAAAAAATTGGATTGACCGTCCGCTTTTAAAACAAGCGGATATTGATAATCGTTTGAATATGGTAGATGTCTTAATGAAACAGTTTTTTGAACGAGAAGAACTGCGTGAGTTGCTAAAAGACGTATATGATTTAGAACGCTTAGCTGGTCGAGTAGCTTTTGGGAATGTAAATGCTCGTGATTTAATTCAATTAAAAAAATCATTGCAAAATGTGCCTCATATTCAAGAGGTTGTGAATCGTTTGAATCATCCTTATGCCACAAAGCTTGTTGAAGACATTGATCCTTGTGAGCGATTAGCTAATCTTCTTGAAAGAGGATTAAAAGAGCACCCTCCTTTGTCAATTAAAGAAGGAGACATTATTAATGACGGCTATCATGAACAGCTTGATCAATACCGAGATGCAAGCCGAAACGGAAAAACATGGATTGCGTCACTTGAACAGCAAGAGCGTGAGAAAACAGGGATTCGCTCACTGAAAATTGGTTATAATCGCGTGTTCGGCTATTATATAGAAGTAACGCGGGCAAATCTGCATCTTTTGCCTGAAGGAATGTATGAACGAAAACAGACGTTAACCAATGCAGAACGTTTTATTACGCCTGAGCTGAAAGAAAAAGAAGCGCTGATTTTAGAAGCGGAAGAGAAAATTGTAGAGCTGGAATATGAATTGTTTTTACAAATTCGTGAAGAAGTAAAAGCATATATTCCAAGGCTGCAAGAACTTGCTAAAAAAGTAAGTGAGCTTGACGTACTGCAGTGCTTTGCAAAAATCAGTGAAGAACGTCATTACACGAAGCCTATTTTTTCAAGTGAAGACATTTCGATTCAAAATGGACGCCATCCAGTAGTAGAAAAAGTAATGAATTCGCAGGAATATGTGCCAAACGACTGTCAAATGACGGATGATAGTTCAATTTTACTGATTACAGGACCAAATATGTCTGGTAAAAGTACGTACATGCGTCAGGTCGCTTTAACGGCGATATTAGCTCAAATTGGCTGTTTTGTGCCAGCTGACGAAGCGGTTCTGCCGATTTTTGATCAAGTGTTTACGCGTATCGGAGCGGCTGATGACTTAATTTCAGGCCAAAGTACGTTTATGGTCGAGATGCTAGAAACGAAGAATGCAGTGACAAATGCCACTCAGTCGAGTCTGATCCTGTTAGATGAAATTGGACGGGGCACGTCTACGTATGACGGAATGGCTCTTGCTCAAGCAATTATTGAATACGTTCATGAACATATTGGCTGTAAGACACTATTTTCTACTCATTATCATGAATTAACCGTACTCGATGAGTCGCTTCCTGCGCTTAAAAATGTTCATGTAAGCGCGGTTGAAAAAAATGGGAAAGTCGTCTTTTTACACAAAATCAAAGATGGTGCCGCAGATAAAAGCTATGGTATTCACGTAGCGGAACTAGCAGAACTTCCAGATCCGCTTCTGGAGAGAGCTCGCGTCATCTTACACGATTTAGAACAATTTTCTGAGCGTGAACCTGTACGTCAGGCTCCAAAAAGAGAAGAGATAACACAACAAGTTCCACAAGAAGGTGCTTCTTTGGTTCAAGAAGAACGTGCAGATCGTAAAAAAGCAGATGAAGCCAATCAGCTTTCGTTCTTTGAAATGGAAGAGAAAAAAGAAAAGCCTGCGCTTTCAAAACGTGAAAAAGCAATTATCGATCGTTTAAAAGAGCTCGATATTTTAGAAATGACGCCTTTAGACGCAATGAATGCGATGTATGAACTGCAAAAATCATTAAAAAAGAAATAGATTGAGAGGAGTGAGTCTGTGGGTAAAATTGTGCAGCTTTCAGACGAACTTTCAAATAAAATTGCTGCCGGAGAGGTTGTTGAACGACCTGCTTCGGTGGTGAAAGAACTAGTCGAAAATGCTATTGATGCAAACAGTACAGTTATTGAAATTGAACTAGAAGAAGCTGGGCTTTCAAAAATTCGTATATTGGATAATGGAGACGGCATTGCTTCTGAAGACTGCTTGACCGCTTTTAAAAGACATGCGACAAGTAAAATCAAAACAGAACAAGATTTATTTCGAATTCGAACGTTAGGATTTCGCGGTGAAGCTTTGCCAAGTATTGCTTCGGTTTCAATGCTTGAACTCAAAACGAGTACGGGAGAAGAAGCTGGCACTCACCTTAAACTTAGAGGCGGAGAAATCGTTCATCACGAATTAACGTCAAGCCGAAAAGGTACCGAACTTGTTATTGAAAACCTATTTTTTAACACACCTGCACGTTTAAAATATATGAAGACGGTAAACACGGAGCTTGGTAACGTAACGGATGTCGTCAATCGCCTTGCGATGTCTCATCCTGAAGTTTCAATTCGGCTGATGCATCAAGGAAGACAGCTTCTGTATACGAACGGAAGCGGAGATGTGCGCCAAGTGCTTGCAGCTATTTATGGAATGGCAGTGGCTAAAAAAATGATTCCGATTAACGTTCAGTCTCTTGATTATGAAGTGAATGGTTACGTTGCTCTTCCTGAAATTACACGAGCTTCTCGCAACTATATGTCCACCATTATTAACGGTCGTTTTGTTAAAAACTACGGGTTGTTAAAAGCGGTACAGCAGGGCTATCATACCCTTTTACCTATCGGCCGTTTTCCAATCGTGTTTTTAACCATTACAATGGACCCTTTGTTAGTGGACGTGAATGTTCATCCAGCGAAACTAGAAGTGCGTTTAAGTAAAGAAGCGGAGCTGTTTGAGCTTATTGAACAAGGAGTAAAAGCTGCTTTTAAAAAGCAGCAGTTAATTCCGGATGCTGTAGTACCAACCAAGTCAAAATCAGCTGTGCAGCCAACTGAGCAGCAGACCTTTACATTTGATCATCAGTCTAAACCGTCTGGCTATCAGCCGTCTGATACGGTTCGCGAGCCTAGCTTTAAGGAGACTACCGCTCGTGTAGACGAGATCATGCCGCCTGTTAAAACAGAGGTCATACGTCAAGATGAAGAACTTGAGCCAACGTTTCGAGAAATAGAACACTATGAAGAATCGGTGGAAGAAAACGCACCTATTCCAGAACCAAACCGTTCAGCTAAAGAGCAGCCAGAACCGCGTGTTCCTGCGATGTACCCAATTGGACAAATGCACGGAACGTATATTTTGGCACAAAATGAAAAAGGATTATTTATTATTGATCAGCACGCGGCGCAGGAGAGAATTAAGTACGAATATTTTAAGCGAAAGCTTGGAGAAGTAGATTCAGAAGTTCAAGAACTGCTTATGCCGCTTACGCTAGAGTTCTCGGGAAATGAAGCCTTGATTTTAGAAGAATACAAAGACATGCTTGCTGAAGTAGGAGTTTTTTTAGAACCGTTTGGACAAAACTCCTATATCGTTCGCTCACATCCGCAGTGGTTTCCAAAAGGAGAGGAACAGGAAACCATTGAAGAAATGATTCAGCAAATCTTTACGATGAAACGAGTCAATATCGAGAAGTTACGAGAAGAAGCGGCTATTATGATGAGCTGTAAAGGATCGATTAAAGCGAATCATCATTTGCGAAACGATGAGATTTTTGCTTTACTTGAAACGTTAAGAAAAACAACGGATCCATTTACGTGTCCGCACGGACGACCAATTATTATTCATCATTCGACGTATGAAATGGAAAAAATGTTTAAGCGAGTGATGTAGGCAATGCGGCTAGCTGCAGCTAGCCGCTTTGTTGAATAAATCATGACCATTTGGATAAAATGGAATGATGTGAATGCCTATAGATGAAAGTAGTGTTGTTATGACGGGAGAGAAACCAAAACTTATTGTCATTATTGGACCAACTGCGGTTGGTAAAACAAAATTAAGCATTGAACTTGCCAAACAGTTAGACGGAGAAATTATTTCAGGTGATTCGATGCAAATTTATAAAGGGATGGATATCGGAACAGCAAAGGTGTCAGAAGAAGAGATGCAGGGTGTTCCCCATTACCTGATCGATATTAAGGAGCCGGATGAATCGTTTTCTGTGGCAGAATTTCAAGAGATTGTAAGAAAACAAATCGATGATATTCATGCTAGAGGAAAAATGCCGATGATTGTTGGAGGGACGGGTCTTTATATTCAATCCGTTATTTATGATTATCAGTTCACAGAAACGCCTAGTGATGAAAAAGTTCGTGAACGAATGGAAGTATTTATTAAAGCTCATGGCATTGACCCCCTGTATGAGAAGCTCAAAGAAATTGACCCAGACAGTGCGGCTGCTATTCATAAAAATAACCATCGCCGTGTAATTCGAGCGCTTGAAGTTTATGAAGTAACCGGCAAAAAATTCAGTGACTATACAAAAGAACAGTCGCAAGAGTTATTATACGATGTAACCATTATTGGACTTACAATGGATCGAGACGTATTATATGAGAGAATTAATCACCGAGTCGATATGATGATGCAGGTTGGACTGCTTGAGGAAGTCAAATCATTGTACGAAAGTGGTCTGCATGATGTACAATCAATTCAAGCTATCGGCTACAAAGAGCTTTATGCTTATTTTGAGGGACGCTGTACGCTCGAAGAAGCCGTTGAACAGTTGAAACAAAATTCACGCAGATATGCAAAGCGTCAGTTAACATGGTTTCGAAATAAAATGCCTGTAAAATGGATAGAGATGGAAGTTGACAAATTTCCCGAAAAGTTTGCTGAAATTTTTACATATATTGCAGGAAAGCTGAAGAAAGAAGCGAATTAAGTAAACAGATAGAGAAACGAGGAGGCCGAATAATGAAACAATCAGTTAATATTCAAGATCAATTTTTAAATCAATTACGTAAAGAAAATATCTATGTGACGGTATTTCTTTTAAATGGTTTTCAATTAAGAGGACTAATTAAAGGATTTGATAATTTTACTGTGCTAATTGAATCTGAAGGAAAACAGCAGCTGATTTATAAACATGCGATTTCGACATTTGTACCAAATAAAAATATTACAGTAGAACTTGAATAGAGATTAAAGAGAAGCATCCGCATATTCGGATGCTTTTTTTATGTAAATAAAGGCTTAGAAAAGTTTCTTAACATTGTTTTTACTCATTGAACATAAACCTTATAATAGACGATTATTTCTTCGGTAATAAGAGATCATTGTCTTCGTATCGTTCATCGCATGCAGCTATGCGATACAGAGAAGTGGGATGAAACGAGAGGTGAACATGGTGGAACAGCCGATAACTCTTAAAAATAATGGGCAAATTAATATCATTTTAAATAATGAAACAAAAAAGGAAAAATCGTATACGACATCAATTCCGCGTCCTGCCAAAAAAGCTGTGATAAATCATGAGCCGCTTCGGGAAATTGAACGAGAAATGAGCGGACTGGTTGGAATGGAAGAATTGAAAAAAATGATAAAAGAAATATATGCGTGGCTATATATTAACAAAAAAAGAGAGGAACAGGGCTTAAAAGCGGGAAAGCAGGCGCTGCATATGATGTTTAAAGGAAATCCAGGAACAGGGAAAACGACGGTAGCCCGCCTGCTGGGTAAATTATTTTTGAATATGAACATCTTGTCTAAAGGACATTTAATTGAAGCAGAGCGTGCAGATTTAGTTGGAGAATACATTGGTCATACCGCTCAGAAAACGAGAGATCTTGTAAAAAAAGCGCTTGGAGGTATTTTATTTATCGATGAGGCTTATTCTCTTGCAAGAGGGGGAGAAAAAGATTTTGGAAAAGAAGCGATTGATACATTGGTCAAACATATGGAAGATTCAAATGATAAGTTTGTATTGATTTTAGCTGGTTATCCAAGAGAAATGGAAAATTTCTTAAGTCTTAATCCAGGACTGCGCTCTAGGTTTCCGTTTATTTTTGATTTTCCGGATTATGATGTTAATGAACTGATGGACATTGCGGGTCATATGATGAATGACAGGCAGTATCAGTTTAGTACAGAGGCCTATAAAAAGCTAAAAGATCATTTTATGGACGTGAAGTACAATCAGACGCCTAGGGATTTTAGTAACGGTCGATATGTGCGAAACATTATTGAACGTTCCATACGTACTCAATCCATGAGGCTTTTAGAAGAAGAAAGCTTTGAACGTAACGAGCTTTTAACTTTAACGTCAAGCGATATTCAGCTGTAAAAAAAAGCCTTTCGTCATGAAAGGCTTTTTTTTACATATTTGGTTGTCGAATCGTTTTAATCGGCAGGCGCCATTTGTAAATGTATGAACACATCCGAAGGCCTACAAGCAAGATAAATAACGTATAAAGTTCTACAGGCGTGTTTGTAATATGGAGCCCTACGCTAAATCCTGCGATAATCGCCCATACGGCATAAATTTCATCCTTAAGAACAGTAGGCTTTCGGCGTGCTAATAAATCTCGGATAATCCCCCCGCCGCTTCCTGTTAAGACCGCAGCTACAATAACCGCGCTAAGCGGATGGTTCATATGAGTGGCATAAAGCGCTCCTTGAATCGCGAATGCTGCAAGGCCAATGGCGTCCGAAAAATTTCCCCATCGCTTCCAATGTTTTAAGATATTGTTTGGAAATAAAAAAGTGGCAGTGATAGATAATAAAGCAATTTGAAAAAAGAGTCCTTGTTCCCAAAGGGCAGACACCGGTACACCGATAAGCAGGTTTCGAATGGCTCCTCCGCCAAAAGCCGTTACGATTCCGAGTATGTAAACGCCTAAAATATCATATTCCTCTTCCATCGCAATGAAAGCTCCGCTGATTGCAAAAGCAATCGTTCCAATAATGCTAAGTACGTCCCAAGTCATGATGCTATCCCCTTTATTCTGTTTTCACCAAGTAGCGACTATTATTTTAAAATCAGGCAGACTGATTCAAATTTCGATAAGTAAACCAATTCAAATTGTATACAGAATTTCGTGATATTTCAATGTTTTTTTAATCATCGTTTTATAGATTTTAAAAAGGGTGTTAAACTAGTAAAAGACAATGTATTCTGTCTCTTTTGCAAAGATGGAGAAATGGAGATTTTTTTGATATGATATGAATGATTTGTCAATTTAATAGTAAGGGAAGGAAAAATCTTTGACAGCAGAAATGAATACTGAACTTGAACGCGTAATTTTAGTCGGATGTCAGCTTCATGACGATGACGAACGTTTTGAATATTCGATGGATGAGCTAGCATCTTTAACTGAGACTGCAAAAGGCGAAGTGCTGGTAAGGTTAACGCAAAAGCGCGATCGCATTCATCCAGCTACTTATATTGGAAAAGGGAAAGTAGAAGAACTTGTGGCTCTTGAAGAAGAGTTAGAGCCTGATTTAATTGTATTTAATGATGAATTGTCACCGAGTCAAATCCGCAATTTGTCAGCAGGGTTATCTGCGCGTGTTATTGACCGCACGCAGCTGATTTTGGATATCTTCGCACAGCGTGCTCAAACGCGAGAAGGAAAAATGCAGGTGGAACTTGCTCAATTAAATTATCTGCTGCCTAGGTTAGTAGGACAAGGTACCGCTTTGTCGCGTCTTGGAGGCGGAATTGGAACAAGAGGTCCTGGTGAAACGAAACTTGAAAGTGACCGCAGACATATTCGCCGTAAAATTGATGAAATTAAGCGTCAGTTAAAGACAGTGGTAAGTCACCGCGAACGTTATCGAGAAAGGCGTAAGCGTAATCATGTCTATCAAATTGCAATTGTGGGCTATACGAACGCTGGTAAATCGACGATCTTTAACCGCTTAACAGAAGCTGGTATTTTTGAAGAAAATCAGCTGTTTGCAACTCTTGATCCAACGACAAGACAGTATACGCTTCCGTCAGGATTAACCACGCTGTTAACGGATACGGTTGGATTTATTCAAGATCTTCCAACAACGTTAGTAGCCGCGTTCCGTTCAACACTTGAAGAAGTAACTGAAGCTGACCTTGTTCTGCACGTGGTAGATTCATCTAATCCAGATTACAACAACCACGAAAAAACAGTGCATCGCTTACTAGAAGAGCTTAACGTAACGGACATTCCGATGCTGACAGTTTACAATAAAGAAGATATGCAGCATGAACTATTTGTCCCATCCGCTTCAACATCGTTATCAATGAGCGCTTTTAAAGCTACGGATTTAGTGAAGCTTGGGGAAAGAATTCAAGAAGAAATGAAAAAAGAAATGGCGTTTTTTCATGTGCTGCTGCCGGCTTATGAAGGAAAAATGCTTGCTGAACTAAAAACGGTCTCTATTCTTGAGTCGTTAAAGTTCAATGAAGAAACTGAGAAGTATCAGTGCAAAGGGTATATTGCAAAAGAGCATCCCCTTTACAAAAAGCTACAAACGCTTGAAGAAAGTTGAGGAACAAAGAAATGATGTTTGATCAGTTAAAAAACGGGGCACGCATTCGGGAACTTGCTGCAAAAGTAGAAAAGCAGATTAAGCCCGTACATGAGAAAATTGACGAGCGTATTGAAGCAAATCAATTTCGAGTGCTGCAAAGCTTTCAGCAAAACCGAGTGAGTGATTCACATTTTAATCCGACAACGGGGTATGGCTACGACGATCTAGGCCGCGATACGTTGGAGAAAGTATATGCGGACGTTTTTGGAACAGAAGCATGTCTAGTGCGTCCGCAAATTATTTCAGGCACGCATGCAATCGGCATTTCGCTGTTTGGTGTACTGCGTCCTGGAGATGAACTATTATATATAACCGGAAAGCCTTATGACACGCTTGAAGAAATCGTTGGCATACGAGGAAGCGGTGTAGGTTCTTTAAAAGAATATAACATTAGCTATAAATCAGTAGATTTAACTGAGGAAGGTCAAGTGGATTTTGAAGAAGTGAAAGCGTCTATTCATGAGCATACAAAGATGATAGGCATTCAGCGTTCAAAAGGGTACGGCATTCGTCCTTCTTTTACAGTCGCTCAAATAAAAGAAATGATTTCGTTTGTAAAGAGCATTAAGCCTGACGTTGTTGTATTTGTTGACAACTGCTACGGTGAATTTGTAGAAACAATCGAGCCAACGCATGTAGGAGCGGATTTGATGGCGGGGTCGCTTATTAAGAACCCTGGTGGAGGTCTCGCTAAAATCGGTGGCTATATTGCAGGACGAAAAGACCTAGTGGAAGCTTGTTCATACCGAATGACAACTCCTGGAATCGGTGCAGAAGCTGGAGCGACGCTGTATAGCTTGCAAGAAATGTATCAAGGGTTCTTCTTGGCGCCGCACGTAGTAGGTCAAGCCTTAAAAGGAGCGGTTTTCTCATCCGCTATGTTTGAAGAGCTTGGTATGCAAAGTGAACCGAAGTGGGACAGTGAACGAACAGATTTAATTCAATCCGTTCAGTTTGATGACCGCGATAAAATGGTGGCTTTTTGTCAGGCAATTCAATTCGCTTCGCCAATTAATTCACACGTAACGGCGTATCCTGCTTATATGCCAGGGTATGAAGATGATGTGATTATGGCAGCAGGAACGTTTATACAAGGAGCGAGCCTCGAGCTTACGGCAGATGGTCCTATCAGGCCGCCTTATGTCGCTTACGTGCAGGGCGGATTAACGTATGCTCATGTAAAAGTAGCAATATGCATGGCGGTAGATCAATTACTGACAAAAGAACTTTTATAACATAGAAAGATTATTTCTCCCCGTTAAGAAGGCAAAAATAAGCTATAAAAATAAACGAAGTGCTATTTATTTGTATAGAAAAAATGTTCAGAAAAATTTATGTTAGAATTACTAACATTCGGTTGACAGGTGAACTAACATAGCATACAATGTAAATAGTTAATCCAAAGGAGGAACTGAAATGAGTGACAACATTCGAAGAAATACGCCACTTTTCCCGATTGGAATTGTGATGCAGTTAACTGAGTTGTCTGCTCGCCAAATTCGCTACTATGAAGAACATGAATTAGTTGCACCGGTAAGAACAGAGGGAAATCGACGACTATTCTCATTTAACGATGTTGATAAGCTGCTTGAAATCCGCGATCTAATCGAACAAGGTGTAAACTTAGCAGGTGTAAAACAGCTGTTTCATCTTCAAAAGGAGCAAAAAGGGCATAAGCAAGAAGAAAAAGTTGTGGCAGAAACAGCAAAGCCAGAATTAACGGACGATGAGTTGCGAAAAATGCTTCGTGCAGAACTTATGCAAGCAGGCCGTTTTAATCGAGCAACTTTAAATCAAGGAGATATGTCCAGGTTCTTTCATTAATAAAGTTATCAATATTTATGCCGTTCGTATATGAGGGGTATAGATTATAAATATTATATAGAGATTTAGGGGAGGATCACACGATGGCAAAGTACACAAAAGAAGATATTTTCCGCAAAGTTCAAGAAGAGAATGTAAAATATATTCGTCTTCAGTTCACTGACATTTTAGGAACAATTAAAAACGTTGAAATTCCAGTAAGTCAATTAGAAAAAGCGTTAGACAACAAAATGATGTTTGACGGTTCTTCTATTGAAGGGTTTGTACGTATTGAAGAATCAGATATGTACCTATTCCCGGATATTGATACATTTGTTATTTTCCCTTGGACATCTGAAAAAGGTAAAGTAGCACGTTTTATTTGTGACATCTACAATGCAGATAGAACTCCGTTTGATGGCGATCCACGTAATAACTTAAAACGTGTGTTAAAAGAGATGGAAGAGTTAGGATTTACTGATTTTAACCTTGGACCTGAGCCAGAGTTCTTCTTATTCAAATTAGACGAAAAAGGCGAACCTACATTAGAATTAAATGATAAAGGTGGCTACTTCGACTTAGCGCCAACTGACCTTGGTGAAAACTGCCGTCGTGACATCGTATTAGAGCTTGAAGAAATGGGCTTTGAAATTGAAGCATCTCACCATGAGGTAGCTCCTGGACAACACGAGATCGACTTCAAATATGCTGCTGCATTAAAAGCTTGTGATGATATCCAAACGTTCAAACTTGTTGTAAAAACAATTGCACGTAAACATGGCTTACATGCTACATTTATGCCAAAACCATTATTTGGTGTGAACGGTTCAGGTATGCACTGTAACGTTTCATTATTCAAAGATGGCCAAAACGCATTTTATGATGAGAACGGTAATCTAGAGCTAAGTGATACTGCTCGTCAATTTATCGCAGGTATCATCAAGCACGCACACAGCTTTACAGCAGTAACAAATCCTACTGTAAACTCTTATAAGCGTCTAGTACCTGGATATGAGGCTCCTTGTTATGTTGCATGGTCTGCTCGCAACCGTAGCCCATTAATCCGTATCCCAGCTTCTCGCGGCGTAGGAACTCGTGTTGAAGTACGTAGCGTAGACCCAGCTGCTAACCCATATTTAGCAATGGCTGTTCTATTAAAAGCTGGTTTAGATGGAATCAAGAACAATCTTGAAGCTCCAAAACCTATTGATCGTAATATCTATGTAATGACAAAAGAAGAGCGTGTTGAAGAAGGTATCGTAGATTTACCTGCAACATTAGCTCAAGCTTTAGATAGCTTCCAATCAAACGAAGTGATGGTTTCTGCATTAGGTGAACACTTAGCAGAGCACTTCGTTGAAGCGAAAGAAATCGAGTGGGATATGTTCCGTACACAAGTTCATCCTTGGGAACGTGACCAATACATGAGCCAATATTAATTTTTAAAAGTCGGAGAGATCGTTTGTACGTTCTCTCCGACTTTTTTTGTTTTTCACAATGAATAAATAACATTCTGCATACGTAAATTGAATAATATAGCTTGTTTATAAAAAAGCTGCCTGTCGTATAATTTACAGGGAGCTTTTTTATTGTTTTGTTACATACAAGAAAGAATTTGTTTACATGAATCAAAAAGGATGAGCTTTTTGTCTCATTGAATCTATAAGTAAAAGTAGTGTATAACAGATAGTGAGATTGTTTATGTGTTCACTCTGCACTGTATTTCAGTATAACTTCAGAGAGTTTTCAGCCAATCATAGTATCGTTAGAAAATACTGTTGGAGAGGAATGTAATAAAAATGAAAGAAGGAAATTTCTTTAAAGGTTTAGTGATAGGGATATTGATAAGCATTCCAATTTGGATTATTCTCATTGTTGTAGGCGTTCTGCTTTTTAAATAGGTCCTAACGTTATAAATAATAGACCCTCCTGATCTATACTTTAATCAACCAGAATAGAATTTGGACCAAAAGTATGTTAGGGGGGAGGGAACCGCACGATGAATTGTGCGGATTTTTTTATTGGTAGGGTAAACGTAGATTTCATCTATTTAGTTGCTTCTAGCAGTTGATTGGAGGGACACCTGCGAGAAAAGCGGAATAGGTGAGACCCCGCAGGAGCGCACGCGACGAGGAGGCTCACCAGCCCCCCCGCGGAAAGCGAAGCCTTGCACGGAATTCAACAGCGATGTAACAAGCCATCCATACTAGCGCATTTATCCTATTTGTTCGTTTTTAGATTGAAGTGATTTCGTTATGTCTCAATCTCCTTTTTTAGTAATTTTTCACTAAGTAGGCTAGTATACGTAGCACTTTTTTCCCTCATGCATATGTTAACAATAAGGAGGGACAAGTAATATGAAAAAAATCTATCTTGATGCAGGACATGGTGGGGCAGATGCAGGAGCAGTTGGAGCAAGCGGACTGTATGAAAAAAACTTAGTGTTAAAAATTCAACAATATTTAATAAGCTATTTAAATAGCACTTACAGTGACTTTACGATTAAAACCACCCGTACCACAGATACTTTTTTATCGTTATCTCAGCGAGCTTCTCAAGCTAACTCGTGGGGAGCAGATGCATTTATGTCTATTCACGTAAATGCCGGTGGAGGAACAGGATACGAAGATTATGTTTATAGAAGCGCTAGCAATGCTAGTAAAACGTTTCAATCGATTGTGCACGGGCAAGTACAGCCAACGCTGCTGTCGTATAATCATCCGAATCGCGGACGAAAATCGGCCAATTATGCGGTGCTTCGCTTAACAAATATGCCTGCAGTATTAACTGAAATAGCTTTTATTGATAGGAGCGCCGATGCAGCACTTCTTCAAAATGAAGCTTTTTTAAAAAGCATGGGTGAATCGTATGCAAAAGGAATTGCCGTATATTTAAATTTACCTCGTCGTGCAGTTCCAAATCCATCGCCATCTCCAACACCGACACCAAATCCATCACCTTCTGAACCAGGTGAAAAAACGTATACAATTAAGCAAGGAGATACGCTGTACAGTGTTGCACAGAAGTACGGCATAACAGTACAGGAGCTTCAAGAAGCAAATACAGGGCTTTCGGATCCTTTAACCCTAAAGGTTGGAAAAACAATTGTTATTCCTTCAGGAACTTCACCAAACCCATCTCCAACACCGTCACCAACTCCACCTTCTGAACAATATCCACTTCCCAATGGAATTTTAAAACAAGGCGATTCTGGAGAAGCAGTGAAACAGCTTCAAAGAGCATTAAACGCGGTTAATTTTAAAGTAGGGTCAGTAGACGGAATATATGGAGTACAAACGAAAGATGCAGTCAGACGTTTTCAGCTTGTGTATCTTCCTTATGATGTAGATGGCATTTATGGTCCTCAAACGAAAAACAAGCTAGCAGCCGTTTTAAAAGCAAAAAGTTAAAGAAAGCAGGTCTTCTGTAAGCAGGCAGAAGGCCTTTTGTTTTCCCCTTAAAAGCGCCTTAAGTACTATTTTATCGTTTACGTAAAATAATGCTTTACAAACCATTTGTACGGGAGTATATTATCTAAGAACAAAGGATAGTTATGAAAGAAACATGTTATCGATCATACTCTTTAACCGAAAATTATATTGACCTGTTATCGCTTAATTCGTCAGAAGTGGGGGACCCAAATTTGTGCATTGTCACTTGGGGTGAATCCTTTTTTAAAAGGTAGGGCTACTCTCATAGCCCGAATCCGACAGCTAACCCCATAAGCGTTTTGGAGAGGAGGTTTAAGCTGTGTAAAAACGCTGAGAACCCTTAGTGTTTTTTTTGTGCGCTTTTTTAACATAAAAAGGTATTTTTTAGGGATAATATCACTTATTCATGAACTTGTAACGGAGCTTAGCAACGAACAGTGAATAGTAGCTAAGCAATCATCGGAGGGAAATTACGTGAACTATTCAGTTCTCAAGAGATTATTGATTGGAAAGCCGCTCAAAACAAAAGAGTTAGGCGATCAAAAGCTTAGTAAGCTTAAAGCGCTGGCTATTTTATCATCAGATGCCTTATCTTCAGTGGCTTATGGAACAGAACAGATTTTGATTGTCCTTGCAACAGTGGGCGTGCTTGCCTATTGGTATTCGATTCCAATTGCGATTGGGGTATTGGTGCTGCTGACGGCTTTAATTCTTTCATATCGTCAAATTATTTATGCGTATCCGCAAGGCGGAGGAGCTTATATTGTTTCGAAAACCAATTTAGGAGAAAATCCTGGACTTATCGCTGGGGGATCACTGTTAGTAGATTATATTTTAACAGTTGCCGTGAGTGTTTCAGCAGGAACCGATGCTTTAACTTCGGCTTTTCCAACGCTGCATCACTATAACGTAGTAATTGCGTGTTTGCTGGTGATTTTTATTACGGTTTTAAATTTACGAGGTGTAACAGAATCCGCTTCTGTCTTAGCTTATCCGGTTTATTTATTTGTGATTGCTCTTATTTTGTTAATAGCGGTGGGCTTCTTCAAAATAGTGACAGGTCAAGTTTCACCTGAGCTTCATACATCTCTCGGTACCGTGGTGCCAGGTATTAGTTTGTTTTTATTATTAAAAGCTTTTTCATCAGGCTGTTCGGCATTGACTGGTGTAGAAGCTATTTCGAATGCAGTGCCTAACTTTAAAGATCCAGGTGCAAAAAATGCTGTTCATACATTAATGCTGATGGGCGGTATTTTAGCCGTTTTATTTTCTGGCATCACGTTTTTAGCTTATTGGCTTGGCATTTCTCCAAAAGCAGATGAAACGGTTGTATCACAAATTGCATCGAGTGTATTTGGACGAAATGGGTTTTATTATTTTATTCAAGGCACCACAGCTCTGATTTTAGTGCTAGCGGCGAATACAGGTTTTTCAGCTTTCCCTTTGCTTGCCGTAAACTTATCGTCTGATAAATACATGCCAAGAATGTTTCAAATTCGCGGCGATCGACTAGGCTATTCAAATGGAATTGTGACCCTTGGAATTGCTTCTATTGTCTTACTTGTCGCTTTTAAAGGAGCGACGGAACAATTAATTCCTCTTTATGCAGTTGGAGTGTTCATTCCATTTACGCTTTCTCAAACAGGCATGATTGTCAAATGGCTTAGAGAAAAGCCGGCCGGCTGGCAAGGAAAGCTAACCATTAACTTAATTGGTGCCCTCATTACCTTAACGGTGCTAATCATTTTGTTTACAACGAAGTTTTCACAAGTATGGTCCGTGCTCGTTTTCTTACCGGTTATCGTTTATATTTTTCATCGCATTCATACGCATTATGAAGCGGTAGGAGAGCAGCTTCGTATTAAGCAAGGAGAAAAGATTGGAAAGCTTGAAGGAAGTGTGGTCATTGTTCCTGTAGCAGGAATGACAAAGGTAGTGGAAAATTCATTGAACTATGCAAGAACGATTGGTGATACCGTTATTGCGGTGCACGTTGCTTTTGACCGAGAAAGTGAAAAGAGAATGGAAGAGAAGTGGGAAAAGTGGCAGCCTGATATTCGTATTGTTACGTTTCACTCTCAATACCGCAGTCTTGTGCGTCCGCTGTTTCGATTCATCGATATGGCTGAAGAAAAAGCCCGGGAAAATAATATGGCTATTACGGTTGTTATTCCGCAGTTCATCACGAAAAAAAGCTGGCAAAACATCCTTCATAATCAGTCCAGTCTGCTGTTAAAAGCACATTTGCTTTACCGTAAAAACGTAATCGTTACAACGGTACCTTATCGTTTTAAAAAATAATGAAACATGACTAAAAACCTCCAACTTATATGTTGGAGGTTTTTAATTTTTAAATTCACATACACTAACCATAATTGAATCTCATCAAAGGCACAAACGGAGGGATTGCATGAGTGAATTAATTAAGTTATTGCGAAAAGGAAATAAATCGGCCATGATGGCCGCTATAGTTAATACCATTATATCCATTATTAAAGGGATTGCTTTTGCTTTAACGGGAAATGTAGCGATGTTTGCTGAAACGATGCACAGCTTAGGAGACGCAGCAAATCAGTTCTTTGTTTTTATAGGTTCAGCATTAAGCAAAAAAGCTCCGACCAAACGATTTCCAAACGGATTTGGACGATTGGTTAATCTCGTTTTATTAGGGGCGGTTCTTGTAGTAGGAATTATGGCATTTGAAACGATTAAAGAAGGGTATCATCATATTCTTCATCCGACGAAGTCTTCAGGCTTTATTTTAAATATTGCAGTACTTGGCATCTCGGTATTACTTGAGATGTTTGTCCTCTTTAAGGCAATGAAAGAAATTTTGCACGATGTCGGAATGAATACTGCAGAGGTCAATGTTTTTACGCAAAGCTTTGTTCATCTAAAGAAAGCAAAGCCAGCAACTAAGCTTGTTTTTATGGAAGATCTGGTAGCCACTGGAGGAGGCGTATTGGCTTTAATCGCCGTTTTTATTTCGCGATTTACGCCTTTTCATCAAGCTGAAGGAATTGCTTCTATGCTAATTGGTCTTATGATGTTTTTTGTAGTAGGACGAGTATTTTTAGATAACGCTGCCGGAGCGCTTGGTGAAGCAGATAAAGAAATGGAAATGAAAATTGGTGCCATTGTTATGCAAGATGTACAAGTGCGTGATATTCAAACGTTAATGGTGATGAAAGAAGGAGAAGAGCTTCACGTTGAATTAAAAGTAGAAATTGATCCTTCTTTAACAGTAGCAGAAGCGGATGATATTAAAGATCGTCTGGAAAATCGTATTTTACAGGAAAAAGGAATAACGGATGTCATTATTGAATTTGATGAAGATGATGGAATTCCTGACTGGGTGACAAGCGATTTACAGCTTCAAAAAGAATAAAAAACAAGGAAGAAAACAGTTGTTTTCTTCCTTGTTTTTTTAGCTATATACTTTTTCACGCACGTTTTGAGAATCTGTTGAAGCCGCAGAAAAGTTAATAGTTTCACGTACAACGTAAATAGGTCTATTTTTACTTTCATCGTAAATTCTTGCGATGTATTGTCCCACTAGACCTAAACCAAGTAGCTGAATACCGCTAAAGAAAGTGATAGCTACCATAATCGAAGTCCAGCCAGGCTGAATATTTTCACCTATCAGCCAAACAACAATCGAATAACTTAAAACGAGAAGTGATACAAAAACTGATAACAAGCCAATAACCATTACTAAACGTAAAGGTTTCGTTGAAAACCCAATAATTCCATCTGAAGCAAACTTGATCATCTTTTTTAAAGGATATTTTGTTTCACCAGCAAAACGCTCATCGCGCTCATATTCTACATATGTTTGCCTGAAGCCGATCCAAGACATCATTCCTCTTACGAAACGATTGCGTTCAGTCATTTTTTTGAATACGTCCGCAACTTTTCGGTCGATAATACGAAAATCTCCCGTGTCTTTTGGGATTTCAATATCGGACATATAATTTAAAAAGCGATAAAAATACTTAGCCGTTGTCAATTTAAAAAAGGTCTCTCCGCTTCGCTTCTTGCGCTTTGCGTATACAATTTCATAGCCTTGCTGCCATTTAGCAATTAATTCAGGAATCATTTCAGGCGGATCCTGTAAGTCAGCATCAATAATTACGATAGCATCACCTTGAGCATAGTCAATACCTGCTGTGACGGCAGTTTGGTGCCCGAAATTACGGGCAAAATCAATAATTTTTACGTTAGAATCCATAGCTGCTACGTCCTTTAAGATTTCAATTGTTCGGTCTGTACTGCCGTCATTGACGAAAATGAATTCATAGTTAATGTGATTTTCATGCATGACGGAAAGCAAGCGATTATAGCATTCATTAGCTACTTCTTCTTCAAAATACATAGGTACCACGATTGAAATTAGTTCTTTCATGCTTTACCTCCTATCGAGTGATTGTTTGTGTGCTTAAACGTCCATATTTTATTAAGAAAAAAATTAAAAAACATTCCTATACAAGTAGACAACAGTTGTCCAATTATCGGATTAGCAGGTGTATAGTGTACAAGAAGGAATAAGCAAGATGTATTAATTGCTAAAGTAATAAGGTTTACGATGAAAAATTGAGCTAACATCCATTTATGTACAGTTGCTTGAAACACCCACGATTTGTTCCAATAGTAGCTGTTTATGACGCCAATGAAATAGGATAGTACGTTAGCCAATATATAATTCATATCAAAATGAATGAGTGCTAAGTAACTGATAATAGTGAGCAGGGTATTCATTATACCTACGAATCCGAATTTCAGGAATTTTATCACGGTTGCATAATCCCTTCCATTTAATTTATCTCTTCACATTTTGCCTGTGGCTTATTTTTAGTAAACCGTACTAGTAAATAAGATAGAATCACTGAAATACCAAACCCTTCGAGCAGCATAAAGCTTGGAAAAATAAAGAATCGATAGCGAGTTTGAATTTCAATAAGCAAGTGAATAAGAACGTATCCTATGATTAGTAATAAAAACAGTGTATACGGATATTTATCCTGCTTCTTCAGGAATAAACATATAAGTCCAATAATGGAAAGAATAGTAGTTGAAACGTAAATGATTCTTTCATAACTTTGAGCAGCACTAATTAATTTCTCTTTATTAAAAGGTACATCTTCTTGAGGAGTTAATGAAATACTCCAAAATGTAGATGCATCCGTTCCTCCCCACATATTCAGGAATTTAATGTGAAAGAGATCTAAAAGTTGCTCTTTATCTGCTACTCGCTCTTTAATTACTTCTTTTTCTGCTTCAGCTCGTTTTTCTCCAATTGGCATACCCATAAAACGACTAGCATCCTCTGAAGAATAAGAACCGCTTGTTTCATAATTAAAGCCAATAACGAATTTCCATAAAGGATCTCTGTTACTTAAAGGATATTTAGAAATACCGCTCGCTACAAAAGAGTAGTTGATCAGCGCATTTGCAATAAAAAAAGTAGCCAGTACGCCTACGAGGTTTTTTCCTATTTTCTTTCGACGAGTTTTTAACTCAGCAGCATCCTTCGCTTCAATGTAAGGTTGAAGAATTTGCAAGATGAAATAAATGAAAACAGCAACGATAATAATGGGTCCCAGAGGGCGCATTAAATTTCCTAACGACAATAGAAGACCAATATAAAGCCAGCTAAACTTGTTATGAGCAAATCTTTTTATAATAAGGTAAAAAGCTGCATAAAATAAAAAAGTAGCTAAATGCTGATTGGTTAACACTGAGCTGTAGAGAATGTTCGGAATGTAGAACGCATATAGGAAAGCTGCCATTCTCCCAGCAAGTTCGTTAAATACTTTAGCGCCAATTAGATAAATAAAAATAACGGTTCCAGTAGAATAAAAAATATTTAACAATTTTAATGTGAAAATGCTATCTCCAAAACAGCGAATAACAATAGATTCATAGAATGAAAAGCCTAGCTGATATACCCATGTAGTGAAATAAACGCTTTGGTTAAATTCATAATTTCCTTTTGCGATATTACGTGCGGCATCTAGCATGACAAGAAAGTCAGATTTTACAGGTGTTTGAACAGAAAGCATCCATGCTAATCGAACACCTAAGGTCAAAACAATCAGTGAAATAAAAAAAACAGTTTTGTTCATGTATCTACTTGCAATAGCTATTAGAAAAATGACAAGGAAAGTGATACATATTCCTTCAATAATAAATGAATTACTTAAAGCCAAGCCTTTTAAGTCCAATGAATTTGTCATCGCACTATAACTGCCCCATAGAGACCATGTAAGAATCATGACACATAAAAGAATCAGGCTTTTGGATAAAAATGAGTTAAGCATATTACCTCCTGCAAATTATTTCAAAGATAAGGTACAAAATTCCTACCCTATGATACCATATTTTATTATTTTGTATATATTTTTCTTATAGAGTATAATATTAGATTGTTCTGAAATTACAACAGCGGCACAACGTGTAATAAAAGGTTCAGCGGAGTAGACAGTGATTTAGTAATAGATAAAAGAGGTTGGAAAAAAAGGATTTTAGTCGAAGGGAAAAACGAACCATTAATCATCATGTTTGATGGTTCGTTTTTTATGGTGAACGTAGGTTTCATTTGTTTAGTTCTTTCCAGCAGTTGATTGGAGGGCAAGACGAAGACTCCTGCGGGAAAAGCGGAAGGGGTGAGACCCCGCAGGAGCGCAAGCGACGAGGAGGCTCACCGGCCGCCCGCGGAAAGCGAAGTCTTGCACGGAAATCAACAGAGGTGTCACAAGCAATCCCTGCTAGCTTATTTATTTCATTTGTTTCCCTTTAGACTCGCTTGATTTAGTTATGTCTCAATCTCTTCTTTTTTATCATGTGTTTTCTGATGGGAACAGCTTTTATGTTTTAAATCGATCTTTTAATAAATTCCATAGGGAACTCACTCCGAGACTAATGCTGATCAGAATTCCTGATAAAGCTACTATTAAAGCGATATATTCAAAGATAGAAAACTGCTTCATACTATCCCAATTGATGTTTCCCTTTAGCTTGCTAATAACTAAATTCATTCCGTAAATACCGGAAAGAACGGTATAAATCGTTAAAATTAATAATAAGTAATTGTGACGCTTGGCCGCGATTTTCTCTTGATTTTGATACAAAGTACCAAGGGTTTCTTTGACTTCTTGATAAAGAGAATTGATGTGGAAGATTTTTTTAAAGAGCTCAGAAAACTCTTGACCTTCCGTGCGAGAGCTAATTTCTAAAAATAAATATTTACCTGAAAATACAGTAATAGAGCGAATTAGTCGCTCGATGCCCTCTGAATTTTTATGAAACGTGAGCTGAGAATACTCATAGGATAGTTTTAGCAACACGATTTTATAGAAAAAATGCAAAAATAAATTATAGTAATGCTGGCCAAATAGATGATTCATCAAAAGCTGATCCGTTTTAGAGTCTGTCGATTTAGAAATACACGAAAACACATGGTCTGTTATAACGTAATAGGTTTCAGGAGCCCATCTGGAATACACGTGTTTGGTATTATACGTTTTAATATACTCATGGTTGTGTGCAGAGATAAACGGTTTCCCGTCAGGCGTATAGCTATTTAGCTGCCCAGTACGAAATAAAGTTGTGGAGTTAATTTCTTGCTCTTGATTTACCGTTACATAACTTAATACAAACATCCGTTCATCGATAAAATAAGGAAGACTCCCGACGTGCTGTTCACGCGTCGCTTCTTTTTTGATGTGTTCGTTCAAAAATGGCGCGAGCTGTGAAAAAATATAATCCTGTACTTTGCTATAGCGATGATGTTCATAGGTAATGGTGGATCCATGCTCTTCAGCAAGCTTCGGTTCTAATACACGAAAATGATTCATGAATTCTAAAATGTCATCATAGGTGTAATGATTATGACTCATCTCAGTGCGAATGGTCATGACGCCAATTTCAAAAGGACATAAAAAAACATCCACAGACAGCACGTTGCTAGACACGGTGGTGGAGGAAGTTTGTAGCGTAACGGTATGGTCTATTTTTTTTGAAAATCGAAGCAAGCCTTCTTTTTCGCACGAATCAGGAAATAGAATACATTCAATGTAAGGAAGAAAATATTGATCCAAGCTATCATGAGATACGTAATACTGTTCTCCGTAGTATTCTTTTTCTACATGTTTGTTTTGAATGGAAAAAAACTCAAACATATTTGCTTCTAGTGCATGAACAAGCTGCTCTTTATTTTTTCGATCAAAGGAAAAAGGAAAAAGAAACATGTTCATTGCTTTGGTAGGCATAATAGTTTGAAATGGTTCTGTTTTCCTTGGTGTATTGGTCATAAACTACATCCTTCTTATAGTCGGTTGTATTTTTTTTGAGAGTCGAAAAAATGCAGACAGAAAGTAAAAGGTAAAACAGGCTTTATAAAAACCGCTCTACCTGCCTGTAATGATTCGACGTATCATTTATAATATGCCAATTTTTTTAGAAAACAAACGTAAAAAACCAACTAACATCATGATTAGTTGGTTTTACATACAGTGTGTAATTAGTGAATCGTGCGATATACACCAGTGACTTTTCCTAAAATCGTTACGTGGCGAAGAATAATAGGCGCCATCGTTGAATTTTCAGGCTGTAAACGAACGAAATTTTCTTCTTTAAAGAAACGTTTTACCGTTGCTTCGTTGTCCTCGGTCATAGCGACCACAATATCTCCGTTATTAGCAGTTTGCTGCTGACGTACGATTACCATATCGCCATCTAGAATACCTGCTTCAATCATACTTTCTCCCATAATTTCAAGCATAAATACATGATCATCTGGAGAAACGAATTTATCTGGAAGAGGGAAATATTCTTCCACATTTTCAACGGCTGTTATAGGAAGACCCGCTGTTACTTTACCGATAACAGGAACATTAATGACATTGCTTTTAGGGATGTTTACTTCGTCTAGTTGAAGAACTTCGATTGCTCTTGGTTTTGTTGGATCTCTGCGAATTAACCCTTTGCTTTCTAAACGAGCTAAATGCCCGTGTACAGTGGAGCTAGAGGCTAATCCCACCGCTTCCCCAATCTCACGAACAGAAGGCGGATAACCTTTTAATTTTACTTCGTGCTTAATAAAATCTAGTATGTCTTGTTGACGTTTTGATAGCTTCATATTTTTCACCTCGATTTTAGCTATTCTTTAGGTGAATTATACCACGTGATGTGTCAATATACAAACATAAGTTCGAAGAATTCCATTGACAGAAACAAATGTTCTCAATAAAATAAGAACATATATTCTGATAGGGGGATCATAATATGCACCAATTCTTACATTCTATGAAACATTACGCTATTTTTTTTGCAGTTATCGCTGCACTTACATATGTATTGACGCTGGTTTTAGGAGCGGATAAAGTAGATTTAGACAAATATTCAACGGTTACTATTACAAAAGGAGATACGCTTTGGGACTTGTCCAACAAGTATCATAATCACCATCATTTGACCACCAATGAATTTGTCAAATGGGTTGAAGACGTCAATGATCTAAACTCAGACACTGCCCAGTCTTTATCTCCTGGAGATAAATTATATATTCCTGTTTTAAAAAAAGAGTTACATAATCAAGTGGCAATTGAACAGTAGTGTGTAACGGCCGTTCCTGAATATTGTTAGAAGCCGAAAAGGTCGTGATAAAAGTGGACGCCATTATTTATTGCCGTGTAAGTACGGATAAAAAAACCCAAGAAACATCTTTACAGCGCCAGCAAGAAGAATTAAAAAAGCTTGCTGATCTTCACCATCTAAACGTAAAAAAAGTCGTAATGGAAAAAGCAAGCGGATATGACGTAGACAGAGAGGGTATATTGGATGTTCTTCATACAATGAAAGAAGAAAAAATATCTGTGCTGCTCATTCAAGACGAAACGCGATTAGGCAGAGGAAATGCCCGAATCGCGCTTCTTCATGCTTTTCATAAAGAAAATGCTACGATCTATACGATTAGTCATCAAGGTCAGCTTCAGCTTTCAGAATCTGATTCGATGGTGTTAGATATTATTAGCTTAGTGGAAGAGCATCAGCGGAAATTACATAACGCTAAAATTAAAAGAGGAATGAAAAGAGCCGTAGAAAACGGTTATCGTCCGCAGCAAAATTTAAAAAATCAAGGAGTTAACTCAGGAAGAGAAAAAAAAGAAGCGCCGATTGAAGAAATTGTCCGCCTTCGTCATAACGGCTTAACCTTTGCTGAAATTTCAGTTACGCTAAAAGGTTTTGGTTATAATATTTCAAAAGCAACGGTACATCGTCGCTATCAAGAGTATCAAGAGAGTGCTCAATCTCTTGATAAAACGAAAGAGATTTAGTAAGATGACTACATGTTGCCGGAACTGTTCGGTAATTTTAATTATTGATTATAAGGAGATAGGTTTTATATGCTATCAAAAGATAAACTTGCTCGTATTAATGCTCTTTCAAAAAAGGCAAAGGCTGAAGGTCTGACAGAATCTGAAGCGAAAGAACAGCAAGAGCTACGTCAGGAATATTTAAAAGTTTTCCGACAATCTATGACAAACCACCTTCATACGATTAAAGTTGTGGACGAGGAAGGTAAAGATGTTACGCCTAAGAAGTTAAAAGAGAGCAAAAAGAAGCGTCTTCACTAAGACGTTCTAGTAAAACTAGAGGGAGAGTTCCCTCTAGTTTTTTGTATATTTTTAATAAGGCACACAAAAACTGTAAAAGTGGAAATTTTTTTGGTTCAAGTATTGTACAAATAAGCAAATCATTAGTATGATAACATATGTACATAGTTTTGAAAGGAATGAAGAGTATGACACAACGTATTGAAGATCTTTCGATTGCAACAATTCGTACTTTATCAATCGATGCGATTGAGAAAGCAAATTCAGGTCACCCAGGTATGCCAATGGGAGCTGCTCCAATGGCGTATACATTGTGGACAAAATTTATGAACATCAATCCAAAGAATCCAAACTGGTTCAACCGTGACCGCTTTGTATTATCAGCAGGACACGGATCGGCACTATTATACAGCTTGCTTCATTTAGCTGGATATGACTTATCAATTGAAGACCTTAAAAACTTCCGTCAATGGGGAAGCAAAACACCAGGTCATCCAGAGTTCGGTCATACAGCAGGTGTTGATGCAACAACTGGTCCACTAGGACAAGGTATTGCAATGGCTGTTGGTAAAGCAATGGCAGAACGTCATTTAGCTGAAACATACAACAAAGAAGGTTTAGAAATTGTAGACCACTTTACGTATGGTATTTGTGGTGACGGAGACTTAATGGAAGGTGTATCTGCTGAAGCAGCTTCATTAGCGGCACACTTAAAATTAGGACGCTTAGTTGTTTTATACGATTCAAATGATATTTCTTTAGACGGAGATTTAGATCGCTCGTTCTCTGAGAACGTAGAAGATCGTTTCAAGGCTTACGGATGGCAAGTAATTCGTGTTGAAGACGGCAATGACTTGACAGCGATTGCAAACGCAATTGAAGAAGCAAAAGGCGATTTAACACGCCCAACGCTAATTGAAGTAAAAACAACAATCGGATTTGGTTCTCCAAACCACGCGGGTACTTCTGGCGTGCACGGTTCTCCATTAGGTTCCGATGAAACAAAATTAACAAAAGAAGCTTATGCATGGACATTTGAAGAAGATTTCTATGTGCCAGAAGAAGTGTATGCTCACTTCAAAGCTACAATTGCTGAAGATGGCCAAAAGAAAGAAAACGAATGGAACGATGTATTTGCACAGTATAAAGAAAAATATCCTGAACTAGGTCGTCAATTTGAACTAGCAGTAGAAGGAAAGTTACCGGAAGGCTGGGAAGAAACGCTTCCAGCATACGAAACGGGTTCAAGCCTAGCTAGCCGTGCTTCTTCTGGAGAAGTATTAAACGCAGTAGCACAAGCTGTACCTCAATTCTTCGGCGGTTCAGCTGACTTAGCTGGGTCAAATAAAACAATGATTAAAGGTTCAGAAGACTTCACTGCAGCTGATTACAGCGGACGTAATATTTGGTTCGGTGTACGTGAATTTGCAATGGGAGCTGCATTAAACGGTATGGCTCTACACGGCGGTGTAAAAGTATTCGGAGGAACATTCTTTGTATTCTCTGATTATCTTCGCCCAGCAATTCGCTTAGCAGCTTTAATGAAGCTTCCTGTAACATATGTATTCACACATGACAGTATCGCAGTTGGAGAAGACGGCCCAACACATGAGCCAATTGAACAATTGCCATCACTTCGTGCAATGCCAGGTCTTTCAGTGGTTCGTCCTGCAGATGCAAATGAAACAGCTGCTGCATGGCGCTTAGCATTAGAATCAACTGACCGCCCAACGGCGCTTGTATTGACTCGTCAAAACTTGCCAACGCTTGAAGGTACAAAAGAAAATGCATACGAAGGCGTGTCTAAAGGCGCGTACGTTGTATCTAAAGCTGGTAAAGACCAAGCGGATGCATTAATACTTGCAACAGGCTCTGAAGTAAGCCTAGCAGTAGAAGCACAAAAAGCATTAGCTGCAGAAGGCATTGATGTATCTGTAGTAAGTATGCCTGCATGGGATCGTTTCGAAGAGCAATCTGCTGAGTACAAAGAAAGTGTTATCCCTAAATCAGTGAAAAAACGTTTAGGTATTGAAATGGCTTCTACACTTGGCTGGGAACGCTATGTTGGAGACGAGGGACAAGTTCTTGGTATTAATCACTTCGGTGCATCTGCTCCTGGTGAAACAATCATGAAAGAATTTGGTTTTACAGTTGAAAATGTAGTAGCAAAAGTGAAAAGCTTGCTTAATGCATAATTCTTTTTCACAAGAAAGAGCAGACTCCTATGGTCTGCTCTTTTTTTTCGACAAAAAAACAAAGAAATTTTTTCATCGATAGACAAGCATTGCGTACACCATTCGGTATAATAGTACAAAAAAGAACGAGCCGAAAGGGAGGATGAATCGTGAGAACGTATGAAGTATATTTAATGGAGGAAGAAGTTGCATCATCCTATTTTCGAAGAGAAAAGCTCATTTATCAGCTGCTGATTGAATATAAAATGAAACGTCACTTGCAGGAAACGCATTTACAAAAACAAGTTCATTACATTACTCGCCAACTGCCCAATTCATTTATTCAACGAGAATTACTTCAGGCGTTTTCTCATTATCCTCATTTTTTTACTCATCAAGAGACGTTTGTGCTGGAGTATCCTCATAAAAAAAGTCGAGCATCTATAAAATTAACGAATCGCTGTATAACAATTGAAGGAGATGGCAATGTTGATGCTGAGACAGCTTTTTTTGAAGTATTACGCAAGCTAGATCCTTGTTTTTTAGCAGTGAATTATGGAACGGATGAATACGGCTGGCTGAGGCCTGTGAAAACAAGAAAATTTGTGTAATTATTTAAGGAAATTGGAACGGAAATATTGTATAATAGCGTATGGTCTAGTACACTGTAAGTTAGACAACACGAAGGAGGAAGTAATACCATGGGAATGTATATTCTAGTTGGTGTTCTAGCATTAATTGTTGGGATAGCGCTAGGATTTTTCATTGCTCGTAAGTATATGATGAGCTATCTGAAGAAAAATCCACCAATTAATGAACAAATGTTAAAAATGATGATGATGCAAATGGGCATGAAACCATCGCAGAAAAAAATTAACCAAATGATGAAAGCAATGAACGGCCAAATTAAATAATGGTTAATTGGACAGACACTCTCTATTCAGAAGGGTGTCTTTTGTTTTATGATAGAGATAAGAAAATGGTTGTAGGGCTAGGGGGATACGATGAAAATTTTTCGAGAGTTATGGTGGTTTTTCAAACAGGAAAAAAAGTCTTACATAACGGGGATAGCGCTGCTTATTATTGTGGCAGCATTAGAACTTCTCCCGCCTAAAATTATTGGTTTAACGGTAGATGGCATTAAAGAAGGGACGCTGAATGGAAAGCGCTTAATGCAGATGGTTGGCATTTTGCTAGGAGCTGCTGTTGTGGCCTATTTCACAAGATACATATGGCGTATTATGATATTTGGTTCATCTGTTAAACTAGCCAAGCAGCTGAGAAATACCCTCTACACTCATTTTACCAGGATGAATCAGGCCTTTTATCAGCGGCGGCGAATTGGGGATTTGATGGCCCATGCAACAAATGATATTCAAGCTATTCAACAAACTGCAGGTTCGGGCGTTTTGACGCTCGTGGATTCCATTGTCACAGGAGGGCTTGTTCTATGCACAATGGCCCTAACAATCAGCTGGAAATTAACGCTTATTTGCCTTATTCCTATGCCGCTTATGGCCGTTTTAACAAGTTACTATGGTACATTGCTTCATGCGCGGTTTCATCACGCACAAGCAGCATTTTCTACTTTAAATGATAAGGTTCAAGAAAGCATTAGCGGAATTAAAGTCATTAAGACGTTTGGGGAAGAAGCAGCTGATGTCGAAGAATTTCGTATGAAGTCTGCAGATGTTGTTCAAAAGAACATGAAAGTAGCACGAGTAGATGCATTGTTTGATCCGACCATTTCGATTATTGTAGCACTTTCTTTTTTACTTGCTCTTATTTTTGGCAGCAAGATGGTGATTAGTGAAGAGTTAACACTGGGACAGCTTGTTACCTTTACAACTTATTTGGGCCTTCTTATTTGGCCGATGCTCGCGTTTGGCTGGCTATTTAACATTGTGGAACGAGGAAGAGCATCATATGACAGGGTATTTTCTTTATTAAAAGAAGAAAATTCGATTGAAGAAGCAGCGCATCCTAGTGTTGAACTGCCAACAGGAAATATTGAAGCTGTTATTCATAGGTTTTCGTATGGTAAAGAAGACGAATACACGTTAAACGAAATTTACTTTACACTTTCTCGCGGTCAAACGTTAGGGATTGTCGGAAAGACGGGTGCTGGGAAAACCACGCTTTTAAAGCTGTTGCTTCGTGAATTTGATGTAAGCGACGGAGCTGTTTTATGGGGAGGAAAAGACATTAAAGATTATGCTTTTGATTCACTGTACAAAAGCATTGGATATGTTCCTCAAGATCACTTTTTGTTTTCAACAACAGTCGCTGCTAATATCGCGTTCGGAAAAGAAGACGCAAGCAATCAAGAAATCCAAGAAGCGGCTAAAGTTGCAAATGTACATAAAGACATCCTCGATTTTACAGATGGCTATCAAACAATAGTAGGTGAAAAAGGCGTTTCGTTATCTGGTGGACAAAAACAGCGTATCTCGATTGCAAGAGCTCTTCTATTAGATCCTGAGCTTTTAATTTTAGATGACTCGCTATCAGCGGTAGATGGAAAAACGGAAGCGGGTATTTTACAAGCGTTGAGGCAAAAACGTCAAAATCGAACAACGATTATTACAGCGCATCGGCTGAGCTCGGTTACTCATGCAGACCTGATTCTTGTCCTTGATAAAGGGAAAATTATTCAGCGAGGAACTCATGAGGAACTGCTTAGCGTGAGCGGCTGGTATCAGGATATGTACGATAGACAGCAGCTTGAACGTGCGGTAGAAGAAGGAGAGACGAAAAATGAAAATTGAGCATTCTTCGGTACATAAACGTCTGTTTCACTATACAATTCCGCATAAAAAATCATTTTTTTTAGCGTTCACTCTATTATTAATTGCTACGGCTGCTGATTTATTAGGGCCCATTTTGATTAAAATTTTCATTGACGATTATTTAACTCCTAAGTATTTGCCTTTTCAGCCTCTGGTGTGGCTTGCAAGCAGTTATTTGCTTTTACAGCTTTTAAAAATTGTCGTTCAATACTTTCAGCTTCTGCAGTTTCAGAAAATTGCGCTTCAAATTATTCAGCAGATTCGAATTGACGTTTTTTCTCATGTTCATCGTCTGGCGCTTCGCTTTTTTGACAACACGCCAACGGGAAGCCTTGTTTCTCGAATTACAAATGACACGGAAGCTATGAAAGAAATGTTTGTAGAAGTCATCGCGGTTTTTATTCAAAATGGGGTATTTTTGATTGGTATTTTTATAGCGATGTTTATGCTAGATGTGAAGCTGGCTTTTTACTGTTTAGTTCTTCTCCCGTTTATTTGGGGACTTATGAAGCTTTATCAGCATTACAGCGCTATTTACTACGGACAGCTCCGAGAAAAGCTAAGTCAGTTAAATGCCAAGCTTCATGAGTCTTTGCAAGGCATGTCCATTATTCAATTATTTCGTCAAGAAAAGCGGCTTCGCTCGGAATTTGAAGAAATTAATGATGAGCACTACAAAGCGGGCATGCGCAATATTAAGTTAGATGGTTTGCTACTGAGGCCTGCTGTCGAAATTCTTTATATTTTAGCCGTTATTCTTGTGCTCAGTTATTTTGGCATTTCCGTAGCTGACAGTCCTGTTAAAATTGGTGTTCTTTACGCGTTTATCAACTATTTGGATCGTTTTTTTGAGCCCGTTAATGAAATGATGCAGCGTCTTTCTATGTATCAGCAAGCGATGGTATCAGCCTCCCGGGTATTTGATTTGATGGATGAGGAAGAAAAAAATCCAGTGATGACAGGAGAACAAAAGCAGGGGGTACAAAAAGGAACGGTAGAATTCAAAAACGTCACGTTTTCCTATGACGGTGTTCGAGATGTGCTTTCTGATATATCATTTACGGTAAACGAAGGAGAAACAGTGGCTTTAGTAGGCCATACTGGAAGCGGGAAAAGCTCCATCATTAATTTATTAATGCGTTTTTATGAGCAGCAAAAAGGAGACATTTTGATCGATAATAAACCACTGTCGTCCTTTTCAAATAAACAGCTTCGAGATCAGGTAGGGCTGGTGCTGCAAGATGCCTTTTTATTTGCCGATACCGTAAAGCGAAATATTACGCTGCATGAAGACCATTTTTCTGATGAGCAAGTAAAAGCAGCGGCGAAATTTGTGCAAGCTCACGCATTTATCGAAGCTCTTCCTAATAAGTATAATGAAGTGCTAGTGGAAAGAGGTTCAACTTTATCAAGCGGTCAGCGTCAGCTCTTAGCATTTGCAAGAACGGTGATTCGAAACCCTAAAATCCTTATTCTTGATGAAGCAACAGCCCATATCGATACAGAAACGGAAGAAGCGATTCAAGAAGTGTTAAGAGATATGGGAAAAGGCCGCACAACGATTGCGATTGCACATCGTTTATCAACTATTCAACACGCCGATTGTATTTTAGTATTGCATAAAGGGAAAATCGTCGAAAAAGGAACGCATGCTGAACTGCTAGATAAAGGCGGTTTGTACTATAATATGTATCAGCTTCAGCACAGTGAAAAAGAGGAAAATTTCAATAAAGAAACAGGAGTAAAAGAGATTTATAAAGAATTGATAGAGTGAAGGTGAAAAAAAGAAACAACCTTCATGAAGAGGTTGTTTCTGTTGTTTGAGCAGGGAATTCATTGTAAACGTTTAATAAATGATCTAATTCTTGACTATGTTTAATAGCAGGTGGAGAGTTTAATCCACTTACTCGGACTATGCGGATGAGTTCTTCTCGTTTCTTTTCAATCGCTAATAGAATATCTTTTTTGGCCAATGCTATGTATCCCTTCTAACAAGTCGTTTACCTAATTATACAAGATAATGGTACTATTTGAAAGAAGTGAGATAAGACAATTTGGTTACAAAATGGTAACGAAAAAGAACAAAAAGAACAAAAAAGGGAAGTGGGAAATGTGGGAGATTTAAATTTATTTTTGGCATTTGGCGCAGGCTTTTTATCGTTTATTTCACCCTGCTGTTTGCCTTTGTATCCAGCTTTTTTATCGTACATAACGGGAGTATCAGTCAGCGAGCTAAAGGAAGGCGCTAAGTCACATCAGCGCAAAGCTTTTATTCACACAGCTTTTTTTCTTCTGGGATTTTCTGTTATCTTTATTATGATTGGTTTTGCGACATCCTTTATTGGTCAGTGGTTTTTTAACTATAAAGATTTAATTCGGCAGATTGGCGCTATTCTTATTATTTTCTTTGGTCTAGTTGTACTAGGGATTTTTAAGCCTCGAATTCTTATGCAGGAACATAAAGTTCAATTCGCCAATAAGCCGGCTGGACTCTTAGGTTCTTCTTTTATTGGTATGGCTTTTGCTGCCGGCTGGACTCCTTGCACGGGACCTATTTTAGTATCGGTTATGGCGCTTGCAGCGACAAACCCAGGCTCCGGTCTTTTGTACATGATAACGTATTCACTTGGGTTTTCTATTCCGTTCTTTATCATGACATTCTTTATTGGAAAAATGAACTGGTTAAAAAAACATATGAATTCCATGATGAAAGTTGGCGGATACGCAATGATTGGCATGGGGTTTATTTTATATTTTGACTGGATGACAAAAATTATTATTTATACAACGAGCGTATTTGGAGGGTTTACGGGCTTTTAAAAAGGGAAAATGATACAAAAAAGAATCTGGAAGTTGGCAGGTTCTTTTTTGTTTTTTAAAGACCAAACGTTCATTTTAGCTCTTAGGAAATAAGCAAGAATATGACTCGAAAAAATATATAGAAAAAATTTATTTTTACTATATCTTCTATAAATACGGAGTGATACAATGAAATCGTCATATTTTTAATTGTTAAAAAGAGGTGTATAAATTGAAAGATATTTTGTTAATCTTGCTTTTGCAACTGATCTATGTACCGATCTTGACGCTGCGCACAATTTTTTTAGTCAAAGGTATGAGTATGTATGCCTCGGTTTTTGGATTTGTTGAAGCGTTAATTTATGTATTTGGCTTATCCCTAGTATTTTCAGGAGATCAAAGCACGCTTGCTATGGTTGTATACGCAGTTGGATTTGGAGTGGGAATTATACTTGGAAGTTATATCGAATCTAGGCTTGCTATCGGATATACAACATTCTTAGTTAACCTTATGACCAAAAATGAAGAGTTAATTAACCGCCTTCGACAGGAAGGTTTTGGTGTTACTGTGTATCAAGGTGAAGGAAGAGACAGTGCACGCTATAGATTAGACATTTTAACAAAAAGAAGTAGAGAAGAAGAGCTATTAGCATTCATTGAAGAATATGAGCCTCGTGCTTTCATTATTTCATACGAGCCGCGTAAATTTAAAGGCGGGTTCTTACTAAAAGCAATGAAAAAGCAAAAACAAAAGCAAAAAGCAAAAGCAGATATTACCTCTACTAAATAAAAACAGAAGAGATCCTCTTCTGTTTTTTGTTGCACTTTTACTTCTGATGTTTTTTGGATTATAATATAAGTACACACTAAACTATAGTAAAGGAAGGATTTCATTGGTTATTGCTTCAACACTTGTCGCAATTTTTATGGCTTCTTTCATATTAGTTGTTCGAATGAAAGCCGCTGATAAACCAACGAATGCAAAAAAAATTATACTTCCGCCTTTTTTTATGAGTACGGGAGCGTTAATGTTTATCTTTCCAATGTTTCGAGTAACGGGTGCAGAACTGCTTGAGGCGTTAATAGCAGGCATGATCTTCTCAATCCTGTTAATTAAAACGTCTAAATTTGAAATTCGTGACGATCATATTTACTTGAAGCGTTCAAAAGCTTTTGCATTCATTATTATTGGTTTGCTTATTATTCGAATTGCAATGAAAATATATTTAAGTTCTTCAATTGATGTTGGCCAGCTTGGCGGTATGTTCTGGATTTTAGCATTTGGTATGATTGTACCTTGGCGCATTGCGATGTACACATCGTACAAAAAGCTCGAACGAAAGCTGCACAATGATCGTCTTGGAAATACAACGATATTAAATTAAAAAAGGTGGCTACGCAGCCACCTTTTTTGATTTAAAATAAATGCTGATAGGGGACGGCATCTATTTTTTGCTTTTTTAATGTTTTTAATAAAAATTTATGATCACGTTTAGGCGTAGCTAAGATGTATCCACGTACGATTAAGTCTTCTGTTATAGAGGCGGCTTGTTCCTCAAGTGCGAGTTCCCCAATTTTCCCTGCAATTTTTTGTTTGGCCACATCGCGAAATAGTTCAGGTACTGGTTCAACAAGAACGTTTAATAGCTGCTTTTGATCCGCTGACCAAAGGTGAATGGTTTTGGAAAGATAGTGATCTTGCCAATCAAGTTCAGACATGCCGTCTTCTTTTGGTAAGCGCTTTAAAAATTTTCTGAACATAAAAAATCCGCCGATAGCAAACATGCTCATTAAAAAGACAACCCAAAATAAAATAACCCATAAAAACCAGCCCTCTAGCATATTTTTCACTCCTTTATAAAGAGATTAATCATAACATTACTATATTTATACATTTATTATAAAAGCCTTGTTCCTTTTATGGCAATATAAAATTCCTGCACTTTATGTGAAAAGAGAGTCATTTTTGACTTATCGATAAGTTTATATTGACTTATAGATAAGTGAATTATCGTTAGAATTATCTAAAAATGCTTATTTTTCCGCCTTTTAAAAGTTGGCACGATTTTTGCATATAAACTAATTGAAGAATTATTTAATATGAGAGGAAGATAAAAAATGAGTCAAACTTTTAGCAAAGTAGCAACAAATTTACCGGGAGAAAATGCAAAGCAATTATTAGATAGAAGACACCGTGCCATTCCGAAAGGTGTAAGTTATGGCATTCCGACATTTGCTGATACGGCTGAAGGGGCGATCGTTAAAGATGTCGATGGCAATACGTTTATTGATTTCGTAGGGGCAATTGGCACAATCAATGTAGGTCATAGTCATCCAAAAGTGAAAGAAGCGCTTCACAAGCAAGTAGACCGTTTTATTCACACAGGATTTAATGTCATGATGTATGAGTCATATGTAGAGCTTGCAGAAAGACTAGCAGCAATTGCTCCTGGTGAATTTGACAAGAAAGTATTACTTTTAAATAGCGGAGCAGAAGCTGTAGAAAATGCAGTGAAAATTGCTCGTAAATATACAAAGCGTCAAGGAATTATTTCATTTAACCGCGGTTTCCACGGCCGTACATTAATGACAATGACAATGACAAGTAAAGTAAAGCCATATAAATATGAATTTGGACCGTTTGCTCCTGAAGTATACAAAGCTCCATATCCTTATGAGTATCGCCGCCCACAAGGATTATCAGTTGAAGCATACGAAGAGTTTATGATTACTGAATTCAAAAACTTCTTAAATACAGAAGTAGCACCAGAAACGATTGCAGCTGTTGTAATGGAGCCAATTCAAGGTGAAGGTGGTTTCATTGTTCCAGGTAAACGTTTTGTGCAAGAAGTGTATCAATTATGTAAAGAGCACGGAATTTTATTTGTATCAGATGAAATTCAAGCTGGTTTTGCACGTACGGGCCGCTACTTCGGTATTGAACACTTTGACGTTGCACCAGATTTAATTACAGTATCTAAATCACTAGGAGCTGGTGTACCGATTAGTGGTGTCATCGGCCGCGCTGAAATCATGGATGAATCTAATCCTGGTGAGCTTGGCGGAACGTACTGCGGAAGCCCTCTTGGATGTGAAGCGGCTTTAGCTGTACTTGATATCATTGAAGAAGAAAAGCTAAATGAACGCGGTGAGTACCTTGGAAAAGTGGTAACATCACGATTTGAAAAATTAGCAGAAAAATATGACTGTATCGGTGATATCCGCGGATTAGGAGCTATGTCTGCTATCGAGCTTGTGAAAGACCGCGAAACAAAAGAAGCGGATAAAGAGCTTACACAGCGCATCGTAAAAGAAGCAAACAAACGTGGATTATTACTGCTTAGCGCGGGAGTATTCGGAAACGTTCTTCGTATCTTAATGCCGATTGTTATTACAGATGAGCAGCTAGAAGAAGGCTTAGCTATTTTTGAAGCAGCACTAGAAGCAAGCGTGCAGCAAACGGTTGAAGTATAAGAGAAATTGAGGCATGAGTGAAGAGAGAACTCTTCACTCATTCTTCATGAATCACAAAGAATGGATATGTTTGGACACTCTATTTATAGATTTTTCATTTTCTGATAAAATAAAATAATAATTATTTTTTGACGAAAAGGTGATTCAAATGACCATTCATAAAAAGCAGATTCAGCAAATTAACGACGAACTTTACGATATATTTGAGTCATCATTTGATGAAATCTTTGTAACTGATGCAAATGGGTATGTATTAGTTGTAAATTCAGAGTGTGAAAAAAATTATGCTTTGAAAGTGGAAGATTTTATTGGAAAGCACGTAAAAGAACTTCAGGAAATGGGCATCTTTTATCCTTCGGCCACGTTAAAGGTGATTGAATCTAATCAAGCAATTGAATTGGTTCAAAAAACAAACTCAGGCCGATATCTTCATGTGCGGACTAGGCCAGTATTTACTAATGACGGGCAATTGAAAAGTGTTATTAGCTATTCTCGAGATCTCACAGACTTAATGGAATTAAAACGAAAAGTAGAAGAGATGGAAGAACAGCTTGAAAACTATAAAAAAGAGTTAAACGAATCCGTAGATTTAGAAGGAATCGTAACAAAAAGCGAAGCGATGAAAAAAGTTTTTTCAACCATTCAACGAGTGGCTTCTGTAAATACAACCGTTCTCTTACTTGGAGAAACAGGGGTAGGAAAAAGCAGAGTAGCAAAACTGCTTCATCAGCTTAGTACAAGAAAACAGCAGCCGTATCATGAGCTTAATTGTGCAGCGCTTCCTGAACAGCTTATTGAGTCAGAGCTATTTGGCTATGAAGGCGGTACGTTCACTGGAGCATTTCGCGAAGGGAAAAAAGGGATCATTGAGCTTTCGAACGAAGGCACGCTTTTTCTAGATGAGATTGGTGAACTTTCTCTTTCAGCACAAAGTAAGTTGCTCCATGTACTGCAAGACCGTACAATTCGTCCCGTGGGCTCAACAAGAGCAGTATCAATAGACGTACGAATTATTGCTGCTACGAATCAAAACCTGGAGCAAATGGTCGAAGAAGGAAAGTTTAGACGTGATTTGTACTATCGACTTAACGTGGTGCCAATTACGATCCCACCTTTACGAGAGCGAAAAGAAGATATTCTGCCTCTTGTCTATCAGTTTCTTCATCATTTTAATACGGTATACGAACGTAATGTACGCTTATCACCAAAGGCATTAGACGCATTTTTAGGGCAGGAATGGAAAGGAAACGTTCGCGAAGTGGAAAATATCATTGAGCGTCTGGTTGTTACAGGAGAAGAAATGATTACGCTTAAAGACTTGCCATTTGCAAAAGAGTTTGCTATCGATCCACCTGTGCATACGCTTCCTGAAATGATTGAACATGTGGAAAAAGAAATGGTCATCAAGGCGTTTGAACAGCATAGGTCATCTTACAAAGTAGCCGAACAGCTTGGTATTAGTCAATCACAAGCGAGCCGTAAAATTCGAAAATATGTGTCGGACAGTACCGAACAGTGAGTAGATAAATTTAAGCAGGGAGTGAAGAAATATGAAGCAAGCAAACTTATATATTAACGGAGAATTTGTTTCGGCAAATGATACATACGAAGTGGTAAATCCAGCAACAAATGAAGTAGTAGCTACCGTTGCAAAAGGCGGAGAAAAAGAAGCAAAGCTAGCAGCAGATGCTGCTTATGAAGCGTTTCAAACATGGTCTAAAAAAACAGCAGAAGAGCGCGGTAAATTATTATTTAAATGGCATCAGCTGATCGAAGAACACACGGATGAACTGGCTGAAATCATGACAGTCGAGCAAGGTAAGCCTCTTAAAGAAGCAAAAGGTGAAATTGGCTATGCCAACGGATTCGTTTCATGGTACGCAGAAGAAGGAAAACGCATTTACGGAGAAACAATTCCAGCTTCTTCTCCTAATAAACGATTATTTGCTCATAAGCAGCCTGTGGGAGTTATGGCAGCTATTACACCTTGGAACTTCCCGGCAGCTATGATTACGCGTAAAGTAGCCCCAGCTCTAGCAGCTGGATGTACAGCGGTTATTAAACCGGCAGAACAAACGCCACTAACGGCTCTTCGTCTAGCAGAGTTGGCGCAGGAAGCAGGTATTCCAAAAGGCGTAATGAATGTAGTTACAGGAGATGCAAAAGCGATTGGAGAAGCGTGGCTTCAAGATGGACGCGTACGCAAACTATCGTTTACGGGCTCTACAGAAGTAGGTAAACTGTTAATGCGCGGAGCAGCTGATACGGTTAAAAAAGTGTCTTTAGAATTAGGAGGACACGCTCCGTTTATCGTAACAGCAAATGCTGATTTAGATAAAGCAGTAACAAATGCAATTGCTTCTAAATTCCGTAACGCTGGTCAAACATGCGTATGTACAAACCGCATCTACGTGCACGAGTCTATTGCTAAACCGTTCGCAGAGCAGTTTGCAGCAGCCGTTAGTCAGCTGAAAGTCGGAAACGGCTTAGAAGAAGGTACGGATATCGGACCTTTAATCGATGAAAAAGCGTTAGAAAAAGTAAAGCGCCACTTAGATGATGTTGTAGCAAAAGGTGGAAACGTCTTAACTGGAGGGGCTGTACGCGAAGAGGGAAGCGGACTTTTTGTTGAGCCTACGGTTGTAGATGGTGCAACGGATGATATGCTTTGTATGTACGAAGAAACATTCGGACCGATTGCTCCAATTGCGACGTATCAAACAGAAGAAGAAGTTATTCGCCGTGCAAATAACTCGCCTTACGGATTAGCAGCTTATGTGTTCACTGAAAATATTTCAGAAGCTATTCGTATTGCTGAAGCTTTAGAATATGGTATTGTAGGACTAAATGATGGACTACCTTCTACACCACAAGCGCCGTTTGGCGGCTTTAAAGAAAGTGGACTTGGACGTGAAGGCGGACATTACGGAATTGAAGAATATTTAGAAGTAAAATATATTTCTTTAGGCTTTTAATAAAAAGTGATTTCGCTTTCCTGCGAAATCACTTTTTTAGTAATAGTACACGTGGGGAATTTGTGCATGGATTGATTGAAAATTCATGAATAAAAAACAAAACTCCTCAAGAGTACAGCATGCAAGGTCTTCGCAATCGTGAGAATTAAAAAAATCTTCTAGTATAGTTGGTTCGGCGTCTTTAAATAACCAGTGGTGTTCAACATCTTCAAATTTGCCTCGATAAACCTCGCTCAGTCCATAAAAGTCAAATATATCTTCCAACTGCTTTTGGTGCATAGCCATCCCTCCTCTTCTTAGTATAAGAAAAAGAAAGAGATATTAAACAAGCCGTCATACTACTTTGTTTTTTTGAAAAAATCTCGTATAGTTAATAGTAATGACAAGCAAAGGAGTTTCGGCATGTTTACATATATTACGTTATTTGGTTTTCTTGGATTCGCTGTGTATTCGAGTACGTGGATTTATTCCATTGTCAAAAAAGATGGAAGAGCAAAGAAAAATGGAAAGGGTACTCTTATTAGTTTTCTTGTGATGCTTATCGGGTTAGTCGGTATGCAGTTTACATAACTATAGATTATTTTGACATTTTTACCACCTTCACTTATAGTTAACGTTGGGCGAACATATGTATGATTTTGGTTACGGTGCTTGCCTTAAGTTGAAAAAGAAAGAAGGTGGCATATTTGAGATATCACACACATATTGCAACATCGATTGCTGCCGGTGCCGGTGTGGCTATAACAGGAGACGCTTCGTTTACATTTCCTTATGTTGTAGGCATTGCGATTGGAGCGCTGCTTCCTGATATAGATGAACCAAATTCATATATTGGTAGAAGATCTCTTGGTCTCGCAAAAGTCATTAAATCTATTTTTGGACACCGAGGTATCACGCATTCTATTCTTGCAAGTGGACTTATTTTTTATTTACATACGATGTATAACAACGATTTTACATTAGGGATAGCCTATGGATACGCTTTTCATATTCTTGGAGATTTCTTTTCTAAACGAGGGGTACCTTTTTTCTCTCCTCTTAGCAAGAAGAAGTTTAAGCCTCCTTTAACATATGAAACAGGTGGTGGAGCAGAGACTCTCATCTTTTACCTGGCAGTGATAGGAAGTTTCTATATGCTTTATAAGTATCAGCTGTACACCCAGCTGTTTTAAAGAAAGAAGCCATCTGAGTAAATTAGATGGCTTCTTTTACACTTCTACCACATAAAGTTCAGGCGTTTTCATAGGCAGGGTAATGGTAATGCTTGTGCCGTCATTTTCTTCACTTGATACGTGGAAAAAACCATTATGCTCGTTAATAATTTTGTTGCAAATGGTTAGTCCAAGGCCTATTCCTCGTTCTTTGGTTGTATAAAAAGGCTCTCCTATATGAGGGATACGCTTTGAGTCAATTCCACATCCGCTATCTTTTATCACAATGCATAGCGTTTCTCTAGCTGATTTTTCAATCGATACAGCCAGCTTGCCGCCGCTTTCCATAGAATCAATGGCATTTTGTATAATATGAATAAATGCTTGGGTTAGCTGTGTTTTTTGCCCACTAATGAGCAGGGGATATTCTTTTGGATAATGGCGAATGATGTGGATGTTTTTGACTTCGGTAACCGGTTCAAATTGCTTTAATACCTCATCTAGCAAGTCTGTCATAATAAGGCTTTCTGTATAAGCGTACTCTCGTTTAGCTAAGCTCATAAATTCTGCGATAATATGTTCAATTTGTGAGAGTTCGTGCTGAATGAGATCTCGATAAATCATTGTTTTTTTCGGCTGCTGTGTCTCACTGAACAGTTGTATAAACCCTTTAATGGTTGTCAAAGGATTTCTAACCTCGTGTGCGATACTTGCAGCAAGGTGACCAATGACAGAGAGTTTTTCTGAATTCTGGATCTTTTTCTCTGCTTGTCTTTTCTCTGTTACGTCTCGTGAGATAAATACAAACCCTTCGATTTCTCCAGTAGCTGTAATAATTGGAGCGCCTTTACATTCTAATAAAACGATGGTGCCATTCACGTGAAACTTTCGGTATTCAAATGTGGAGGCATCTTTTGTTTTGCTCATGTTAGCTAAAATAGTCGAGATTAGGTGCTTGTCTTCAGGATACGCATTGATAAGCACATGTTGTCCAATAAGTTCATCAGGATAAACCCCTAATGTTTTAGCGTAAGAAGGAGAAGCGTATTCATAAATGCCATCTTCAGTAATAGCACATACTAAATCATGGGTATGAGATAAAATAGCTTGATGCTTTGGTTCATTGTCATCGGCAATGATTCGATCTTTTAATGGATAAAAAAGCTGATCTTCTTGGTTGGTGAAGGTGTGACGAACTTGAGTGCCGCACATTCTGCAAAAATTATAATCTTCCTTATAGTTACAAGAAGGACAAACGGGCATCGAATCACTCCAATCAGATCTATGCAGTGAGAGAGTTCTCAAGCACATATAATCATTATTATATATTCAAATTATAGGAAAAAATATGAAAAATCAAATGTGCTATAGAGAGGGAAACTGGGCTTGAAAACCCTATAAATGGATTTCAAATACATGTTTTTAGTTGCAAATAGATGCGAAATGGGAATTTTTACACATTTAAAAAATTAAGACGTCAAATAAGAGGTGAATAATACCTCTTATTTGATGTCTTGATAATGCTCTAGCGCACGCTCTCTAGCTGCTTTATGATCGACAATTGGAGTCGGATATGTTTTATCAAGCGTAACGTTTGCTTTTTCTAATACGTCTGCTGGAGCCTCCCAAGGTTTATGAATGTAGGAGGAAGGCAGATCTCTAAGCTCTGGAAGCCACTTTTTAATATATTCTCCTTCTTTATCAAATTTTTCTGATTGAGCAGTTGGATTAAAGATACGAAAATATGGCGCGGCGTCTGCTCCCGAGCCTGCAACCCACTGCCAGCCCATTGTGTTGTTAGCTAAATCTGCATCTACTAAGGTATCCAAAAACCAATTGGCTCCGTGTTTCCAATGAATTAAAAGATGCTTTACTAAAAAGGAAGCAGCTACCATTCGAACTCGATTGTGCATAAAACCTGTTTCCCACAGCTCCCGCATTCCGGCATCGACAAGGGGATAGCCGGTTTTTCCATTTTTCCAAGCTTGAAGCTCTTCATTGCCGTCCGCCCACTGAAATTGCTTGAATTTTTCATTCAGCGGTTCACTTGTAGTATGTGGGAAATGATAAAGCAGCTGATAAGCAAAATCTCTCCATACAAGTTGACGAACAAACATTTCAGCTTGATGGTCAAAGGCATCAGAGCTTACTTTTTCTGCTTTAGTTCTCAAATAATGATAAAGTACTCGAACTGAGAGCTGTCCTGTAGAAAAATAAGGAGATAGAAATGAATTTAATGCTTCAGCGGGAAAATCTCGTCCTTTTTCATAGTGAAGCAACTTCTTCTTTAAAAACGTTTTAAAGGCATTAACAGCGCCTTTTTCCGTAGCTTCCCACGTCGACTTAATCGTTTCGTCCCAGGGGATGCTTGGAAGTAAATCGAGATCTGAGACCGAAAGAGATTCAATTGGTTTAGAGAAGGCCTGTATGGAAGTAACTTTTTTTACAGCAGAAGATACGGAATGTTTTTGAGAAGCTTTATAGTAAGCTGTAAATACTTTATAAGGATCTCCATTTTCTTTTGTGATTTTCCAAGGTTCATGAAGGAGAAATCCTTCAAATGTGCGAATATTTATTTGTTGCTCTGAAAAAAAAGCTTGAAGCTCTTTATCTCTTTTGAGCGCATGTGGTTCATAGCGTCTGTTCCAATAAATATCTTGTGCATTCGTTTCATGGAGTAATTTTTGCAACACATCTGTAGGGTTTCCTTTTTGTACAATTAGCGTTCCTTGTATTTGTTCGATCGAAGTTTTAAAGTCATTTAGCGCATGGTGAAGCCACCATTTACTTGCACTTCCCATTGAGTTTTCTTCATGGTCGTCATGGATATAAACAGGTACAACCATTCCTTCTTTAGCTGCGTGAAATAGAGCTGGGTTATCAACCAGCCGAAAATCTTTTCGAATCCATACGATAATGGTTTTATTCATCATGTGCCACCTTTCTATCTGCAATTTGCCTCGATTATAGCTTTTTTCTCATACGTTATACAATTTTGAATGTGTAGAAGGCCTATTTTCTTATGGACGAATTTCAGATTGATGGTAAAAAGAATAACGTAAACAGAGTAAGAGAATGGGAAGGAGCCCTTAAAAATGAGAAATTCGTATGGAATGAAACAAACCGGACAACCGATATCCAATCCATATATGCAAGCAGCACCTAAGCCTGCTAAAATGCCGCCGATGCCTTCTGCAAAGGAAATGCAGGCAATGCCGATGCACGGAGAAATGCCGCCGATGAAAGACGGAATGCCGTCGATGCATGGCGGAATGAGTCAAATGCCAACTATGCAAAAAGACATGAATCAAATGCCAATGTACGGAGAACTACCGCCAATGCATGGAGGGATGGATCAAATGCCCATGAAAGACGGAATGCCGCCAATGCATGGAGGGATGGATCAAATGCCCATGAAAGACGGAATGCCGCCAATGCATGGAGGGATGGGTCAAATGCCAATGCATGGAGGAATGCCGCCAATGCACGGAGGGATGGGTCAAATGCCGATGCAAGGTGGAATGCCGCCAATGCACGGAGGGATGGGTCAAATGCCGATGCAAGGTGGAATGCCGCCAATGCACGAAGGAATGTGCCAAATGCCGATGCAAGGTGGAATGCCGCCAATGCACGGAGGAATGGGTCAAATGCCGATGCATGGAGGAATGCCGCCAATGCACGGAGGAATGGGTCAAATGCCAATTCAAGGTGGAATGCCGCCAATGTACGGAGGAATGGGTCAAATGCCGATGCAAGAAGGAATGCCGCCAATGCACGGAGGAATGGGTCAAATGCCGATGCAAGGTGGAATGCCGCCAATGCACGGAGGGATGGGTCAAATGCCGATGCATGATTGCGGATGCCGCGATGTCTCAGCACCTGTTGGTCATCAGCAGCCTCATTCTTTAAATGAGTGGATGTTCATGCAACAAACAAATCCACGCTCTTTTTAATAAACCCTTTACCCTAGATAAAAGGGATGTATTTTTGGATCTTTAGTATAAATATAGAATTTTATTGATTGAAACGTCATGAGAAAAAGAATAGTTCTTACTCTTTTTCCATGACATTCAATTTTTTGAAAATATTAATCACATCTTTTGGGTGTTTTCTTACATAAGAGAGTTTGGTAGAGTTTTTTAAGTATAAATACAGGGAAAAGAAGGCAAAAGCTCTATATTAAAGGGGAAAGGGTGTTTTTAGAATGATATTAGAAGTCACAGCTGCAACCTTGCATGATGCTAAAGTTGCCCAGGAACATGGTGCCGATCGTATAAGTCTTGTAACTGGAATCGGTGAAGGCGGCTTAACCCCAAGCTACGGTTTGATGAAAAAAGTGAAAGAAACGATACATATCCCAATATTTGTGATGATTCGTCCACATAATCAATCTTTTCAATATGATGAAGATGATTTGCAAACAATGATTGAAGATATTCACTATGCAAGAGAAATTGGCATTGATGGAATTGAAATTGGCTGTTTAACAGAAGACAAAATTATCGATGAGCAAGCTTTAAAGCGACTGCTGGATGCGGCAGGAGAAATGAACGTAACGTTCCACTTAGCATTTGATGAAATCAGTGATCAAGAAAAGGCGCTTGAAACGCTTTTAAGCTATAAGCAAATTCAGCGTGTCATGACTTCAGGAGCGGATAAAAGTGCGCTAAACGGTATTCCTCATATTAAAAAGCTGTTAAGAAGAATGAAAGATAAAGATATTATTTTAATCGGGACAAAAGGGCTGAAGCCTGAAAATCTTCAAGCGTTCTTATCCGTTACTCCCGTGAAAGAAATTCGTATTGGTTTAGGGGTTCGAGTAAATTGTCAATATACGAAACCGCTTGACCCAAGGAGTGTAAAAGCTGCAAAAGAAACGATGAATAAGCAAAAGTAACAGAAGTGCTACAAGAAATTGTAGCACTTTTTTATTTGGAAATAGAAAGGGACTTATTACATAGTTTTCCCTAATTGGAAAACAACATAAAACTCTTTCAACCCTTGATACACAAGAGAAATACTGAGTTTTTGCGACTGTAGAGTGAAATAGGAATAATTTCATATTTTCAGAATAATTATTGACAGTGATAATCATTATCATTTATTGTTGTAATTGTTAATGAAAATCATTATCAATTGAACAAACAGGAGGATATGATATGTCAACGTCAACGAAACAACTTACATCAAACGAAATGCTGCTTGCTATGCAAAATGAACGAGAATCCAATGCAAGATCTTATCCTAGACGCCTTCCTATTGCGATTAAACAGGCAAAAGGCGCCGTGATCACGGATATGGATGGAAAAGAGTATATTGATTGTTTAGCAGGAGCCGGCACACTTGCTCTTGGTCATAACCATCACGTAGTTCATGAAGCAATTCAAGACGTTTTAGCAAAATCTATTCCTTTACATACATTAGATTTAACAACGCCTGTAAAAGAAGCTTTTATCGATGAAGTATTCGCTAGTTTGCCGGAAAATTTCGCAAGCAAAGCGAAAATTCAGTTTTGCGGTCCCACTGGAGGAGACGCAATTGAAGCGGCTTTGAAACTTGTGAAAACAGCAACAGGCAACCGAACGATTTTATCTTTTCAAGGGGGATATCACGGCTCCACACACGGAACATTAAGCATCAGCGGTACAACGAGTCCAAAAAAGCACATTCATGCGCTAGTGCCAGATACACATTTTTTACCCTACCCATATGAATATCGCTGCCCTTTTGGCGTAGGTGCTGAAGGACACACGTATATTAGTACATATATTGAAAATATGCTGGATGATCCTGAGAGCGGAATTGTTACTCCTGCCGGTGTTGTAGTAGAAATTGTACAAGGAGAAGGAGGCTCTGTTCCAGCACCGATTCCATGGTTAAAAGAGCTTCGGCGAATTACAAAAGAACGAAATATTCCGCTTATTGTGGATGAAGTTCAAACTGGAATTGGACGAACAGGAAAACTGTATGCATTTGAGCACGCTGATATCGAACCAGATGTATTAGTACTGTCTAAAGCCATTGGAGGAAGCCTTCCATTATCCGTTGTTCTGTATGATAAAAGGCTTGATCAATGGGAAGCAGGTGCACATATCGGCACCTTTAGAGGAAATCAGCTTGCAATGGCTACAGGACGGGCTACTCTGCAATTTATAAAACAAGAAAACTTACCTGCGCATGCTCACGAGTTGGGAGCCTACATTCAAAGCCAGCTAAGACATATTCAAAAGCAAGTATTGTCGATTGGAGATGTACGCGGAAGAGGTTTGATGCTGGGTGTTGAAATCATCGACGCGACAAAGCCGGCTAATAAAATCGGCAGTCATCCTGCAAACGGTGAGTTAGCTAAGCTGATTCAAAAAGAATGTTTTAACAGAGGCGTCATTTTAGAAGTCGGTGGAAGGCATGGTGCTGTTATTCGTTTGCTTCCTCCATTAATTTTAACGAAACAACAAACGGATGAAATATTAACGAAATTTGAAGAAGCGGTAAAAGCAGCAGAAGAGAAGTGGGTGAATAAATAGAATGGCACCGTTTGAAAAGTGGTTTTTATCATCATCAAAGGAAAGCCTCGAGAATTATGAAGCGATGATAGGCGGAATGACTGAGATGATCAAACGTCACTACTATGAATTAAAGTCCGCTTATACTCACATCGACGTTGAAGAGCTGTCAAACTTAGTCAATCGTTCTGTCTATTTTAGCAAGCACGAACAGCCGCTAGAAGATTTATTTGATAACGTACAAGCAGTAGTGATGAATCATTCGCTTCATATTTCGCATCCCGGAGCAATGGCGCACTTGCATTGCCCTCCGATTATACCCGCTCTTGCTGCGGAAGTGATGATTTCTGCTTTGAATCAATCTATGGACTCGTGGGATCAAAGTCCGGCAGCTACGTATATAGAAGATAAAGTGATTGATGAGTTAACACAACAAATTGGTTATCCAAGCTCATCTTCAGGCATTTTTACAAGCGGAGGGACGCAGTCAAATTATATGGGACTCCTGCTTGCTCGTAATGAATATTGCCATTCTGCCTTTTCAATGGATGTTAGTAAAGAAGGCTTACCGTTCCAAGCTAAAAAACTGCGGATTTTCTGCTCGGAAAAAGCGCACTTTACGGTGCAACAATCTGCAGCTCAGCTTGGGCTGGGCATGCGTGCAGTGGTGAGTGTAAAGTGCAATGAGCAGCATGAAATGGATATAAAAAGCTTAGAAGAAGCAATACAGGAAGTGAAAGCTCAGGGCAACCTTCCCTTTGCTATTGTAGCAACGGCAGGTACAACAGATTTTGGCAGTGTAGATCCTCTTTTTGAAATAAGTGAGCTTGCTAAAAAAGAAGGGCTCTGGCTCCATGCTGACGCCGCTTATGGAGGAGGGCTGCTGTTTTCCCATAAGTACCGTGAACGCTTACAAGCTCTTGAACAAGCGGATTCTATCACGATGGATTTTCATAAATGGTTTTATCAGCCTGTAAGCTGCGGAGCATTTTTGCTGAAAAATTCAGCTATGTTTAAACACATTCAGCTTCATGCAGATTATTTAAATCCTGAAGAAGATGAGCATGTGCACTTAGTAGACCGCAGCATTCAAACGACAAAGCGGTTTGACGCCTTGAAGCTCTGGCTTACTTTCGGTGCAGTAGGTGCAAATGAATACGGAGAAATGGTTGACCACACGATTGAAACTGCTAAGCAAACAGCTGACTACTTACAAAAACAAAGGAATGTAGAAGTGTTAAATGACCCTTATATGAACGCGGTTGTCTTTCGCTATGTACCAGATATTTTATATAGTGATTGTCAAAAGCAGCAGCATTATGAAAATAGGTTGAATCAGCGTATTCAGCAGCACTTATACGAAAAAGGCACGTTTATCATGGCAAAAACAAAGCATAAAGAACGAGTCTATTTAAAACTAACGATGTTAAATCCTATGATTACATTTGATTCTGTTGTCACTCATTTAGAAGAAGTTGTTGCTTTAGGCAAACAGTTGGAGAAAAAGGAGGAGCGATTACGTGAACGCTCAGTTATCGGCTAATTTTATTACGATGCAAAACATTATTAATTGCTATATTCGAGAGACAGGTAAGGGAGTATGGCAGTCCGTTTCAGAAATAAAAAGTGAGGAAACGCTCGTTCTTAGACTAGAAAAACAGCCGGTAACTCTTTACTTTCCAGTAAAGTACCGCTCAGCCACCGGACGTCACTTGTTCTTTTCAAACTTTTCTTATCGTATTCAGCAAGAGGAGATTAAGGAGTTAGATATCGTCACTCTTTTGGCCTTTCTTTTAAAAGAAGTAACGGATCATTTAGTACAAGTAAATGAGCTAATTATACGTGTTCTATTAAGCTATGAAAATATGAAATTATTCATTGAAAAAAGGCAGAAAGAGTTAGAGACGTGCTATAAATGGGACAAAACGTTCTTAGAATCTGAACAGTCCCTGCTTATTGGGCACCAGCTGCATCCAACACCTAAAAGCCGCCAAGGGATATTACCTGAAGAAGAAGAGGTATTTGGACCTGAAGTGAACGGGGAATTTCAGCTTCATTATTTTAAAGCGCATGCATCTCTCGTTGCAGAACAGTCCGCTGGAAATCAAACCGCTTCACAGCTTATTAAAGAGCAGCTGAAAAAAGATAAGACGGTTTCTGAAGAATTCATACATTCTTATTGCCAAGCGGACGATTATTCACTTATACCTATGCATCCGCTGCAAGCTCGTTATCTTTTAGGAAAAGAAGAAGTGTGCCAATGGATTCAAAAAGGCAGGCTTGCTTATCTAGGGCCACACGGTCAGCCGTTTTATCCGACTTCGTCTGTTCGAACCGTATACAGTAACAATGCAGATGTGATGTACAAATTTTCCATTCCGGTAAAGATCACTAATTCACTGAGAGTGAACAAACGCAAAGAATTAAGCAGAGGGGTAGAAGTTAGCCGTTTATTGCAAAAGGGATTACAGGCGGAGCTTCACGAAAATCATCCGGCTTTTCAAGTAATTGAAGACCCTGCTTACATCACGCTTGGAGAAAAGGAGCTTGGATTTGAAGTTATGATTCGAAGCAATCCTTTTCAAGGTAAGCAAGGGGATCGTACAACACTTCTAGCCAGTTTGTGTCAAGATCATGTGTTTGGAGAAGCTTCTCAAATTGAAAATATTATTCATCACATTGCTGCAAGTGAAAATAGCACGACTGAAGATGTAAGCAAGCGCTGGTTTAAACGCTATTTAGACGTATCTTTTCATCCTATGATGTGGCTTTACACTCAAAAAGGAATTGCGCTGGAAGCTCATCAGCAAAACTCCGTTATTAAACTTGATGAAAACGGACATCCATCGGTGTTTTACTACCGCGATAACCAAGGCTATTACTTTATGAAATCAAAGGAACAAGAGCTTCGCAAGCTGCTTCCTTTCTTAAACGGAGAAAGCGATACGGTCTGTGATGACGCTATAGCAGAAGAAAGATTTCGTTATTACGTATTTTTTAATCATATTTTAGGATTAGTTAACGCTTTTGGTGCAGCTGGCCTCACTCAAGAATCAGATCTGCTATTGATTTTGCGACAAGAGATCGAGATGTACAAAGAAAAAGATCATACAGGGCTTGTTTCATCAATGTTAGAAGAGAAAGTGCTTCCTTGCAAAGCCAACTTCTTAACGCGCGTTCATGATATGGATGAGCTGGTAGGATCTCTTGAAACACAGTCTGTTTATGTAAATGTCGAGAATCCATTGTTCGAATCTGCAGGTGTACGTGTATGAAATCAGCCTTGCAAACGCAGTATCCATTTATGATTCAGCAAAAGGAGCAGAGCATTACCTTTCGCTCTGTTTCTTTTGCAAAAGATTTCGAACGGCTGTACAAGTGGATGCATGAACCGCATGTTATTCCGTATTGGAATTTAAATATTTCAAAACAGGCGTACGAGCAGCATTTAAAAACATTTCTCGCTGATTCCCATCAAAAACTGCTAATCGGAGAAATTGATGGTGTACCTATGAGCTATTGGGAATCTTATATGGTTGAAGGCGACATAATCAGTAACTATTATCCTTATGAAAAAGGAGATCAAGGGATTCATTTATTAATTGGAGAACCTGATTTTTTAGGAAAAGGCTATATTTATCCGCTCCTTCTTAGTTTACTAAAGCACAAGTTCGAGGTAGCGGATACTGCTAAAGTAATAGCGGAGCCAGATAGACGAAATGAAAAAATGATTGCAGTATTTAAAAAATGTGGGTTTCAATTCATGAAAGAAGTGTCGCTGCCTGATAAAACGGGTGTACTGCTGAAATGTGAAAGAGAAGTATTTGAAAGAAGGTGGAGCGAATGGAACAACGGGACATTTTAGACGTAATTGGAGTAGGAGTTGGTCCATTTAATTTAGGATTAGCCGCTTTAATCGATAAAACAGATTGTACATATAAATGTTTTGAACAAAAGAATGAGTTTAATTGGCATCCAGGAATGCTTTTGGAAGGAACAACACTTCAAGTGCCGTTTATGGCAGATGTGGTCACGATGGTGGATCCGAAGAGTCCATACACCTTCTTGAATTATTTGCATGAGCATGAGCGCTTGTATCAGTTTTATTTCTTTGAAAAGTTTCATATTCCGAGAAATGAATACAATCACTATTGCCGCTGGGTAGCGAGCCAGCTGAGTGGGCTTGAATTTAACAGCACAGTAAAAGAAGTAAAAATGCATGAAGACGCTAAGCCTTACTACGAAGTAACAGTTGAAAAAGAAGGAAAGCTTTATACCTATTACAGCTATCATCTTGTTACTGGAGTAGGTACGCAGCCCGTAGTGCCAAGAGACTTTCAAACAGTGGCAAGCGATACGTTTTATCACTCCGCTCATTACAAAATGAAGCGTCAGCAAACGCTGCAGGCTAAAAGCATAACCGTAATTGGCTCTGGTCAAAGTGCAGCTGAAATTGTCTATGATTTACTTCAACAGCAGCCTGAGTTTGAGTATAAGCTGAATTGGTATACGCGCTCAAAAGGTTTTTATCCAATGGAATATTCAAAGCTTGGTCTTGAACATTTTTCACCGGATTATACCCGCTATTTTTACAGATTGCCCGAAGAGAAAAAAGAGAGCGTTTTACGAAATCAAGCTCTCCTCTATAAAGGAATAAGCTTTGAAACAATCGGGAATATTTATGATTTGATTTACGAACGAACAATTGGAGGAAAAGAAGTGCCTCTAACGATGCGCGCGCTTACGGAACTTGCAGGTGTTGAAAAGATAAACGATACACATCTTCTGACTCTTCACCAATACGAGCAGGACTCATTTGAAAAAGAAGAAAGTGAAATTGTCATTATGGCTACTGGCTATCATGCAAAAGAGCCTGCTTTTATGGAAGGTTTAAAAGAACATGTACTATTCGATGAAAAAGGCCAGCTGAAAATTAACGAACGCTATCAAGTTGAGATGAAGAAGAAAGGAGCCCCGCTATTTGTGCAAAACGGAGAGCTTCATACACACGGAGTTGGAGCACCGGACTTAGGTTTAGGCGCTCATCGCAATGCTGTTTTGATTAACCAAATTGCAGGCAAAAGCGTGTACAAAATATATAAAAATACTGTTTTCCAAAAGTTCGGATTTTAAGAAATGATTTCTCCGCGCTTTGTTTTTATCTGCTTGTTTATGACCATGACGTCAGAAGTATTATTATCACCATTTTATCCACAGTATTTTACACATGCATTTCATGTAGATGGAGTGGCGATGACGTCTTTTTTCATTATTTGCTGCCGGATTGTGGTCATTGTTATGACACCTTTATGGGGAATGCTGTTTAAGAAATGGAACGTAAAATATGTAGTTGTAACGTCACTTTTAATGACGGCCTTAATTAAAGTCATTTTGAGCGAAGTTTCTACTTTTTATGGATTTTTAGCTACTTCCTTAGTGCTGCTCCTATTTCAAAGCAGTTTATATCTTTTGTACCCCTATTTAGTAGGCGGCATGAAAAAAGGACAGAAAAAGGCAAGTGCTGCAACAACGTATGTATTTATTGTTCATACGGCGATTATTGTCGCTAGCTTGTTTGGAAGTACGGTTATTGCATGGGAAATGCCGCTTAACGTATATCAATACTTTGCTTTAATTGATATGGTACTGGCCGTATGGCTCTTAACAAGAAAAGCATTACCTTTAAAAGCAGAAAAAACGCCATCCATTCAAAGCATAAACGAGCCCATCTTTTTTTATTTGCTGGCGATTTTCTTTTTTTACCTTGGGCACAATGTCATTCGCCCTTATTTTACATTGTTTACACATGAAACATATGGCATGAGCAGTCAAGGCGGCGCTTTGCTGTATGCGATGCCGAGTATTATGGCGATTGTCTTAAAGCTTACGGTACCTACCAAACTATTGAACGGCAACGTTATACCGCTTTTTTATGGCATAACGGGTGCTAGTGTTTTGGTGCTGTGTTTGCAGGCATATGCTGATCATCTCAGCGTGTTTATTATCAGCCGAATTTTATATGGATCCGGGTTTTATCTCAGCATGGTTATACTGGATATCTATTTATTTCGAAAAAGTAAAGAAGCGGCTGCTTACTATTACAGCTGGCTTATTGCTGTTCAAAATATCGCTCTGCTGATTGCACCGATTGTAGCATTAGAAATCAGCAAAGTGGATTTGGCATTTCCTTTAGTAGCGGGAGCAGCTGCTTTGCTAGCTGCTAGCGCTGTAATGCCGCTGCGTAATAAAACAATCCCTATTCTAAGACAAGTAAAGGAGAATGAAGGATGAAAATCAAAGAAACGAATCTTTCCGTATTTAATAAGCAATCATGGGAAAAAGCAAATCGACAGCTTTTAGCTAAAATGCTGCAGGAATTTATGTATGAAAATATTATTGAGCCGAAACAACTGCAAAAACAGGGTGCGATTGCTATGTATCAATGGGAAGACCATCGGGGCGTTACGTATACATATCAAGCTCAACAGCGAATGTTTGATAGTTTTTCTGTACTGCCAGAAAGTATTAAACTAACATCTCAAACGTCAAACCCCACATTTTCAGAAGCACTGCAGCTGTTAATTAGCTTATCTGAAGACAAAGGAATGTCTAGCTCAACTGCAGGCCACTTAGCAAAAGAATATTTTCATACATTAGTAGCAGATTTGCATTTACAAAATCGAAAATCAGCTGATGAATTAGCAGATATGGATTATGCAGAGCTAGAAGGTGAAATGACGGGACATCCTTGGATTACGTATAATAAAGGGCGCATTGGGTTTGGTTATGATGACTATCTTCGGTTTGCGCCTGAGCAAAAACAAGAAATTCAGCTTTCATGGATTGCTGTAGAGAAGCAAATTGCTTCATTTCATTCGTTGGATACCCTTGGTTTTGATGATGTCATGAAGAAGGAGTTAAGCGCTGAGACGCTAGCTGAATTTGAAAAAGAGTTAACAAGCCAAAGTTTTTTACCTGCGGACTATTATTATATTCCCGTCCATGAATGGCAGTGGCTGAATGTAATTGTTCCTTTATTCGCTGAATACATTGCAAATAATTTAATTGTTCCGTTAGGAGAAGGTGAAGATCAATACTTGCCTCAGCAGTCGATTCGTACATTTGTGAATACAACAAATCGAGATAAATATCATGTAAAGCTTCCCATGAGTATATTAAATACCCTTGTATACAGAGGGCTTCCAAGTGAGCGGACGGTCATTGCACCTCAAGTCACTCAGCACATTAAAGGCATACGAGATCGCGATGCGTTTTTAAAAGATACGTGCAAAGTAGGACTTTTAGGTGAAGTGGCTACGTTAAACGTAACTCAGCCGACGTTCGCTTCTATTAAAAATGCGCCTTATCAGTATCTAGAGATGCTTGGAGTCGTTTGGCGTGAAAGCATTTATCAAGAGCTAGAAGAAGGAGAGCATGCGATTACGCTAGCTGCGCTTTTACATGTTGACAGTAAAGGGAAAGCTTTAGTTTCGTCATATATTGAAAAGTCAGGCTTAACTCCTAACGAGTGGATTGATGCGCTAACCAGCGCTGTGTTGCCGCCGCTACTTCATTACTTGTATCAATACGGCACTGTATTTTCCCCGCACGGTCAAAATACGGTACTGGTTCTTAAAAACAACAAGCCCGTTCGAATTATTATGAAGGATTTTGTAGACGACGTGAATATTAGCGATCAGCCGTTTGAAGAACTGCAGCAGCTATCTTTTGAATTAAAAGAAGTGCTGCGCAGCGAAGAGCCGGAAGGATTGACGCAGTTTATTTTAACAGGGTTATTTGTTTGTCACTTCCGCTATTTAGCAAGCATCTTAGAAGAGCATGAAGGTGTAGAAGAAGCAGACTTTTGGAAAAGTGTACGAGCAGAAATCTTGCATTATCAAGCATCATTTCCACATTTGAAAAAACGATTTGAACTGTTTGATTTATTACGTCCAACCATTACGAAATTAACGTTAAATCGAAATCGAATGTTTGATTACGGATACGAAGATGACGGAGATCGTCCTCACGCAAGCGAATATGGTACGGTGAGGAATGCCTTGCATGAAGTTAGTGAAAAAGCCGTGCAATAATAAGGAAAAGCCGCTGGTGTTGTGCCAGCGGCTTTTTATGGTTAATTCAAAAGCAGGAAGCGAAGGGGATGAGCTGCAGCACTTTAGGAAACACTCATTTTATGTATGTGTAGAACGTAAAGATCAGTGAATGAACGATTTGATGGAGTAGATGGTAGAACAACAAATACGCAAGCCGAAGCAAACGTTTCGGCTTTCTTTTGTCAAAGCCTTATTTCAATGTCGCATCGCTACAAGGATAATGGTACAATTGTCTGTATATTTAAAAAAAGAGAGGGAATTACATGAAATCGCATATTCAAAAACATTTAACTTCATATAAAGAGAAATATAAAAACCGAGGTCGGCTGCTAATTAGCTGTCCGGACAAACCGGGTATTGTAGCCGCTGTGTCTACGTTTTTACATGAGCACGGTGCAAATATTGTAGAATCAAGTCAACATTCAACAAACCATGAAGGCGGCATGTTTTTTATCCGTTTCGAATTTGAATGTGAGGATTTATTAGCTAAAGAAGTAAAGCTAGAAGAAAGCTTCAAAAAGATTGCCGATACATTTTCGATGAACTGGCAGTTTACATATGCTCATAATTTGAAAAAAACAGCTATTTTTGTGTCAAAAGAGCCTCACTGTCTGCTAGAGCTGCTGTGGGCGTGGGAAAGCGGAGACTTGATGACAGACATCGCTGTCGTTGTAAGCAATCACGAAGATGCGCGCGAAGTAGTTGAATCGTTTGGCATTCCATTTAAGTATATACCAGCGACAAAAGACATTCGTCAAGAAGCAGAAGCAAAACAGCTTCAAGTATTAAAAGATTATGATATTGATGTAATTATCTTAGCGCGTTATATGCAAATTTTAACGCCGACCTTTGTGGCTGAAAATCCGTATCGCATTATTAATATTCACCATTCATTCTTACCGGCATTCATTGGAGCACGTCCATATGAACGTGCATATCAACGAGGCGTAAAATTAATTGGTGCTACGTCTCACTATGTAACGGACGACTTGGATGAAGGACCAATTATTGAACAAGATATTGAACGCGTGAATCACCGTGATGATGCGGATGACTTAAAGAAAAAAGGCCGCTTAATTGAACGTACGGTGCTTGCACGCGCTGTGAAATGGCACTTAGAAGACCGCATTTTAGTGCATGAAAACCGCACAATTGTATTTAATTAACAAAGATTAAGCTGTTAAAAAGTAGTTTAGCCGAAGGAAGATCCGAACGATGAATTGAGATTCTTGAGAGAGAATGAAATTCGTTCGGATTTTTTTATGGTCATGGTAAACGTAGGTTTCATTAGGTCTCATTCTCGTTTTTTTTTTAGGGGAAATCGCGTACCTACATGATAAAGAACTTTTCTATATGAGCTGAGATTTAGTTGTTTACTTAGCCCGTGAACACTTATACAATAGAAAAGGACTTTTAATAAAGGAAGTGTCGGAAGTGAAACAATATCTTGAACTTTGCGAGCATGTGTTAGCAAATGGAACAAAAAAAGAAGATCGGACAGGAACAGGTACAATTAGCACATTTGGCTATCAAATGCGTTTTAATTTACAAGAAGGTTTCCCGGTATTAACGACAAAAAAACTTCATTTGAAATCAATTATTCATGAACTGCTTTGGTTTTTACAAGGAGATACAAACGTTAAGTATTTACAAGATAACGGCGTGCGCATTTGGAATGAATGGGCGGATGAAAACGGCGAGCTTGGCCCTGTATATGGTCATCAGTGGCGTTCATGGCCAACGCCGGACGGCGAAAAAATTGATCAAATTACAAATGTTATTAATCAAATCAAAAACAATCCTGATTCGCGCCGCTTAATGGTAAGCGCCTGGAATGTATCTGATGTAGACAATATGGCTTTGCCGCCTTGTCACTGCTTATTTCAGTTTTATGTAGCGGACGGCAAATTGTCTTGTCAATTGTATCAGCGCTCAGCTGATATTTTCCTAGGCGTACCGTTTAATATAGCTTCATATGCGCTGCTTACAATGATGGTGGCACAAGTGTGTGATTTAGAGCCAGGTGATTTTGTTCATACGTTTGGTGATGCGCATATCTACAGCAATCACATCGAACAAGTAAACCTGCAGTTAACGCGTGAGCCTCATGCATTACCAAAAATGAAAATTAATCCAGACGTAAAGTCAATTTTTGACTTTAAATTTGAAGACTTTGAGTTAGTAGATTATAATGCGCATCCTCATATCAAAGGAGCTGTGAGCGTATGATTTCCCTCATTGTCGCAATGGATCAAAATAGGCTGATAGGTAAAGAGAATGATTTGCCATGGCGTCTTCCGGAAGATTTAAAGTATTTCAAGCGCATCACAACGAGTCATACGATTGTAATGGGAAGAAAAACATTTGAATCAATTGGACGACCGCTCCCTAATCGCGAAAATGTGGTTCTTACGCGTCAAAAAGATTATCAGCAAGAAGGAGCTACCGTTATTCATTCAGTTGAGGAACTAGAAGCATTAGATGCTGAAAAAGAAGACGAGCTCTTTGTGATTGGTGGAGCTACTCTATATGAGCAAACATTAGACGTTGCAAACCGACTTTATATTACGCATATTGAAGAATCGTTCGAAGGAGATACACATTTTCCTGCGATTGATTTGAGCGAATGGAAAGTTATTTCGAAGCAGCAAGGAATTAAAGATGAAAAAAATCCCTACACGTATTATTTTACCGTATACGAGCGAAGCTGATTTCCCTTATTAAAAAAATGCGAGTCTGGGACAAAAGTATGGTAGTTGAAGAAAGATCCGAACGATTTATCGTTTGGATCTTTTTTTGTAATGGTCAACGTAGGTTTCATGTATGTAGGTGCTTTTAGCAGTTGATTGAAGGGCAAGGCGAAGACTCAGGCGGGAGCGGAAGCAATGAGGAGGCTCACCGTCCGCGGAAAGCGAAGTCTTGCACGGAAATCAACTGCGGTGTAAAAACCGATTCATATTAGACGTCTTTAGGTGGGAATGATTTCGTTATGTCTCAATCTCTTTTTATATGGATTTTAATTGCCTTATCATTTCGTGAAAAGCGGCTGTGCTAACAAACTGTTCAGCGCTCCAGTTTGCTTCAATCCATTGAATCAGCTCGCTTGGTGTATTAAAAACTTCTCCGCTTGTGTCTGCTTTGCGAAGCATATATCTACCGTTTTCTTCATCTGCAACTACTTCGCACGGAATGGCACTTTCATAACTTTGAAGTGAAAACTCCATTTATTCCACAACCTTTCTTAATTTATACCTGTTATAGCATCAGCTGCATGTAGAAAGTATGGGCAATTTTGTAAGTCTATTTAGCGTTTGCTAAACATATGTAAAGTATGTGGACAGTAAAATAGTTGGAAAAGTTTTTTTAGTCATTATTAATGAAAAATAATGATTTTTCTAAATTTTATGTGATATAATGTACAAATTAATAATGGTAGAACAGGAAGGAAGTTGGTTATGAAACAACAAGTAGATAATCGAACAAAACACGTACATTTAGAGGACATCATGATTGCAAATCAATTGATTAAAGATGTTGTTGTGCATACACCACTACAGCGTAATGACGTTTTGTCTGAACGATATGAATGTAATATCTATTTAAAACGTGAGGATTTACAGGTGGTGCGCTCATTTAAAATCCGCGGTGCGTACAATCGAATCAAAAAGTTATCCCCAGAAGAATTAGAAAATGGAATTGCCTGTGCAAGTGCAGGAAACCACGCACAAGGTGTAGCGTATGCGTGCCGTCATTTAAATATCGATGGTAAAATCTTTATGCCGAGCACAACGCCACGCCAAAAAATTAATCAAGTGAAATTTCTGGGCAAAGATAACGTAAAGGTCGTGCTAATCGGGGATACGTTTGATGATTCTTATGAACAAGCTATTGCATGCAGTGAAGAGGAGCATCGAACATTTATTCATCCATTTAATGATGTAGACGTTATTGCAGGACAGGGTACAGTAGCCGTTGAAATGTTCAATGACTGTGAAGATGAAATTGACTACGTATTTGCGGGTATCGGCGGGGGCGGATTAATTTCCGGTGTCGGCACATACGTAAAAAGCATCTCGCCTCAAACAGCTGTGATTGGGGTAGAACCAGCAGGCGCGCCTGGTATGCAGACATCTTTAGCAAATGGAAATGTAGTGACGCTACCGGCAATCGATCCATTTGTAGACGGAGCGGCTGTTAAAACAGTTGGAACGCTTCCGTATGACATCAGTAAAGAGCTTGTGGACGATATTGTAGTTGTTCCTGAAGGCAAGGTTTGCACAACCATTTTATCTCTATACAATGAAAATGCGATTGTAGCAGAACCAGCAGGAGCTCTTTCGATTGCTGCTCTTGACTCATACCGTGAGCAAATTAAAGGAAAAACGGTTGTTTGCGTCATCAGCGGAGGCAACAATGACATTGGACGTATGCAAGAAATCAAAGAACGTTCGATGATTTATGAAGGATTACAGCATTATTTTATCGTTAACTTCCCTCAGCGCGCAGGAGCTCTTCGTGAATTTTTAGACGAAGTGCTTGGACCGACAGACGATATTTCACGCTTCGAGTATACGAAAAAGAATAACAAAGACAGCGGGCCTGCACTTGTGGGAATCGAGCTTAAGCATAAAGAAGATTATTATCCACTAATTAATCGTATGGATAAAAAAGGATTTCCTTACACAGAAATTAATAAAGAAAGCAACTTGTTTCACTTATTTATTTAAATAGAAGGTCGTTTTAAAAAGGAATGCTTCATCAACTGTCGAATAAGTTGATGAAGCATTTTTATTTTAAAAAATATTTGTGTTTTCTTTTTGTTTTATCAAGACAGAAAGTACCTCAAGCATTATAATAAAATAAACGGGTAAAAAGAGGGTTGATCGCCTTGCTATTAAAAAGCCTTGAATTTAAACATGTCAGTGGTCAAAAAGTAAAAATTACTGAAATTCCAGTTTTAGAGGAAAATAGCACGTTTCGGTTCATGTTATCTGCAAAACTTGATTTATTTATTAGACAAATCACGAACGAATCAGTTCCGAAGCAAACCTACTCGTTTCAAGAATATTTAAAACGCGTGCTGAAATGGAAAGATTACGAACAGCTCTTTAAGTCTCATGTATTAAAGCATAATGCATAAACGTAAAAGTTGACTTTTCTGAATATTTCAGCAGAGTCAACTTTTTTTGTTGACCTAAAAGGTTGAACATGCATTTTACGAATTAGCAAAACTTGCATTCTATTATAACTATATTGTTGTAAGCGTTCATGTTATACTAGTTTGCAATGCATCTTATAGGGGTGAACACATGTCGAAAATTAAAGTGGTAACGGATTCAACAATTGATTTAACGTTGGAAGAAGCTGAAAAATACGGTATTGAGATGATACCTTTATGTATTAATATTGATAATGAAACATATTTGGATCGCGTGGAATTAACGCCGACAGATTTTATTGAAAAAATGAAAAATTCAAAAGAATTACCAAAAAGCTCTCAGCCGGCTATTGGTTCTTTTGTTGAAGTATATGAACGATTAGTGAGTGAAGGGTATGACGTCATTTCCATTCATATGACTGGAGGAATGAGCGGAACCGTTCGAGCAGCTGAAAGCGCGGCTCAAATGGTGGAAGGAAATATCACCGTTGTTGATTCTATGTACATTACAAAAGCTCTTTCTTTTCAAGTCTTTGAAGCGGTGAAAATGATTGAAGAGGGGCATATGGTAGAAGAAATTGTCGCGCGCTTGGAAGAGGTGCGTCAAAATACGAATCTTTTTGTCGTAGTCGATACGCTTGAAAATTTGGTTAAAGGTGGACGTATTGGACGTGGAAAAGGGCTAATCGGTTCTCTTTTAAATATTAAGCCAATTGCTTCCCTAGCTGACGGAGTATACACTCCTGTTGCTAAAGTGCGCAGTCATTCTCAAATTGTTAAGTTTTTAACGAAGCAGTTCGAAGAGCATACAGAAGGAAAAAGTATTAAAGGAGTAGGGCTTGTACATGCAGATGGACTTGGGCTCGCTTCTAAGCTAAAAGAATCAATCGTGAAGGCAAGAGGCTATACGCAATTTTCGATTGAAGATACGACGCCTATTATCTCGACGCATACGGGTATTGGTGCAATTGGTTTTATGTATTTTGCTGAATAAAGTGAGTTGCTTTTTGCAAGTCACTTTTTTGGCTTTCTCTTTTTTGGAAAAAGGAGAAAGAGAAGTGGACGAACGTGTGATATAATAGAATCAACTTTCTACCAGCGAATGCTGTGCTGGTTACTATTCTTTTGAATCCGGAGTATACCGATGAAAAAATATATTCGAAATTTGAGTGTGTTTAACAAAACGGTTTTATTTTCTACTTTAATTGTAGTTGCCCTTGGAGTCATTTCTTTAGCCATTAGCTATCAAGTTCAAAAAAAAATGGCAAAAGAGACGTTAACGCAGCATGTGTTAATTATGGCCGATTTATGGAGGGAGTCTTTATCTAAACAAGACGTAATAGCAGCAGTGGATTCAAGGAACGGGCCGATTCCTGAAAAAGACGAGCTAGAAAAGCAGTTCAGAAAGATTTATGAATTGCATCCGTCGTACTTGCAGGGATATATTATGACGACCGAAAAATTCAAATCGCATGGAAATAAGATTATCGTAACAGCGAATAAGAAAATTAAGCAATCGCTAGAGCCGTCCATGATTTATTATGGGGGAGAAGAATTTTACAAATCATTTAAGGAAGCAGAACGAAAAAAGAAAAATATCGTAACATCTACATACAAAGACGAATTCGGGACGTGGATAACCGTTTTATCGCCTATTACAAACAGCTCTGGAAAAGTTGTGGCTATTCTTGGTGTAGATGTAGATGCAAGCGCTATCTATATCTATCAAAAACGTTTAATTGTGTGTTTGGTCGTTGCGTTTACGCTTCTGTTTACCTTCATTATTGTGATTCAAGACTGGGGACTAAGGCGATTAATGTCACCCCTTGGGGAATTAATAGAAGGAATTCAAGCGGTGAGTCAAGGGAAATTTGATGTGAAGCTGACACACGAAGATGATTCTGAGTTAGGGAATGTACACACAAGATTTAATGAAATGACCGAGCGGCTGCAGCAGCTTTTTCATCAAGTGTCAGTAACAAAAGAACACCTGAATGTAGAAACAGATCTCAGTCATACAAAAGACGGAATTACCAAAGCGATTGATGAATTGGAAGTTATTATGGAAAAAACGAGGATGCAAAAGGAATTGCAGCGAGCGGAGAAAATGAATGCAATTGGCCAATTAGCTGCTTCTGTAGCGCATGAAATTCGAAATCCTATGACGGTGGTAAAAGGGTTTTTGCAGCTGTTTCAAGATAACACAAAGCTTTCAAACACTGAATTAAGTTACATTCATCTTATGATTAATGAAATGGACAGAGCAGAAGCGATTATTCATGACTATTTATCGTTAGCCAAGCCGGATGTTCACCAGCATCGTTTTATTAACTGCTTGGAGTGTATTACAAGCTTAGTAGATTTATTATCTTCTTATGCTTTATTAACAAACAATATACTCATAGAATTAGACGCAAAAGAAGAGATGTATGTTCGCGGCAGCCGAAACGAATTGAATCAAGTTCTGCTTAATATTATGAAAAATGGAATTGAAGCCATGAGAGCTGGGGGAACGCTTCGAGTGGGGCTTTACAAGCGAGAAGGGCATGTACATATTCAAATTGAAGATACTGGTATAGGCATGACCAGTGAACAAGTAAAGCGGCTGGGAACAGCGTTTTATTCTTTAAAAGAAAAAGGAACAGGGATTGGTCTGATGGTTTCTTATCAACTGGTGGAACAAATGAATGGAAGAATTGAAGTGGAAAGCATACCAGGAAAAGGTTCAACGTTTATCTTGATTTTCCCTAGCTATGACTAAACTTTAACCGTGCAGGAGGAACATATGAAAAGCTGGTCTTATAAATTGTTTTTTTTACTGCTTATTAGTTGCATGATGTTAACAGCCTGTGGTTCCAAAATAGAAAATCCGCTTAATTGGAAGATGGACTCTTTTTCTTATGTTAACCAAGATCAAAAGAAAGTAGGGCTAAGTCAGCTGAAAGGGAACGTTTGGGTAGCTAACTTTATCTTCACAAGCTGCGAAACCGTATGTCCCCCAATGACGGCTCATATGGCTAAATTACAAAAAATGGCTAAAGATGAAGGCCTGGACGTTCGCTTTGTTTCATTTAGCGTAGACCCTGAAGTGGACACTCCTCAGAAAATGAAGGACTATGCGACTAAATTTGGCGCTGATTTTTCGAATTGGGATTTCTTAACGGGCTATAAACAAGCGGAAATTGAAAAGTTTGCGCTGGATCAATTTAAGATGATTGTGAAAAAGCCGCAAGAAGATCCGCAGGTTATTCACGGTACGTATTTTTTTCTAATTGACAAAGATGGAGTGGTTCAAAAATCTTATCAGGGAGTGACTGATCCTCCTTATGATGATATGATAAAAGATATTAAAACCCTTCAGTAAGAGCTATAAAATCGTCAAATCTATCCGCCAAACACAGCTATCTTTACAGTGATGTGTGAGCGGATATTTTTATGAAAGAAACATGCTTATCCTTTTTTTTACATATACTATATATAAGAAACGTAGTAAAATATCAACTTGACATAGTATGATAAGATATAAAGATATAGTTATTCAGAGCGGTAAGCAGTATTGCTTGTGACAGCGAGAATACAGCATAGTTAGTAGGTGTTATGATGAGAAAATGGAAAAGTATAGTGATAAGCAGTATGAGTGCGGTGGTGTTAGCGAGCTGTTCGACGACGACTTTTTTGCCAACGGACAATAAAGAAGAAGCCGTTCAGAAAGAAGTGGATTTAACACCTAAAAAGCATATTCCGAAAGGCTTTTTCCCTGTAGATTTAGATATTGTAGCCATTGGCGACTCATTAACTGAAGGAGTAGGAGATGAGTCTAAAAAAGGCGGTTATGTACCATACTTAACTAAATACCTTTCTAAACAAAATGAAGTGCAAAATGTACGAACAGAGAATCTAGGCAAAAGAGGAAACCGGACGGATCAGCTATTAGCGAGGTTAAATCAGCCGGGAGTAGCAGCTGAAGTATCAAGAGCAGACATCGTTTTCTTGACGATTGGCGGCAATGACGTGATGAAAGTGGTAAGGGATTACTTTTACAATATCTCAATTAAGACGTTTGAATCACAGCAGTCAAAATATGAAAAACGTCTAAATGACGTGTTTTCACGCATACGTAAGCTTAATCCTAATGCCCATATTTATTTAATCGGTTTTTATAATCCATTCTTTAAATCGTTAAGTGATGTGAAAGAAATTAATGTCGTTATTAATGAATGGAATGCGGCAAGCGAGAAAATTGCTTCTAAATATGATAATGTAAGTTATGTAAAAATTGATGATATTTTTTATGATTCTGACGTAAATTTATTAGGGAAAGACGAGTTTCACCCTAATAAAAAAGGGTACAAACTAATGGCTGAGCGCATTAGTAAATCAATGGAGGAAGAAGATCCTCTCGTTGGAGACCAGAAAAAGGAAACAGCAGAAGAAGTTACATCTGATGAAAAAGAGAAAAACACGAAAGAGAGTGGGAACGAGTAAGGAGATTGTTATATGAAGAAGTGGAAAACCCTATTTATCGCGTTATTAGGGATTAATGTTCTAGGGGCTATCCTTATTATTGCGTTTATTTTTCAACCGGTTGACAAGGTCAATCCAACTCCCTCTGAAAAAGTAGAAGGAGACGCAGAACTAACTATTTTGGCTAAAAAAGCGGACTTAAATGTACTGATTGATAAATATTTAAAAAAAGAATTTAAGAATCAGCCGCTTAACTACAAAATTACTCTTACCGATGTAGTAAGAGTAGACGGAACGATTCAAGTATTCGGCGATGATATTAATATTCGAATGACATTTGATCCGATCGTACAAAAAAATGGAGATATTGTGCTTGAACAGCAGTCACTTTCTGTTGGGAAGCTGCAGCTGCCTGTCCGCACAGTGCTTCGATACGTAAATAATAATTTTGCGCTACCAGAATGGGTAACAATCGATCCAAAGAATGAATCAGTATACGTAGCGTTACAGCAGATGAAGTTAGAGAGTGATTTTGCTGTAAAAGTACAAAAGTTTGATTTAAAAAATGATGATATTCGCGTACGTTTAATTTCGCGCAGTGAATAAAAAAAACCTTCCAATTTGGAAGGTTTTTTTTGTTAACGGTCTTGGGAAATCAGCGCTTCTAATGCAGGACGGTTTTTAGCAAATCCGACGGCATATACCGTATATGTTCGATTCGGGCGAAGGTTCAGTGCCGGGATTTCGAGTACTACATTTTTGGTTCCTGCTATGCGCACACTAAGTTGAACATGCATGGGGGATAAAGGCAAATATTTTGTGACTTCTTTAAACTGTACGCCAGAAAAAATGACGTCTCCGCCTCTAGCCGCAATATCCACAGCAGGAGCATCAGGAGAAAGGTGCACAAACCGAAGCTTCGTTTCTCCACTTGGTACATCCGTATTATCATAGATAAATAATAAATCAAGCTTGTTTAGCTCATCTACCGCCGCTACCGTGTAATTTTGGTTTCCTTCAAATGTAAATGATTCCGTTAAAACAGGTCTTCCCGTTTCTCCAGCGGGATAAATAGAAATTGTGTATCTTCCAGGTTCTTGTAATTCAATATAATCTGTTTCTTGTTTATAAGTTAAGTTGCGAATCACTCGTTTGTTGTTAATATAAATATCTACAGATGGAGAATCTGGAGAAGCGTGAAGTATACGAATTTGCGGCGGATTTACGCGTAAATTCGTATTTTCAGAAGAAGTTAAGATGGCCTGCTGGATATAGTACAAATGCTTTTGATAATAATGAATATGCTTAGATGGATCACTATACTTATAGTAGTTAGCTAGAAAATCGTATTTCATTGCTTTTTTAATATATTGATCAAAGGAATAATTAGCCATATGTTCAGCTCCCTTATTGTCGGAGTATAAAAACATTTCCATACGTAACCAAACATATGCTAAAACTCATAATTTATGCCGATCACTGATCACTCCCGAGACCTCCAAGAAGAAACAATGAGCCAAACGCCCTCTATGTGCATATACTGAATCAAATTATTGACTGAAGGCTTATTGTACGACCGAATTTAGTATAGAAAAAAGGAGTGAGAGCATGCGTGATTTTTATGCTCGGATGCTACGGTTAATCATGTTAAGTTTTTTACTGCTGCTACTTTTAATTCAATTTACAGAGCGCTCTACTTCATTTAATCACATTACCCCCGCGCTAAATAAAGTAACCGAGCGAATTGAGATGATTACCTATGATCAATAAATGTATGTTTTCTGCGTTTCGATATGTACTTGTTCTTTATGCAATTTGCTTTACATTTTTATTTGTTAGTACAGTTCCAAGCCTATTTGGTTTCACCGTGACCGTTCAAGAAACGGATTATCACCACCTGCATCGCGGAGATATAGTTGTCTTTAGAGACGAATCATCTTCTTCAAAGAATGAACTTGTACTGGCCCATAATCAAGACCCTGATGTACTGGTTACAGCTCAAAGAAATTCTTTGCCTGCTTCTTTTAAAGTGATTGGAAGCTACGCATACCATCTCCCGTATATAGGGGTCATTATTGAGTTTATGAAAGATTTTACTACGCTACTGGTGATGGGCAGTATTTTACTTTTGTTGTTTTCGTATACGCTGCAGCCCAAAAGGCGAATATGGCGTAAGAGAAAGTAAAAAATGGGCGAATGCACATACAGGACAATCAACTAACGCATATAAAGTACAGTGTACGAAATGAAAAAAACAAGAGGAGAGATTGCTATGTATAACTACGATTGTTACGACCCATGCCATCACGGAGGCTATCACCACCTATATGATACTTGCCACTATCCAATTGGCGGTTATCATCATTGCGGAACGGGCCAGTCATTTGCATTAATTGTTGTACTATTTATTTTATTAATCATCATTGGCTGTACTTGTTTTTGCTGATTAGATCTCATTTGCTCGCATGTGCGAGCTTTTTATAAAAGATGGAAAAGGACAAACTTACATATAAATTGTTTAAATAATAAAAAAATTTTGCCAAATCAACATTTACCATATTATACTATAGCTAGTAACTCAATAAGCGAAGGTGAATATATGGAAAAGGAAAAAGTATTTCAACAGCTATTTTCAATGTCATTTACACCAATGCTCGTAATGAATATGGATGGCGATATTCAAATTTTAAATGAAGCTTGCTGCCACCTTTTTAAAACGACGGAGGAACGGCTTCTTTCCTGTAATGTATTTGAAGAGCCAAATCGCTTTTTTATTGAAAAGCATGAAGTGGAACCGTTAAGAAAGCAAGAGGAAGAAGTTGTTTTACTTAAGAAAAAAGTAGATCAGCAGTTTCCGATGCATATCCATATTCAGCGCACGGAAGAAGATATTCCGCTCTTAGTTGTTCAGTGGAAAGAGTTTTCCTCAAGCATTGAAAAGCAAGAGGAAGTCATTCGGAAAATGAAGCAATATAAGCAGTTTGTCCAGCAAAGTCAAGATGCATTTATTGTAACGAGAGAAGGCAGAATTCAATATTTGAATCCCGCTGGTGTTAAACTTCTTGGCGGCGAGAAAAAAGAAGAGTATATCGGGCGTCCTTGGCTTCACTTTATTCACCCCGAACATTTAGAAATTGTAAAAGAACGAATGGTTCAGCTGATGAATGGAATGTCCGTGAGGCCACGTGTTGATGTGAAATTATTGACTAAAAAAGGGGTCGTCATTATTGAATCTTCGGCAACCAAAATTAAGTTTGAAGGACAGGATGCCATTCAGTATATTATTCGCGACGTAACGGATCGAAAAAAATATGATGAAATGGCAAGCAAATCTGAAAAGCTTACAATGGTGAGCAAGCTAGCGGCAGGAGTAGCACATGAAATCCGTAATCCAATGACGGCGATTAAAGGGTTTATTCAGCTGCTAAAAGCATCGAAACAGTATAATGAAGAATACAATGATATTATGCTTGAAGAATTGAATCGCGTCGAATCCATTATTCAAGAATTTTTAACACTGGCCAAGCCTAAAATTGAAAATTCATACCATCCGAAAAGTCTCAATCAAATCATACGTCACGTGACATTATTATTAGATACACACGCCAATTATAAAAATTGTCGTATTATTAATGAGATTAGTGATGAGATTACAATCTTTTGTGAAGAAAATGCGCTTAAACAAGTTTTTATTAATTTAATTCAAAATGCGCTTGAGTCAATGAGCAAAGGTACAGTTAAAGTTACCGTTGAGAAAAGAAATGAATACGGCATGGTCATTATCGAGGATGAAGGATGTGGAATTGATGAGCAATCTTTAGCTCGGCTAGGTGAACCATTTTATTCCACCAAACAAACAGGAACAGGGCTAGGATTAATGATTAGCTACCGAATAATCGAACAGCATCAAGGGCATATTTCATTTGCGAGTAAAGTAGGAGTAGGAACAAAAGTAGAAATTGCTCTTCCGTATATTAAAGAACCAGTGAACATTTCGTAGCGCTTGCTATTCGTTCGCTGGTTTTTATTTGGTTAAAATAAAAACGAATGTTTTTTTATTTTTTTTATTTTAATGTTCGTGTATATTGTTGACTAAAGGGTTTGTTTTTGATATATTATCAAATGGCTAGAAAATAACCGAATGATAATAAAAAAAGAAAATTCGGTCAATAACTTTTATCTTTTACCCAAAGAAAAAAGATGATGGGAGAATGTACAATGAACTCAAATTATGATGTTATTGTGGTAGGGGCAGGACCCGCTGGAATTTTTACTTGCTATGAGCTAACGTTAAAATTACCGGAAGCAACTATTTTATTAATCGATAAAGGACACGATATCTATCGACGTAATTGTCCGATTCTTCAGAAAAAAATTGAAAAATGTCCGCCTGCAGTTGGCAGAAAAGAGTTTGCTGGCTGTTTGCCTGCTTGTTCTATCACAAATGGTTTCGGTGGAGCCGGCGCATATTCAGATGGGAAGTTTAATATCACCAGTGAATTTGGAGGCTGGATGACGGATTATCTGTCTGAATCACAGGTGGTAGATTTAATTAAATACGTGGATGAAATTAATTTAAAACACGGAGCAACCGATACGATTACGGATCCGTTAACTGATAAAGTTCGTGAAATTGAAAAACGCGGATACGCAGCAGGATTAAAGTTATTGCGTGCCCAAGTGCGTCATTTAGGAACAGAGCAAAATTTAGAAATTTTAAAAAGCATTTATGAATACTTAAAAGAAAAAATTGATATGCAGTATAAAACGGAAGTAGCCGATTTAATAACAGAAAAAGAAGATGGTCAGCATATCGTGCGCGGTATTGAATTGAAGAATGGTGACAGAATTACGGCTGATAAAGTCGTGGTTTCACCAGGTCGAGACGGCTCGAAGTGGATGAGCGACTTACTAAAAAAACGCCGTTTAAAAATGATTAACAATCAAGTAGACATCGGTGTTCGAGTAGAAACATCTAACGTTGTTATGGAAGAAATCAACAAGCACTTGTACGAAGGGAAATTTATTTACAATACGTCTGTAGGTACAAGAGTCAGAACGTTCTGCAGCAATCCTTCAGGGCATGTGGTAGTAGAGAATCATTCAGGGATTATGTTAGCAAATGGACACGCATACAAAGATCCGAAGCTTGGAAGTCAAAATACGAACTTTGCGCTGCTTGTTTCTCATAAATTTTCGGATCCATTTGATCAGCCGAACGAATATGCGCACGAAGTATCAAGATTAGCTAATATGCTGTCAAACGGAGGCTTAGTTGTTCAAAAGTATGGAGATATTTTAAAGGGGCGCCGTTCAACAGCGAATCGAATTAAAGAAGGCTTTTTAGAACCAACGTTAAAAGAAGCTGTCCCTGGTGATTTGGGTTTAGTGCTTCCATACAATACAATGAAAAGCTTAATTGAAATGACAGAAGCACTGGATCATGTAACGCCTGGGTTAGCATCTGAACATACGCTGTTTTACGGTGTGGAAGCGAAATTTTACTCCGCCCGTCCGAAGTTAAACGATAAGTTTGAAACTGAAATTTCCGGTTTATACGTGGGAGGAGACGGAGCTGGTATTACGCGAGGACTCGCGCAGGCAAGTGCGTGTGGTGTGTGGGTAGCTCGTGACATTGTTGGAAAATTAAAGAATCGTAAAGCAAGTTCTGAACCTGTTACTGTATAAAAAAAGAGGCCGTCACGGCCTCTTTTTTTTATGGGTTAAATCAACGAGAGGGAATAAGTAAAAAGTAAAGAACTTGCACCGCTCCAACTCCGATAGTTTTATATGATAATTACCCGCTCCTTTTTTAAAAGATAGTAGGAAATCTATACTTCTATCTTGAGCAGAATTAAGTAGAATAAGGGGAATTGATAATGTCGATTTCTTCGCATCAATAAAGTCAGTGAAATTTTAGGGAGTGTATATCAAGCAGTACAAGGATAAAATCAACAGTTGGAAAGAGTTTTTTTTTTTTGGATAAGTAAAATATTTATGGAAGCAGTAAAGTACATGGATATTAGAATAATTATACATATTTATGAATGATATTAACGAGAATAAAGTTCACTTTATAAACTATTTTTTGAATTAATTTTTTATTCATTAGATTGTAAGTCTTGTTAAATAGGTGTTTTTGGTTTATTGAAATATGATGTAAATATTTTAAAATATAACAATTCTCAACTTTTTACGATAAAATCATGCATTATTTTTGAATAAAAACTTGACAGAAACATATAAAATGAATTTTAATTAAAGTAACAATTATTATCATGCAAAAATATTAAAGAAAATTATTTGCTTAATCTCTTTTGCTTTATAAGAGAACGGAGGACCCATATTTGTGCGTAATGTACTTGGGGTGAATCTTGAATGAATCAAGTAGGGTAACTCACATACCTGAATCCGACAGCTAACTCCGTAAGCATTCAGTGAGGGAATAACAGGTCTATGAAACCATGATATTCTCATGGTTTTTTGTATAGCTAAAAATATTCCTAAACTATTAATCTGAAAATTTTTAATATATTGTATATTTTGAGTGTTATCGCCCTCAATGCATGGTAAAATAAGTATGGTAGTTAGAATCATTCTAATATAATTTATTTACGGGAGGTAAATCGATGAAGCTATCGACAAAGATTATTATCGCGCTAATTGCTGGCGCTATTGTAGGAGTGTTAATCAATGCTTTTGCTCCAAGTGCTTTTGCTCCGCTGGACAAGTACTTGTTTACACCGCTTGGCCAAATTTTCTTAAGCTTAATTAAAATGCTTGTTGTACCAATTGTGTTTTTCTCTATCACGTTAGGTGTAGCAGGTTTAGGAGATCCTAAAAAATTAGGAAGAATCGGGGCAAAAACAGTTTCCTACTTCCTAGTGACAACAACCGTTGCAATTATTATCGGTTTAATTTTAGCGTATGCAATTAAACCGGGTACATTTGGATCTTTTGATACACAAAACGCTTCTTTTGAAGCTGAAAAAGCACCACCTGTTGGAGAGACATTCTTAAATATGATTCCAGTCAATCCAATTCAAGCGATGGCTGAAGGGAATATGCTTCAACTTATCGTTTTCTCTATCTTTATCGGTTTTGGTATCACGATGCTTGGAAGTAAAACAAAAGGACTTTACAATTTACTTGAGCAAGGAAATGAATTGATGATGTACCTTGTGAATCTAGTGATGAAGTTTGCTCCGTACGGAACATTTGGGCTTCTTGCAACCGCGGTTGGAAGTCAAGGCTGGCAGGCAATTAAAGCGATGGGGCTATACATGATTGTAGTCGTGCTCGCGCTGTTCATCCATTCAATCGTAACATATGGGGGATCAGTCGCTCTTATGGCCAGACGTAACCCTATTGAATTTTTTAAGGGGTTTGCTCCTGCGATGACAGTTGGATTCAGTACATCAAGCAGTAATGCAACGCTTCCGATTTCAATGAATGTGGCGCAAAAAAATCTTCGTGTCCCCGAGTCTATCAGCAGTTTTGTTCAGCCATTAGGTGCAACTATTAACATGGATGGAACGGCAATTATGCAAGGTGTAGCGACTATTTTTATTGCGCAAGTATACGGGGTTGATCTGTCGTTGGGCGCTCTTGTGACGGTTGTGTTGACAGCGGTGCTTGCTAGTATTGGTACAGCAGGCGTGCCGGGAGTTGGTCTTATTATGCTAGCGATGGTACTGAGTTCGGTTGGCCTGCCTGTAGCAGGTATCGGATTAATTATCGGAATTGATCGCTTGCTTGATATGCTTCGTACGTCTGTAAATATTACAGGAGACGCTGCGTGTGCCGTTATTGTGGCTGAGTCAGAAGCAAAGCGTATCGATAAATCTGTAACGCAATCAGCTTAATATGTGTAAAAGCTCTAGCTATATGCTAGGGCTTTTTTTATTGGCAAGAAACTCTTCTTTTCAGCATACAGTTTAATAAGAGTGTGTGTTTGAAAGGAGAGTGCGGAAATGAATAAAACCCATGTGATAAAGCCGCTGCTCGACGACGACTACCCAGTTATTTCATATGGAAAAGGAATTTATTTGTACGACCAAGATGGAAAAAAGTACATAGATGCTTCGTCAGGGGCAGTTACAGCAAGTATCGGACACGGCGTAAAAGAAATTATTGATGCGATGACGGATCAGGCACAGAAAGTTGCGTTTGTATATCGGTCGCAGTTTACAAGCGATCCGACGGAAGCCTTAGCTAAGAAACTATGTGAATTAAGCAGCAATCATTTCCAGTGGAGCTTTTTTGTTAACAGCGGGACAGAAGCGACTGAAACGGCTATGAAAACAGCCATTCAGCATTTTCAAGAGCAAGGAAAGCCAACCAAAACAAAGGTTTTGTCACGCTGGATGAGCTATCACGGTATTACAATAGGAGCGCTGTCTATGTCAGGGCACGTTGGAAGACGAAAACGTTTCTCGTCTTTGCTTGAAGATTATCCTTCGGTTTCACCTCCTTATTGCTATCGATGTCCGTTTCATCAAACCTATCCATCCTGTAATCTTGCTTGTGCACACGAATTGGAAACAGTTATCAAACGAACCGGCCCTGAACATATTGCTGCTTTTATTACAGAGCCCATTGTAGGAGCTGCCGGAGCAGCTCTCACACCTCCACCCGGTTATTATGAAGTGATAAGAGAAATTTGTGATAAATATGATGTGTTATGGATAGCCGATGAAGTCATGACTGGAGTTGGGCGTACAGGCGTGATGTTTGCATATGAGCACTGGGGAGCTAAACCAGACATCATGACGCTTGGAAAAGGAGTGGGAGCAGGATATACACCGATAGCCGTTACGTTAGCTAGCAGCAAAACGATTGAACCTATCATGAACGGATCCAAATTAATTATGAGCGGCCATACGCTAAGCGCTAATCCGCTGTCAGCCGCTGTAGGGCTAGCTGTCTTAGCCTATATTGAAAAGAACGATCTTGTTCAACAAGTAGCGCTGAAAGGAGCCTATTTAGTAAAAAAATTGAAGGAGCTTCAACTTCTTTACCCTATCATTGGTGATATTCGTGGCAAAGGCTTACTAGTTGGTCTTGAGCTTGTACAAAATCCAAAAACGAAGGAGCCTTTTTCATCCTCCGAAAATATGACGGCGCGCGTAATAAGTAAAGCCCATAAAAATGGTCTTCTCCTTTATCCTTCACAAGCAGGAACAGATGGAGTAGAAGGAGACGGTATTATTATTGCGCCACCATTTACGATTACTCATCGCCAACTTGATGAAGCGGTCGTGTTGCTTTCGAAAACATTGTATGAAGTACAAAATGAAAAACAGGGAGATGAGGTGAAATAAGTGACAAAGGTCGAAAACTCATTTCAAAAGATTACAACTGTGGAACAAGCAATTGAATACGTGGATCATGCTGCTACGCTGATGATAGGAGGGTTTGGAGGCGTAGGCAGTCCGCCTTCTCTCATTGACGGCCTTATTGAAAGCGAAAAATCAAATTTCACACTGATATGCAATGATTCAGGCTTTCCTCATATTGGTGCGGGAAAATTAGTAAGTCAAGGAAGAATTCAAAAACTGATCGCTTCTCACATTGGATCGAATCCTGTGGCTGGAACGCTGATGACAGAAGAAAAGCTGAAAGTTGAGTTTTCTCCTCAAGGAACGCTTGCTGAAAGGATTCGAGCGGGGGGAGTTGGACTTGGAGGAGTACTGATTGATGTAGGAATAGAAAATGACATTATTCAATTTGGAAAAGAAAAAGTGGAAGTAGACGGCAAGACATTTTTAGTTGAAAAACCGCTCACAGCCGACGTGGCTTTTGTATATGCAAAAAAAGCAGATCCATTCGGCAACTTGCTCTATGATAAAAGCGCTCGAAACACTAATCCATTAATGGCTATGGCAGGTCGTATAACTATTGCTGAAGTGGAGGAAATCGTTCCTCTTGGCGACATTGACCCAGAGAATGTGATGACGTCAGGCGTATTTGTGGATTATATTGTGCCTTCAAAAGGAGTGAATTGGAAATGGGTTTGGGAATAGATATTCGTCATCGTATTGCAAGACGTGCTGCGGCTGAAATCAAAAACGGCATGATTGTTAACTTAGGGATTGGCATTCCTTCTCTTATTCCTAATTATGTACCAAGCGCTGTTCATGTGATGTTTCATGCTGAAAACGGAATTTTAGGGTTAGGATCTTCGCCTCCTTTAGGTGAAGAAGATGAGAATGTCTGCAATGCAGCAGGCTATCCAACAACTACTGTTCAAGGGGCTTCATACTGTGATAGTGCTACATCCTTCGCGATGATTCGAAAAGGATACGTCGATATGACCATTCTTGGTGCGTTAGAAGTGAGTGAAAAAGGGGATTTAGCTAATTGGATTGTGCCAGGTAAGCGAGTTCCTGGGATGGGAGGAGCGATGGAATTAGCTCAAAAAGCGAAAAAAGTCATTGTGCTAATGAATCATACGAGCAAGACAGGAGAACCAAAACTGGTCAAGACATGCTCTTTACCTCTTACTGCTTCGGGCTGCGTGGGATTAGTTATTACGGATCGGGCGGTTTTTAAAGTAGAAAAAGATGCGCTTCTTCTAACCGAGTTAATGTCTCCTTATACCGTAGAGGATATTTTGAGTTCAACAGAAGCGACAGTTCGCCTGAGTGATCAATTGATTACGATACCATAAGGAGGACCATTACATGAACATACAGCAATCTATTCATAACTGGATGACAGAGCATCGTCAAAGTGCAGTGCGTTTACTCAAGCGTTTCGTAGAAGAAGCAAGCGTACAGGGTTCTGAAAAGCATGCGCAGGCAATTGTCATTGAACGCCTTCGACAGCTGCAGTTAGATATTGATATATGGGAACCAGACGAAAAAACACTTCGTACCCATGAAGCTTTTGCCTCCAACCGTTCTAGTTTCCGAGATAGCCCGAATGTGGTAGGCGTGTTAAAAGGAAAAGGTGGGGGAAAATCCATCATTTTAAACGGACATATTGATGTTGTGCCTCCCGGCGATCTTTCACAGTGGAAGGAAGACCCTTATACGGCCGTTGTAAAAGATGGAAACTTATATGGGCGCGGTGCAACAGATATGAAAGGAGGGAATGTGTCGTTACTTTTAGCGATTCAAGCATTAAAAGAGCTAGGTATTTCATTAAAAGGAGATGTTATTTTTCAAAGCGTAGTAGAAGAGGAAAGCGGAGGGGCAGGAACACTTTCCTGCGTGCTTAGAGGGTATAAAGCAGATGGTGCCATTATTCCAGAACCAACCAACATGAAGATCTTTCCTAAACAGCAAGGGTCGATGTGGTTTCGCGTGACCGTACATGGAGTAGCAGCACATGGAGGGACTCGGTATGAAGGCGTGAGTGCCATTGAAAAAGCAGCTGTTGTGCTTAAACATATTGAGGGTCTTGAAAAAGAGAGAAACAGCCGAATTACAGACCCGCTCTATAATAAAATTCCCATTCCCGTGCCCATTAATATCGGAAATATACAAGGAGGAACGTGGCCTTCTTCAGTTGCTGATCAAGTAGTATTAGAAGGCAGGATAGGAGTTGCTCCGCATGAAAAAATGAAAAATGTCAGAGCGGAAATGAAATCGTGGCTTGAACTTTTGCCTCAGTGTGATGAGTGGTTTGCTGAGCATCCTGTCGACTTGGAATGGTTTGGGGCCCACTGGCTTCCTGGTGAAATTGAATTAGAGCATCCGCTTATGACCTCTCTTTCGTCCTCTTTTTATCAAGTGAAACAGAAACAGCCGATCATTGAAGCATCTCCTTGGGGAACGGACGGAGGGATATTGTCACAAGTTGGAGATATTCCAACAGTTGTGTTTGGACCAGGAGTAACAGAAGTAGCCCACTTTCCGAATGAGTATATTTGTATTCAAACGATGCTTGATGCAGCAGAAATTATTGCGCTCACCGTAGCAGACTGGTGCAGTATTGCGGACTAAGCTAAAAAGGGAGAGGATACAAACAAATGGCGAAACAAGAAACTATTTGTCAACCAACCTTTGCTATGACTCTTTTTTTAGATGAATGTAACAAGCGTCTGAGAATGGATGATTACCGGGGAAATGTGAACGATATTTGCAGCTATATATATAAAGAAATTGATAAGGCAACGTACGAAAAGTGGATTATAAAAGCACGTGCCGAACATCTGTTGGACTGGATGAGCTTGGGATTTTCTTTAGAAGCAACTGTTCCCTACTATTTTAACGGAAGCGACGCGTATCTTTTATGCTACTATACGTCTCAATCCCGCCGAGACAGCGGGGAGACGTTAAAAGAAACAGAGCTGCTTCAAGATGTTTTGAATTTGCCGACATCTGATTATTCTCCTTTATCGAATCAACTGATCATGCGCCGAGCCATTTCATCTGACGCTAAACAACTTTCTCAGCTCTACCGTCAAATCTTCACAGTGTATCCGACTCCCCTCTATGAAGAAGAGTATCTCTCTAGTTTGCTTCAAGAAGATAGTTTGTTTTATATCATCGTTGACAAGAACGATATCGTTAGCGCTGCTTCTGCTGAAATTGACTATGTCTATCACAATGCTGAACTAACGGATTGTGCGACTCTCCCTGCTTACCGAAAGTATGGATTCATGAAGCATTTATTAAGCGCACTAGAGGCGGAGCTAAAACAGAGGCATATTTTTTGTGCATACACAATAGCGAGAGCGCTTTCATTTGGGATGAATGCCGCTTTTCATCAGCTTGGGTATACCTATACGGGACGGTTAACGAATAATTGTTACATTTATAAATCGTTAGAAGATATGAACGTATGGGTGAAGGATCTATCAAAAAGTAAAGGATGAGAAATAATTAACCAATTTATGGGCTGTAACATATAACAATAGTAAATCTTCATAAAGGAGCGATTGTATGTTATATGATTTATATAAGCCGTCCCGACATTGGAAAGATATCGAATTATGGAAAGATGTGCCCGAGGAAAAGTGGAACGATTGGATTTGGCAATTAACAAACACAATTCGAACGCTAGATGATTTAAAAAAAGTCATTAATTTAACTCCTGAAGAAGAAGAAGGAGTGCGCATTTCAACCAAAACCATTCCGCTTAATATTACGCCTTACTATGCATCTTTAATGAATCCAGATGATCCTCGCTGCCCCGTCCGTATGCAGTCTGTTCCGGTTGGCCAAGAACTTCATAAAACAAAATACGATCTGGAAGATCCGCTAGATGAAGACGAAGATTCTCCAGTGCCAGGATTGACTCATCGCTATCCGGATCGCGTTTTGTTCTTAGTTACCAATCAATGCTCCATGTACTGCAGATACTGCACTCGAAGAAGGTTTTCAGGACAAATTGGAATGGGCGTTCCAAAAAAGCAGTTAGATGCTGCGATTGCTTATATCGCCAAAACACCTGAAGTACGAGATGTACTCATTTCAGGCGGTGATGGCTTGCTGATTAATGACAACATTTTAGAATATATTTTGAAAAATTTAAGAGCTATTCCCCACGTGGAAATTATTCGAATTGGCACCAGAGCACCCGTTGTGTTTCCACAGCGAATAACGGAAAATTTATGTGCCATTTTAAGAAAATATCATCCAGTGTGGTTAAATACTCACTTTAATACATCCATTGAAATTACGGAAGAGACAAAAAAAGCATGTGAAATGCTTGTCGATGCAGGCGTTCCAGTTGGCAATCAAGCGGTTATTTTAGCTGGGATTAATGACAGCGTAGCTATCATGAAAAAGCTTATGCACGATTTAGTAAAAATACGCGTTCGTCCTTACTATATTTATCAATGTGATTTATCAGAAGGAATTGGGCATTTCCGAGCACCTGTTTCCAAAGGGCTTGAAATTATGGAAGGGCTGCGAGGTCATACGTCTGGCTACGCTGTTCCAACGTTTGTTATTGATGCGCCAGGAGGTGGAGGAAAGATTGCCGTTCAACCAAACTATATTATTAGTCAAAGCGCAAGTAAAGTTGTTCTGCGAAACTTTGAAGGCGTGATTACGACGTATCCGGAGCCAGAAAGCTATGTGCCTGGGCGTGCAGATGATTATTTTCGAGCTGTTTATCCAGAATCGGATGATAAAGATTCTTCCATCGGCATCTCGGGTCTTATGAATGATGCTCAATTCAACCTTGTACCGGAAGGATTAGGGAGAGTAAAAAGACGTAAAACATATGAAAGTGACAGTGCTCACGAAAGCCTAAAAGACAAACGTGAAAAAAGAGATGAATTAAAAGATAAAAAGTTTAAAGCTCAATTGAAAAAAGACGGTAAAAGCGACGATGCTCCATCATCTTAAGGAGGTCCTGTAATATGACTGTTCAATGCGCATGGTGCGAAGAAGAAAAAGCGGTAGAAACAACCAATACCGCATACTGGGAATTGCCAGATGGAACGAGAAGTATCGAAATTACTCATATGCCATGTATCAGCTGTTCAGGTTGCGGGATGTCATATCAAGAAGAAGAGATCATAGAAGAAGTGGAAACACAGCTGCTTCTTGTCGATACAAAAAAACTTGATGAATCCATTCGGTATGATGAGCTATTAAAAGTGCCAAGATTATTAAAGCGCAACTACTTTAAATTCTAAAAATCCGCCCCTTATTTTGTAAGGGGCGGATTTTCTTATTGATAAGCCTTTGTTCCAGCAGTACGTAGGCTGTATGCGTGCTTTAAAGCTACTGTAACAGGACGAACAGTTGGAAGTTCGACTTCGTCTATTTTCGAAACGGGCAAAAGACCAACAGACGTGCTCGTAATAAAAACTTCATCAGCGTCTTTTAAAAAGGAAGGAGTCATATTTTGTTCTCGGATTTGAATGGCTTGTTCCTGCGCACATTCCAGTACGTTAGCGCGCGTAATACCGGATAGAATTTTTCTTGTGGCAGGAGTCGTGAACAAGACGTTGTCTTTTATCGCAAATACATTGCTGCTCGACCCTTCGGTTATGTATCCGTCTTTTACTAAAATAGCTTCTTTGCACCCTTTAGAAGCCGCAGCTTGTTTGGCCAGAAGGTTAGGAAGTAGGTTCAATGATTTGATATAGCAATTAGCCCATCGTTCGTCTTCCAATAGAAGAGTGGAGATGCCTTTTTCATAGGCTTCTTCAGGTGTTTGGCGAGGATGGCGTATTGTGAGTGCTAATTGTGCAGGTACATCAGGAAATAAATGATTTCGAGGAGCAATCCCGCGCGTAACTTGAATATAAATATCAGCGTCTTTTAACGTTGATTTTTCCATTCCTTGACGAATGATGTCCTTTAGTTCCTGTCTTGAAACCGGCAGTTCAATAAAGATTGCCTTTGCACTTCTTTCTAAGCGGTCTAAGTGACGTTCAATCGAAAACGGAACTCCTTTGTATACACGAATAAATTCATAAACACCGTCTCCAAACTGGTGACCGCGTTCATCAATTGGAATAACAGCCTCGTTAATATCTCTAAACTCTCCAGCATAATATGCTAATTCCATCTTGAAAAACTCCCTTCCTTTAGATATTAAAACGTTAACATAAAATTCAGCAAAATGAAATTATTTACTTGGTTTCTCTAAAGAAAATGAAAAAAGTCATACTCCTTTAGGAGTATGACTTTTATGAAAACGTACGTTTGAATGCTAATGAAAATTTCTGAATGGCTTTTTTAGGTGTAACAAACTGAACGATGAGCTTGGTACCGGTGATGAACCAATCGACAATACGGCTGCCAAGAAGCATCGTTACTAAAATGGACAGTGCGATTAAGACGATAATACCCCATGATGTTGGCTCTAGACTTTTTGAGAAGTCAGTTGTAAAGAACCATTTTAAAATGAAGCCGTGCAATAAATACACGTATAGTGATCGCTGTCCAATGCTTGTTAAAGCAAAACCGCGCGTTGGAATTAAAGCCATAAAGGCAAAAGATACAAGAAAAGCAATTCCATAGTGAGAAACGCGCATTAAAAATTCGGCCACATTGTCGTACGTGTTCGTTCCATACAGCATATCTGTGTAAGCCGTGTCGTCTAAGAAAGAATAGCTTCCAATTAATGTAACTAGCAATACGATGGATGCAATGATTCGATTTCGCGCTGTCAAAAGATTTGTAAAAGGCTCTTGTCGCTGTGACAAATAGTAGCCTAAAAGGAAAAACGGGAAGAAGACAAACATTCTGCTAATGCTTAGAATTTTATCAAATCCGTCAATATCAATGAAGCCCATTGCAAGTCCAAGCGAAATAGAGACAGTTAAGCTAATCCACATTGGGAATTTTGCAAAGAAAGGAAGCATTAATTTCCAAAAAATTAAGCTCAGTAGAAACCACATTGCCCATCTAGGAACCAAATATTGAAGCGTGTACGTTTCATCTGTATAAAGCACACTATAATAAAGAGTATAGATCGTTTGGAAAGCTAAGTAAGGAAGAGCCACCTTTGTAAATATTTTTTTGTAATATCCTTTTTTATGGAAATTTTTCGAGAAATAACCTGCTAGTAAAATAAAGACAGGCATATGGAAAATAAAGATAAAGTGATAAATGGACAGCATTCCGCTGCTATCTGTTCGGTACGGAGAAATCATGTGCCCAAATACAACTAAAAAAATTAATACGAATTTAGCATTATCAAAGTAAGCATTTCGAGTATTCATAGTATTATTTTTCCTCAACATATGCTGATGTAAACCTCCCACCAACAAGATTTATTTAAATGGCGATTATTGTTAGAATAACCTTTCACTACGGAATTAAAACATGAATTCTTCTTTTTTGCAATTACATAAAGGCTTGAGAAACCTGTCGAATCAACACTTTTGTTATAAAAACGATGTGTTTTTGTTACAAATGTCTTTTTGAAAAAAGAAAAATATTGATATAACAATATTTATTCGTTACGCTAATAGTGAAATTTGTTTTGCAACTGTAACATGAATTTAATATTTTTTGTCCAGTAAAACACTCATATTGCAGTGTTCGACATCTACATATCACAGAAGAAAGTTGTAGATTTCTTGAAAAAATGATAGAAAAGATACACATACCGCTGGAGGGGGAGTACGATGAAATCCTTTTATCACTATATAATGAAATTCCGATCAAATAAAAAACATGATCGAATGGGAGAGTTTGCGCGAAGTGCTTATGATGATCACAGCTTCCCGAAATCTTCAACAGACTATGACGAACTGAGTTCTTATTTAGAGCTAAACGGACATTATTTATCAAGTATGACCGTATTTGATGAAGCATGGGAGCTTTATCAAAATAATGCGTGAGAAAATAAAAAGAGGCTAGAACAACAGTATTTTAGTTGAAGGAAGATCCGAACGATTCATCGTTCGGATCTTTTTATTTTCCTTAGCCTGTACAATAAGCAGAAAAAAATGATAGAGGGCAATAGATAATAAAGGCTTGGTTCTAAAGATGTTATACTTCCCCTTTTTTAGTTACTGCATATAATATTGTAACTTTTCAGTAGGTGTATGTTTACTAAGGAGGTGCGACGATGGCAGGGAAGAAAAAACCTAAATACGGAATTGGTGAAACAGTCGTTGTAACAATATACGGGACCGTTGGCACTATTACCGATATAAAAGTGATGGATGGGATTTTTGTATATGAAATCAACCATAGTGAAGGTCTTTTTTTAGAAGATACAATTGAACTTCTAGAAGAATATGAAGGTCAAATATTAGTACAGGAAAGAGTAGAGCTTGAATATAAATTTTTCTTCGGCGATATCGTCCAGGTTTTTAATTATGGAAAAGAGTTATTTAAAATCATTGGTATTCGAACAGAAATATGGCGTTATAAAGAGGATTCATGGGAAGATATTGTCTATGAATTGTCACGTGTAACAGATGGAGAATGGCTTGAGGCTAGTGAAGAAGAACTCATTCTCGTAACTCCTCATGAGGAAACAGAAAATTACGCTCAAAGTGTTGATATGTTGTATTTAGGTAAAGAAATTAAAAAGACGGAGTTGCTACCAAAGATGAAAAAACAAAACGGTTCTGAAAAAGAAGAAGTGAGGTTAACTAAAGAAAAGCATGAGATTATAAACGGTCTTTTAGATGTGTACAATGATTATAAATTTTTGTATGAGCTTTTTGAAGATGAAGAATACGCTGAAGTCATGAACTTAGTGCTGAAACATTTAAAAAAGATAGCAAAATCCGAACAAGGAAAATAGCAGGTAGATGCCTAATAAATAAAAGATAGCCGAGATAGATCATCACATCTCTCTTAGCTATCTTTTATTGTGTATACGGCGATGGTAATGAAAAAAGAATGGGTATAATTACCTTTCTATTTAAACTGCTGAAATTTTAGACATACTATTGCCAAATTGTTCATAAATGTGTATAAGGTAAAACTTCAAGCAGAAGATGGAGTGAACCTATTTTTAAGAAAAATAAGGTACGCTAATCCGTTCAAACGGGATAAGGAGTGATATTGTGAAAGAAATCGAAGTGGTCATTGATACGGAAGAAATTGCGGAGTTCTTTTACAATGAACTAGTCAAGCGAGGCTATGTTCCCGCTGAAGAAGAGCTAGGCGAATTAGCGGATATAACTTTTGATTATCTCATTGATAAATGTATTATTGATGAGCAAGATGAAGAATAAAAAGATAGATACATCTGTAACGACGGGGAAACTCGTCGTTTTGTTTATGAGACAGGGGTTATGAAAAAGGATTAGCAGCTTTTATAGCGGATTGCACTTTTATATGATGCTGAAGGGGAATTTTTTTAACTGAAGAATCGGGAATAGAGTCAAGAAGAGAAAATATGCTTTCGTCTTCAAACCAATCTTCTTTTCTTAAAAAAAGATGTATGCGGTCTCCCCAGCTCATAGTTAAAGTCGGGCTATAGAGCTTTTTGGAATGAGTTCTGTCATTTGTAAATATATCTGAATTATAATCGCTTCGAGACCCTGTATGAGGGTGTTTAAGGCTAAAGGTATAAATAGCATCATGCAAGTTTGAATAAAAAAGAAGAACGTATAGGGTTTTTCCCACTTCAATCCGTCTTATCACAGACTCAAAATGGTACACTTTCGTTCCACATAAATCAATTTTATTACCTGAATAATAGGGAAAGACGATTTGAGTCATACCGAGAAAATTTTGAGTGTGAAACTGCCAAGAGTGAAGAACATCACGCTGAAACTCCTTTTTAAAGAGAACATTTTTTTCGATATGATACTGTTCGTTCACAATCAGGGCTATTGATAAGAGCGTTTTGTTTCTATGCTGCCAAAAGTCATTCCAAACAGCTTTCATAAAAGAAGATATGTGAAAGGCGGGGAGTAAATGAAACAGATTGCTGTTTTGCTCTTTGCTTTTTTCATAGAGTAACAGCTGAGCGTAAGCATCATGAAATATCGCTGAGTTGGAATGTTCTAAAAACAAGAAGTATGCGTGCTGTTTCTCTGATGAAAGCAGGGATTTTATTAAGGTAGTGGAGAGATCTGTCATATAATAGCCGCCGTTTCGTGAAACTAAGTGTGCTAAAAGAGCCCAGTGAATTTCAGGGTGTTTTTGATAATAGTCCAAATAAGCTTGTGTACGTGTAACATTGTTTTGATTAGCTTTTTTTACTTTTCTTCGAATTTCTTTAATCCATTTTACATCTTCTCCAATAAAAGAGAGCGGGAGAATAGCAGGAGGTTTGTGCTGCATCATCTGCTGCAGACGAAGAACATCCTCCAATCTAATGAGGGGATTTGTGTCAGTAGAAGTCATGTTAAGCCTCCTTTGAAACGTTTAACTATTTTAAAAAAGGGTAAGGGACTTTTTGAAACCTTTATAACATTTCGTACGTATAAAGGGTAACAAATGTTAAGAAAAGAGGTTTTCTTTATGTTCAGAAAAATATTTGAATCATTAACTGGATCTAAACATCGCCGCTACAGCAGCAGTGATCGACACTACCGACGTCCACGCCACTACAGCAGCAGTGATCATCATCACAGACGTCCGCGTCACCATAGCAGCAGTAGCGATTATAAACGAAGCAAATATTATGACAGCCACAGTCATTCAAAATATGGTCATCACCATTACAAGCGTAAACGCAAAAGCGGAAGCTTCTTCTCAAGCTTTTTCTCAAGTTGATTTGGAATGAAAAATCGAATGTTCAAACACTTTCATCGCTGGCTAGTTGACCGTCCTTTTAAAAAAGGAACAGTCATTTGTGAGTGCTATGAAATCATAAATGTACTGGGAATGGGGAGCTATGGTATAACATATGTTGCTAGTGACATTGTGCAACAAAAAGAGGTAGTAATAAAGCAACTCCGCAAAACGAAGCAGCGCACGCCTCAGGGGCTGAAGTCTTTTCATTATGAAGCAAAACTGCTGTCTCAACTAGATCATCCTCAAATTCCTTCGCTGTATGAAGCTGTTGAAATAGATGAAGGGTGTTTTCTAGTGATGGAGTTGATTCAAGGAAAAACGTTTGAAGATTTAATTTTTGAAGAGAAGCGCGTATATACAGAAGAAAAAGCGCTTGACATTTTACTTGATATTCTAAAAGTAGTTTCCGTTATTCATGAGCAAGGAATCGTTCACCGTGATCTTCGTATTCCAAACATTATTGATGTTAACGGGACCATTTATGTTATTGACTTTGGTCTTGCAAGATTTTTGGGAGCTCATGAAGAAACAAGCAGCCTTATAGAAGAACAGCAGTTTATGAGACAAACATCGGTTGCAAGCGATATCTATGCGCTTGGTCATTTTCTTTTATTTTTATTGTATTCTGGTTATGAGCCGACGGATAAACAAGAAAAAAGCTGGGAACAAGAGCTAAGCTTGTCGGCGCCCATTAAAACCATCATTCAAAAAATGCTGAGAGCAGATGAAGCGTATGAAAGTATTAAAAGTTTACAAAAAGACATTTATGACTATATAAATAGTAAGAACTCGGGGAGGGAAAAGCATGGCGCTATTTAATAAAGCGTTAGCCCGCATTGGAATTGGTGCAGCGCGAGTGGATGCTAAGCTTGTCAATGATGAATTTCGTGCTGGTGAAACGATTGAAGGGATTGTTGAAGTGTACGGCGGAAATGTTGAGCAGAAAATTGACAGTATCTATCTGCGTCTATTCACAACCTATGTAAAAGAAAGAGACGATAAAAAATACAAGCAGGACATTGAACTTAATACGTTTAAGATTAACGACCCGTTTACGATCCAACCATCTGAAACCAAGTCTATTCCTTTTACCTTTCAGCTACCTGATGATACGCCTGTTACATTAGGGAGAACCCGAGTGTGGGTGGCGACGAGCCTCGATATTAAAGATGCGGTTGATCCGTCGGATATTGATCATGTAAAAGTGCTCCCTAACCTTATGGTAACAAGCACAATTGAAGCGATGGAACAGCTTGGCTTTCGCTTGCGCCAAGTCGAGTGCGAAGAAGCTCCTCGCAGGATGAGAAAAAGACTTCCTTTTGTTCAAGAATTTGAATTTGTTCCAAGCGGTGGAGTGTACGCTGGGAAAGTAGATGAAATTGAAATCATCGTGCAGCCGAGCGGCTTACATGACTACGATTTATTTATAGAAGTAGATCGACGGGCCAGAGGACTTGGCGGGTTTTTATCTGAAATGCTGGATGCAGATGAGTCGCTCGTTCATGTTCATGTTTCTGAAAAAGAAATTCCTCAGTTAAAAAATAGATTAACCAATATTATTTCACGCTATAGCTAACGTGCATAGCTCTCCTTTATTTTTCGTATATTAAAGACAGTAAAAAGAAAGGAGAGAGGTATATGCCGCAATCAAAACAAACGAAAAAAATAAATGCAAAAGAGGAATTTTCGGCTGAATTTGTCGTTCATCAAGCTCCCAAGCCGGAAGACTATATTCAGCCAAAACGTGTGAATAAGTAAAGCATGTAGCACGCTACATGCTTTTTCTTTTAATAGGTTGGAGGAAATAAAAAATGGTAAATCGCACTACAAAATATTCTCTATTTATTGTATCGCTTTTAGCTTTCTTTTTACTCATTTTATTTACGTTTAATACACCTTGGGTGAAACAGCTTGACTTTAATGTACTTCATACCATTGAAGGATGGAGGACGGATACGTTAACACCCATCATCATATTTATAACAACTGTAGGATCTTGGTATGTCACTGCGCCAATATGGTTTGCCATTATAGTATTTCTTCTTTATAAACGAAAAGGATTGCTCGCTTTATATATCACGCTTGTTTTTTGGGGAGTTCGCGCTTTAAATTGGGGATTGAAGGAGATTTTTGCAAGACCAAGACCTGATTGGAGTCAAGTCGTTCCCGCCTCTCACTATAGTTTTCCGAGCGGACATGCCATGAACTCAATGGCGTTTTACAGCGGAGTGCTTTTGTTAATATGGATGTATACAAGAAGCAGGGCTATTAAAACGGCAGCTGCATGCGTAATTGCTATTATTATTTTATTAATTGGATTTAGCCGTTTGTATTTAGGCGTACACTTTTTAACGGATATACTAGCAGGATATTGTGTAGGACTTGCTTGGTCATTAGGAGTCTACCTCCTTTCTAAGCGCCTATATAACCAAAAATAGGAGCAATGGTTACATTTTTTTCGTTAATATTTCATTTTGTTTAAGTAGGCCTATTGATTCATCCATTCAAAAACAACTAATGATAAAATGGGAAACAAATATTTTATGTACATGTTTAATAAGAAAAAACTAGTAATTTCGACAAAAAACGTTTTGATTCGATAAAGGGTTTTCGGATTTTATCACTAATTATATAAGAATACATGACGTAAAAGAGTAAATACTTGCTTTTGGGTGGAGGGAAGAATGTTGAGTGTGTGGACTACAATAAAAAAACAATTTAATATTAGCACAGAATATGATGTAACCATTATGCAAACAGAAGAAAAAGGCGAAAAGCGCGGATATAAGCCTGTCCATCGTCTAACGATTACAGCATTCGATCATCAAGACGCTGCAACACAAGTATTTCAGATGTTTAATATTGCTGATAATTTGCCAAAAGATTGTGATGCGAGATTTATTAGCACAGGCGATATTTTGTTAATTGATGAAGGTACTCGAGGGAAATATTACTACAAGCTATGGACAGACGGATGGCAAAAAGTGAATCGCCTGCATGTACGTTAAACATAAGGTAAAAGCGACCTATCTGGCCGCTTTTTATTTATATGTTGACTCTTAGTAATCACGAGTATGATGACCAGGGCCATTTTTTCGGTTTGTTGCTGAATATTCATCTCCATGGGCTTCATGTTCTGCTATAATTGCTTCTTTTGGAATGTGATTATTCTTTTTAGGCGAATTAATTCGGTTGCGATGTTTTTTCCCCATACATATCACCTCAGCTAAAGTTAGTAAATCCCTTGCGCTATTAGCGTACCCTTATATAAAAAGACATACTACGCCATTTTTTGGGCAGTATGTCTTTTTATTTTTGACGCATAATGTTAGAAGTAAATAGACATGCAAGGGATACAATATGGTATAGTGAAAGCGTAAGATTTTTTACATATAGGAGGTACGAAATGAGCGTACATATTGGGGCAAAACAAGGTGATATTGCAGAAACGATTTTACTTCCAGGTGATCCACTTCGTGCAAAATACATTGCAGAAACGTTTTTAGAAGACGTAACGTGCTATAACGAAGTGCGCGGTATGCTTGGATTTACAGGAACATATAAAGGAAAGCGCGTTTCTGTTCAAGGAACGGGAATGGGTGTACCATCGATTGCTATTTATGTAAATGAACTAATGAATGAATATGGTGTTCAAAACCTAATTCGCGTGGGTACATGCGGAGCAATCCAAAAAGATGTAAAAGTACGTGACGTTATTTTAGCCATGTCTTCGTCAAGTGATTCACAAATGAACCGCGTTAAATTTGGTCCTATTGACTATGCACCGACAGCTAACTTTGATTTATTAAAGCGCGCTTACGATGCAGGTGTTGAAAAAGGCCTTCAGTTAAAAGTAGGAAGTGTATTTACATCTGATCAATTTTACAATGAAGACGGCCAGCTAGAAAAATTAGCAGCTCACGGCGTATTGGCAGTTGAAATGGAAACGACGGCTCTGTATACGCTAGCCGCTAAATACGGCTGTAATGCTTTGTCGGTTTTAACAGTAAGTGATCACATCTTCACTGGTGAAGAAACAACGTCAGAAGAACGTCAAACGACGTTCAACGATATGATTGTTGTTGCGCTTGAAGCAGCAATTAATGAATGAACATAATTTCATTTATTTGCTGAATGGAAGCGAAATGCTGCCGCGTAACAAATAAAAAGACGAGAAGCAATCAAGCTTCTCGTCTTTTTATTTGCGAAAATTAATTGTTTCCAAATAGGAAATTGTATGGTACGATTTGATACGTTAAAAACGGCCTTGATTTTCGTGAAAGTCGAAAATCGTATAAAAAATTCATAAGAGGTGATAAACCATCATGATGGCAAGTATTAAACAGCAGTGGTTTTCAAATGTTCGAGCAGACATTTTGTCAGGGATGACAGTTGCTCTTGCGCTTATTCCAGAAGCCCTTGCTTTTTCCATTATCGCCGGTGTCGATCCTATGGTTGGTCTGTATGCATCTTTTTGTATGGCAATTGTGATTGCTTTTACAGGTGGAAGACCAGCTATGATTTCAGCTGCAACAGGAGCAATGTCTTTATTGATGATTAACTTAGTCAAAGATCACGGCATTGAGTATTTATTTGCAGCTACTGTTTTAACCGGAATTATTCAAATTTTACTTGGTGTTTTGAAAGTAGGAAGGTTTTTATCGTTTCTTCCTCAAACAGTGATGATTGGCTTTGTAAATGCGCTCGGTATTTTGATTTTTACCGCACAGCTTCCGCATTTTGAAGGAGCAAATTGGATGATGTACGCCATGGTAGCCGGAACGCTGCTCATCGTCTATTTATTTCCGCTCATGACCAAGGCAATACCATCTCCGCTTGTTGCGATTGTCTTGATGACGATTGTAGCGATTGTCTTTCATTTAGATTTAAAAACGGTAGGAGATATGGGGAATATTACGCGTTCATTGCCGGTTCTTCACTTTCCAAAGGTTGATTTATCAGTGGAGACACTGCTCATCATTTTACCTTATTCGCTTCCTTTGGCGATTGTAGGCCTACTTGAATCTATGCTAACGGCAACGGTACTGGACGAAATTACAGATACGCCTTCGAATAAAAATAAAGAAGCGCGCGGTCAAGGCATTGCTAATATTGTAACAGGTTTCTTTGGAGGAATGGCTGGCTGTGCCATGATTGGACAATCTATGATTAATGTAAAATCAGGGGGACGTGGAAGGTTATCTACCTTAGTCGCCGGAGTCTTTTTATTGTTCTTAATTATGGTGCTTGGCGATGTTGTTAAACAAATTCCAATGGCTGCTCTTGTAGGCGTTATGTTTATGGTAGCTGCCGGTACATTTGATTGGCAGTCCCTTAAAGACTTAACGAAATATCCGCTATCGGATGCCATTGTAATGGTTGTTACGGTGGTTATCGTATTGTTTACACATAACTTAGCATTAGGAGTAATGGTAGGTATTGTTTTAAGTACGATTGTATTTGGCTGGAAGATGGCTAAAATCAAAACAACTTCACAAACAGAAGGTAATACGAAGCAATACAGAGTTTCAGGGCAATTATTTTTTGCTACCATCAGTTTCTTTATGGATGAATTTCAGTATGAAACAGACCCAGATACCATCATTATTGATTTTAGTTCTTCTCATATATGGGATCAATCGGCCGTGATTGGCATCTCGAAAATTATCGATAAGTACGAGCGATTGAATAAAAAGGTTATTGTAAAAGGATTAAATGAAGAGAGTAAAAAAATCGTTAGGCAGATTGGCTTAACGTCGCTGTCGAACAAATAAAAGGTGTGCAGTAGCACACCTTTTTTACTTGTTTCGTTTTAGTAGCTGTATGAGCCAGGTGGAAAAAGAAGTTGTAGATGAAGGTGCGGATGTCTGTTTTAACAAAATAGCATAGGCTTTGCGCCGATATTGGTAATCAAGCATGCATATCTACTCCTTTTAAAACAGATTTTGAAAGCGTTTTCTTTATTGTGGCATGCTTAATAGGGAGATAAAAGAAAAAAGAGAGACCATTGTCTCTCTTTAATCATTTCCAAACATATAGCGTTTGTGATGCCATGAGATTCCAAACATCAGACCCATTGCAAACATGTTCCCCATCAGTGAACTACCTCCATATGAAATAAAAGGAAGTGGAATTCCGGTAATAGGCAAGACTTGAATGGTCATACCGATATTTTGAAATACGTGGAACGTAAGCATTGAAATAACGCCTACACATAAGTAAGAATTGAATTCATTTTTTGTTTCAAGCCCTAGCTTGATCAAGTAATAAACGAGTACGAAGAAAAGACTAATAACAATGCTGGCGCCTATAAAGCCAAACTCTTCTCCAATAACCGCAAAAATAAAGTCGGTCTGTCCTTCTGGCAAATAGACAACTCCATTTCCGATCCCTTTACCGTTTACCATTCCTGACCCAATCGCATCTAACGATTTCTTTAAATGATAGCCCTCTCCCGAACTATACGACTCAGGATCAAGCCAAGAATAAATACGTCCAAATTGGTATTGCTTAACCCCTAGATACTTTTCTAATAAGTTAGGTGCATAAACAACAAGTCCCAAAATAACAGAACCAACCGCTGTAATACCTAAAAATGCAGGCGCGATGATTTTCCAGCTTACGCCTGAAACAAATACAAGTCCAACTGTGATTGCTAAGAACACAAGAGCGGTACCTAAGTCAGGCTGCTGCATGATTAACAATAAAGGTAAAGCAAGTACAGCGCCTAGTTTACCAAGCAGTAAAAAGTCTTCTCTTACTGTTCGGATACGATATTTTTCATTGTGTTTAACAATGACCGTACTCAGTGTGATAATCAAAAACACTTTCATAAACTCTGATGGCTGCAACGAGAAGCCGGGAAGTGTGAACCAACTTTTTGCCCCGTTAATTTCTCTGGCAATACTTGAAGGAGCCACTAGTAAAAGAAGCAATAAAAAGTTCCCAAATCCATAAAAAACCCACGTTAGCTTTTGAAGCTGATCGGAGTCAAAACGCATGACAAATCCTATAATCACCATTCCAATAATATAAAAAACAACTTGTTGCGCTACGAAGTTCTTATCATACTGCCCAATTTTTTCAGCACTATGGATTGCCACAACGCTTACGCAAAACAATAGGAAGATTAGGAAAGCCAAGTTCCAGTCAAATCTACTAACATTTCTTTGATTTTCACCCATATTATTCACCTGTCACTATTAAATCTCATTCTTTCTTTATGATAAAAGAAAAATGCTGGTTTTTAATGCAAAGTCGATTAATGAAGAGTCGCACTAACCCCGCTTTGCAGTTTTTGCTTTGAATATAGACTTGCTAAAAGTAAGAAAAGATATGTCGCAAGCTGCGTTACCATACAGCCTTTTATTATACATGAATTATTCTATAACATAAATAGGAGAAATGATAACAATTTCTTTTTTCTAAAAACTCTATTTGTAAGGATTTATTCAATTCATCTTCTTTATCTCCTTAAAGGTTAATATGAAAACATATTATAGGAATTTATCTTTTTTTGCACGTGAAAAGATAAAGAAACATGTATATATATAACGAAAGAAAGGGGCAAATAGTTTCATATGAACGACTGAAAAATTCTAAACTGCAAGGACTAAATCTAGCAAGCTATACATATGAATAATAGTAAAGGTAAGAGAAAGTGTTCTACACTATCTTTTTCTACATGCAGACATTCAACTTCTTAGCTCCCTACAAGTAAACATTCATAGTCTACTTTCTTACTGATGAACGTATGGAAGGCATAGGGTAGATTACCGAATAAGAGACACAGGATATTAGGAAAATAATAGATAGAGATTAATAGAATCATAACGTAGAGAGGTGTGTTTATGATTATAGGGGCAAGTTTGACAGCATTTTTATTATTATGGTGGACAATTTTTTATATCGGGCGCTACCATCATTATGTTTCAGAGCCTGTTGGCAAAAGAATTTCCCTTCACGTAGGAATACATGTTACCTTAGTGGTTGGAGTGAATGCATGTCTTTGGCTTGAGCAGCCGCTGCTTTTTTCTAGCATTTTAGCAGGGTGTGCAGGACTAGGAGCCGGATGGTTTGTGGGGATTCCTTTTTCGGTAAAAAGTATTTTAAGCGGAATAATGGGGGGCATAGGAACCGGTGTTAGTTTTTATATCTCTATGAGTATGTGGATAGATCAATTTAACTCGCTGTCTTTTTTATTGATAGGAACGAGCGTTATTTTTAGCGGAAGCTCGTTATTTCAAGTGTTAAAATCGATTCCGTCATTTGAAAAGGTACTGGTGAAAATGTGGGTTCAACATCCTTTTCTGATAGCGCCTATTTTGATTACCGTATTTTGGCTGTATAATTTTATTGAAAAATATTTTCCGCAAGCAGATCCAACACGCAAGTAGTTTCCGTGTTGGATTTATTATTTCTTCGGGTAAGCCTCCTTTAAGCTCACCAAGTTTGACATCGTTCCATTAGTCTATAGAAGGTAAAAGTAGACATTCACCTATCTTCATTATGATGCATATTGTAACGTAGCAAGCATTATAAAGGGGGAGTGCGTATGTATCCATATCAATACGATCCACGTTTTCAAAATTTGTTTCCACCTGGAGGAGGCCAAGGCTTTCCATCGTTTCCACCTGGAGGAGGAGGTCAGGGCTTTCCGCCGCCACCACCTGGAGGAGGAGGTCAAGGCTTTCCACCGCCACCACCTGGAGGAGGGGGCCAAGGGTTTCCGCCGCAGGGAGGAGCGCAGCCACCTTCAAGTCCGCCGCCAGGTTTTACACCTGCACCAAAGCTAGGTTCAGGAGGTCCATCGCTTTATGCTGTTGATCCAGGCGCTATTTCAGGATGCTTATACCGATACACCTATATATGGCCGAGAAATGGTCGACCTTACTGGTTTTACCCAACCTTTGTGGGCAGACGCTCAGTTGCAGGATATCGCTGGACAGGATCTTTCTGGGTGTATGCTGGGGTAGATGTAAATCAAATTCGAGAATTTCAATGTGTATAAAACTCCGCTTGCGGAGTTTTTTTGTGCGAAAGGGTTGACGCATAAAAAATGGCGTTATATAATAAATCTCGAATTAAAGATAATTTGTTTAGTAATATCTCGAATTGATGATAATAGACACTTTTTAGGAGATGACATTTATGGCAAATGTATTATATGTAAAAGTAAATCCGCAGGTTGATGAAGCATCATTTTCAACTCGTTTAGCACAGGTTTTCTTGGATGAGTATAAAACAGCAAACCCGACTGATACAGTGACAACGCTTGATCTGTATAAAGAAACAGTTCCATTCATTGATGGAGATGTTTTAGCAGCATGGGGAAAAGCTGGAGCTGGTGAAGAATTATCAGCTGTTGAGTTAGAAAAAGTAACGCGTATGGGTGAATTAGTAGAGCAGTTTTTACAAGCTGACAAAGTTATTTTCTCAGCTCCAATGTGGAACTTAAGCTTCCCTCCACTAATGAAAGCATATATTGATAACATTTTAATTGCAGGAAAAACGTTTAAATATACTGAAAATGGTCCAGTAGGATTAGCTTCAGATAAAAAGGTAGTATTACTAGAAGCTCGTGGAGGCGTGTATTCAGAAGGCCCTGCGGCAGAGCTCGAATTTACTCAAAGCTATTTACGTACAGTAATGGGATTCATTGGTGTTCAAGATTTCCAACTGGTTGTTGCAGAAGGCATGGCTTACACGCCAGCAGAAGCAGACAATATTCTAGCAAAAGCATCTGAAAAAGCAAAAGAAGTTGCGTCAACGTTCTAATCTCAAGAGGCTGGGACAAAAGGATTTTAGGCGAAGTGAAAAACGAACCACTGATCAAGATGTTTGATTAGTGGTTCGTTTTTTTTTGTTACGGTGAACGTAGGTTTCATGTTTGTAAGTCTTTCTAGCAGTTGATGGGAGGGCAAGCCGAAGACTCCTGCGGGAAAAGCGGAATAGGTGAGACCCCACAGGAGCGTATGCGACGAGGAGGCTCAGCATCCGCCCGCGGAAAGCGAAGTCTTGCACGGAAATCAACTGCGGTGTCAAAAGCGGTTCGGCTCATGTATACGAGTTATTCGTCTTTAGATTGGATTCATTTGTTTATGTCTTAACCTCTTTTTTAGGGTTGAAATTCAATATCCACCCTTCAGAAGATGTAGAAAGGGTTACATAAAGTGCAGCATAGGGAACGTGCTTCTTATAAAAGCGCTTATACATTTTTATTTACAAGATAAAAAAAGCATGGTTAAATAATGACCATGTTAATGTACCATCAGGATAGGGGAAGTTTTTCTGCAGAATCATTGGGGTATGCTACAAGTACAATCTAAAAAAGGGTGATTGAGATGTTTAAAAAATTATTTGGTAATAAGACAAAATCAAAAGAAACAACCGTTCTAGCTCCGCTTTCAGGTAATATCCTGCCAATCAGCGAAGTGCCAGATCCAGTGTTCGCACAGAAGATGATGGGAGACGGTTTTGCAATCGAACCTTCAGAAGGACAAGTTGTTTCACCCGTTGCTGGGGAAGTCGTTCAGCTTTTTCATACAAAACATGCGGTAGGCTTAAAAACAGAAGCCGGTACAGAAGTATTAATACATATCGGCCTTGAAACAGTGGCAATGGAAGGCGAAGGATTCGAAGCTCACGTAACACAAGGTGACAAAGTAAGTGTAGGAACACCTCTTATTACATTTGATTTAGCGCTTATTCAAGAAAAAGCGAAAAGCATTATCACACCAATTGTTATTACAAATAGTGATGCAAGTGAAAGTTTCGAAATTTTGGCTCAAGGGACGGTTCAAAAAGGCGAAACTGCTTGTGCAAAAGTAACGATGAAGTAATAAGCAAGGCCTTTTCCTTTAAGAAAGGAGAGCGCATTTGAAGATTTTAAAAGTGTTAAATAACAACGCCGTTGTCTTTAAGGAAGGCGGAGTTGAAAAGATTGCGATGGGTCCCGGCATCGCTTTTCAAAAAGGTAAAAATGATCTTATTAATGCTGCAAAAGTGGAGAAAGTCTTTGTCATGAAAGAAGAACAGGAAAAGTTTCAAGAACTATTAAAAAATCTTCCTGAAGAGCATATTCAAGTGGCGGAAGAAATCATTTCGTATGCTGAGCAGCAGCTTTCTGCTACGCTAAGTCATCATGTGCATATTGCTTTGAGCGATCATTTATCCTTTGCTGTCGAAAGGATAGCCCGCGGAATTTCTATCCAAAATAAATTGCTTAATGAAATTAAATCACTCTATCAGCCTGAGTATGAAATAGGAGTGTGGGCTCTTCAGCATATCAAAAAGAGGTTAGACATCACGATGCCGATCGATGAAGCGGGATATATTGCGCTTCATATTCATACGGCGAAACTGAATTCACCAGGAATGCAGCAGCTCATGATGAATACAACGATTATTAATGAAATGGTTACGATTATAAAAAAAGAGCTGAATATGGAGATTGATGAAAACAGCATGTCCTATCAGCGTCTGCTGACTCACTTGCGCTTTGCGTTAAATCGTTTAGCGCAAAATGAACCTTTTCATGAGATGGATGAAGAGATGCTCGACGTATTAAAAGTCAAATATAAAAAATCGTATCAGTGTGCTGAAACGATAAAGCAATTTGTCAAAGAGGAGTACGACATTAATTTTCCAGAAGCGGAGTTAGGCTACATCACGCTTCACATTTGCCGAATAGAGCAAAGAATATAGAAAAAAGCATTGACGAATATTGTTGCATTGAGTACAATGAAAGCGTATTAATTGAATAATCGGGATTGTGACTGGTAAAGCAGGCAAGACCTAGAATGCGCATAAAGGACAAGTGTGTCTTTTATAAGCGTGTTTTAGGTCTTGCTTTTTTTATGACATACAACAAGGAGGAAGTAAGATGGACGTAAAAGAAATTGCTAAAAAGCTTGTTCCGCTTTTGGGAGGAAAAGAAAATATTGCTAGTGCCCAGCACTGTGCTACGCGTTTGCGCCTCGTTATTCGAGATGAAAGCAAAATCGATCAAAAAGGTTTGGATGAAATAGAGGATGTAAAAGGGGCTTTTTCAAATTCAGGACAGTTTCAAATCATTTTTGGAACCGGTCTCGTTAATAAAATCCACGCTGCTTTTGTTAAAGAATTAGGCGCTGAAGAGGCTGCTGCCCCAGTAGATCACCAAGAAGAAATGAAGAAGAAGATGAACCCATTTGCCCGTTTTGCTCGCATGCTTTCCAATATTTTTGTTCCGATTATTCCAGCCATTGTAGCAAGCGGTTTATTAATGGGACTGCTCGGTATGATGAAAGCGTTCCACTGGGTCTCAGAAGATAGTGCGTTATTTGTTTTATTGGACATGTTCTCAGGCGCAGCATTTATCATTTTACCGATTTTAATCGGGTTTTCAGCTGCAAAAGAATTTGGTTCAAACCCTTATCTTGGAGCGGTTATCGGAGGGATTTTGACGCATCCGATGTTATTAAATCCATGGACATTAGCAGATGCTAAGCCAGAATATATGGATTTGTTTGGCTTAAGTATTCCGCTGATTGGCTATCAAGGTACGGTCGTTCCGATTTTATTGGCTATCTACGTCATGAGCAAAATTGAAAAGGGACTCCGGAAAATTGTGCCGAATTCGGTTGATTTACTTGTTACGCCTTTTTTAACTGTTATTATTACAGGCTTTGTGTCACTTGTGTTTATTGGTCCTTTCGGTCGCTATATTGGAGATTTAATTTCCATTAGCCTTCAGTCTCTATACGATGTAGCCGGAGTGTTTGCAGGAATTTTGTTTGGTGGCTTATATTCAACCATTGTATTAACAGGCTTGCAGCATAGTTTTCATGCTATTGAAGCAGGACTGCTTGCTAATCCGAAGATTGGCGTTAACTTCTTACTTCCTATTTGGGCCTGTGCGAATGTGGCGCAAGGAGGAGCAGGGCTGGCTGTTTATTTTAAAACGAAAAATGCCAAAACGAAAAAAATTGCGATTCCAGCTGCTATTTCTTCCTTCTTAGGAATTACAGAACCGATTATTTTTGGGGTCAACTTACGACTTCGCAAGCCATTTATTGCTGCAGCTATAGGCGGAGCAGCGGGGGGAGGCTACGTGGTACTTATGCACGTAGTAGCTAACGCCTACGGACTCACAGGTATTCCAATGATGGCAATCGCCGCACCGCTTGGTATGAGCAATTTAATTCACTATATCATCGGTATGATTATTTCTGTGGGTGTAGCATTCGGCGTTACGTGGTTCATGAAACTAAAAGAAGACTGAGAACCAGCGCTAAGCATACGAGAATAGAGAATGGGATTAGATTTGCTCATCATATTTTATGATGAGCAAATTTTGTGTCGTAAATATGAAACTTTTTAAAAAGTAATACGTAGAACAGTCAAAGAGATAAGTTGATGTTGTGTAACAGGAACGTAAATGCTACACTACATATATTGGATTGTACTATTATAGTCAGAAAGAGAGCTGGCACATGGAATTTTATCACGATCTTTTTCTATATGCGCCGTATTTATCTGCTTTCGTTTTATACATCCTTTGTTATTACATGCTTCGTGAAGCTAGGTTTACGGCTTTTCATGCGGAACCTGTCACTGACCATGTGAATGCAGGGATCGATCCTTCAGTATTAACGATATGGAAAAGACGAAATGTATTTATACATGTGTATAGAAAAACACCAGTTAAAGAGAAGAATAATGATGAAGAAGATCCTTTCCTTCTGAAAAACACTTCATACATTTAGTCATTATTAGGAGGAAAGAATATGAAAAGAAATAAAAAATTATTATTGCTTGGTTTAATGGGAGCGCTTCTTTTAGCTCTAGCCGGCTGTAGCAGTACAAAAACACCGGTTACGGCTACAAGTGGCGGATTCTGGGATCATTATTTTGTTTACCCTTTATCTATGGCATTAACGAAAATTGCCGAGTGGGCAGGCGGAAGCTATGGTCTGTCTATTATTATTGCAACGGTTATCATTCGTTTAGTTCTATTGCCACTTATTTTAAAACAGCAAAAGAGCACGATGGCTATGCAAGCACTTCGTCCAGAGATGGAAAAGATTCAAAAGAAATATGCTGGTAAAAAAGATCCGGAAACACAGCAAAAGCAGCAAAAAGAAATGATGCAGCTTTACCAAACGCATAAAATTAATCCGGTTGGCGGATGTTTGCCAATCTTTATTCAAATGCCTATTATTATCGCATTTTATAATGCCATTGCACGAACGCATGAAATTGCGCAGCATTCATTCTTATGGGTAAGTTTAGGAAAGCCAGATCCTTACTTCGTTTTACCGGTAGTTGCAGCGATTACGACATTCTTACAAATTCGTGTAAGTATGACGGATGAAATTCAACCTCCAATGAAAATCATGATGAACATTATGCCAATCTTCATCTTAGTAGCGGGAATTTCACTTCCATCTGCTCTTGCACTATATTGGGTAATTGGTAACTTATTCGGAATTGGACAAGGTTACTACTTGAAAAAACGTATGAGTTTATTAAAAGAAAAAGATGCGGCTAATAATGCAGCACAAGCTAAAACAAAGCCATCACCAAAATCTAAGTCAAAATCATAATATACAAAAAGCGCAGCTATCCGCTGCGCTTTTTTATTTTTTCAAAAATGTGATGAGATGAGGAGATTTGTGTAACGCTATAAAAAAAGACAGGAGTGAACATGGTGAAAAAAATAGCGTTATGTCTGCTTTTTCTTATGTTGTTCCCTATGCAAATAAATGCTGCCAATACAGTGAAGGTCAGTTTTATACGGCAAGGAAACCTATGGGTATATGATAACGGTACCGAAAGGCAGTTATCCTATGCCCGTCATGCCTCTATGCCTCAATGGTCATCACATGGAGATATAGTTGCGTATGCAGAAAATGATTCTTTAATGATTGCACCGTTAAAAGGAAAACCGCTGCTTGTTGAACATGATGTGACTCATTATCAATGGTCACCGGTTGCCGAGGAGCTTGCGTATATTTCGAATGGAATCTTAGTATATTACAACGTTAAAACGCATGAAAAGAAGCGTGTAGCCATAGGAGTTGATCAGTTTTCATGGTTTCCGGAAGGAGATCGATTTTTAATTACGTCAGCTGCTGCGCTGGCGCCCACGGGATGGGGACCGGTAAAGCTATATACAGTGAGCAAATATGCAGGGTTAGACGTGAAAAAAGTAGAGGCTTTTACGACGCTGCCAGCAGAGAATGATTCATTTTTTGCGTATACAACAAGCAGCTTTAAATGGTCTCCTAACGGTCAATGGATTAGTTTTATCGCTATTCCAACGGCTTCGATGTCTGCAGATGCAAATAAGCTGTGCATCATTACAAAAGAAGGAAAAGCTTTTCAAGTGGTGGGAGATATGCTTAATGTACCCAATTGGTTTAAGTGGAGTAATGAAGAGCAAGTACTGGCATTTATTAATGGAGAAGGAAGATTTGCCACCGAAAATAAAAAGTTCACTTTAAAAGAGATGCCCGTTTTTAAAGAACATGTGTTTACGCCAAAAGGCTTCGCAGATTGGGATTTCACTTGGACAGAAAAAGATAACATCATCATTTCACGTGTGCCCGAAGCAGGGTGGTCGAATGATGAAAAAAAGAGGCCGCTGCCTTTTTTATATAGCATGAATGTAAAGACCAATAAGCAAAGTCAGTTCACATTTCCGCAAAAAGGCTTAGGCGATTACGCGCCTGTTTATCATAAAGCAACGAATCAAACGATGTGGATTCGTACAAATCGAAAACAAGCAAATCTTTTAACACGCGTAAAAGATACGAAAAATGACAAGGTACTCATTTCAGATTTAGACCTGCCTGGAAATTATTATGAGCTGTATCGGTGGAATGAAGTATTTAGCGTGTACAGTCCTTAATAGCTAATTAAAACATAAGAAACTAAGGTGAAAAGATGAATATACGATTGTTGGCAAAAGAAGACGCTGACGTGTACTTTGAACTCCGTCTTCGTGCTTTAAAAGATCATCCCGAAAGTTTTATTTTAAGTTATGAAGAAGAATATGAAAAAGAAATTGCTGATATCAGAAATTATTTTCCAAGCAGCCAATCAGAATTTGTAGTAGGAGCTTTTATGGAAAGCCAGCTTGTAGGGATTGTAGGGTTTCAGCAGCAAAAGCCTTTAAAAGTTCAGCATAAAGGAGATATTTGGGGCATGTACGTAGCCCCTGAAGCAAGGGGGAAAGGTCTTGGGAAGAAGCTGTTAAAAGCCGCTGTTGAACAAGCTTTTTCCAAAACGAATGTTTTGCAAATCTACCTAGCTGTCGCTGCTAAAAATGAAGGGGCAAAAGCCCTATACAAAAGCCTCGGTTTTACTTCTTATGCGTATGAAAAAAGAGCTCTTCAAGTAGATGGTGAATTTATTGATGAAGAGCATATGGTATTGTCTATAAAAAGCCTTTGACCATATCAAAGGCTTTTTTGTACGGGAAAAATTTAGCTGAAACGTATAGAGATGGAAGCACATTCCCCATAAATATGCTATGATTTAACATATAGGATTATGGAGAGGCGAGGCAGCGGATGGAAAAACTGATTGAATTAAAAAATGTTGCAAAAGTATACAAAAAACATACCGTATTAGAAAACATTCATACGACCCTTTATAAAGGAGAGACTGTTGCGATTGTTGGAAAAAACGGGGCGGGAAAAAGTACGTTTTTAAAGCTAATTGGCGGATTATCTAAACCGACTAAAGGAACAATTCACCTTGATAAAGAAACCGGTACGCCTGGATTTGTGGTAGAGCAATTTCCTCAGGAGCTGCGTTTTACCCTAGTAGGTTATTTGCAGCACATGGGACGAATTCAAGGATTGTCTAAGAAAAAGCGCAGCTCTAGAATTGAAGAGCTGCTCGAAACTTTCGAAATGGTAGAGTTTAGACATGAAGAAATCGTTTCTTTTTCAAAAGGAATGAAGCAAAAAGTCAACATGATGCAAGCACTGCTGAGTTCTTCTAAGCTGCTATTGCTTGATGAACCTCTATCAGGATTAGATGCGCGTGCTCAGCTAGAAGTAGAACGAATTTTTACAAAGCTAAAAGAACGAGGGATGACCATTGTATTTACGTGTCATGAAGAAAGGCTCATACATGCTGTAGCAGATCGTGTTATCACCATTGGGTCACAGCGCATTTTAAAAAATGAGCGCGTTCAACTCATTGAGCATTTAACGGTTATTGAGGCAAATGTGATTCTTAATAAGCCACTTCGTTTATTAAAAGAAAAGTGCACGAAAATTGAACAGCACGGAAACTACTGGATTTTTTATATAGATAAAAAATATGTAAACGAGTTTCTTGCAGAATTACTTGCTGTTCAAGGTGAAGTTGTAAAGCTATATCATATGGAAAGGGAAGAAATTTAAGATGGGTGCATTGATTCGCTATCATTTTATTACATATATTAAATCGTATCGATATATTCCGCCGCTTGCACTTTATATTATTTCGCTGTGTATGAACTATACATATAGACCGAACCCGGTGCTTGATAGCTTTTTTAATACGGCGCTTTTCCTCTTTTTTCTAACCACTTGGTTTACAATGTCGCTGTTTCACGCGGAAGATTCCAGTCAAGAAGTTATTACAAAACTTCACGTAGGGAAAAAGAATAAGTACTTTACGAGCAAACTTATTAGCTGTGTTCTGCTGTTTACATTTTTATCAGCGGTTTCAATTGCCTATCCCGTGCTGCTTGATATGTTTGAAGTGGATATATCCACTAAGCAAATGGTGTTTGGGTTTATTATTCACTGGACGTTTAGTTTGCTTGGTATGAGCATAGGTCTTGTTTTTACAAGAGATGTTGTAAGAGAAGGCAGCTTATCATGGTTTGGACCTCTATTTATTTTAATCATTACGCTTGCAGCGGCAGGCGTTTCATTTCCGTATCAAGGAGGCGGACTGCTGCTGTATGTACTGCCGCCCGTATCTGCAATCATTCAATTTATTAACGAAGGATTAAATAAATTTTTGGTGTTTGGCTGGGCTTTGCTTTATGCCATAGCATTAATTAGCCTGTACTTGTGGCGAGCGAATAGAAGAGATGTATAAAGAATAAACACTTGCCGCGGCAAGTGTTTATTTTTTATGAAGCACGTTATAAAGACGATCCGGGTAATTAGTAAACATGCCGGTTACGCCCCACTCGATAAGTGTTCTCATTTGTTTTTCATCATTTACTGTATACGGGTGGACGTCTAAATCATACGAGCGAGCTTTTTGTACATATGGTTTTGTCAGCGTGCTTGCGTTAGGACCGATGCCGTTCGCGTATGTTTTAATTTGTCTGAACTGCTGATCTGTTAACATATTGGTTTGCTTGGAACGAATCAGTTGAATTAGTTTCATAGTAGGTCGGTATCGATGGACGGTTTTTAAGCTTTCAGGACTAAATGATTGTACAATGACGTGACTGGTATGAATGTTGTACTTAGCCATCAGCGTTAACAATTCTTTTTCCATACCTGGATATTCATGAGGAGATTTTGTTTCAATATAATAGTTTGTTCGATTGCCAAACGTACGGAATATTTCTTCTAAAGTTGGAATGACCGCTTTTTTAGGACCTTTTCCTGCGTTCAAACGCTGAAGCTGCTTCACTGTATACTGTTTTACATATCCTGTTCCATTTGTCGTGCGGTCAACTTTGTAGTCATGAATGGCTACAAGCTGCTGATCTTTAGACATGTGAAGATCAAGTTCAATGTAATCCGCTTTTTGCTGGACGGCCGTGAGATAAGATTGCATCGTATGCTCTGGCTCATATCCTGATGCGCCTCGATGAGCAATAATGGCTACTTTTTCTGCTTGAGTAGAAGCTGCCTGCGTATGTATAAACATAAAAATACCGCATAAACAAAAAGTGATTGAGCTTACAAACCACCATTTTCGTCTCATATCAAAACTCCTTTTTATTGAGGGGTCGTGCATTAGTTTACCAGCGAGATGTTGTGTTCATATTAAGGCTGTGTAAATATTTAAATAAAACGAACCAGTGTGTAATTAAAAGTAATAAAGGCCGATGTTTAGTGAGAAACATCGGCTGTTTTTTCCGGGCGGAGGCTTGTATAAATAACGAGTCTGCGCTCATGAGTTTTCTGTCTATGATCAAATGTTCCCGTACAGGTGATTAAATTAAGCTGGTGTTGAAAAGTTGGACCGAAAATCTCTCTGATAGGAGCAGACTCTCGGGGGTAAGAAGCTTTATTGGTAACAACAAAGGCCAGCTGCTGACCTTGCTGATCGGTTACAAAAATTTCATCTCCTTTTGTGAGCTTGTCGAGATGATAGAAGATAGCGGGTCCTTTTTGGTCATCAACATGTCCTGCAATGACCGCATTTCCTTCCTCTCCGGGTCTTGCTCCAAGCTTAAACCATGCTACATCATGACCGTTATCAGGAACGCTCATTTCACCTTGATTAGTAAGGCCCATTCCTTTTATAAAAGCCTTGATATGAAGCTTCGGAATAATAAGCTGAGATGGAAGAGGTGTAGAAGCGGTCCCTGAAGAATTCAAGGATTGAGCCGATTTTGTTTCAGCCATCTTCACAACAAAATCCGTCGAGCTGTTTGCAAATGCTGATTGGGCAAACCAGCTGCTCATGAATAGTATAAAAGAAAAGGTGAAAACCCCTCCTATCCATTTCATTCGCTTTCGTATCCTCTGTGACGACGAACAACAAATATAGCGACCGCTCCAATTCCCAATAAAGTAAGAACCGGCACAATTGAATTATAATTATCCTCTGAAGCACCGCCCATACCTGTTTTTGGCATTTCGGAAGGCATAGCAGTATTATCTTTTAATAACAGTGTTTCAAGGCTGTCGGCTTTGTTAATAGCGAGCACCGTGTAGACCGTGTTGGCTTCTAAATTAAGCTTTGGAATTTCCAGTATTTTTTTATTGTCTTGACTAGTTGCGATGGTTAAATCATAAGTTCCGGCATCTACTTCAGAATAATTTGTCATTTGTTTAAAAGCAGTGTCTTTAAACAAAGTAGGGCCGTGATTAATACCTACATTAACAGCGGGAGCATCTGGAGAAAAGTGAGCAATTCGGATTTTACTCTTTCCTTTAGCTACGTTCATATCATCTTGAGCTACTTTTAATTCTAAGTGTGCAACTTGGTTAATAGCAGCAAGGGTATAGGCTTTGTTTGCTTCGACGGTTACATTAGTGGAAATGACAGGTTTTTCTTTTCCTTTTGTACCTATAGCATATACCTCTACTTTATGAGACCCCGCAGGTACCTTAAGGTAATCTGTCACATCTTTAAACGATGCGCCGACTACGATGCTTTGATTGTCCACATATATATCTACTTCAGGTGCATCAGGTGATGCATGCACAACTCGTATCATTGCCTCCTGCACAGCTGCAGAAGTGAAATTATCTGAAAAAGCTAGCAATAAAACTGCGAGTAAAGAAGCAGCAATAATCTTTACACGGTTCATAACGTTTTACTCTCCTTTTAATCTAAGTTTGTCCTGTTAATCCCGTATGAAAAGTGGTCGGGGTGCATTCACTTTTGAACGTACTCGGGCATTTATTCACTTGTTATCATCTACAATTTTATCCAATATATGCATAATTTATTTCATTAGATGAAATTTTTGTAAAAGAGCAGATAAATAGTTTGAATTTTGTGATAATATTAGAATAGAGCGTTTAGTTAGTAATTGATGTCTCTATCACAAAAAGGAGGGGAAGTTATGTGCTGCAAACGAATCATGAAATAAAAAAGGTTGTTCATCGTTCGCTATCAGCTAAAATGATTGTAAAGCGTATGCTATTTATTTTAGTGGGGGCCCTTTTAATGGCCGTCGGGCTAGAATTTTTTCTTGTCCCTAATGAGGTTATTGACGGTGGAATTGTAGGTATATCTATTATTTTATCCCACTTAACGGATGTTCAAATCGGCTTTTATATCTTCGTATTAAATCTTCCATTCTTTTTTATTGGATACAAGCAAATTGGAAAAACATTTGCGCTATCTACGCTATTAGGTGTTATCATTCTATCCATTGCTACCTCTATTTTTCACGACTTGCCGGTCTTAACAGGCGACCCTCTTTTAGCAACTGTGTTTGGCGGAATTGTTCTTGGTGTGGGAGTAGGAATTGTTATTCGATACGGAGGTTCTTTAGACGGAACCGAGATATTAGCTATTTTATTTAATAAGCGTACGCCGTTCTCCGTAGGTGAGACGATTATGTTTTTTAATTTATTTATTTTGGGAAGTGCCGGTTTTGTATTTGGCTGGGATCGCGCTATGTATTCTTTAATGGCTTACTTCATTGCTTTTAAAACGATTGACATTGTGATTCAAGGTTTAGATGAGTCCAAGTCAGCTTGGATTATTAGCGAACAATATGAACAAATTGGTGAAGCAATCCTTGCTCGTTTAGGGAGAGGCGTCACGTATTTAAACGGGGAAGGTGCGTATACGGGAGATGATAAAAAAGTGATTTTTTGTGTTATTACCAGGCTTGAAGAAGCAAAGTTAAAAGCGATTATCGATGAGATAGATCCATCTGCTTTTTTTGCTGTAGCAGCTATTGCTGAAGTCAGGGGGGGAAGGTTTAAGAAACGAGATATTCATTAATGAAGGTTGTCTGCTAATGAGACTGCCCCTTATTATAGCTTACAGCCGAATTTTTAGCTTTCTCTGCTTGATTGTTTGTAATGGTTTACGTTACTTTTGCTGCTTCATGCATATTGAGCCCCTCTTTTTTCTTGTATGTCTTTGAAACAAACATGTAAAATGTCTAAAAGATATAAAAAGAGTACATAGTAAAAAAACAGAAAGAGGGAGTGACATGAAAAAAACGTTAAAAATACTAGGAGTCAGTCTTGCCGTTCTTGTTGCAGTAACCGCGGCTTTTTTTGTTATATGGTCGGGTTTTGATTATGAACCTTCAAAACAGCTTCACTCACTGGTAGATGAGAAAAAAGTAGTGAAAAAAGACGATTATTACGTATTTAAGCCTCAAACGAACAAAGAGATAAAGGCCGGCTATATTATTTATCAAGGTGCTAAAGTAGAGCCGTTAGCATATGGCTATTATGCTCAGCAAATTGCAAATGAAGGATATCTTGTTGCTGTTGTAGATTCTCCGTTTAATATGAGCTTCTTTAGTCAAAATAAAGCGACGGATATTGTGAAGAGCTACCCGAAGATTGCCGCATGGTTTATCGGAGGGCATTCCCTTGGAGGAGTGAGTGCAGCGTCTTATGCGTATGATCATCAAAACTCAATAAAAGGCTTAGTTCTTTTAGCATCGTATCCGATGAATAAAAATGATTTTTCAACCTCCACTTACCCTATTTTGTCTTTAACCGGTGAGAAAGATGGTTTGTCGACGCCTGAAAAAATTAAAGAAACCAAGCATTTACTTTCAAAAAATACGGAGCTGGTCCAAGTAAAAGGAGCTAATCACGCACAGTTTGGAATGTACGGGAAACAAAAAGGCGACAACAAAGCCAGTATTTCTCCTAAAGAGCAGCAGGATGAGCTAGTAAAAAGAACGGTCAAGTGGTTAAACAGTCAAATGAAAAAGTCCGTCAGTAACTAACTGACGGACTTTTTTTCTTTTTTTGGAAATAATACTTGAAAAAATAACCAGTTAGTTATATAGTTAGTTACATGAGTAATGAACCACTTAAGTGAGGTAGTCAAAATGAAACAATCATTAGATCATCAGCGACCAATTTTTCAACAAATCAAAGAAACCATCGAAGAGAATATTTTGAATGATGCTTTTCCAGAAGAAGAAAGAGTACCGTCTACGAATGAATTTGCCAAAATGTATCGCATTAACCCTGCAACGGCAGCTAAAGGAATTAATCAGCTAGTTGACCACGGAATATTGTATAAAAAGAGAGGGATCGGGATGTTTGTATGTGCGGGTGCCAAAGAAGTGTTGCTTACACAAAGAAAAGAAGAATTTTATAACCGTTTTATCGTTCCGCTGAAAAAAGAAGCACAGCATTTAGGAATTACGGTAACCGAGTTAAAAGAGCTGTTAGACAAGGGGGAAATAGAATGAATATAGAAGCGCAGCTGTTAAATAAATGCTACGGATCTAAGCAAGTGTTAAAGGATATTTCACTTACGCTAGCACAAAATAAAATATACGGACTGCTAGGTAGAAACGGAGCGGGTAAAACGACTCTGATGCAAATTGTAGCCGGACATATTCCAGTTACAACAGGAGAGGTAAAAGTGGGAAATCAATCTCCGTTTGAAAACCGCTCTGTTCTACAAAACATCTGCTTAATTAACGAAAGCGGAAATTTCAAAAAAACATTAAAAGTCAAAGACGTGCTAAAAATTGCCTCCTTTTTTTATCCTTATTGGAGCCAGGAAGCTGCTGAGAGTCTTATGGAAGAGTTCGATTTAGATTGTAATAGGAAAGTGAAAGCATTGTCTAAAGGCATGGAATCAGCGTTAGGAATTATTGTTGGGTTATCTTCTCGCACAAGCATCACAATTTTTGATGAACCTTATATTGGACTTGATGCTGCGATGCGAGCGCGCTTTTATGAGCTTTTATTGGATGAATATGAAGAATATCCACGCACGTTCATTATTTCAACGCACTTAATTGATGAAGTAAGTAATTTGTTTGAAGAAGTACTTATTATGCAAAAAGGAAAGCTGATTCTTCAGGATACAGCAGAAAATTTGCAGCAGCGCTGTGTAAGTGTGAAAGGACCTAAAAGTCAAATTGAAGAGTATGAAAAAGGAAAGCAAGTCATCCATGAACAAGTATTCGGGGGAGAGAAAAAAATAGTGCTGTTTAATGAAGATATTTATGCTGAAGAACTTGTCGACAGTTCGTTTCATGTAGAAGCCGTTCACATACAGGATATTATGATTTATCTTACAGCCAATCGTGGAGGTGTAGCGTAATGAAAGGACAGTTTGCTGCCATCAGCTATTCGCTCTACGTCGAACTGAAGTATTTAATGATTCGGTTTTGGACGATATTGTTAGCGTTTGTTGTCGTCGATATTTTAGTGTTCAGTCAGGTAAACGAACATCTTTTATTAGTAACAAGTATGCCACAGTACATCTTTTCAGGTATTGCGAGTTTTATTATTATTCGAAAAAGCTTCTCTTTTTGCTTAAAGCTAGGTGCTACTCGTAAAGCATATCTTTCAACGATGACCTGTGTTTTTGCTCTATTTGCAATTGTAATGTCTTTTATCAATGTTGTCATCATGAGCATTTCAATGAAGGTGATTAATAGTTTGAATTTAATGAATGTTCAGCTTTATTATGCAAGTGATTTTATCTTCCATGATCCTACTCTCGCTGTTCACTTTTTAACGGACGCTGTCTTTATCTTTTTTATTACAGCAGCCGCGTGTTTGCTTGGCAGCATTGTCTACAAATTCGGGCAAACAGGAGGGATGATCAGCGGTGCTGTTCTGGTGTTACTGTTCACAATTCCAGTAACAAAAGAACCGATTATTCATTTTATAAAAAGCTTTTCGAGCGGGTCGTTATTGCTTACATTCGGAACAATGGTTATCGTAAGCTTCCTACTCTTTCTTATCAACTGGCTGTTTTTAAAAAAAGCGTCTCCTGTCCATCAAGCCTAATAAAAAAGCAATCATTCCTTTACTGAATGATTGCTTTTTTACTGTACTTTTTTTGAACAAGCTGCATCAATATCTAGAATCCAGTCGTGAAACTTTTGCTGAAGAAGTTGAAGAGAAGACTGATTGTTAGATACAATGTCCAGTCCGCGCTCATCGTATAGGTGGAAGATGGTTTCTTTATTCAAATTCACAATGTAACACTCTTCTTCAATAGCCGGATGAATATGAAGATCACGGTTGGCAATTGATTGTAAGAGAAGTTTTTCTTTCACATCATTTGTTTTACAAGCAATAATATACTCAGCGTTATTTAATAATGCTACGGATTGAACTTCTTGTTTCTTCAGGCGAGAGCGGATGAATTTTTTAATAGCTGTTTCTTTTTTCTTTTTTAAAAGTAAATCATCCTGTGCAGCATTCGCTTTGAAAACAAGCAGCAGCTCATCATTTTTTTCATGGAGTGTCTCAAAAATTTCGTAAGCGCGTGCGTACACATTTTTCATGTATTCTCGTTCCCATACGCCTTTTTGATTGGTAAGCGTAAAGCGAATACCCGCGGGCGCGTTATAAAAAAGAGGTCTCTTCATTTGAACATTTGGAAACATTGTTGTTAAGTATGATTGAAGCCGCATTGTGGTCATACGCAACACCTCATTTAGTTTAGTCCTGACTTAATATGTTGAATTTAGTCTATCACGTGATTAGCTAAATTTGTAAAGAAGTAATGTTATTTAATCAAAAGGTAACCAAACTGTTATATTTTGTTGATTTTGCATTATTTCTTTACACAACCTTTGCGGATGAACAGGTTTTTTCATACGGCTGTCGTATTACTTAACGTAGTAACGACGTGAAGAAAGGATGATAGACGGTGAAAAAACAGCTTGTTCTTATTTCAATTGTTACAGCTGCTTTCTTTGTGCTTATTTTTCACAAAACGATCTTTCAAGAAGGTAATCCTCTTCCCATTGCATGGAGTATTGTAAAACTAAAGTCTTCAGGTGAAGATGTTGTTCAAATATCCGATAAGCCTAAGAGGTACCTCATTCATTCAAATGACTATTTAACGTTTATTAAACAAATGAAAAAGAAAAAAGTGAATTTTCAATATCAAGACGATAAAAAGTTTTATTTTAATAACGACGATGAACGCCAGCTGTTCGTCAGCAAAAACTATACCGATAAGTTCACGATTATGGAACTAAAGAAAAAAGAGCTGACTGAAGCTGGCGTTGAGTAATAAGACTAATCTCTGCCCTGTGTCCCAAAATCTTTAATTTGAACATGAACATGATAGTCGATGGTCGACTGGCTAAATATTTCATCCCATTCATGCTGATGTTTTTTCCAAAAACGAGGATAATGAATTCGTACGTAATCATGCAGGTCAATCACATCAGCTTTGTAGTTATTTTGCAGTAAGCCGAGTGTTTTTTTCGCATCTTTTCGAATGATTTTTTCTATTTTTTTTTCGATCTTTTTTACATTAGAGGCGGCAAGAGACTGTTTTGAAGTCTCCCAATCTTCTGATAGTCTGCCTCTTGTTTGGACGTTGATGTCAAAATGAACGGAGTGATTTGAATCAATGCGGGCCTTCACATCTTGCTGAACATCTCCAATTTCATAGGAAAAGGGATATGGACCGTGTTTGCCGTAAATAATTCCGCCTTTAATATTCCCCGTTAACCACGTTAAAGCCTCTACTTGGTGCTGAGTTAAGATGAATTTTGCTTTTTTATCTTTGATGATCGCCGCACCGTCTAGTTCAACGCTGTTTTTTATTTTAGAAAGCCGCTGTATTAAAAAGCTTTGATCGGTTTTTAACTTAGCCGATAGCTCTCCCATGGTTAAGGGATTTAGAATTTTATTTGTCTTGAATTTATTGTAAACAAGCTCATAAATTAAGTTGACTGGAGGCACAGACATTCCTTGAATCGTTAAAACGTTTTTAGCATCGCCTTTTGTAACAAACGCAAGGCTGCTGCGCCGTATTTCATTATCACGGACAAACTGATTGATAAGCGCATCCAGAGGGATCGTCTTGCTTGCTTTTTCTCCTATTAAAAGCGCTCGCTGATGCTGGCTGTATATAGGGTCAGATTTCAGCGAAATATTTCGCGTGATTTCATGAATGGTAGGACCAGCTGTTGTAATGTTCTTGTATGGAATGGAAGAAGACATATTTCCGGATTCCGTTTCGGTCAACGTTTGATGAGTCAGCACAAGCTGATTTTTTCCTGTTTTTGGTTCGATTTTTGGTGTAATATCCATTGCCACTCCTATAACAAGAGCAAGTTGTTCAATATTCCGATGGCTCATACAGCCGCATAATAAAAAAACGGTCATCATGACAGGAAGACATTTTTTCGTCATTTGAACACAACCTTTTTTATTTTCATTAACGTGCTGAAAAAAAGAGGGATAACTAAAAATGTCACTAAAAATGCCCAGCCTAATACCGTTGAAAAATGGGACACGTCGCTTGCTGTTTTGGGGGCTAACGAGCTCATAAATAAAATGGGCACAAGAAAGATAATATTGGTAGTTGATCGGTTTTTGAAAATTTTTTTAAATCCTGAAACAGCCAAAAAGAAATACATTACAAAGGTTAAAAAAAACTGAAGAAGCCAGACAATAAGTAAAAATAATTCAAGCCTCTCAAAGAAAATTCCTTTTACTTCATGCGTCTGAACGAATTCAATCGTAGGCCAGACGGTCGTTTTTACTTCCGGAACGGATAACGCGCCGACAACTAATACGTAAGTGATAATATATAAAAGTAAAGGAATAGAAAATCCGATGATCGAAACTTTTCGTAAGTGATTTTTATTTTTCATATGCTTCGGAAGAAATACAATGGTTTCAATCCCTAAAAAAGAAACAGAGACGGTTGTAAAGGCAGCAAGAAGCGGGCTGAATCCGTCAGCTAATACAGGCTGCAAGTTTTTTAAATCCACCATACCGATGCTAAGAGCGTATAAGGTAAGAAGAATGATGACCGTTACAGGAAAACATAGTGCCATTACTTTTCCAATAGAATCAATACCTCCCGTGATTAAATAAACGCCTGTCAAAATAAACGAAAGAATAATTAATTCAATGGGCATCGTTTCCAGTAAATAAAAATGAATCATTTCTGCCATAGCTCTTACTTCAAAACTTGCTACAGATGTAAAATAAACGACCATAGCAAAGTTGAAGATATTTCCAATTATCTTGCCGGTTACTTCCTGTGTAAAATCAAACATACAGCTGATTGTAAAATACTTAACCATCCAGACTAAAAAAAGAACAATTCCAATAAACAAAAGACCGTCCATAATCAGTACAATCCATCCGTCTGCATTATTTGTCTGGTTTGTAATACTGCTTGGCAGTGTTAATAAACCGACGCCAAGCATAGTTGAAGAAATAATTGAAATGGCGTAAAAATCTGAAAGAAGCTTGCTTGATTGTGATTGTTGCATATGGTCCTCCTTTTGTTAGTTTTGTTTTGATTTATTTTTAGACTGTTTTAGGCTTTTGTTTGGGAGACGAACATAAGAGTCTTTCCACGCTTTTTTATTTAACGCAAAAAACGGTTTAAAGTAGGCTATACCAAAACTTTCGAGTTTGGTTAAATGGATGACGAGCACAAGAAAAAACATGGAAACTCCGTATAATCCAAAAATTGCTGCAATCATCATAGATACGAAACGCAAAATTCGAAACGAAAGGCCAATTCCGTACTGAGGAACGGTAAAGGACGCGATTGCCGACACGGATACAACAATAATCATCACGGAACTAACGATATGTGCTTCTACCGCTGCTTGACCAATCACAACGCCTCCTACAAGTCCAACTGTTTGTCCAACAGGAGTAGGGAGACGCAGCCCGGCTTCGCGCAACAATTCAAGCGTCACTTCCATGACCACTGCTTCGATAAAAGGAGAAAAAGGAACGTTTTCTCGTGTGGCTGCAATAGTAATAGCCAGCTCTGTCGGAAGCAGACCTTGGTTAAACGAAACTAGTGAAATATAAATAGCTGAAAAGAACAACGTAATAAAAATAGACAAGTATCTCAGCAATCTTAGCAATGAACCCGCTATCCATCTTTCGTAATAATCATCGGGTGATTTCATAATCATATCGAAAGTGGTAGGCACTAAAAGAGCAAAAGGAGAACCATCTACTAAAATGGCTACTCGCCCTTCATTCACCGCAGCGAGAACGCGATCCGGTCTTTCTGTATTTTGTACTTGAGGGAACGGTGAGTAGGGTGCTTCTTCTAAAAATTCTTCAATCATTCCTGAGTCTTGAATGTTATCTAAAGGAATATCTAATAATTTCTCTCGGACTTGATTCACGATGTGAGTTTGACAGTGTTTATTATGAAAAACGATACTTGTTCGATGTTCCTTTGCATTTCCAATGTAAATGTCTTCAATAACCATTTCTTCTTCGGTAGAACGCTGCCTTAAAAGACCAAGGTTTTCATCTAAGTTTTCGATAAGCGCAATTTTAGGGCCACGCACTACTTTTTCTGTGGTAGGTTCACTTAAAGAGCGCTGTTTGGTCATAGACATATTCAGCGAATATGCCGTGGTGCTTTCGCTAATAAACAGCAAGGGCTGACCTTTAAAAAAACACGAGATTGCTTGCTTGTATGTATAAACTTCTTTGTCTTTAATGACAGAAATAAATGAATCGATGTCATCGAGTGTTTGCGTTTCACTTTTTGCTTTGGTCTCAACAACATGCTGAGTAAGATTATCAAGCTTTTCTCCGTCTACTAATCCTTGGAGGTAAATAATGCATATATATTTTGTGGGGGACAGCCATAATTTTTTGGAACCAACATCTGTATTTTGACCCACCAAATCTAGAAACGTTTGAACGGTGTAGTCTGCATTGGGCTGAAATTTTGAATCGAGCATAAATAAACTCACCGCCTGTTGTGTTAATGAGATTAGTGTTTGCGATGTAAAAACGAGTTATACGAAAAATGTGGAAGAATAGAAAAGATATGTTATGGTAAAGAAAAGAGGTGATGGTATGCTACATTCATTTACGTTAAAAACGAATAAGCGTGACGAAATGATCGACGTTACGAGTCAGGTACAAGCAGTAATAAGAACAGAAGGATTAAAAGAAGGGGCTGTAGTTGTTTACTGTCCTCATACAACCGCTGGTATAACAATTAATGAAAATGCGGATCCGGATGTAAAAACGGATATGATCCGACGCTTCGATGAAGTATATCCTTGGGAACATCAGTTAGATCTTCATATGGAAGGAAATACGGCGGCGCATCTCAAAGCGAGCACGGTCGGCTCCTCTCAGCATATAATCATTCACGATGGGCAGCTGCTGCTAGGAACGTGGCAAGGAATTTATTTTTGTGAGTTTGATGGACCGAGGAACCGTACGTATTATGTGAAAATTTTATCCCTGCAATAACTTTTTTTCATACTCATTGTCCAACTTTCTTTTTAAAGTTGTTATAAAACAAAGTTTAGTTAATATAAATGTTATATAACAGTTAAAGGGAGAGATTGAACAATGGAAAAGATCGGTGCAGAACAAGAAACAGTAAAAAAAGAAAACGAAAAAACAAACTTTACATGGGTGGAAGAATACCCAACTATTTTAGACATTGTTAATGAGTATTACAGTACGTGTCGATAATGTGAAGAATCTGGGGCAAAATTATTTTAGTTGAAGGAAGATCCGAACGCGTTTGATTCCTGCTGGAGAATCCAACGCATTCGGATTTTTTCATTGATATAGTGAACGTAGATTTTATGTATGTAGACGAGGAGGCTCATCAGCCGCCTGGGGAAAGCGAAGTCTTACAAGGAAATCAACAGCAACGTAGCAAGCAGTTGAGATTATTTATCCCGTTTGTTCGTCTTTTTGGAATAATTTAGTTAGGTCTTAATATCTTTTTTATAAAAAAGATATAATAGTAGCAATTTTTCTAAAAGGTTTAATATAATAAATATTAGGGTACTGAATTGTATGAAATAAAGATAAAACGCATCGTTTCATACTATTTCCTTTTTTACCGCTAGTATAGCCTTGAAGAAAAAGTTTCATTTGATATACTAACTATACGCTTAGTCTTTAAGAGAAAGATGAAGATTCATTGTCATTGTTACACGCAGTGAATGAGCTGCCTTTGCTTGGCGAAAACGTCGTACAAACAAAGACAGATAGCGAATTGTTTTGGGTGCGTTCATTTAGTTCAAAACAGGGAGGCGATTAGTCTATGTTACTTGTACGTATGGCCATGATTGGTTTCTTTTCATTAACAGCCATATCATTGTTTTCTTTTCAGTCCGTTGAAATTATCCATGCCATTATGGACTTTTTTTCATCAGCTGATAAGTACTAAAAAACGATATCTTTTTTAAATAAAAAGCGGATAACCCTTAGGGGGCTATCCGTCAAAAACCGCCCAAAAGGCGGTTTTTTTATGCTTATAGCTGTGCTCACAAACGCACTGCATTCATTCTCTGATGACAAAGTCTACGTGTTTTTTTGATTAACATTCGTTAAAATAAGTATTTACGTACTGTTCAAACTGAAGCCAATCGTCCACGCGAGGGACATTTACTTCTTCGTTATACGGGTAGCTCATGGCAACAGCATGGCGGCCTGTAGCTTGAAAAGCTTTCAAATTATGAGGTGCATCATCAAATAGCAAGTCTCCGTATATTTTATCTTTTTGGTGTGTAAACACGATATTGTACTTTCCGATAAACGGAAGATGTTTTTCAACCCACTGCTCTTTTTCTGTATAAGCATAGGTACGGCTGCTTGTGACAATTAAAATGGAAAACATTTCATAAAGTCGTTTGAGAACCTCAACAGCATGAGGCAGAGGTTGTAAATGTAAAAAAAGCCCCGGCTGATCGAGGTAGTCATAAATCTTTGTGCCGCATTCCGGCTTTACATACTTTTCTGATTCCCAGCATTTTAACTTTTCAACCGATAAGCTGTCGCAATAATCTTTGTTATATTGGTTATGCCAATCCGTCATAAGATCACAAATGACAGAATCCATGTCAATTAAAAGGGTGTGCATTTATTCAACTTCCTTTACAGTATTCATCTACACGCTTGGTTTTGCAATGCGCTGCTTCTACTATACCAAATCTTTTACATGCAGAAAAAGAGCAAGCCGCATCAAAATCGCACAGCTTGCCCTTTTTATCGAAACTACATTCTTTTAGCACCTAAATAGCGTTTGCTCCAATAGCTCTCTTTTAGAGAAGAGATGCTCACACCTTTAGATGAAGAACAGTGAAGAAACTGGTTGTTTCCTAAATAAATTCCTGCATGGGAAGGCCCTTTTGTATAGGTTTGGAAGAACACAATATCTCCAGCTTTTGGACTTGAGACGCGCGTTCCTTTTTGATAAATCTGAGCTACTGTCCGAGGAAGCTGGACCCCGCCGCCATGTTTGAACGCATAGCCAATAAAACCGCTGCAGTCAAAGCCGCTTGGCGTTGTTCCGCCCCAGCGATAGCGAACGCCCATGTACTGTTTTCCTTTGTTAATCACTGCGTTAGGGTTATAGCGCGCTGAGCTAGAAGGCGATTTGCCCTTTGCTGAAACGCCTAGTTTAGCGTACGTTCCTTTTCCGACAATACCATCTGCTGCTAGTCCATTTTTGCGCTGAAATGATTTTACAGCAGAAGTTGTAACAGTCCCAAAGTATGTAGTCGTATTCCCTTTAAAATAACCTTTATTTTTCAACGTTTGTTGTAGTTGTTTAACATCTTGGTGATTCATGCCTTGGCGAAGCGTTTGGTCGCCTAGAGCCGCTTGGCTGACAATCGGGCTAGTAGAAACAATAACGCCAGCAAGCGTAAGAGCTGCTATTACTTTTTTCATAAAACTAGTACCCCCTGAAAATTTTTCCTGATTTGAGTAAATTCATCATATCATCTTTCGACAGTGTTCTACGTTACAATTTCATTACATATATGAAAAAAATGAAATATAAAGGTGAATATAGTCTTATAAAAGCTGTAATTAAAAGGGTTCTTTAGATGTGTAATATTGCTAGAAAAACTTTGAATATTTGACGGTAAATAACTAAAAGATATGAAAAAGTATGTACATTTAAAATTTAACAAAGAAATATGTTGTGAATTACTACACAAAAAGTTCGAACTCGGGTAAAATGTAGAACTATAATATAGTAGTCATATATGTGACTTTGATGAGGTGAAAGTAATGAAAAGAATAGGTGTATTAACAAGCGGCGGAGATTCTCCAGGTATGAATCCTGCGGTTCGTGCTGTTGTGCGTAAAGCAATTCATGAAGGTATGGAAGTTTATGGTATCTTCCAAGGATATCAAGGATTAATAGAAGGAAATATTAAAAAGCTAGAAGTTGGAGATGTTGGTGACATCATTCAACGCGGCGGAACGATGCTTTATTCTGCAAGATGTCCAGAATTCAAAACAGAAGAAGGGCGTTTAAAAGGTATTGAAAACCTTAAGAAGCACGGTATTGAAGGCTTAGTAGTTATTGGTGGAGACGGATCATATATGGGAGCTGTAAAACTAACAGAGCTTGGTTTCCCTTGTATCGGCATCCCAGGAACGATTGATAACGACATTCCAGGAACAGATTTTACATTAGGATTTGATACGGCTCTTCATACGGTTATCGATGCAATTGATAAAATCCGTGATACGGCGACTTCTCATGAGCGTACGTTCATTATTGAAGTTATGGGGCGTAATGCAGGAGACATTGCTCTTTGGTCAGGTCTTGCTGGAGGTGCGGAAACAATCCTTATCCCAGAAGCAAAAGATGAGTTCCAAGAAATGGTTGATCGTTTGAGAAAAGGACAAGAGCGCGGTAAAAAGCACAGCATTATCGTAGTAGCTGAAGGTGTAGCTAATGGTAATGAAGTAGCGAAGCAGCTTCATGAAGCTGCAGGTATTGAAACGCGTGTAACAGTATTAGGACACATTCAGCGCGGTGGTTCTCCAACTGCTCAAGATCGTGTGCTAGGAAGCCGTTTCGGCGGTCGCGCAGTCGAACTTCTACTAGAAGGTAAGGGCGGCCGTGCAATCGGTATCCGTAAAAATGAAATTGTAGATTATGATATTATGGAAATTTTAGGTGAACCTCATCATATCAATGCTGATATGTACCGTTTATCTAAAGAACTTTCAATTTAATCCCAGTGTTTCTGAGGCGAAGCTTCTTATATAGAAGGAGTTTCGTCTTTTTTTGATTGCATGCCCGTCCCTTCACAGTGTTTGCATGTTTTCATGTAACCGATACCAGGAATAACAGCTAGCTTTCCGAGCCCTTTGCAAAAAGTGCAAATTAATTCAAAACCAAACATTGGTTCATCCCCTCTGTACACGTTTTCTTTCAGTTTATCATAAAAGTAGACAAATAATTTTAAAAATTATAGAAATAATCAAAAAAATGATTACATTTGAACAGCGAGTGATATAGTAAAGAGAGAAGACCATTTTATAAAAGAGGAGAGGAAGCGTGATGTTTAAACGAATTTTACTTGCCTCAGATGGCTCAGAGCATGCAGCTAAAGCAACAGAAAAAGCCGTTCAGTTGGCTCAGCTTACGGAAAACAGTTTTATTCAAGTTATTTATGCAGTAGAAGGTGATTCAAGATTAAAATCACTTAGCCGCGACGAGGAACGGGAAAGTCGGATACATACAACGGATGAAATTTTAAAGCAAGGAAACGTGGAGTATGAGATTACCTTTATGCACGGAGACGCGGCTAAAACAGTGATTCAATTTGCTAATCAAAATTCATTTGACCTTGTAGTAATAGGAAGCAGAGGGTTAAATCCTGTAAAAGGCATGCTGCTTGGAAGCGTTAGTTCTAAGATAGCACAGCAAGTAACAATTCCTGTGCTAATTGTTAAATAGGAGAGAAATGCAATGTCAAACCAGTACAAAGAATTAAAACAGCTCATTGATGATGCTAAACACATTTGTTTTTTTACGGGAGCAGGAATGAGCACAGAGTCGGGCATACCTGACTTTCGCTCTCAAAATGGCTTATATCGCCAAAACAAAAGCTTTGTGGACATAGTAGCCGCTGACTTCTATGAACAGTATCCTCATGAATTTTGGCCGCTGTTTAAAGAGATTTTTCATATTAAAATGCTGCATCAGTATAAAGCAAATAAGGGCCATCGCTTTATTGCTGAACTAGAAGACGGCAAAACCGTGCATGTGATTACGCAAAATATCGATGGGCTGCACCAAGATGCAGGAAGCACGAACGTTTTTGAAATTCATGGGTCCATTAAGAGAGCTCATTGTCCGAGGTGTAAAAAAGAGTATGACTTAGCGTATTTAAATCAGTCAGCTCTCCCACAATGTATAGCGTGTGAGCGCCTTTTAAAGCCAAATGTTGTTCTCTTTGGAGATGCCATTCATCAGTTCGATGAAGCAGTTACAGCAGCGCTGTCATCTGATTTATTCATCGTGCTTGGTTCATCGCTTGAAGTAGCACCGATTAATCAGATTCCGCTGCTTGTGAGCCGGTACAATCGTACAAATATGGTGATCATTAATAAAGAACCTACGCATTACGATTATTTGTTTGATTTGGTTATCTATGATTCCATTGGACAAGTGGTTGCAAATTTATAAGCGTCTATGCATGGACATAGCGCTTTTTTAGCATTTAGTGATAAAGTGTAGGGATGTATCATATGGTGTAGTACATCATCCATTCGCTAATGGATAGAAGGGATGTTTTTGCATATGAGTGGAGGCCTGAGAGTTTGTCTTTTCATTGTTGGTATTGCACTCAAAGTGACAGCTGTTTTGACTTTGATTTTTGAAATGAACCTTGTCCCTATTCACGGAAGGAGTCTCACTTATTATGCTGAAGCGATAGGTATGAAACTCCCCATTATCTGTTTTGTCCTTGGTTTTTTTTGTGTAGCAGCAAGCTTTTATTTGCCTGCTAAAAATCGCCGCACCAGTGAATAGCAAGGGCAGGAGACTAACTAAAACGTTTGACTGCAAAGTTTTTAACATTTAAAATAAAGTCAATAAGTTTAAAAAGAAATAGGATAATTATTCCTGAATCTTTTTAGATATACGGAAATAGAGGTGATTGGATGGGGCAGTGTACCACGTTGGCGAAGTAGCATTATATGCACCAGTGTCAAAGCGTACAATACATTATTATATAAACCTACATTTGCTTCACGCATATCGCTCTTTATCACATAATCGCTCTTTTAAGGCGTTAACAGACTTTAACTTTATAAAGATTGGAAACTACTAAATTTTTTATAAATGAATGGAAGAGAGAATCAGCGCTGAAGCAACATCATGAAATGAAGCGATGTGAGCCATTGCTTCACATCTAGAACAGCTGAATAAAGAATGACCTGCTACATTAACGAGTGAAACGTGAGATAAGGAAGAAAGGCTGGCAGTTTTGCTCCATATAAAAATGTTTATACATTTATCATGTGATTCCTCCTTATATGCACTTTTCCATGTGATCAGTACAGGGATAGAGTTCTTTATCCAAATTTTTTATTTTTTAGGAGGTGAGTCCTTACTCGTTTTTAAACGAGCTAAGGAACTTGATTGGACATATTTAACTTGATTTTACTAGCGGTACTGATTGCATTAACTGCTTTTTTCGTTGCTACCGAGTTTGCGATTATTCGCGTGAGGAGTTCCAAAGTGGATCAGCTTATAGCAGAAGGGAGCAGCAATGCAAAAGCTGCGAAGCAAGTTATTTCAAATTTAGATGAATACTTATCTGCGTGTCAGCTTGGTATTACGATTACTGCGCTGGGAATTGGTTGGTTAGGAGAGCCTACAATTTCGCATCTCCTGTCACCATTACTTGATCAACTAGGGATAAGCGGAGCTTTAACAAAAGTACTATCTGTTGCGATTTCTTTTGCGGTTGTTACATTTATAAATGTTGTGGTCGGAGAGCTTGCTCCGAAAACATTTGCAATTCAAAAAGCAGAGAAAGTCACTTTATTATTTGTTCGTCCGCTTATACTTTTTTATAAAGTAACCTATCCTTTCATTTGGCTATTAAACAGTTCTTCTCGTTTAATAACAGGGTTATTTGGTCTAAAGCCTGCTTCAGAAAATGAGCTTGCACACAGTGAAGAAGAGCTTCGCATCTTGTTATCAGAAAGCTATAAAAGCGGTGAAATCAATCAATCGGAGTTTAAATATGTAAGTAAAATTTTTGACTTTGATGATCGCGTTGCCAAGGAGATTATGGTGCCGCGTACGGAAGTCGTTTCAATTGACCAGGAAGATACGGTCGAATACATCCTTGAGATGGTCCAAGAAGAGCGGTTTACCCGCTATCCGGTCATTGATGGAGATAAAGACCATATTATTGGAATGGTCAATATGAAAGAGATTTTAACCGAGATTGTTATGAACAACAGCAAGGAAAAAATAAATTTAAAACAGTATATCCGTCCTGTTATTGAAGTAATTGAATCGATTCCTATTCATGATTTATTGCTTAAGATGCAGCGTGAACGCATCCATATGGCTATTTTAATCGATGAATACGGAGGAACTGCAGGGATTGTAACAGTAGAGGATATTTTAGAGGAAATTGTCGGTGAAATTCGGGATGAATTTGATGCGGATGAACTTCCATTAATTCAGAAAGTCAAACCCGATCATTATATTGTAGATGGAAAGCTATTAGTAAGTGAGCTTAACGAGCTCCTTGGCACAACAATTGATGATACGGATGTTGATACAATTGGAGGCTGGGTCTTGACGGAAAAATATGACGTCAAGCAAGGAGAAAGCCTTAGCTTTGATCAGTATGACTTTACTGTTACGAAAATGGAAGGCCATCACATTCAATATATTGATGTGATCAAAAAACGTCAGGTGCATCAAAGTACGGATGAAGCGGTTAATGTGTCGGACATGAACCAGTCACAGGCTTTATCTTCATAATAAGAAGGCGCATTGCGAAAGAGCAGTGCGCCTTTTTTATAAAGAAAATGTGGAGGGAAGATGACAAAGTAATATGATGGAACTATGGGATAATATTACCGCTATGAATCTTGAAATCAATTTGCTTTAATAAAAGTATGAAAACTCTATCAAAACTTTTATTAGTAACATTGTTGTCTGTCACTCTAGCTTTTGGTCTTAATAACACTGCGCAAGCAGCAACCGTACATACCGTTCAATCGGGCGATACGATGTGGAAAATAGCAGTAAAATATCAGGTTGGCGTTTCCGAGCTGATTGAAGCGAACTCTGCTATTAAAAATCCTAATTCTATCTACCCGGGACAAAAAATTACCATACCAACAGATAAAGCGGGAAGTTCATACGAAGAGCAAGTGGTTCAGCTAGTGAATCAAGAACGTGCTAAAGTAGGGCTTAAACCTTTAAAATCTAATTGGGAAGTAGCTCGCGTTGCTCGCTATAAATCGCAGGATATGATTGATAAAAACTATTTCAGTCATACATCGCCTACATATGGAAGTCCGTTCGACATGATGAAAAAATTTGGTATTACATACAGTACAGCAGGTGAAAATATCGCTGCTGGACAAGCAACTCCAAAAGAAGTGGTTAACGCATGGATGAATAGCGAAGGTCACCGTAAAAACATACTATCAAGTCAATTTACCGAAATCGGAGTAGGTTACGCTAAAGGCGGAAGCTACGGTCATTACTGGACTCAAATGTTCATTTCAAACTAAAGAAGAAAGGAAAAAAAGCTGACTACTAAGTCAGCTTTTTTTAGCTTCGAGCACTTTCTAGAAATTCTTTTGGATTGCCAGAAAGCTTTCCGTCCTGCTCAACGATGAGTGTGCGCGTAGGGAAAGCAAATTCTACGCCTTCTTCTTCAAGAATGTCCATAATTTCGAAGTTTATATTTTCTTTTACATCTAAGTAATCAGCAAAAACGGTTGTATTTGTAAAGAAATACAGATAGATATTTAAACTAGATTCATAGAAACCGTCAAAATTTACAAGAATCGTTTCATTGTGAATTTCTTCGTGCTCAGTCAGCATCTTTTTAATTCTTGCCACTACGGTTTCTAACTTTTCTTTTGGTGTATTATAATTCAAGTTTAAATGAAAGGCAATTTGACGTTTCCCCATTTTAGCCCAGTTAATAATAGGTTCATTAGAAAGAGTAGCATTTGGAACCGTTACGACTGCTTGAGCGAACGTTCGAACTTTGGTGCTTCGAAACGTAATATCTTCTACAACGCCTTCAACACTTGGTGTTTTAATCCAATCTCCAATGGTAAAAGGCTTTTCAGTAATAATTACGATTCCGCCGAATAAATTACTAACGGTGTCTTTTGCGGCTAAGGCAAAAGCAAGACCACCTAAGCCAAGACCCGCTACAAAGCCATTTACGTTAAAACCCCATTCTTCTGCGATGATGGAGATAGAAAGCATAACAACAACGATGCGGATAAACTTTTCAATAAAAGGAATAATGATTCGATCCACTTGGATATCAAAATTTTTGGCAAACGTTGCAAAAAATAAATTGGTAGAAGCAGCTAAATTATACAAGCCCCATCCTGCAAGGCCAACAGAAGCTGAACGAACTAAATGTCTTTCCGTATCGGCTGTTAAAACATCAAAGGGAAGATAGGGAAGAGCAAGCTTGAAACCAATAATCACAAAAATCCAGCGCAGCGGCTTTTCAAAAGCTTCTAAAACGCTCGTAATTAAATTGATTTTTTTATTTTTGACAAAACCAATAATAAACTTAAACAAATAAGTCGTGAAAAGTTTGCGAAGAATTAAAAAGATCAAAAAGATCCCAATCGCAATCACGATTTTTTTCCAATCATCTAATGATGATAGAGATTTCAAAAAATCCATACAATCCTCCTAGTTACCAAAACTGTGCTACAGTCCATTTATATCCGTCAATTGAAAGCATTCCTATGTAGAGTGTTCTTTACCCTAAATTCATGCTTTTTAAAAGCTTCTTCCCTATTAAAATAGCACAAAAATACCTGTAAATCTATTTAAGTGATAATTATGAATATATCTCTTTTTAGTAAAAGAGACAGACAATAGTCTGAAAATAAGTTGTATAATAAATAGGTGATATTATAACCATTAATTTATCTTATTATTTATTTAAAACGTTCGTTGGAGGGAGAAAGCTTTGTTAAGTCAATTAAATAGAATGCTAGAAAAATTGATGCCGTTTATTACGCCGGTCAGCTTGCTCATAGGAGTTCTTATCGGTTCATCATTAAGTCAGTATACCTTCTTAATTCCATGGCTTTTTGCATTAATGACGTTTGCCGGAAGTTTGAATTCAAACTTTCACCAGTTAAATGCCACGATACATCGTCCATTTCCAATCATTATGGCTCTGTTTGTTTTACATATTTTTATGCCGGCATGGGCTTGGAGCGTTGGCCAAGTGATTTTTCCACATGATGTATTTACAAGCACGGGTCTTTTGCTAGCAGCAATTATTCCAACGGGAGTGACTAGTTTTATATGGGTCTCGATTTACAAAGGAAGCATTCCTCTTGCACTATCCATTATTTTAATTGATACTCTTTTAGCACCGCTTATCGTTCCTTATACGCTTTTATTGGTGGTTGGAGACACCGTACATTTGGAAGCGCTAAAGTTAGTCAAAGATTTATGTTTTATGATTGTCCTTCCATCTCTGTTAGGCATGTGCTTAAATCAATATACAAAAGGAACAATTAAGCAGACCTTAGGACCAAAGCTGGCACCTGTTTCGAAAATAGGGTTAAGTGTGATGGTTATGGTAAACGGGGGAGTGATTGCACCTTATTTAAAACATATTGATAAAAAACTGCTGTTTATTATCGTGATTGTCTTTTTAATGAGTTCAGCTGGTTATTTCTTCAGCTGGATGATTGGCAAATGGCTAAGATGGGACCGAGCAAAAGTTGTGACGCTTACGTTTTGCGGAGGCATGAGAAATATTAGCGCCGGAGCCGTATTAGCCGTATCTTATTTTCCAGCTCCCGTTGCTGTACCGGTCGTATTAGGGATGTTATTTCAGCAGGTATTAGCTGCTTTATCAGGGCGTTTAGTTCAAAACTATTACCAGAAAAAAGACGCTGAATTTGCTTCATTAAAATAAATGAAAAAAGCAAGGGACGAACCACAGTAATCATAAAGTAAGCACTCTGGTTTAACGATCAGAGATAAGATACTTTTACACTTGCTGCGTTCAAGATAATGAGATGATTAGAAAAAGCTGCGGTGTGGCATACTAGAAAGAAAAAGGTCGGATATTCTTGCTTATCAATATAGCGCTGGCGTTTGTTTTACCTTGGATTTTTGGCATCCTCTATTTACATCCTAGAAATCGTCGTTTACTGCCTTTAGTAGGAACTGCTTTTTGCATTTTAGCAATCGTTATCAATGAATTAGGGAGCTATTATGGCTTTTGGAAACTCCGGACTTCTTTAGAAAATGAAGCATTAGAAGCGCTGCCTTTTAATTTAGGCGTTTATCCTGTATTGGCCAGCTATATGATTTTTTTAATCCAGCGAATTGGAAAGCCTCATTTTTTTATTTTTCTTATAGCGCTGTTTACAACATTTTTAGAAGGAACGTATATGTATATGGAAAGAGTTATATACGGAAACGGATGGAATCTCGGCTGGACATTTTTTTCCTACTGGATTCCGTACAGCGTAATTTATTTATACTATAGGTATTTGGTTAGTCTTAGACTGCTTCACTAGAAGAAAAAAAGAAGTAAATTTGCACAATAAAAAAGCCGTGAATATTCACGGCTTTTTTTATTAGATCGCTTCTTTCGAGCTAGATTTATCTTTTGAATGATCCCATGCATCAATATCATCAAGTCCAGAAATGCTGTCTTGATAGAAGACAGGGTCTTTTCCAGCTTTCTTTTGGGCAAGATAATCTTTGAGTGCGGCAAAGGCCACTTTCGAGAGCAGGAGAATTGCGATTAAGTTGACTACTACCATAAAGCCCATAAACAGGTCTGCTAAGTCCCATACAAGCTGAATTTGAGAAATAGAACCGAACACGATCATTGCAAGCACAGCAACACGATAAGTCATCAGCCAAGCTTTATTCGTGTTCAAGAACTCAATATTTGTTTCTCCGTAGTAGTAGTTACCAATTAATGTACTAAACGCAAATAGGAAAATCATAATTGCAAGAGCACCTGTTGCCCAAGAACCAATATGAGTGCTTAAAGCAGCTTGTGTTAATTCAATACCGCTTAAATTTTTATTTGTATAAGTACCTGAAAGTAAAATGATAAAGGCAGTACTACTACAAATAATAAGCGTATCCGTTAATACACCAAAGGCTTGAATTAATCCTTGTTTTACCGGGTGGCTTGTTGTTGCAGCTGCGGCTGCGTTTGGCGCACTACCCATACCCGCTTCGTTTGAGAATAATCCGCGTTTAATTCCTTGCATAAGAGCTGCTCCAAGAGAACCTCCGGCAATTTGATCGAAACCAAATGCATTTTTAACGATTAACGCAATAAGAGAAGGCATTTCTTGAATGTTCATGATAATAATGAAAAGTGCTACTGCAATATAGGCAACAGCTAGTACCACAACAATGTATTCTGACATTTTTGCAATACGCTTAACTCCGCCAAAAATAATGGCAGCGAAAGCCACTGTCATAATAATTCCTAACACTAAACGATTTGTTCCAAACGCATTTTCAAACGCAAGAGTAATCGTGTTTGATTGTACAGCATTAAAAATTAAGCCGAATGATAAAGTGATTAAGACAGCAAACAGTCCGCCCATCCAGCGCTTTTTTAACCCTTTTTCCATATAGTAAGCCGGTCCGCCTCGGAAGCCGCCGTCTTTGTCTTTTACTTTGTATATTTGTGCTAACGTACTTTCGATAAATGCTGAAGCTGAACCGATAACGGCAAGCACCCACATCCAAAATACAGCACCAGGTCCCCCTAAAGCGATCGCAATCGCAATACCTGTAATGTTCCCCGTACCAACGCGGGCTGCCATACTGATACAAAACGCTTGGAATGGCGAAATTCCGTCTTTAGAAGAGCTATCCGCACCTTCTTTTAATACACGAACCATTTCTTTTAATAACCGAATTTGTAAAAACTTTGACCTGAATGTAAAAAACAAACCAAATGCAATCAGCATCGCAATCAGTAAGTAGGACCAAAGAAATTCGTTGATTGAACTAACAAAACCTTGAACTACTTCTTGCATAGTTTCACCTCTTCATAAATTATAGTAGAATAATAATAAAAAACGTGAATTTATAGAATTTTCCCTCTATTTAGATAGATCTCCCTATTTCCCCGCTGTTTTTCTTCATTATCCTTGTCGAATCTTGTTGCTAAATCTGAACCTTATATATATATAAAATAATAATTTTGGTCTTTTGTCAACTAACCTCACATGGAAAAATAGGGTGATATGACAAATGAAGCGGGTATGAAAAGGTGATAACAGCAGGGATGAAAGAAATTTCATTTTGTTTTAATTAATTGTTGCTAGAAAATAAAAGTTTTAGGCCAAGTACCCCAAAAACGGTTCCTTTTACATATTTTAATGTGTGCTGAAAGATACGGCTTTTTTTGACTTTCTTCCCAAGGCCAGAAGCAAATAGCGCAATAAGTGAAAAGATGATGAGCGTTTCGGCGATAAAGATGATCCCAAACAAAATCATCTGCAAACTTACATGTCCAAGAGACGAATTAACAAACTGCGGTAAGAACGTAATGAAGAAAATAGCTACTTTTGGATTGGTTAAGTTGCTAACAAATCCTTTTCTAAAGTGATGGTGGTGCTGAACGTTTTCTGTTAATTCCAACGGACCGCTTTTTTCGCGAAACGATTGGTAGGCTAAAAACAGCAGGTACAGAACACCTACAACCTTTAGAATCGTAAAGGCAATAATTGATTTTTGAAAGATAATAGATAGCCCCACTGCGGCTAAAAGAGTATGTACAAATGTTCCCGTAATGGATCCCAGTACGGTTTTGATGCCTGCTTTGACGCCTGAAGCAATACTTTGTGTCATTACAAAAATCATGTCTTGTCCTGGTATTAAGACAATGATAAGTGACACGGCTATGTAAGGTATAAGCCAAGAAAATGTCATGATGATTCCCTCCCAACAGAATTTTAACAATTTCGACAAAAAGTTCTCAAGAGTGTGTGCTAATGAATTAATAGTTTAATGGAGTAAAGCTAAGAGGATATAAGGGCGTAAAAAGAGGTTACTCTCCTTAATAAAAATCAATAAAAGGTGTAGGAAAAAAATAGGTGGTGTTGTATAATAATTCGATATACTTAATTTTTATAGAAAGAAGGTAAAATTTATGAACTACTGTTTAGCACAGCCGGAGGACGCTGCTACAGTTCACGATCTTATGCTGCAAGCCTTCTCCGTCTATCGCGATTCTGTCCCACCTTCCAGTGCTCTTGATGAAACAACGGAATCTATTATGCAATCGTTAAAGCATGGAAAAGAAGCTGTCATTTTATACGTTGAAAATAAGCCCGTAGCGATGGCGCGTTTTACGCTAGAAGAAACGAGCTTATATTTTTACCGTCTGTCTGTTATTCCTGCTTTTCAAGGAAAAGGACTGGCTAAACGGCTTATTCAATGGTTAGAAACATACGCCAAAGAGTGTGGTAAGGAAAGTTTATCATGCAAGGTGAGAATGAGTGTTTCTCGTAATATAGCTTTGTATGAATCAATCGGCTTTTACATAGAGAAAAAAGAAATCGTACATAGAGGGGGAGTGAATATTCCCGTAGTAAATATGAAAAAAGAGATTTTAAAAGGAGTAATGGCATGAATAAATCAACTCTTCCTTTACCGCCTCCTGTCTTTCTTTTAATTGGTGTATTAGCCGTTTCCTTTTCTTCTATTTTAATTAAATGGTCGGATGCGCCTGCTTCTATTTTAGGAATGTATAGACTGCTGTTTACCGTCCTTTTATTTTTACCGTTTTTACCATGGAGAAAAATGAAAATTCTTTTTAAAAACAGCACGGTAAAAGAATGGCTAATGCTAGCTGTATCAGGCGTGTTTTTAGGGCTTCACTTTCTGTTTTGGATGGAATCTTTTTCACATACAACAGTTGCTAGCGCGATGATTTTGACTGCGCTCGAGCCGGTCTTCGTAGTGATTGGAGCTTATTTTTTATTTAAAGAAAAAACAAGCAAAGTAGGAGTTATCAGTATTTTAATGGCTGTTAGCGGCTCGGTGATTATCGCATCGGGCGATATCGGAGTATCTAAAACGGCTCTTTACGGAGACTTACTTTCTGTTTTAGGTACAGTGGCCGTTTCTGTTCATATGCTGGCGGGGCAAGATCTATGCAGGAAAATGCCTCCAATCATCTATAGCTTCGCCGTTTTTTTAATCGGTGGACTGGTTCTATTTGTCTACAATATTTGTACAAACGTATCGCTGACTCAGTATGACACAAAGGATTGGTGGATCTTTTTGCTTTTAGCGCTTATTCCTAATATTTTTGGTCACGCCTTATTTAACTGGCTGTTAAAGTATGTAGGTGCTACAACGATTTCGATGGCTATTTTAGGCGAGCCAATTGGTGCCATCATTCTCGCCTATTTCTTGCTTGGAGAAATGACAACCATTTCTCAGCTAGCGGGAGGCATGATTGTGATGATTAGTGTGATGATCTTCTTAAAGCACAAAGCAGCAGAGCCCGAAAAAGTTATAGCTTTTCAAGAAAAGTCGAATACCAGCTAATGGGATAGGCAAGCAGCACCGAGTATGATACAGTTTATTTATCATTATTTACCATTTAGTAAAGAGGTTTTTATTAAACTACATAAAGCAGGTGTAAATATGCTGAAAAAACTAACGGACCACGTTTATTACTTTCCTCATTCTGAAGAAACGGATCGGCCGGTGCTCGGGCTTATATGCGGGGAAAAGTATAGTTTCGTCGTAGATGCTGGGAATTCTCCTGCGCATGCATCATCATTTTTAGAAGAAGTGGAAAAAATGGGAGCCCCTCCAATCAAAGGAGTAGCTATTACGCATTGGCACTGGGATCATACATTTGGCATTCATGCAATGAACAAATATACAATCAGCCATCATTTGACGAAGAAAAAGCTGGCCTATTTAAAGACACTGCGCTGGGACGATGATTCCTTGGATAAACGCGTCCAGGAAGGGGAGGAAATCGAATTTTGCCGGGATATGATAAAGAAAGAAATGCCGTGTCGAGAGACGTTAATTTTACGGGAGCCGGACGTAACGTTTCATCATCATATGGAAGTTGACCTAGGTGGAATCACTTGTTGCATTCAGCATATTGGAGGGGTACACGCGCAGGACTCGTCCGTTGTCTACGTCCCCAAAGAAAAAGTACTGTTTTTAGGTGATTGTCTATGTCCAGATTTTTATAGCGGTGACTGGAGTTATGATAAAGAAGACCTTGAGCGGATTCAGAGAGAACTTAAAAAATATGATGCGCAGTATTATCTTTCATCTCATTTTGACCCTGAAACTTCTGAGGAACTTTGGAGAGATTTAAACCAATTGAGTGCGATTGGAGAAATTGTAGGAAATGAAGTCGATTTAGAAAAAGCATGTTTTCAGTTTGAATGTGAAACGTATAAGAAGCCAACAAATGAGCAAAAAGAGAGAATACAGTATTTTGTTAATGGAAATGCAAAACGTAAAAGCAGAGAACTGTTTTGATAGTTTATGCATAGCCTAATGGTAAATAAGCCCGCCTGTTCATACTATATTATGAGCAGGCGGGCTTATTTAATTGGTTATGCTGTAATATGAGTTTTAAGTTATGATACTAAAATAAATAACTTGACGAAACAAAGTTATAAAAATATAATAAGTTACATAAAGTAAGTTAATTAAAAAATGATCTATTTAAAAGGAGAAATAATCATGAACTTTCACCGTGCACCCCATGTATTTGTTGGGAAAGTAAATTTAAAAGTAGAAAATTTAGAGCGTTCACTTGCTTTTTATCAGCAAATAATCGGGTTTAAACTTTTAGGGAGAAAAGAGAACAAAGCCTTGTTAACAGCTGATGGACGCACGGCGCTTTTATCGATTGAACAGCCGGAAAGCGTTACAGCAAAACAGCCTCGTACAACAGGCTTATATCATTTTGCTCTATTGTTGCCGACTCGTTCTGATTTAGGAAGTATTCTGCAGCATCTGTTAAATAGCGGTTATCCGCTTCAAGGGGCGTCTGATCATCTAGTGAGTGAAGCGCTGTACTTGGCAGATCCAGATGGAAACGGCATAGAGATTTATCGAGATCGTCCGTCAAGTACATGGGAATGGAATGACAGTGAAGTAGTAATGGCTACAAAACCTTTAGACGCAGAAGCGATATTATCTGAAGGAAACGGTAAACCATGGACAGGATTACCTTCAGCTACCTTAATGGGACATATTCACCTTCACGTTTCTGAATTAGAGCAAACGGAAAACTTTTATCGAAATGGATTAGGTTTTGAGGTTGTGAGCAATTACCATAATCAAGCCTTGTTTATTTCAACTGGCCGCTATCATCATCACATCGGACTAAACGTTTGGAATGGAATTGGAGCGCCTAGTCCTCTTGAAAACAGCGTTGGTTTGGACTCATTTACACTTGTTTTTCCAGCTGAAGAAGCAAGGGAACAGGCAATAAATCAGCTTCGTGAAATCGGAGCAGCTGTGTCTAAAGAAAACCAAGATTTCATCACAAAAGATCCATCAGGAAATATAATTAGATTAGTCCTTTAACATAAAAGCTGCCGCAGTTGGCAGCTTTTATTTATCGCAATGTTCGTCAAAATAGGCAAGAAATGTACACTTTTTTCTCAAATAGTAAGATGATAATGGCGAAAATAGTGTTATTTTCAGGGAAATAAACGAAGAGTCTTATGCTTAAAAAAGTTTGTAAACAAGCGTGCGTGGGAATAAAATACATATCAAGCATCATTTCTTATCATTATTGAATCTTTATATAAAGTCTTTCCATATAAAACCTTGAAGGAAGGGAGCGGAAACCTGTGAGATATAAAGTGAAACATTGGCTTAGATTAACTTCAGACGAGCGCTATCTTGTATTGTTTGCTACTGCTGCTTTGCAAAAAGAAAAGCGATAAAAGAGTTGTTAATAGTAAGGAAAGTAGCTTTATATGCTAACGAAAAGGTAATAAAAGGCCTGAAAATAATATATTTATTTTCAGGCCTTTTATTGTTTTCAAACCTTGTTTAAGTCAACTGTTGAGAGATAGCTTCGGCCGTTTGTTTGCCGTTTGTTATACACGCTGCAATCCCCACTCCATAGTAAGAACAGCCGGCTAATGTAATAGCGGGGTGCTTGTCATACAATTTTTGAGTCAAGCTGCGTACGAGTTCACCGTGTTTAAGGTGATAGGTAGGCATCAATTTATCCCAATTTGTTACGTCGCTTTCAATGGGCTGCTCTTTGATCCCTAAGCTGTTTTTAATGTCCTTTTGTGCCACTGCTAGCAGCTCTTCTTTTGACATCGTCCGCAGGCTGTCAAAGTGGTGACTCGTGCTTTTATAAAACAGGCGAACTAACAAATTCCCTCGCTTAGAGGTGTGAGCCCATTTTTTGCTCGTCCACGTGCAGGCATTGGCAATTAAGTTGCTTGATTGAGAGGTAATAAACCCGGTGCCTTCAGCGGGAAGGTATTCGTCTGGAACGTCATAGCCGATGTACACGCTAATGAGAGAAGAATCTTTTAACTGCTCAAAGTCTTCGTTTAGTTCGGGATCGTTCAACAGATGCTGAGCAGCCGTGTGCGGTGTAGCTAACACCACGTAATCCGCTGAATAGGCTTGCCCCGGCGTAGTGATTTGATAGCGCTCATCGTACTGTTTTATGCTGGTGGTTGGCGTATCTTTTAAAATCGTTACATCAGAAAGCTCTTCTTCTAAGCGGTGAATAATCGTTGATAAACCTTGTTTAAACGAAATGAATTTTTTATTTCCTGCCGTTTTAAATTTTTTTTCATTGGCGCCCATTCCTTTGATGATGCTGCCGTACGTGTTTTTGTAGTCGAGCAGATACGGGAGAGTCGAAGAAATCGTGAGCTTGTCTAAATCGCCAGAGTAGACGCCCGATAAAATAGGTGCAATTTGCTTTTCTACTAGCTCTTCTCCTAAAAAATGTTTTAAAAAGAGTCCAATCGAGCTGTCTTTCGTAAACGTTGTATTTTTAGTAATTAAGTCTTTTAAAGCTGTAATTTTAGCTTTTGAAGAAATCAGCTCGCTTTTAAAAAGAGATTCCACGCTTGTTGGAATACCGAACATGGTATCTTCAGGAATTGGAAGCAGCTCATTAGCAGAGTAAATAAATGATTTGCCCGTTTCGTTATAGACTAAATCGTTTGTTAAGTACAGCTCTTCTAGCAGAGGCATAACGTTTTCTTTTCGAGCCACAATAGAATCCGCCCCTGTTTCCATAATAAATTCCCCAGCTTCACGCGTATTGATTTTCCCTCCTAGATGGGGATGTTTCTCTAGTAATAATAATTTAAGCGGAAGATTACGTTCTCGTTTTAGTTTCTGCAAATAGTACAGAGTGGTTAAGCCCGTAATTCCTCCTCCAATAACAGCGACCGTTTTCAAAATATTCACTCCTACATTTTCAACAATTAGTCTGTAATATACGAAAATCATACCACTATGACTAGGAAAAGTGTAATGAATTGATTGTGAACATAGTGTATGCAAACACGAAAAGAAATATTGAAACTATACGATTAGATATTTTGAAATTACATAAAATAAAAGCTCATACACGTAGAGAAAATGACTGAGACGCAGCAGTGAAGGAAGGAGGAAGCATCATGCTCGGCGGTTTTATGGAAACGCTGAAAAAAGACTGGCTCGCTTTAGTATTAATAAGTGTTCTTATATGCGGGATTACCTTAAATGTACGAGCTGAAGAGAAGAGCGGACGAAGCGGATACATCGAACCAAAGCTAGTTTTTCCTGTGATCAGTGATGTTCATATTAAGGAAACAGGAACGCTTGATTTGCGTACTTTTCAACATGCATTAACGCAATTAAATGAACAGGCACCGAAACAAGATGCATTTGTAGTCGTAGGAGATTTGGCCGACACAGGCGCGTTAAAAGAATACGATCGCTTTTTTTCTATTTATAATCAAAATAAACAGTCGCAGGCCGTGTCTCTTTTTACAATTGGCAACCATGAATACCGGGACAGTGTAACCAATCAGCAAGCGCAGCAGCGTTTTTTATCTAAAACCAAAATGAAGTCTCTTTACTTTCATCAAGTGATAAAAGGATATCATTTTATCATGCTTGGAACAGAAAGCCGTCTGACCGCCGGTGATTATTCAATCAAACAAATTAACTGGCTTGCTGAACAGTTGAAGATAGCAAAGCGAGATGATCCTAAAAAACCGATTTTTGTCTTTATTCATCAGCCTATTAACAATACATTGTACGGGAAAAACAGATGGGGGATAGAAGTGAATGAACAGCTTCTTTACAATACGTTAAAACCTTATCCGCAGGTCATTACGTTTTCTGGTCATACCCACCATCCGTTGGACGACCCTCGTACTATTTTTCAAAGAGATTTCACTTCTCTTGCAACGTCTTCTGTTCGGTATATATGGCCTGGTGCTGGATATTTACAAGGTGAACTTCCTCCTGGCTACCGAGATGTGAGTCAAGGTCTTCTTGTAGAGGTTTATAATCGAAAAGTAGTCGTTAAAAGGCGGGATTTTCACGCAAATAAGTGGACGGGAGAAGCGTGGGAAATTGACATACCTGCAGATACAAAAAAATTTCACTACACGAATGAGCGAGATTTAGTAAAACCGATTTTTCTTCCAAGCTCTACTATTTCTGTTATACAAGAAAAAGCTTCAGCAAATCAGCTTTATATCCAGTTTACGCAAGCGGTGGATAATCTGATGGTTCATTCTTATCGCATTACCGTCAAAAATAAAGAAACTGGAAAAGTGGTCAAAACATATAATGCATTTTCTCAATATTACAGCGATCCTGTTCCGGATGTTTTAAGTCTTCCGTTATCCGGTTTGCAGCCTCATACTGCGTATCAAATAGAAGTAGCGGCAGTGGATGCGTTTGATAATCAAAGCGATCAAAAATTAATGATTGAAGGCTCTACTAAATAGCTGAAAGAATCCTGATTTTTATTGATTCTTTTAGCTTTTTTTCATCTGTTTTTAATGTTATTTTCATTAGATTTTTAAGTGGAGTTGCTACACTGAAACTGTATTTAAAGTCATAATATGTAATTTTTATGAAAGTATCAAAATCAAAAGGAGTTTATATGAAAGGATCTTTTGTACGTTTTTTAGTAGTGGGACTGGTCAATACAACAGTAGGTCTCTCCATTATGTATGTGCTGCTTCATATCTTTCATCATTACTGGATAGCGACGTTCGTCGGCAATGCAGCGGGGGCAGTCGTCAGCTACGTGTTAAATCGAATATTTACGTTTAAAAGCGGAGTTCATTTATCAAAAAGCATACTGCGTTTTATTTTAGTTATCGGCATTTGCTACGGCTTGTCTTACTATATTGGACTGCAGTTCTCCAGCTGGTTATTGCATCAACTTCCTGTTGCGGTGCGTCCGTTCAAAAAAGACGTCGGTATATTAATTGGAACAGGTCTGTATACGCTTTTAAATTATACGGGTCAAAAATACTTTGTATTTAATACAAAAAAAGAAGCAGTCGTCCACGATTAGCTTTTAGTCATTATGAAATGGAAATAGGTGTTAACAGATGAAGAAAGAAACAGCTATGAATAAAGAAAAAACATTGCTTATTATCGCTTTCCTTTTGCTGCTTGCGTATGTATCTCCTATGTTTTTGCTTGGGGAAAATTCACATATACGCGTGCATGATAATTTAGACTCAAATATTACGTGGTATAAAGTTCTGCATCGAAGCGGAGAGCTGTTTGGCTCCAGTCATGCCGTATTACCTCAAATTATTAACGGATTGCCGAGGAATACGTTTGGAACAGAATTTAGCGGTATCCAGTGGCTGTATGGTGTATTCCCGACCATGCTTGCATACAGCCTGAGTCAAACGATCACGCGCGTATTTGCTTTAATTGGAATGTATTTATTATTAAAAAAGCATTTTATTAAAAGCAAGGATGCGTATGCGATTCGAGTGCTTGTATCGCTTGCTTTTGCACTTACGCCATTTTGGCCTTCGGGCATGCTGAGTACATTAGGACAGCCGCTGGCGCTGTGGGCGTTTTTAACCATTCGAAACCGCGAAGGAACGTGGAAGGAATGGCTTACACTTTTACTGCTCCCGTTTTACGCGAGCTTTGTGCTCGGGTTTTTCTTCTTTTTAGCAGCGATGGGGCTGCTATGGCTAAGAGACGTAGTAAAAAAACGAGCGTGGAATATTCCTTTTTTAAGCAGTATTGCAGCGATGACTGCTGTCTTTCTGCTCATTGAATACCGACTTGTTGATTCGCTTTTATTTCCGGAGGCCCCGACGAGTCGAAATGAATTTTTAAGCTCTACTCTAAGCTTTGGACATTCCGTTCGCCTTGCTTTGAAGAACTATACGCTCGGGCATACGCATGTAATGACGCTTCATACTTTTGTCATTTTGCCGCTTTCTTTTGTCGTATTGTGGTTTGTTGCTCGAAATCGCAAGGAAAAGCTTGAAAAAACGTTTTTGCAGTTATTTATTCTTAATCTACTACTGTCGATTTGGTATGCGTTTTGGTTTTATAAAGGTTGGGAGCCGCTAAAAGAAAAATATCAGCTTTTTAATACGTTCAACTTTGCTAGATTTCACTTTTTACGCCCGCTCATTATTTATTTGATGTTTGCCGCTGGCAGCTATGTTTTATGGAAAAGGAGCAAGGCGTGGAAAAAGTTTGTGTGGGTATGTTTGATTTTACAGCTGCTTGTGTTATTTATAGCAAATCCTGAACTTTACTATCGCTACAATCACGAGCCTTCAGTCAAAGAATTTTATGCTGTGCATCAATTTGATGAAATAAGTAGATATATTGGAAAACCTAAATCATCTTATCGCGTAGCGAGCATAGGGCTTCATCCATCAATTGCTCAGTATAACGGCTTTTATACGCTAGATACGTATAACAACTTCTATCCGTTAACATATAAACATGAGTTTCGCAAAATTATTGCCAAAGAGCTTGATAAAAATAAAAAACTAGAAAGCTACTATGATCATTGGGGCAATCGCTGCTATGTGTTTGTTAGCGAGCTAGGGAAAAAATATGATTACCGAAAAGACTCAACGAAAAAAATCCATCATTTGCAGCTTAATATCAGCCAATTTAAGAAAATGGGCGGTCGCTATATTTTTTCAGCTGTGCCAATTGAAAATGCTGAAAGCGACGGTTTGCACTTTTTAAAAGCATTTAACGATAAACAGTCCGCTTGGAAAGTGTATGTATATGAAGCAAAGTAAGGGGGCAATAACATGAACAGACCTATTTTAACGATCGTGGTTCCATGCTACAACGAAGAAGAAGTATTCACAGAGACGTCTTTTCAATTAACTACTGTAGTAAAAGAACTGATTAATGAACGACTTGTATCAAGTGAAAGCACTATTTTATTTGTAGACGATGGAAGTAAAGACAGCACGTGGTCGCTTATTGAAAAAGAAAGCTGCAGCAATTTGTTTGTAAAAGGGTTAAAGTTAGCGCGAAATGTAGGACATCAAAATGCTTTGCTTGCAGGACTAGAAGCAGCTCATAAGCAATCTGACTGCGTCATTTCCATTGACGCGGATTTGCAAGATGATATCAGCGTCATTCGTACTTTTGTAGAGAAATATTGGCTTGGGTATGAAGTTGTATATGGCGTTCGAGACAGCAGAGAAACCGATACATTTTTCAAACGAACCACGGCAGTAGGGTTTTATCGTTTTATGAACAAGCTAGGAATTCAGCTCGTTCAAAATCACGCTGATTTTCGCCTTATGAGCAAACGTGCTCTTGGTGAACTCATGAAATATAAAGAAGGAAACGTCTTTTTGCGGGGCCTTGTACCATTAGTAGGATTTCGCTCCACGGAAGTCACATATGACCGCAAAGAACGGACGGCGGGTGAGTCAAAATATCCGCTAAAGAAAATGCTCGCTTTTGCATTTGACGGGATTACGTCTTTTAGCGTAGCACCTATACGCTTACTGACGCTGCTTGGAGGAGCTTCGTTTCTCTTTAGTATTTTGTTTGGCATTTATGCGCTGATTCAAAAATATTTAGATCATACGCAAATTGGCTGGACGTCTCTTATTTTATCAATTTGGCTTGTAGGCGGCCTGCAGCTAATGGGAATAGGTCTTGTCGGAGAATACATTGGCAAGATTTTCAACGAAGTGAAACAGCGTCCTAAATATGCGATTGAAAGAGATTTATATACAAAACACTCGTTAGACACACAAAAAGATTTGCTGATGCATTAATTAAGAAGCTTCTCCTGAATGGAGAGGCTTTTTTGTTAAAGTGTTTATCATAATTTTTAAGGTAATAGGAGATGCTACTACTAAAATTTCTAAGGAGATCAAAATCTATGAAAAGACTACTTTATACAGTCAGCACTTTTTGTTTTGTTTGGCTTGCTTTTGCAACCATTCATGTCAGCGCTCTTTCGATTGAGAAACTTCCAATGAAGAAATCATCTGAACAATGGTCGGTCGAACTGACAAAAGCGAGCATGACGGGAGATAATCAGCTAAAGTGGAAAAATAACGTCTATCATACATATGGATTAACCGTTGAAAACATTGGAAAAGACGTAGAGCGTGTGCAGGTCCAAGCTTTTCGGCACGAAGGAAAAAATAAGGCGAAATACAGCTTGTTTTCTCCTATTGAAAGGTCTAACTTAAGCAAAAGCGGTCAGCGTTTTCGCTATGCCAATTTTGCTGTTCCTGGAAAAGCGGCAGGCTTAGACATCATGATTAACTGGACGGATGAACAAGGCAACCATCAAGAACATTTTGAATTTAAATAAAAGTCTTCGCTTAGGCGAAGACTTTTTTTTGCAGGAATTTATCTCTGTATGTGGAAAACGAACACGAAAGGAGAGATTGTGATGATTGCAAAAGCTACTGAAGAAGAAATACAGGAAATTCGGAAGAAATCTGCTGATGCGCTGTTTGAAGGAACAACGCATCAGTTTCAACCGTCAACTGAACGCGTAAATGAACTAATTGATAATGCCCTTGAAAAAGGGTGTTATTATTTAGTATCTAGACAAGAAAAAAAACTTGCAGGCTGGGTTTTTGTCGGTCCATCTGCCGACTTCTTTTCAAAAGCAGAAATTGGCTTTATCTACGAGTTATATGTTTTACCAGAATACCGCGGGCAAGGTCTAGCCAAGCCGTTAATGCAAAAAGCAATTGATGAATTGTCTATCAAAGAATACCCTGAAATCAGACTCAGCGTTCATGCTGGGAATTTTGCACAGCATGTGTACCGTGAACTTGGATTTGTAGATAAACAAATATCAATGAGCCTACAGGTGGCAAAACGTCCGTAATGTTGGTGAATGTCAGCGAGTCCATAAAACATAAGATGTTATACATGCGATGAGGTTCGGTAATGAAAGTAAAAGCAAATAAGTAGCCCAAACGGTGCTTTTATCCAGTGATTCAACAGCTCCGGCACCTGTATTACCTGAGGAGGGAGGATCTTCAAGCGCGTTCATAACTAAAGCCGCCGCTGCTAAAATAATCCCTCCAATGCTTCCGGTTGTTTTGACAATTGCAACGTGGAAAGTAGATGAAAAAGCAATGCTAAGAAGCAGCAGCAAGCTTCCCAAAAAAGCAGATAACATATATCGTTTCATGTGCTCACCATCCTTTATAAAATCATACCATATTTTACTTCTTTTTTCTTTTTATTGAAAAGCTATTGACGTAACCTATAAAACATATTAGAATAGTCAGAAATAATTTAAAAACGAAATATTCTTATCTAGAGAGGTGGAGGGACTGGCCCTTTGAAGCCTCAGCAACCACAATTATTGAATGGTGCTAATTCCAGCATAGCCTAGCTCTGACAGATAAGAAGAGGAATCTTTTTCTATGATGAAATCCTCTTCTTAGGAAGAAACATTTCGTATAGAAAAGGTGATGACATTGAAAAATACACAACAGGCGCTAAGCGTTGATGATTATTTAGATCTATACTTGTTAGCAAAAGAACTAAAAGACGAAACGTGGCAGCAGGAAATTTTAGCCGCGCTAAAAACGAAGCAAAATCGTTCATTTGAAGACAAACAATCCGCACTCGTTCAAGAAATATGGGAAGATTTTAAACAGTTAAATGAAGATATTTCTTTTACGTATCGCTTAATTCAAGAAGAGCCAACTAATGAACAGTTTCAAGTTAAATTAAGGAACTTGAGAGAACGGCGGATCACGCTGAGTCGTGAATTATATTTAGCTAAAAAACAGTATGTTGAACACACGCAGTAAAAGGATCCGCTTGATAAACAAGCGGTTTTTTTGCATGTGAATGTTAGAAGCGTTCTATTTCGGGTAGTAAATAGATAAGACAAAAAAAGGAGGGATAACAGTGGCCCAAGGTGTATTATGTGAAGTGAATGAGTGCATGTATTGGAAATCGGGAAATAAATGCAGTGCAGAGTCCATTTACGTTGTGAGTCCTGAAAGTAGTCACCATGTTTCTGAAACGGAAGAACCTGGCTGTAAAACTTTTGAACCCGCGAGATAAATGCTAGTTTTATAAAAAAGCATAAAATGAACGATGCGCTGACGGAGTTGAGTCGGCGTTTTTCTATTTTTTTAAAAAATACTATTACTTAGGTGCGATAATAAATACATAGTAAAAAAGCAGTGTCTACGTCTAATTGTGCGTTTAAACAAAATGATACGATAATTTTTTTGTTTTTCGACAAAAGAAAAGGGAGAGAAAGGTGATAGAATACAAATATACAGCCTAGCTGACTTTTAGCATAAATTTATATGAAAGCGCTAACAAAAAGCTGTATTCATCTCGTTTTGACAGATTGGAAAAAGGGGAGACGTTTATGCAGGGGAAAACTCAGGGGAAAGAATTGAAACGCGGGTTAGAAGAAAGACATGTGACGCTGATGTCCTTAGGAGCAGCCATAGGGGTAGGGCTGTTTCTTGGATCTGCATCTGCTATTAAATTAGCAGGGCCGGGAATATTATTGGCGTACGGATTTAGCGGAATGATTATGTTTTTTATTATGAGAGCACTTGGAGAAATGGCGATTCAAAAACCTGTTGCAGGTTCATTCAGCAAGTACGCGCGCGACTATTTAGGGCCCCTTGCTGGTTATCTAACAGGTTGGAACTACTGGTTTTTATGGGTTGTAACATGTATGGCTGAAATTACAGCCGTTGGTATTTATATGGGATATTGGTATCCGGATGTACCAAACTGGATTTGGGCGTTATCGGCGCTTGTCATCATGACAACAGTTAACTTCTTAGCTGTTAAGGCATATGGTGAACTGGAATTTTGGTTTGCACTTATTAAAATTTTAGCGATTGTGTTAATGATTGCCGTTGGATTATTAATGATTGTGTTTGGAATCGGGAACGGCGGCGTTGCGACGGGTATTAAAAACTTATGGGACAACGGCGGGCTGTTCCCGAACGGATTCAAAGGTATTTTACTGTCGCTGCAAATGGTTATGTTTGCATATTTAGGAATTGAAATGATCGGCGTTACCGCGGGAGAAGTGAAAAATCCAGAAAAATCTCTAGCAAGAGCGATTGATTCGGTCTTTTGGCGTATTCTTATTTTCTACGTTGGTGCATTATTTGTCATTATGTCAATTTATCCTTGGCAAGAAATTGGTTCACAGGGAAGCCCGTTTGTATTAACATTTGAAAAAATCGGGATTCCAGCAGCGGCAGGCATTATTAACTTTGTGGTGCTAACAGCAGCTCTTTCTTCTTGTAACAGCGGTATTTTTAGTACAGGCCGTATGCTGTTTAACTTAGCAGAGCACGGAGAAGCTCCAAAAGGATACGGTCAGCTGACAAAAGGCGGCGTACCTGGAAAAGCTGTTTTAGCATCAGCGGGTGCGTTATTAGTCGGAGTAGCGTTAAACTACATTGTGCCTGCCAAAGTATTTACGTGGGTAACAAGCATTGCAACATTCGGTGCGATTTGGACATGGGGAATTATTTTGCTTTCTCAAATTAAGTATCGCAAAACGCTAAAAAAAGGTGAAGAGGCAAAGTTAAAATACAAAATGCCTTTATTTCCGTTAACGTCTTATGTGTCACTTGCGTTCCTAGCGCTGGTGGTTGTTCTTATGGCGTACAATCCAGATACAAGAATTGCAGTTGTTATCGGACCACTATGGTTTATCGGTCTTATTATCGCGTACTACGCAAAAGGATTTCATAAACGAAGTCAAGGTTCAGCTGGGACTGAGCAAAAGCTAGTGAAGTAAACGAAAAGACCTCTTTCTTGGAAAGAGGTCTTTTCGTTTATTTGTTCTTACTTTCCTATAAATAATTAGTTTAGGTAGGTTTCAATAATTGTTTCAATATCATAAGGAGTAACACCTTCATCAAGCGAATAAATAGTGTCAGCTTTTTGTTTGTCATGGACAAGTGTTCCTCTAGCTTGTGCGTGAAATGAAAAAAGATCATAAAGCGTTGGCTTTAACAGCTTTGTCATGGCTTTTCCCATAAGAGAGACCGAACCATTGTTTTGTTCAAGATTATTTTCAAATTCAACATGGTGATGCAGCGAAATATCCGTCCAGATTAATTTTCGCTCTTGTAAATCAAAAATTAAAGGGATGGAGATGGTGGAATCACTAGCAAGATCTACTTTATTTTGTACGGTAGAAGGTTCGAATATCTCGCCGGACTCTATGTGCTGTCTCATCATCCATCCTCCAAAACATTCGGGAAGCATAACAAAAGGCTGGACAGAAAATGAATAAACGTTCATCAATATATAACGGCCGCCTTTTTTTAGAATCGTAGGGATATGCAAGTCAATAAATTCACATGCCCCGTTAGGAGCAGATGTAATATCTCCGCTGTGAAAAGCTTTGAAGCTTTTTGAAGATAAGTTTGTATAAGAAATATGCTCTTTATACTGCCAGTTTTCATCGTAAATTCCGGCAGATAAATCAATATCTACACTACCGGTATGTTCACCATTTGCAAAGCCTTCTTTCCACCAAATGAAAAAACGAAGCGTATCGCCTTCAGGAATTGTTAATTTACTTCCCCTGCTAATCGTTTTTAATGTTTTGCTGCTTGAACGCTGTGAAAACGGTATAGTTTGTTCACGCAAACGTTCATCAAGCCATACATTTCCAAGAGGTGGCAACTTAGCAAAACGGTCATGTAAAGCATCTTTGCATGCATCTATTACACCATCACAAAGATTTTTACGAAGAGAGGGTAAGGGATTATCAAGCGCCATTACTTTGGACACATTCCCTTTTGGAAACACTACGCGCATATCTTGTCTATGATGTCGATGTTTCATATGTGAATAGAGCTGAAGCAGTACTGGCGTAGAGACGTGATGAGCGACTGCTGCAAATGCTGTAATAATAGAAGCAGCTTCTTGTTCCCCAGTAGATAAGCGCAGCAAATGGTCAATTCGTCTAGCAAAGTCACCTGGACGTTTTTCTAAAAGTGAAACTGCTTTTGAGACGTCTTGTTGCTCGAGTGCTTTCTCTAATTTACTATAGAACGTCAATGGTCTTTTATGATTCCGAACAGTATCGAATCCTTTAGCAGCATGAGGAAATCGATGTTTGTATTCTCCAGGATGTAAAATTTCACCTAAACGAATCCACTTTACTTTATAACGAAACATATCTTCTTCTACGTTTGGAGTGCTTTCTAGCAGCTGCAACAAGCTTCGGCGTTCAAAACGACTAAACTTCTTAAATAAAGTGGGTGATGAAAGACTAATATCGCCATCAGATAAAGCGGTTGCCAAACGTAAGACATCTGTTGCTGTTTTAAAATAAGAAGACAAGACATCAATAGGTAGTTTTTTTGTCTTAATTAACACTGAGCTAACAAATGCAGCATTTTCTTTTTGAGGAATGACTGCTGGAAGTAGATCTAATGCCGGTAAATTGATAAGAGACCATTCGATGTCTGCTCGATCCGTTTGCGATAATGAGGTATTTGCACCAATTAATTGGCATATCATAAGGTCAAATTCTTCATCTGTTCCGAGGTCAATAATCCGTAAATCTGTAGTATCTAACAGTGGAAAAACATCTTGTTTTTCACTGTTTGGTAAAACCCCAGTCAGATAGTGAAGTACGGCATTTATGTATAGTTCTGCTTCGGAAGCTTGCATGACTTCGTTTGGAAAGTTAGGATACATCGGTTTATATTTGACATGAGCGCCAACAAGTCTTTTTAAAGATAAGAGAAGCTGCTCATAAAAAGACATAAATTCGTAGAACGGAAGAGTGAGTAACCGATCAATTAAAGAAGTTGAAGCTGTAAATCCTAATGCCTCAATGTTTTTTAACATGGAAGCTACATAAGCAGGGGATAATATATCTGATCCTTGCTTCACAATTACTTTAGACTGTCTTCTTAAAAAAATATCGTTTTTCATTCAAACACCACCATGTATGATTTGCACAGAAAAAGCCAGGCGCTGTGCTTCCTGACTTTGAATATATGTATAGTTAAGTTAATAGATTAAGGAAAGCGATACCTCTAAATTCTAAGAGTTGGATGAGAAGGAAGAAGTATCATAGCCTTAATCTTTGAATATTGTAACATCATATCAAAAAGATGTAAAATAATAATAGTTTAGTAATAAAAGGAATTTTTTATCTTTTTTATCTATTGAATTCTCCCAATTTTAAACCCATTATCAATCTGATGAAAGCCGACTTTTGGATAGTAGTTCATAGCAGAAGGAGCGGAAAGTAAAATGAGCGCGGCTTCTTCACCGATTTCTGATTGAACGTGCTTGATGAGCTGTGTGCCAATTCCTTGATTTTGATAGTCTTTTACGACAGCTAAATCCGATAAATAGCAGCAGTAGCTAAAATCTGTTAACGCTCTGGCTATGCCAATGAGTTCGCTGTCTTTCCAAGCGGTAATGGTAAGGGAAGCATGATCAAGCATTCTTTGAATCCGATCAAGATCTTGTGCCGGACGTTTAATACCTGAATATACAAACACTTCAGCAGCTTGTTCGGCACGGATTGAGACGTTGGTTTTGTAAGTAATGGTCATTGTGTCATCTCCTTGATTTATAAGATATAGTCCAGTATATGAAGAATCTGAACTGAGAATAAGTGTCAGAAACAGTAAATTTAATAGTGTCAGTTAGAAAGGAAAGAACATCATGTTAGAGTTAATGCCTTTGCTCGATAAAAGAAAAGCAGATCCCTTATACATGCAGCTTTATACTTACATAAAAAAACAAATTCAAAAAGGCACCATTCCGCCTCATGAAAAACTGCCTTCTAAACGAAAGTTAGCTCTTCATTTAAGCATTAGCCAAAATACGGTTGAAGCGGCTTATGTACAGTTAGAAGCTGAAGGCTATATCGAGATACTAGCCAGGAAAGGAGCATTTGTAAAAGAGATAAAAAATGAAGTCGTGCTTCAAAAACAGCCTCCCGCCTATGTCTCTTTACCGCAAGAAGAAGGGAAATCAACTGTCATTGACTTTAGCCATGGAAAGGTAGACGTAGAAAAATTTCCGTATAACACGTGGAAAAAGCTAACGGTTCAAACAATTTATCATGATGAAAGCCAGCTTTTTTATAGCGGACATCCACAGGGCGAACTGCTTCTTCGTCAAGAAATTGCAGCGTATCTTTATCATTCAAGAGGAGTGCGCTGCACAGCGGAGCAAATTGTGATAGGTGCAGGTACACAGTACCTCATGTGGCTGCTTTCTGTCATTCTAGGAAAAGAAAAGATAATTGGGTTCGAAAACCCAGGCTTTCACCGAACGAGGCACGTTTTTCAAGAACAAGGCATGTCGGTCGTCCCTATTTCTCTTGATAGTTCTGGCTTGAAAGTGAAGGAACTGAAAGAAAGCGGAGCGGATGCGGTGTACATTACGCCGTCTCATCAATTTCCTGTTGGGATGGTCATGCCGATAGCAAGAAGACTTGAACTATTAGAGTGGGCGGCAGAAACGAATGGCTATATCATAGAGGATGACTATGACGGAGAATTTCGCTATAAAGGAAAACCGATTCCGGCCCTTCAAGGATTAGATCAAGACGATCGCGTTATTTATACGGGTACGTTTTCAAAATCGTTGATGCCTTCTCTTCGAATAAGTTATGCCGTCCTGCCACACCGGCTTCTTACAAGTTATATGAAACACTGTGGACTTTTTAAACAGCCTGTTTCAAGGCTTCATCAGCATACGCTTTTTCTGTTTATGAAAGAAGGGCACTGGGAACGTCACTTGAATAAAATGAGAACAGCATACCGTAAAAAACAAGCGCTGCTGCTAGATTGTTTGACTACTATTATGGGAGAATGTGTAGATGTTATTGGAGAACATTCTGGCTTGCATATTCTTCTTAGGGTAAAAAACGGAATGAGTGAACAGAAACTAATTGAAGCAGCTGCCAAGCAAGGGGTAACGATTTATCCAACATCTATTTATTATCATAGTGCGGGTGAAAACAACACGCCCTATGTATTGCTTGGATTTGCAGGACTGTCTGATGGAGAAATAAAAACAGGTGTAAACCTGCTGTTTAAAGCTTGGTTTGAACAGAAGGATTAAGAGGTACGCTGGGGGGATTTCTATGAAAGTAAAGCGGAAATTGTTTGGTTTATGGACAGGGGAGCTTACGGCAGCTTTACTGTTTGCTGCGCTGTGGATAGGGTACTTAAATGAGTTTTCTCATCTGGCTTTTTATTTAACAACGTTTTCAAGTGTGTATGCTTTTATTATACTTGAGTTTATCCTGTTTCAAGGAAGCTTGTACTGGTTTATGAAATGGAGGCGAGTGAGCCGAAAAGAAGATTCTCATTTGCCCTCCAGCTACATTCAGTTGTTTCTGCTTTTTAAAAAAATGAATAAAATTCTTCTTACGTTAGGTTTAGGTGTACTCATTTACCACTATATGCAGTTAGGGGTTAAGGGACTTGCTTTTTTTCTAGGCCTTTACGCGTTTGCTTGGATTGAATATATTAACTACTATGTGATTAGACTTTCTTATCAAAGTCCAAGTGAAATCAAAGAGTTTTTTGAGCAAAAAGGCTTTAAACGATCTATTTTAGCGAGAGAAATAGATAAAAACCAGCGCGTTTGATTACACAGACTGCGCTGGTTTTTTTGTCTGGAAATTAAGGAATAAGGCAAGAGTCGATAAATTAGTGAACTTGAAGGTAAAGGAAAGTTTGATAGGAAGAAGATGCTTCTTGTAAGGAAGTAACAAATGTATAAAAAAGCGGTGTTACATTCATGCGGTTGTTTCTCGACCAGTCATGGTTTGCGAAAAATGATTTTCTTAGTTCGGCTGTGAGTTCAAGCTGCACTCCGGCTTTTAGCAGATTATCGTTCACAATGTTTTGTTCGCTTGTTCCCGCTATGTCAGAAGGAGCGTCACGGACGGTAAAGCCGTTTTTGCGCAGTGATTGCTTCATCAGCTCTTTATAAAGCTGATTTTTTCCACCTATATACACGATAGGCTGACTGCCGCTGTAGCCGTGAATCGTCAAAACGGACATGCTTTGCTGAGCCATTCCTCTAGCCATCGGTTCATCAAAGTTTTCTGAGGTTATGTGCAGAACTCCGTTGTTAGTGGACTTGATGCCTTCAAATAAATAATAAGAAGCGGAAAAGCGATCGGCGAGTTCTTTGGTAACTTCTGATGTACCTGGTTCAATTCCGCCGCCGTGAATGGCTATAATGGATAAATAGCTAAAGCGCTGCTCGTAGCGAATGTCGTAGTCTTGGTGAAAAATTTCGTGCTGCTGCAGTTCTGCATAGGAAGAGTAATAGTCACCGCTTGCATAAGAAGGAGGGGGAATCAAAAAGCAGTACATAAAACATAGCAAAATGCTTGTACTCCATTTGAATAAACGGTTCATTAATAATCACCTCTATTTATTCTATGATAAATAGAGGTGATTATTAATTTTTTCGCCCGATATAAAGTAAGTGAGAAGACAGTCCAAGGTGATAAGGGTTCGATGCTTGTTGAATAAGGAGCTGAACGATGTTGTTCATTTCTTCAGAAGAAGTTTCCTGCCAGTACGTCCACTCTTTTGAATTAACTGACGAGGCAACGTTAGAGGCAATCAGCTCGATGCATCGAAATCCATGCTTCTTTAAAAACGGAATAATATCCTCAATTTTAGTGTAATAAGCGTGAGTAAATCGCCTTTCTTCTGCATGATTAAAGCAGCCTGATTCATAAAAATCATGAAGCGCTTTTGCCGTGTTGTTTGGTTTTAAACGCTCCGGCGATGTTAAAGAAGAAATGACGTGCTGAACGCGCGGCATAAATGAAATAAAAACAGTTCCGCCTGGCTTTGTTACCCGATACAGCTCTCGAACGGCTTGAATACGGTCTTGTTTCTTCTGTAAATGATACATTGGTCCAAGCATTAATGCCGCATGAAATTGTTCATCTGAACAATAGTGAAGGTTTCGTGCATCTGCCACGTGAAAATTACGAAATACATTATATACTTGCTGTTCTAAAGCTTTTTCTTTGGCTTTTTCAATCAACTGCGGTGTCAAATCAGTTAAAGTTACTTCATAGCCGTTTTCTGCTAGTTTCAAGGCATATCTTCCCGGCCCGGCACCGTTATCTAAAATATGGCCTCTAGGAGGAAGGTGTTTTTTTATAAAATGCCAGTTTACTTGAAACTCAATAGGTTCTCGTTCTAACCGTCCCCACTCATCAAATCTGCTGTAATAATCGATAACTTTATCCACTTTGATTAGCCTCCACTTTAAAAAATAGTTATAGTAAATTATAACAAAAATAGAAATAGTTAATAGGTGCATTTGTGAAAAAGTGAAGAGAAAGGAGGAGAAAGAATGACCGCAGCTTTTATTAGTCGTCTAGCCCTATCAGGTTTGTTAGGAGCTTTGGTTGGTTTAGAAAGAGAGTTTAGAGCTAAAGAAGCAGGGTTTCGCACTCATTTTTTAGTTGCTGTCGGTAGCACGCTGATTATGCTAATTTCGAAATATGGCTTTTCAGATGTGCTTCATCAAGATCATATGGCTCTTGATCCGAGCCGGGTGGCCGCACAAGTAGTAAGCGGTATTGGTTTTTTAGGAGCAGGTATGATTATTATTCAAAAGCAGCATATTAGAGGGCTCACAACAGCCGCAGGCGTATGGGCAACGTCGGGAATTGGTTTAACCATTGGGGCCGGTATGTATACAGTCGGCATTAGCGCAACTATATTAGTGCTGATTGGCTTAGAAATATTGAACGTAATGTTTACATCTCTTTCTACTCATTCCCTTTTAATTAAGTTTCGTGCAGCAAATCAAGAGGATATTTATGAGCTGCTTGATAAGATTGAAAAAGAAAATATTATGATTTCGTCTTACGAAATTCACCAAGATCATCATCAAGGAGAACTGCTTTATTTTGTTGAAATAAAAGGAAAGGCAAAAAAGAAAGGAAATAAAGTAGAATTGATTAAATCGATTCACTCTATGGCTCACGTGTTATTTATTGAAATTGAATAAGCACTCATTTATTTTTTAAAAAGAGACTGGAAGAAACGTATGTTAGTTGGCGGAACAGGTGAGACCCCGCAGGAGCGTAAGCGACGAAGAGGCTCAGCAGCTGCCTGCGGAAAGCGAAGCCTTGCACGGAAATCAACCGCGGTGTTAAAAGTAATCCATACTAACTCATTTATCCAATTTGTTCTCTCTATCTTGCTTAAACCGTTTTGCTGTGTTTTATCATAGCAAAAAAAGGCTATTACCTAAATATAGAGAATTTTACTGGAGGTTATAAAATGAAAATTGGAGTTGTAGGTGCTACAGGAAAAGCAGGAAGTTTTATCGTGAAAGAAGCCTTAAATCGCGGGCATGACGTGACGGCAATTGTACGTAATGCGGGCAAAGTAGAAGAAAAGGATGTTCGTACACTGGAAAAGGACATCTTCGATATTACGGCAAACGATATTGAAGGTTTCGATGCGGTAGTGAATGCGTTTGGAGCTCCTGAAGGAAAGGAACATCTGCATGTAGAAGCGGGGCAATCGTTAATTCATGTATTTAAACAAGCTCCGGACGTTCGTCTTCTTGTTGTAGGAGGAGCAGGAAGTTTGTTTGTAGATGAAGAGAAAACGACGCGTCTAGCAGATTCGCCTGATTTTCCAAAAGAGTACAAAGCGACAGCTGACAACCAAGCCCAAAATTTAAAAGACTTAGAAAGTACAAGCGATATTAATTGGACGTTCATTAGCCCAGCAGCATTTTTTAATCCTTCAGGAAAACGAACGGATGCTTATAAAACAGGGAAAGATCATGTTATTTTAAACTCAGAAGGAAACAGCCATGTCAGCTATGCGGATTACGCCATTGCAGTTATTGATGAAATTGAGCGAGGAGAGCATGTAAACGAACGCTTTACCGTTGTATCCGACGCTAGATAAAGGAAAAGCCGCTTTATGCGGCTTTTTTTGTGCATGTTATACTATGGAAAAAGAAAAGGAGTCCAGCAGAAAATGGAGAATAAAGAAAACGTAGCCTTAACGTTTTATAGTGAAGCCTACGAGTCATCTATACATAGCTATACGCTGCCTGAAGAGCAGCTCATTTATACGGCACTTCCCGCTGAAGCTATAGCTAAGTGTAAGCAGGAAAGAGATAGAACGCCCGTTTTGATTTTGGCAGAAAACAAACTAGCCGGATTTTTCGTGCTCGACGCAGGGGAAGCCGTTAAAGAATATACCGAGGGATCCGGCGCGCTTTTAATACGGTCTTATTCCATTCATCCTGATTATCAAGGAAAGGGAGTTGGCAAAAAGTCATTGAAACTTCTTCCTTCTTTTATCAACCATCACTTTCGCACTAAAAATAAAGTGGTGCTAGGCGTGAACCATAAAAACACGGCGGCGCAGCACCTATACAAACGATGCGGCTGTGTCGATACAGACCGGCATGTTTTTGGAAGCCAAGGAAAGCAGTTTGTTTATCAGATGAACATAAAAAAAGCTTGAACAAGAGTTCAAGCTTTTTTCTTATATAACAAGGAGAAAGCTAGAGCAAATAGGCAGCGCTACAAGGGACGTTTTTAATACGGGAGCAGGTACACGATTTGTAAATTTTGCTCCAATATATGAACCGACCATTGTGCCGACAACTACTTGAATCAACAGCGGGATATCTAAAAAGCCCTGCTGATAATAGCCCATTCCTCCGCCAATTGCAATCGGAATAATAACGAGCATCGTCGTTCCGGCGGACTGGCGAATAGACAAGCCTAACACCATCATAAGGCCAAGCTGGATAAATGGAGTTGAGCCAATTCCAAACATTCCGGACAGAGCGCCCGTAATTAAGCCGATTAGTAAAGAGTAGACGACAAATTTAGCTCCTGTTGGAACAGTACGTTCTTTTTGCTGACGGGAAAATAAAAACATTCGCAGCCAAAGTAAAACACCAGATAATAAAAGCATGCCGGCTGTGAGCCATTTTAGCTCGCCTTCTGGGATGAAGGATGAAAGGTTAGACCCAATCCAAGCGCCTAATGCACCGAGGATACCAACAGAGATACCGGATTTTAAAGATACGTTACCTTCACGGTAATGACTGACGGCGCCAGATAAAGAAGAGAAAATCATTGCGGTAAGAGCCGTTGCGAGTGCAACGTGTACAGATACGCCGTACAGCAGCGTTAAAATTGAAATAATAAAACCTGATCCGCCTGCTCCGACAAATCCTAAGATCAGTCCGACGGCTAACATTGTTAAAACAATTGAAACATCCATAAACGAATTCCTTCTTTCAACACTTATTCTATGCAGACACATAACATTTTCGGCAAGTGCTACGTTCTTCATTTAAACATGAATTTTTTATGACGTCCAATGTATAATTTATATGAAATCGATAGTATTATGTAATAAGTAAAGGATGTGAAAAAAATGGAATGGCAGCAGCTCGAATATTTTAATGTTGTAGCTCAAACGGAACATTTCACAAAGGCCGCAGAAAAATTATCAATCGCGCAGCCTACGCTCAGCCGCTCAATTTCTAAATTAGAATCAGAGCTTGGCGTACCGCTATTTGAACGAAAAGGAAGGCAAGTTATTTTAAATCGATACGGAAGGCTTTTTTATGAACGAACGGCTAAAGTATTAAACGAAATGGAAGAAGCGAAACGTGAGCTTTCAGATTTGATTCATCCTCATCGCGGCAGCATTTCGTTTGCTTTTTTAAAATCATTAGGCGCTTCGTCCGTCCCGAAACTAGTTCATGCTTTTTTACAAGAGTATCCGAACGTTCAATTTCAAATTTTTGAGAACGCTACGAACATCATGCTCGATCAGCTTCAAACGGGAGAAATTGATTTTTGTATGTCTTCCGTAACGGAATCTAGGGCAGGAATTCAGTGGGAATATTTATGGAAAGACGAGCTGTACGCGTATGTCCCTGATACGCATTCTTTTGCCTCAAGACAAGTGCTTTCGATTTCAGAGTTGGCTCATGAATCGTTTATCGCGTTAAAAAAAGGATACGGAAGCCGAACAATTTTTGATCAGCTGTTCGAAGAAGCTGAAATTGTCCCAAATATTACGTTTGAAGGAGAAGAATTTTTGACGGTGATTGGTTTTGTAGCGGCTCATTTAGGGGTTGCCTTGCTTCCTGAAATAAAGGGAGTGGACTTGCGAGGCATTAAAAAAATAAAGCTCAAAGAAGACACAGCTTCAAGGATAATTGGGATTGCGTGGAACAAGGATAAATACTTAACTCCTGTTGCGAAAAAGTTCCAGGAATTTTTAATTCAGTATTTCAAAGACCATCATACAGGAGGAAAACGATGAAGAAAATTGCTTGCCTGCACGCTCATCATTCGAACATCTCTTATATAGAAAAAGCGCTGCCGTTTGCGAGCTGTATGCATTTCGTAGACCCTGGACTTGTACATCGGGTAAAAACCGATCCTAAATTTGCAGCGGAGTCAGCAGGTGCAAAAGTAGAGAAGCAGTTAAAGTGGATGGAAGAATGTTCAGCGGATGCCATTTTACTTACGTGTACGAATTACATTGCTCTTTTACCAGAAGCATTTACAAGTGATGTTCCAATTATTAAAATCGATGAGCCTTATTTTCGCCGAATATGTGAAATAGAAGAACCGCAGCTTATCGTGTTTACAAATCCGGAGACCGTAGAAGGAACGATGAAGCGTCTACACGAATTTGCATTTTATCAAAATGTAAAGATAAAAGTTCACCCTGTTGTGATAGAAGGTGCTTTTGAACTAGTAATGACTGGAAACCTAGAGAAGTATAAACAGAAGGTGAAACATGTCTTAGATGAGCTAGTAAAAGACCAAAACACTGTTGTTTCAGTGGCGCAGCTCTCGATGGTAGAAGCGGCTGAGGAGGTAAGCGACCGTATTATTACGCCTCTTCAACCGTTAGCGGAAGAAGTAAGAAAAACAATTATTAGGTCATAAGAAATGAAAATAAGGAAAAATAAATGGTAAAATATTCACTTTATTTTGACAAAAATTTCATTTCCTTATATGATAAGTAGTGTTATAGAAACCACTTATTATATAGGGGAGGCATCGTTTTGTGAAGAAAGCAAATGCACGCGATAAGATTTTAGAAACAGCATCGCGGCTTTTTCAGCTGCAAGGCTATCATGCAACGGGATTAAATCAAATTATTAAAGAGAGCGGATCACCAAAAGGGTCTCTTTATTATTATTTTCCAAAAGGGAAAGAAGAACTGGCGATTCACGCTGTTCAATATACGAATAAATACGTCCAAGTTCAAATTAAAGAAAGTTTAAATAAATCTTCTGACGCGGCACAGGCTATTCAGTATTTTATTGAAGAATTGTCCAAGCAGTTTGAACACGAAGAAAGTATTGCTGGTATGCCTGTTGGGCTGATGGCTGGAGAAACGGCGCTTATTAATGAACCGCTTCGCGAAGTCTGCTATGCAGCGTTTCAAGATTGGGAAAAACTTTTTAGAGAAAAAATGATAGAGAGCGGATTTCAAGATAAGCAGGCAGGAGAGCTTGCAGTTGTGATTAACTGTATGATCGAAGGAGGAATCTTGCGTTCGTTAACAGAGAAAACAGGTGCTCCTTTGCAGCAGATTCAGCAGCAAATTCCGGTTTTGATTCGCAAATAAAAAAAAGCTTTTCACTTTTAGAGTGGAAAGCTTTTTTTTATGGATTGACGGAATTTGGCATATATTGATAAAATTTAAAGGTATATTTTCTGAAAATTATATTTCTTTAAAAAGAAAGAAAGGAGTAGCTCGTGATTTTTACTATTATTCAAGCTGATGATACGTGGGCACTATGGGGAATTCTAGCGATTTGGGCTTCTGTTAGTATTTTTCTCGAACAAAAGTATAAGTGGGCTTCTTTTCTGTCAGGAGCTATTATTGCGCTAGCAGGAGCGCTTATCCTATCAAATTTAAAAATTATTCCAACAGAGTCTCCGGTCTATGATGCGGTTTGGGCGTATCTAGTACCGCTTGCCATTCCATTATTGTTATTTCAAGTCAATATGAAAGAATTATTTCAAGAAAGCCGGAAACTGCTTTTTATTTTCTTAATCTGTGCGGTAGGAACGGTCATAGGGAGCACAGCAGGCTTCTTGTTGTTAAAAGATTATATTCCTGAACTAGCAAAAATTGCAGCTGCTATTGGCGCTTCTTATGTAGGCGGAGGGGTTAACTTTGCTACCGTTACGGCCAAATTTGAACCATCAAGTCAAATGGTTTCCGCGACGGTGGTTGCTGATAATATGGTCATGGCTTTACTGTTTGCCGTGTATATGTTTGTTCCTTCTATGAAGTTTTTTAGGAAACATTTTAAGACACCTCATATTCAAGAAGTAGAGGCGGGGCAATATGGAGAAAATGATCGTCATACGCTTGCAGAAAAATATTGGGCAAAAAAAGAAATTTCGTTAAAAGACGTGGCGGCTTCCATTGGTACATCATTTTTTCTAGTGGTTGCATCTTTTAAATTAGCCGAATGGTTTGGAACAATCATTCCAGCCGGTCCAAATGCTTCCGTAGTTCAAACGTTATTACATACTATTTTGAGCGAAAAATACTTATTACTTTCCACACTTACGTTTCTTGTCATTTATCTGTTTCCTTCTTATTTTAAAAACATTAGCGGAAGCCAAGAAATCGGCACATACTTCATTTATATTTTCTTTGTTGTCATTGGAGTGCCGGCGTCCATTCCATTAATTGTTGAAAAAGCACCTCTTTTGATTCTATTTGTGCTCATTGTGGGGATGAGTAATTTGATAGTGGGACTGCTTTTAGGAAAAGTATTTAAAATTGATTTAGAACATATTTTACTGGCGAGCAATGCAACGGTAGGGGGACCTACGACAGCAAGTGCAATGGCGATTGCTAAAGGATGGGGAAGTTTGGTTGGTCCTATCTTGGTAGTAGGAACGCTTGGCTATATTATTGGTAACTATATCGGCTTTGCACTTGGCTATTGGTACTTAACATTTTAAATAAAAAAACGCCTCCTCTGATGACTCAAAGGAGGCGTTTTTTTATTTAGCGTGCTTGACTGCTGAAGATTGATAAAAGCGACCTTTAAAGATATACGTAGCTGTAATAAATAAATAGATAGCTAATGTAATAGTCGTAATAACAACGGATGTTGTGCAGATAACACCAATTAAAATAGCGCTTAGTGCAATAAGGGCAGCCCACGTTGTATAAGGAAACCATTTAACAGAGTAGCTGCTCGATGCTTCTGGCTGAACTTTGCGGGACTTTAAGTGTGCAATCGCAATAATCAACCAAATAAACAATACCGTATACCCTAAAGATCCCATCAAATAATCAAATGTCTTACTTCCTGCAAATAAGGAAATCAACACGCCCACATAAAGGGATGATGTACACATTAAGATTGCATAGACAGGAACTTTGTTAACAGAAAGTTTCGAAAATATCTTCGGCACTCGACCGTCTACTGCTTGCGTATACAAAATACGTGATGAACCGTAAAGTCCTGAGTTCATAGAAGAAATAACGGCTAACAAGATCACGGCATTCATAATATGATCTGCTCCGGGAATGCCAATCATTTTAAATACCATTACAAAAGGACTTTGAGAAACGCCGTTCACTTCATTCCAAGGAATCAAGCTCACGATGATAAAAAACGGGAACAGATAAAAAGCAATGATACGCGTTAATGTACTGCGCACAGCCTTAGGTACTACTTTTTCAGGGTTTTTTGTTTCAGCTAGCGTTACTCCGATGATTTCAGTTCCACCGTATGAGTAGATGACAACTAACATCGCCGTAATTAGCCCGGTTGGTCCCTTTGGGAAAAAACCGCCGTGATCGCTTAAATTTGAAAAACCCGCTGCGGTATGATGACCGAATGATACAAACAATAATAAAAGTCCAGCGATAATAAAGATCACAATGACCGTGATTTTAATTAAAGCTAACCAGTATTCCGTTTCAGCAAATGCTTTAACTGAAAGCAAGTTAATGGCTGTAACAATAACGGATACGCCTAAAGCAAGCATCCAAATTGGGTAATCAGGAAGCCAGTACTGAATAAAAATAGCGGCTACAACGGCTTCAGCTGCAATGTTTAACACCCACATTTTCCAGTAAATCCAGTCCAAAAAGTAAGCGGGATAGCTTCCTAAAATCGACTGAACTAAATCACGAAACGTTCGTGCTTCACTATTTCGAACCGCCATTTCAGCAAGACCTTGCATGATGAATAGTAAAATAATTCCGCCAATTAAATAGGCAATAATAACTGATGGTCCTGCCATATCAATAGCCGAGCTGCTTCCTTTAAATAAACCAGCGCCAATTGCTCCACCTAGCGCCATCATCATAATGTGACGTGAAGTCATTGTTCGCTGCAAACCTTGGTTGTCCTTCTTCATGACTTTTCCCTCCACTTTTTTATAAAATAAAAAAAGCTTATCGTCTCCTACCTCATTATCAAATGAGAGAAGAGACGATAAGCTTTAGCTAACCGCGGTACCACTCTTGTTGGCTCTTAAAGAACCCTGCTTAAAACCTGATAACGAAGGTTAGACGTTAAAACTTAGAGAACACTTCTGCATTCTTTCTGAATTACCACTCCTGGGCGAGTTCAAAGTATTATTGGACTACGTCACACCAACCCGTAGCTCTCTTGACCGAATAATAAGCTTCTACTACTCCCAATCGCTGTGTTTTTGATTAAAATCTGAAAGTTCTTGATGAATAACCATTACTATACGTGCTTTTTTTTTCTTTGTCAACAGCTATTTTTGAAAAAATAAAAATGATTCTACTCTATTTTTATAGAACTCAGGACTGGTTATTTTGGTAAAAAAATCAGTCGTTTCACCTAATTTTCACCAAATCTGCTTACATTAAGAAATATGAAAAAGGAGTTGTTTTGACAAATACATAGGTTAGGAGAATGAATAGAGTGAAAAAGATGATGTACGTCCGGTTTGGACTGGATCTTTTAATGGCCGTTACGTTTGTTTTGTTTTTTAACAAGCAAGTATTGGGAGGGTTAACATTTCATGAAATTGCGGGGTTGGCGATTGCCGTCGCCTTTTTTACCCACGTGCTGCTAAACTGGCAGTGGGTAAAGAAAGTTACGGTTAAATTATTTGACCGCAGGCTTCCGCGCAGAACAAAGTTCGGTTACTTTTTAAATATCATGCTGTTGATTACGATGTCATTTATTATGATTAGCGGTATTTTTATTTCAAGAGTAGTATTTCCAAATATTAATGTTGGGAACGAACAGTGGTTTAAGGTTTCGCATATTTCCGTATCATTTTTAGTGTTAATTTTAGTAGCCGCTCACATAGGTCTTCATTGGCAATGGGTTATAAATGTATGTAAAAATATGACGAAATTCAAAAAGTCAAAGAAAAGCTTGAGCATAGCAGCTAAGCTCACAACCGCTGCGCTGTTAGTCATTGGCATATACGAAATAAATGAAACGGGTTTTCTTGGAAAACTTGGAGGAGTAGCGAGAGTACTGAATGTAAGTTCCTCAGATATGCCGCAAAAAGGCGGTGGGAAGCCGAATTTTGATCGCCATTCATTTAGCGAGAACAAATCTTCTGCGACGGCATCTGCTGGTCACGAACGTCCAAACTTTGATCACGATGGCGGAGGTCCGGAAAGAGGAATGAAAGGAAAAGAAAGCGGTTTTGAAACTCCAAATCCTTTTGTTGTAATCGGTACTTATTTTGCTATTATGTCAGTTTTTATTATTGTTATTTATTATATTGAAAAAATATTAGCAGGTGTGAAGAGACGTAAAAAAATAACGGGTCCTGCTGCGGAAATTTAAAATGAAAAAGCTTTCTATTTCACCGTTTTTTCATCGTATAGAAGTAAAATCATTTATGTAAAAGCGAATGCTTTGCAAAATTAAAATGAGAGAACCTTAGGTGGTGGAGATCGTGAAACAACATACACAGCCTGAAACGGAACATAAGAAAAATTGGTTTATTAATGCGCTATTGAATTTTGGTATTTATAAAAAAGGAAATCGGCATCTATACGAACTGACACTTCAAGAGTTAGAAGCTCAATACGTAAAAGTAAAATCATTCATGTATAATCAGGAACCTCTTTCGCAATGATAAAAAGGCACTCAGTATATGAGTGCTTTTTTGTGTTAGAAAGTCTTATTCTTTGACAGGTAAAACTGTACAGATTAAAATCACAGTATATTTTAAAGTTACAGTTTTAAATGACACATATTATTAGGAAGGAAAACAGTCTCTACCTATAATATGCCACTATTTTTGACCGTATCATTTTTGGAGGGAAATAAAATGACAAATAAAAAGTATGAGCCGCTTTTACAGCCATTTACTTTTTCAAATGGCATCAAATTAGATAACCGCGTTATTCTTGCTCCTATGACAAATTTTTCATCAAATGAAGATGGGACAGTATCAAATGCAGAAGTAGACTACTACGTACGACGTTCAAAAGGTGTTAGCATGGTCATTACAGCATGTACATACGGAACGGCGAACGGAAAAGGATTTCACGGAGAGTTTGCTGCAGACAGCGATGAAATGATTCCTAGCCTGCGTCGATTAGCAACAGCCATTAAAGATCAAGGAGCAAAAGCAGTTCTTCAAATTTTTCACGGAGGCCGCATGTGTCCGCCTGAGCTTGTTCCAAATGGAGAGGTTGTTAGCGCAAGTGCTGTTGCTGCAGAACAAGAAGGAGCTCCGGTACCTCGAGAGTTAACAAATGAAGAAATTGAAGGCATTATTCACGATTTTGGTGAAATGACGCGCCGTGCCATTGAAGCAGGATTTGACGGAGTTGAAATTCACGGAGCAAATAACTATTTAATTCAGCAGTTCTTTTCTCCGCATTCTAATCGCCGCGAAGATAAATGGGGCGGCAGCGTAGAAAAACGCTTAACATTCCCGCTTGCAATCATAGACGAAGTAAAGCAAGCCGTTTCTAAGCATGCAAAAGAATCATTTTTAGTAGGCTATCGCTTCTCGCCAGAAGAGCCTGAAACGCCAGGAATTACAATGGCTGATACGTTGAAGTTAGTCGATGCACTAGCAGAAAAAGACCTTGATTACCTTCACGTATCGCTAATGGAATTCTGGTCAAAACCGCGCCGAGGCGTGGAAGATACTCGTTCACGTATTGAAATTATTCAAGAGCGAGTAGGAAGCCGCGTACCTGTGATGGGCGTAGGTTCTATTCATACAGCAGACGAAGCAGCAGCCGCTCTTGAAACGGGCATTCCACTGCTTGCGATTGGCCGCGAATTAATTATGGATCCAGACTGGGTTCAAAAAGTAAAAGAAGGCCGTGAAAATGAAATTGTGACAACATTAAGCAAAAAAGATCAGGAAAAGCTTGTGATTCCTGACCCGCTGTGGCAAGCCGTTATTAACACACCAGGCTGGTTCCCGGTTGAAGATTAAAAGAAAGGCAGAAAAGCGCAAAGACGATGGGACTGATCCCATGTCTTTGCGCTTTTTGCTTTTTCATGGAATAGCGCTTTTGAACCATTAATTTACAAATGGGCTTCTTTATGTTTGAATAGTAATAGTTTTCTGAAAGTGAGGTGAGAGAATGAAAGCAGGGCCAATGGTGAAAATGATGATTTCAATGAGTATTTTTGGTTCAATTGGCTTTTTCTCCACACAAACTGGACTGCCTTCTTTTGATTTAGTATTTGTTCGCTGTATTTGTGCAACGCTTTTTCTCGGAATATGCTGGTTTGTAACAGGTGAATATAAAAGAGAAAAATGGAATGCCAAAGAAATAAAGCAGATTTTACTGTGTGGGATATTTCTTGTGTTTAACTGGGTGTTTCTATTTAAAGCATTTGAAATGATGTCCGTTACGGTTGCTATTTCTATTTATCATCTTGCACCCGTTTTAGTATTGCTTCTGGGGAGCTTTATGTTTAAGGAGAAATTAACGGTTCTTGGCGTGATGTCTATCTTCATTTGTTTTGGAGGAACACTTCTAATTATTGGAGTGGAGCAACTTACGATTGACGGCTTCATGTCTTCAGGAATACTCTGGGCGCTTTTAGCCGCTTTGTTTTATGCATGCACGACGCTGCTTGGTAAAGGCATTATTCATACGAGTGCTTATGCTGTTACATTTCTTCAGACTTTTTTAGGAATTTTTCTATTATTGCCGTTTGTTCATTTTACTGATTTTCATTTCCTAACAACGGCCAACTGGACATCTATTTTAGTAACAGGCTTTGTACATACTGGTTTAGTGTATTATTTGTTTTTCGACAGCCTGCGCTATTTAAAAACTCAGGTGATTTCGGTTCTGGTGTTTTTAGATCCAGCCGTTGCCATTTTATTAGATACAGCATTCACGGGATTTCGTCCTACGCTTTTGCAGCTTGCAGGCATTGTTTTGATCTTTTTAGGAATGCTTTTTACTTTGAAGCCAAAGCCTTCATCTAAAAAAAATATTTCCAATAGCAGGATTAAAAAGATCACATAGAATTTCTATTTCATCTGCAGGTTTTCATTTATTAGAAAAAGGGGAGCTAGTCATGAAAGTTAGTAAGCAAAACGCAGAACACTACGTGTGGGGAGGAAAATGCGATGGGTGGCACCTAGTGAAAAATAAAGACGTAAGTATTATTCATGAGCGCATGCCCCCTTATACGGAAGAGGTAAGGCATTATCACTTGAAAGCACATCAATTTTTCTTTGTACTAAAAGGAACAGCTGCTCTAGAAATAGACGGAGTTATTTACGATGTAAAAGCACACGAAGGAGTAGAAGTATTTCCTTCGATTCTTCATCAAATGATGAATCGTTCGAGTGAGGAGATTGAGTTTCTTGTGATTTCACAGCCTTTTGCACAAGGAGACCGCATAGCTGTTGATGAAGATAAAGACTAAGCATAGATAGGTCTATTTTTACTAGTCCTAACAGTAAGCGAAGAATGCCATCCAGTACAATAGTACCTTTTCATTCAGCAAGTGAAATATTATGCCTAATAAAATAAAAATACTTTTATTGCAGAGCAGAAATGTGGTAAATTAATATGTATGCAATATAGGGAGAACAAAATTTACAAATTAACAATTGTGTAATATTAACATCACGATAAAAAATAAGAGATTGCAAGTTAAAATGTAAATTTTGTAGATGACTAAAAAAAGAGATGAAGATGATATTGTTTGACAAATTGAATCATTTTCAGGTAATCTTTTGCAGGACGTAACCGTTACGATTTAATGTAGGGGACTTTCCTGAGGTTAGCTGAACATGAAATCTCTACTTTTTAGTGAAAGGAATTTGAAAATGAAAAAACTATTTTCAAAGCCGTTGTTTTACTTTTTTATAGCGGTTTTATTCATGTGGATCAAGTCTTACATGTCTTACAAAGTGGAGTTCAACTTAGATATAAGTGACTCAATGCAAAAAACGTTATTGTTTATTAATCCAATTAGTTCAACTTTGATCTTTTTAGGGTTAGCATTGTTTGCAAAAGGAAAAAGAGCCATCGTTTGGACGCTTATCCTTAGTACAATCATGACGGTCATTTTGTACAGCAATATTTTATATTATCGATTCTTCAATGACTTTGTGACATTGCCTACTTTAACGCAAACAAGCAATGTGGGTCATTTAGGAGGCAGTATCGCTGATTTAGTAAAAGCTCACGATATTTTTTACTTTGTAGATATCATTTTACTGATTGCGCTATTGTTTGTTAGAAAAATCGAATGGCCAAAAGCACGTCTTAAATTCCGCTATACGTTCATGGTGTTAGCGGCAGGAGCTGTCGCATTTGCAATTAACTTGCACTATGCTGAAAAAGATCGCCCTGAATTATTAACAAGAACATTTGATCGCAACTACCTAGTGAAATATTTAGGAGCATACAACTACACGGTGTATGATGCAGTTCAAACGTTTCAAAACTCAAAGCAACGAGCATTCGCAAGCAGTGATGACTTAACAACAGTGAAAAACTTCAGTACAAGTCACTATGCAGCTCCGAATATTGAGTATGCGGGTAAAGCAAAAGGAAAAAATATTATTAAAATTCATCTAGAATCATTTCAGTCATTCCTAATTAATTACAAGTTAAATGGACAAGAAGTAACGCCGTTTTTAAATTCATTAGCAAATGGAAATGAATTTATGTATTTTGATAACTTCTTCCATCAAACAGGACAAGGTAAAACAGCTGATGCAGAGCTTATGATGGATACGTCATTATATGGCTTGCCTCAAGGATCAGCATTTAGCTTAAAAGGCCGCAACACGTACCAAGCAGCACCAGCGATCTTAGATCAAGAGGGCGGCTATACAAGTGCTGTGTTACACGGAGATTATAAAACATTCTGGAACCGTAATGAAATTTACAAACAGTTCGGTGTGGATAAATTCTTTGATGCAAGTTATTACAATATGACTGGTGATAACAAAGTAAACTATGGATTAAAAGATAAGCCATTCTTCAAAGAATCTATGCCAATGCTGCAGTCATTGAAGCAGCCGTTCTATGCGCATATGATTACATTAACAAACCATTTCCCATTCGTTCTTGATAAAGGTGATGCTAGCATTGAACCGGCGAACACAGGAGATGGAACGGTAGACCGTTATTTCCAAACGGCTCGTTATTTGGATGAATCACTGCAAGAATTCTTTACAGAGCTAAAAGCTTCAGGTTTATATGACAACTCAGTTATTATGATTTACGGTGACCACTACGGTATTTCTGAAAATCATAACAAAGCAATGGAAAAAGTTCTTGGCGAGAAAATCACGCCATATAAAAACGCTCAGCTTCAACGCGTACCGTTCTTCCTTCACGTACCAGGTGTAAAAGGTGGAGTGAACCATACGTACGGCGGTGAAATTGACGTAGTGCCTACGCTTCTTCACCTAGTGGGAATTGATAGTAAAGAGTATGTTCAATTCGGTACAGATTTATTATCAAAAGACCATGATCAGGTAGTAGCATTTAGAAACGGTGATTATGTTTCTCCGAAATACACGTCAATTGACGGCAAGTATTACGATACAAACACAGGAGAAAGAATCACAGCAACAGACGAAGCGAAAGCTTATAAAAAGAAAGTTGGAAGAGAGCTAGAACTTTCTGATAAAGTGTTATACGGTGATTTATTACGATTTAATAAATTAGATGACTTTAAACCGGTCGATCCATCAAAATATATGTATGGAAAAGACCAAGAAACAGAAAAATAATGTAAGCTTTCACACCATACAATCCAAACAAGCAAGTAGAGGAGCTTTTTAAAAGCTTAGCTACTTGCTTGTTTTATGAGAACTTCATTGAAAAAGAAAGCTGGTGACAGAAACGTGGAGCGAACAAGACGCAAAAGAAGAAGAAGAGTTCGATGGGGCAGAGTGTTCTTTGCTTTGTTGTTCATTTTTATTATCGTTGGGGGCATATACAGCTATTTCCAATATAAGCAAGGGCTATCGATGGCAAGCGATGGTAAATTTGCGGATGACGGCACGACATTTGAACAGTTTCAAGGCAGTCTCCCGAATAACGGAGAAGTAAATATGCTGCTGTTAGGAAGTGACTCGCGCGGGGAAAAGCATTCTCGTACAGACTCTATTTTAATTGCTCACTACGATTCTAAAAGCAAACACCCGAAAATTGTTTCTCTTATGAGGGATATGTACGTGGATATTCCAGGACACGGCAAGCAAAAGCTGAATGCTGCTTACGCGTTCGGAGGTCCTGAGCTGCTGCGTCAAACGATCAAACAAAATTTTGATATTGATATTAACTATTATGCAGTTGTGGACTTCGAAGGATTTTCAAAAATTGTAGATACGATTGCGCCTGATGGCATTGAAGTAACCGTGCCTCACGATATGTCTTCGGGAATTGGTATGACGCTTCACAAAGGTACCCAAGTTTTACACGGTGAACAGCTGCTTGGCTACGTACGTTTTCGCCATGATAACATGAGTGATTTTGGACGCGTTCAGCGTCAGCAAGAAGTCGTTTTAAAGCTCAAAGATGAAGTAGCAAGCCTAAACAGCGTGTTTAAAATACCGAAGCTTCTCGGCGTAATGGATCCTTACATCGATACAAATTTAGATACAAAAAGCATGATGCTTCTAGCTAAAGATGTGGTAACAGGAAACATGAAAGACGTTCAAAGCCTGCGACTGCCTTTAGACGGATCATTTGAAAACAAAACGTATAGCGGCGTTGGTATGGTGCTTGATATTGATTTAGATAAAAATAAAGAAGCGCTGCAAGAATTCTTAAATGACAAATAAAGAAAAGCCTCCAGACGCATGTCTCGAGGCTTTTCTTTATACATAGACGATGATGCGTTTGAATGACGTGATTAAACTGGTCACTATACCAGAGCATACAACAATGAATAATGAATAAATAGCTGTATCGTTTTGAAGCAGTAAAATACCTGAAATAATAATAGATGCGTCAATCACTAAAATGATGATGCCAGGGTTTAAAGATAACCATTTCGCAAGTATCAGAGAAAATAAGTCGACCCCGCCTTGACTTGCGTGCTGCCGGAGCATGATGCCGGTTCCGATTCCGTTAAAAATGCCTCCAAGGCAAGCGCTTAAGATAATGGGAAGATGAAAAATCCCGTGAAGCGGAAACAGCAAATCAATCATAACGGCTGAGAGAACCATGCCATAGATAGCATTTAAAAAATAAGAGCGGTTAAAACCTAGAGCGAGAAGGTAAATCGGCAAGTTTAAGCAAAAAATCATCACGCCTACTTTATAGCCAAGTAAATAATTAATGATTAAGCTAATTCCCGTAATGCCTCCTGTTACAAGCTGAAGCGGAAGAATAAAAACGTTAATTCCGATACTAACAAACACACTGCCAATTCCAATTGCAATTAATTTTTTGTACATGCTGTCTCATCCTTGTCTATGAATCTCTTTATATGTATATGAAGACAAGCAGAGTTTCAGCACAAAGACTGCTTCAGAAACCATAATGCACGGATTAAATATATGCAAAGGAAGCTGTTTCGCAATGCAAATGTGTTGCATAAACATTCTTCACCATAGACAATAAGAATTAACGAAGAAGGTAAATGGAGGAGAAAAAATTGATCGTTCGAAAAGCTAGAGAAGAAGAAACATCATCTATTGAAACAGTAACGCTTGCTGCTTATGAGCAATATGCAGCTGTAAAATCGGAAGCACACTGGAAAAGATATCGAAAGGGAATTTTACATACCCTGAGTGAAGAAAAGAAATTTGAATGCATGGTAGCTGAAATCGATGGAGAAATGGCAGGAAGCGTTTTGTTTTATCCGCCGAATACGGATGTATATGGAGGGTTATTAAAACCATTTCCATGGGCTGAAATTCGTCTGCTGGCAGTTGCTCCATCTCATCGCCGAAAAGGAGTCGCCAATGCGCTTCTTGAAGCGTGTGAAAAAAAATCTCGGGAGCTAGGGTGTTCTTATTTAGGTTTACATACAGATCATTCAATGGAACATGCCATTAAGCTGTACACTAAAAGAGGTTACGTTCGCTTTCCTGATAACGATTTTTATCCGGTAAAAGATTTGCACGTTATGGCATTTAGAAAATCAGTTTAATAAAAAAGCCTTTGAAATCATTGATTTCAAAGGCTTTTTTGAGATTCTGAATTTAAAATGACAAAAGCGAGAAAAAGAATAGCAGAAGCTAGCCAAATTGCTTTTGTTCCGAGGGTGAAAGTAGAAATAGAGCCTAACAATGCACCACTTAAAAAAGAGAGGATAATGGCCGTAAAACGAAGGCACTGATAAGCAGCATTTTCGTCGCGTTTGAATATAGCATAGTATGCTGCTTGAGAAGCAGTACGAAGGTTTCCAGTTGTCATTGTTGTATTATATGACCATTTTATCAAAGTTCTAAATGAAGAAACTTGAAGAGCAGCAACAAATGAAATTGTTACTGTAACCAACATATTAGGAACACTAGGTGGTAAAAACCCAACAATAATGAGTACGACAATTTCTAAAAGCAATACAATACGAGAAGTATCAGGGAGTACAGATACAAATCGCGGCTGCTTAAATGTTTCGGTTACAGCAACGCCTAGGATAAAGGCTACAATAGGGGGAATATGAAGAAAAGCTTCTGTCCATTGACCTTGCGCTGCCTTTATACCTAATAAAACGATATTTCCACTTTGTGCATTTGCAAATACTCCGTTTCTGCTTATATACGTATAAGCATCAAGAAAACCTCCCACAATAGCTAACAAAATTCCAAGGATAACTGAATTTGCCGTTGCAGCTTTTTTGAATCGTTTCGTTAATTGTAAAAAGTAAGATGATTTGTTTGTGAGCATGTCTTCTTTCTGCCTCCTGAAAATCTAAGGTGCATTATCTAGTATAAGCAAAAAATCGGCTTTTCTTCAATTGCTGTGACTCCATGTAAAAAAGATAGGGAAGATCCCTATCTTTTTTGTCATTTATATAACGTGACGATTCCAGTGGCGGTGAGCTGAAACAGCTTCAACAAATTCATCTGTAAAACGTGTAGAATCTCCAGTTACGACACCGGGACTACTATCTAAGCCAGCAGCTTTTAGCCACTTAACACTTTCATCTGTGGCGCCAATTGGTTTAAAATGCTCGAATGCTTCTTGAGCAAACGTCAGTGCTTCTTTACGAAACTTCTCATCAGCTGACGAACTTCCGACAACATAAACCGCATCGAATAAGACAGAATCACTTGTTAAGAACGTGTGCTGTACTTCAAGTTCTGACCCGTCTGTTCCTTTTACGTTTTGGAGGGTTGTGCTTACAATTTCAGGCTGAATGCCCTGTTGTTTTAAACTGTTTAACACTTGTGGTAGGTCACCGCTAAAGTCATTAGCTACAATGACAGCTACTTTACGCGTATTCGGCTTTTTAATCGTCTGTTCCTGACTAAGAGCCGGAGACGACTTGGTCACTGGCGCGTCTTCTCCTGATGGAGGCGTTGCACCAATCGCTTGTGCCACTTGTTTAGCTAGCACTGTACTGACGTTGGCAAACATATCAACAACCTGTTGCTGAACAGACTTGCTTTTCACTTTTCCAAGCTCAAAGCTGAAAGCACTGATAATATGCTCTTTTTCAGGGTCGCTCATGCTATTCCAAAATAGCGTTGCCTGTGAAAAGTGGTCTTTAAAACTTTCGCTTCGGCTTCGAACTTTTCTTCCTTCCACTTTTTCCTGATAGTGAGCATAACCGCCCTCTGACTCTGGTACAGGAGCCGGCGTATTGGCTGCAAGAGAGTTTCTGTGATAGCTGACAGGCCCTTTGTTAATCGTTTGACGTCCGTAACCGTCGCGTTGATTGTTATGGAACGGGCACACTGGACGGTTGATTGGAAGTTCGTGAAAATTCGGGCCGCCAAGACGAATAAGCTGGGTATCCGTGTATGAAAACAATCTTCCTTGTAAGAGAGGATCATTGGAAAAATCAATTCCCGGTACTACATGCCCCGGATGGAATGCGACTTGTTCCGTTTCGGCAAATACGTTGTCTACATTTCGATTTAAGGTCATTTTTCCAACCAATTTGACGGGAATGTCTTCTTCTGGCCAAAGCTTAGTTGGATCGAGAATGTCAAAGTCGAATTTAAATTCATCTTCCTCAGCTATGATTTGAAGCCCTAGCTCATATTCAGGATAGTCTCCGTTTTCAATTGACTCCCATAAATCGCGGCGATGAAAATCAGGGTCTTTCCCAGAAATTGTTTGAGCCTCGTCCCAAACAAGGGAATGCGTGCCGAGCACAGGCTTCCAGTGGAATTTGACAAAATGAGCTTTTCCTTCTGCATTAACTAAGCGAAAAGTATGTACGCCGAAGCCTTCCATCATACGCAAGCTGCGAGGAATTGCCCGGTCTGACATTGTCCACATGACCATGTGGGCAGACTCTTGGTTATTAGCGACAAAATCCCAAAACGTATCATGTGCTGAAGCCGCCTGAGGCATTTCGTTGTGTGGCTCAGGCTTAACAGCGTGAATTAAATCCGGGAATTTAATCGCATCTTGGATAAAGAACACGGGAATGTTATTTCCAACTAAGTCATAGTTTCCTTCTTCTGTATAAAATTTTGTTGCAAAACCACGTGCGTCGCGAACCGTTTCAGCTGAACCTTTAGAACCTGCTACAGTAGAAAAACGGACAAATACAGGTGTTTTTACAGACGGATTCTGTAAAAATTTAGCTTTTGTATATTCACTGAGCGAGTCATACAGCTCAAATTCTCCGTGAGCAGCGAAGCCTCGTGCATGAACGATGCGTTCAGGAATGCGCTCGTGGTCAAAATGCGTCATTTTTTCACGGAAATGAAAGTCTTCCATAAGGGTTGGACCACGTTCGCCTGCTTTTAAAGAAAATTCATCTTCGGAAAGCTTTAACCCTTGATTGGTTGTGAGCGCTTGGTTTCGATCGTCTGTTTTAAACTGCTTGAGCTGTTCTTGCTTGCTTTTTTCATTTACAGGGTGCTTTTTTGTCATACTTGTCTTCCTCCTTGATCTTCAGTTAATAATCATTACAAAATGTGTACCCTATCAAAAGTTGAAGCAAACAGAAATGTTGGAATTTTTTCGTAGGAAATCCGTTATTTTCTTGTTATGATTATGAATAAGTATTCATAAATACAAAAATAAAAGGAGAGGGGATACATAGATGAAAACACGGGTAACAGATTTATTAGGAATTCAATATCCAATTGTACAAGGAGGTCTTGCGTATCTAGCGTACGCAGAACTTGCGGCTGCTGTCTCAAATGCAGGCGGGCTTGGACAAATTACAGCTATGACGCTCCGAACACCTGAGAAACTTCGAGCTGAAGTTAAGAAAGTACGTTCTTTAACTGAGCGTCCTTTTGGCGTTAATTTTGCTGTTGGAGGTCAAACAGAAGGTTCTTATAAAGAACTTCTCGACGCAGCAGTAGAAGAAGGTGTTCCGGTTATTTCCATAACAGGAGCAAATCCCGCACCTATTTTTGAAAGATTAAAAGGAACGGGAATTAAAACGCTCGTGCTGGTAGCCAACGTACGTCAAGCTCAAAAAGCTGAGAAGCTAGGAGCAGATGCTGTCATGGCAGTAGGGCAAGAAGCCGGAGGGCATATTGGACGTGAGGATCTAGGCACAATGGTATTAATTCCTCGAGTAGCTGCGGCTGTGTCAATTCCGGTCTTGGCAAGCGGAGGGATTGGAAACGGACAAGGATTATTGGCAGCGTTATCATTAGGCGCTGAAGGGATAGAAATGGGAACACGTTTTATCGCGACAAAAGAATGTGTAGATGCCCATGATGCGTATAAACAAGCTATTGTGGAAGCAAAAGAAACGGATACCGTGGTTATTAAACGTTCGTTCGGGGCACCTGGACGCGTATTGAAGTCCCACTATACTCTTGACATTATTAAGCGTGAGGAGCAAGGAGAGAGGTACGAAGAGTTAAAAGACGTCATTAGCGGAGGGGCAAACTGCCGGTATATTTATGAAAATAAAATCGATGAAGGCTATGGATGGGCAGGCCAAGTCGTTGGACTGATTGATAGTATTCCAACGGTGCAAGAGCTGTTTGACAGTATGATAGAAGAAGTGCACGCCGGTTCTAAACGACTGCTGAGTATAATGGAAAAGAAGTAGAGATACAAGCCGTCATACTGTAGCAATTATTCGCATATTTATAATCTATATCTCTAAATGAGGTGAGAGAATGAAAAGAATGCGAGCATTTGCTATCATGACGTTTTTAGTAGTAGGTTCAGGATATGCAGTTTTTATTAAAAAAGAAGAAGTTTCCAAGACTCAGCAAGCACAAGTGTACGAAGAAGCAAAGCCTGTTATTAAACAAATGGACAAACTGGATATTTGGCATAAAATCAGCAGCGGTTTAACTGAAGCGGGCTATGAATCAAGGGGTGTGAATTCTTCCCTTTATTCAAAAGACAGAGTAGAGCTGGATGTGTATATGGAGCCTTCCGTTTCAGCTGATGCCAAAACGCAAGAAACGATTAAACAAATGGTATATAAAATACTGGAAGAAAATAAATTTCAGCAAAAGGCCTTTCATGTAACAATTAAATTCCTGCCCGAAAAACAAGCAAAATAGACTTGTCTCGGCCAGGAATTTTTTTTATTAAAATGCTTTTTCATTGGCTGCTGGAATACTCTCAGGGAGAGGAATTTCAGCATTTTTGGGCTGATACGTAATTTTTCCGTCCAGCACATCATTGGCTTTTTGTAGGTCCAATAAATTTTCCCATCGTGCGATAATAAAAGCAGCTACCGCATAACCAATAATATTAACTGTGGTCCGGTAATTACCCATAAAGCGATCAGGAGCAAGCATCAGAGCAACGGCAGCTACCGGAATGGATCCAGTTGCTGCTGCGGTAGCAGAAAGAGCAACAAAAGCTGATCCTGGAATGCCAGCCATTCCTTTAGACGTAAGAAGAAGAACACCAAGCATTAAAAGCTGATCAGTGAGGCTCAAGTCCACGCCCGTTGCTTGTGCTAAAAAGACGAGAGCAAGAGACAGGTAGATAGAAGCACCGTCTAGATTAAACGAATAGCCCGTAGGCACAACAAGGCCAACGACTGCTTTGTTGCATCCTGCTTGTTCAAATTTATCCATGAGCTGCGGCATAACGGCTTCAGTAGAACCCGTAGCAAATGCCAGCATAATTTCTTCTCGTATATATAGAATAACTTTCCACAAGCTTAATTTTAAATAGGTTCGTAAAATAACAGCTAAAACAAGAACAAATGCTAGACAAGCAATTGTCATAGCGATAAATAGCTTTCCAAATGCAGCAAGTGTTCCAAGACCGTACTGACTAACCGCAAATGCCATGGCGCTAAACGTGGCAAGAGCCGTTAACTTCATGATGTATCCCATAATTTTAAATAACACATCATTTACTTTTTCTAATACGTGTAGAAGGGTCTCCGCTGTTTTTCCACCTATATGGACAAGAGCGATTCCGAACAAACACGAAATTAAAAGCACTTGAAGCATGGAGTTGTTTGAAAAAGCACCAACTGCACTGTCTGGAATCATATTAAGAAAAAAATCACCTTCGCTCGGAAGTTCGGAGCCGTTTGTCTTCGCGTCCACTTCAGTTGTGCTTAAGCTTGAAGGATCAACATTCATACCGGCGCCGGGGTTCATTACGTTTGCTACTAATAGACCGATAAGTAGAGCGAATGTTGTGACAATTTCGAAGTAAAGAATGGTTTTTCCACCGATACGCCCAACTGTTTTAATGTTTCCAACCTTGGCAATTCCGACAACGACTACCCCAAAGATAAGAGGAGCAATCAGCATTTTGATGAGCTTAATAAAACCGTCTCCAATCGGTTTCACAGCATTTCCAAAGCTTGGCCATAGATATCCTACGGCTACGCCAAGTACAATTGCCATCATAATTTGAAAGAAAAGACCTTTATAAAAAGGTTTTTTCTTACTTTTTGCCGCTGTTTGTGTCATGTGTTCTCCCTTCGTCGTACAATTTTTTTGATGTTACAATAGATGTTATGTTTTTTTACATTTTAACGTAAGGTTGTTTGAGGTGTCATTGGTCTCTTTGACTAAAATTCAATAAAGATATTAGTTGAAGTGTATAAGAAGGGAAGAGGGTGGTTTAAAACATTATTATTTTTAATGTAGATCTTTAAAAAAACTAATAAAAAGCACATGCAAAGGCATGTGCTTTTTATTTATTAAATTAGTTTAATTCCGCTAATTAAAATGATGGTCGCCATAATGGCTTGAAGCGGTCTTGAAGGCACTTTCGTTGATAAACGGCTTCCGAGTAACACACCCGGAATAGATCCAGTTAATAGGTTAGCAGTCAACATATAATCAACGCTTCCAAAGCTTGCATTTAAAATACCAGCCACCGTAACGAGAAGAAACGCATGTGCAATATCAGTACCAACCAGCTCAGATGTTTTTAACTTAAATAAGTACAGCATTGCAATGGCAAATAATGAGCCAGAACCAATCGATGTTAGTCCGACAATGAACCCAAAGACTACGCCAATTCCGATTGTTAATCCTTTTTTCTGATTTAAGTCCATTTCCTGAAACCGATTTGGGCGAATTAATTTATCAAAAAAGACGCGAAAGATAATTGAGATGGCAACCAGCGTCATGACGTACCCGAGAGCGTGCTTAATAATCGTTTCTTGATGCTCGTGAAAAGATGGGAATGCATGAAGTGTGACAATAGCCAGCACAGCGCTCGGAATACTTCCGAAAGCTAAATATTTTGCTAATTTAAAGTTAATGGTTCGCTGTTTGTAGTGCTGAGCGACTCCGAATAATTTTGTGATAGAATTGTAGACAAGATCTGTTCCTACGGCAATGGAAGGGTTAATGCCGAGTACAATCAGTAAAGGTGTTAATAAAGCGGCACCTCCAACCCCCGTTAAGCCTACAAGGGTTCCAACGAATAATCCCATTAAGGTAATTGATAGTTCCATATTTTGTCCTCCTACTCTCAAAACCAAGTACATTGATCTGATTATAGAGCATTGTAACTCATATGTAAATAAAATTCTGAATATTTTTAGTGAAGTTGAAAAGGTTTTCTTAGTCTTCACTATTTTAGGGAACGGACGATAAAGTCATAGGAAGTTATAAAAAAGTAAATAGAATACGTTTATTTATCTATGATTACGCTCTAATTTGTGTTACAAATGTAAATGCAATAAAAGAGTTTATTTTTATCTCATTTGAAAGACCGGTGAATGCATGAGTTTTGTTACGAAAGATTTGTTAATTAATTTTTTATTTATTTTATTGGCGCTGTTTTTAGTGCAGATGTTTTATTTGATCAAGTATGCTAAAAAAGTTCATTGGTGGAAAGATCACTATATCGCGGTATTTCCGATTTTAGCTATTACCTTTTGCCTTTTGTTTCCGGTTAACGGAGCTTATGTCCCGGATGACTATCGAATGGATTTACGAAGAATTCCTTATATTTTAGGAACGTTATATGGAGGCTGGCCGCTAGGAAGCTTGCTTTTTGTCTTTATTTTACTGCTGCGCTTGCTAATTGGCGGGTACGATGTAGGGTTTTTATCAACATTAATTGCTCTTCCGATTTTATCCATTCCTTTATTTTTCATAACAAAATACTTTTTACATTTCTCATTAAAAAATAGAATTATCGTGAGCACCTGTCTTAGTGTAATTGGTTCTTTATTAGCTATGCTTGTATCTATTTTCATCTTACACGTAACAAGCATTCCTATTAGCGTGTGGGTTCAGTTCGCTGTTTTAGATGTGGCAGGCATGTTTGTGATTACCATACTGTGGGAAGCGATACGGGCAAATTTATTAGTGCTGCAGCGCCTAATGAAAGCAGAAAAGCTAGAAATTGTCAGTCATTTAGCCGCCAGCATCTCTCATGAGGTGCGAAATCCTCTAACTGCAAGCAGAGGATTTATGCAAATGCTGCAAGAAGATGAAAAAGAACCTGCTAAAAAACGCTACATTTCGATTGCTATTAATGAACTAGACCGCGCAAAAGAAATCATTGATGATTACTTGCTATTTGCCAATTCCGCTCCAGAACGAAATGAAAAAATGAATATGTCAGAAGAAATTCATCACGTCACCCATATTATGACGCCTCTTGCCAATATGAACGGAGTCGCGATTGATTTTACATTCGATGAAGAAGTGAAGTTCTTCGTAATGGGAGAAAGAAGAAAGCTTCAGCAGTGTCTAATCAACTTATTTAAAAATAGTATTGAAGCCATGCAAAACGGAGGCACGTTAACTATTAAAGTAGGAAAAGAAGGTGGAGTTGTGATCGTTGATATTATGGATACAGGCTGCGGTATGACGCAAGAACAAATCAACCGGTTAGGCGAACCGTATTTTACAACAAAAGAAAAAGGTACGGGGCTTGGAACGATGGTATCTTTCAGTATTATTCATTATATGAAGGGAAAAGTAAGTGTGTCTAGCGTAAAAGGAAAAGAAACGTGCTTTTCACTTCAATTTCCCCTTTGTGAGTAAAGAGCAGCTTTAGGGCTGCTCTTTTTATATGCAAAAATTTTAAAAATAGATAAAAGTAAACTGATTATTAAAAAAGTATTGAATTTAAGAAATGAAAGCGTTACAATCTATTTAAAGTTATCCGAAACGTTTTGGAGGAATTTTGATTGACAACGATTAAAGATATAGCGCGAGTTGCCGGCGTATCTGTAACAACGGTGTCTCGGGCTTTAAATGGTTATTCAGATGTAAATGAAAAAACAAGGCAAAAGATTGCAGCCGTAGCAAGAGAGCTGGACTATAGCCCCAATACGTTAGCTCGAGGATTGGTTATGCAAAAGTCAAAGACAATTGGACTACTAGTTTCAGGCATCAGCAGAGAGAGCGTAAAAGATAATTTCACGTTTGAAGTATTGTGCGGTGTAAATGAGCGTGCATCTACTTTGGGGTATGACTTGATTTTATTTAATACAAACACGATGATGCAGCGAGAAAAAACGTATACTCAGCTTTGTCGAGAGCGAAGAGTGGACGGGGCAATTATTCAGGGCATCAAAAAAGAAGATCCTTATTTAAAAGAAGTAGTAGAAAGCGATATTCCTTGTGTTTTAGTTGATATTCCCGTCCATTCTAGTTCAGTAGGCTATGTCACCACCGATAATGCTTTGGGAGCTAAAAAAGCGGTTGAACATTTAGCGAGTCTTGGCCATCAGAATATTGGGATGATTAACGGACATGAAGACGCATTTGTCAGCCAAGAACGTCTCAATGGATACAGACAAGCCCTCAAAGAATGCGGTTTGTCGTTTCGGTCTGAATGGGTTGTAAGCGGAAAGTTTGAAGAAAAGAAAGCAGAGAAAGCTGCCAGTGAGCTTTTAAATAAGTATAAAGAGCTCACCGCTATTTTTTGTGCAAGTGATTTAATGGCACTGGGAGCATTAAAAGCATGCAAAGAACTTGGCCTTGATGTACCAAAAGACGTTTCGATTGTCGGATATGATAATATTGTTCTTGCTTCTTACTCGTCTCCAAATTTGACGACTGTAGGGCAGGAAGTATATCAGATTGGCTATGAAGCTGCAGATTTACTAATTGAGATGCTAGAAGGGAAAGAAACAAATATGAAGCGTTATCTTGATACACAGCTGATTATTCGAGAATCAACAGCTAAAAACCACGGCTAGTGGTTTTTATATAATGTAAAAACCGAAACGTTTCGGTTTTGTGCTTCGTTTTTCCAAAACGTTTCGGTAAAATTTAGGGGGATGGAAATGGATTACCGTGTGATTAAAGAAAATGACTTATTTTTACTAACAGATCAAGCAGGAAATATCACTGAAAACCATCAGTATGGTTTAGGGCTATATATGAAAGATACGCGTTTTTTGAGCAAATTTCATTTGAAAATTAACGGTACAGATCCTGTGTTATTGTCCTCAAGTGCCGACGAAAACCTGTTAGCCACAATTCTTCTTACTAATCCGCATATGGAAAAAGAAGGAGAACTATCGCTGTGGCGAGAGTCTGTAGAAATAGAAAGAAAACGCTTTATATATGAGGGTGTTTTCTATGAAAAAATAAAATTGAAAAGTTATTTTCCTAAAAAAATTGCTTTTACATTAAGTATCCAAGCAGATGTCGATTTTAACGATATGTTTATCGTAAGAGGTTTTCAAACTGGAAATGTCGGAAAAAGAACAGGGCAAATAAAAGGGGAAAGCAGTTTAATATATACATACGAAGGATCAGATGATATCAAGCGTTCGACATGGATTTCTTGGGATAAAAAAGCCTCACACGTGTATGAACAAGGAGAGGTTATGTTTTCTTTCGAACTGAACCATCAGGAAGAAGAAGAAATTACATTAATGGTTCAGCCGCAAATGGGCGAAGACATCAATGAAAATATTTTATCAGCTGGTGAAGCATTTAGTTTACTAACGCAGTCATATAAAAAGTGGGAAAAATCTTCTACAAAAGTGACAACCGATCATCCGACAATGCAGCGCCTTATTACAAGAGGACTTAACGACCTGCGCGTACTGCTAACGGATGTAGGATTCGGTGCTTTTCCTGTAGCTGGATTGCCTTGGTTTGGTGTGCCATTTGGAAGGGATAGTCTAATTGCAGCGCTTCAAATGCTGGCTTTTAATCCGGAAGTAGCAAAAGGAACGCTACGTACTATGGCAGCATATCAAGGAACGGCAAATGATCCATGGCGTGATGAACAGCCGGGTAAAATTATGCATGAAATACGTTACGGAGAACTAGCCAACACAAATCAAATACCTTTTACTCCATATTACGGAACAGTTGACGCGACACCATTATTTTTAATTTTGTTAACGGAATATGTGAAGTGGACGGGAGACTTCGAGTTTGTAAAAGAAATGCAAATGACTGTCGATGGAGCTTTGACATGGATCAATGAATATGGAGATCGAGACGGTGATTTATTTCTTGAATACCATCAAGAATCAAGTAAAGGAATTGCTAACCAAGGATGGAAAGACTCAGGGGATTCTGTTGTCCATCGCAGCGGTGAATATGCAAAAACTCCTATTGCTTTAGTGGAAGTACAAGGCTACGTATATCAAGCGAAAATGGGTATTGCTTCTTTGTATGATCAGTTAAACAAAACAAATGAAGCAAATAGTTTACGTGAAGAAGCTGAGCTGCTGCGTAAAAAGTTCAATGAAGCCTTTTGGATGGAAGACGTGTCATTCTATGCCATTGCACTTGATGAACATAAACATCAAGTAGGAACGATTACGTCAAATCCAGGTCATGTACTTTTAGCCGAGATGATGGATGAGGAGAAGCTGAACAAAGTAGCGGAAAGGCTAGTATCAGAATCTATGTTTTCGGGATATGGAATTCGTACAATGGCAGAAGGAGAAGCGGGTTATAATCCAATGAGTTATCATGACGGGAGCATTTGGCCGCACGATAATAGTTTAATTGTTCTCGGTTTGAGTAAAGCGAACAAGCAAACAGAAGTCAATAAAGTGATAAAAGGGCTGGTTGATGCAGCTGAGCATTTTGAATACGACCGCCTTCCAGAGTTATTCTGCGGCTATTCAAGTAACCTTGGCAAGCCTGTCAAATATCCCGTTGCCTGCTCACCTCAAGCTTGGGCAGCCGGAACGCCTTTAGCTTTCGTACAGGCGATGCTAAGACTGTTTCCTGATAGTACAGCAGGTACTATACAGATAAATCCTTTGTTCATAGACGATATGAATGAAATCTCTGTAGAAAACCTTGTGATTGGCAGTGGGAAACTTTCATTAACGGTTAAAAAAGAAGAAAGCGAAACTATTATTTACGTGAAAGAAAATACGACAAAATACGAGCTTCTATCTCAATGTAAGGTAAGAAATTATGTAGGTTAATGTTACTTCGACCGCGGCTTATTAAGCGTCAATTAATAAGCCGCAGGTCAATGAAATGAAAGGAGACAGCTAATGAAGAAGTGGATACTCGCTTTAAGTTTGGTTCTGGCAGTGGCTGGAGCAGCTTTAACTGGATGTTCAAATGTACAAGAAGTTTCCGGGGAAAATGGTCAAGTCGAAATTGTATTAGCCGGCTGGGGAGGCAACCCAACAGAGACGAAGCTGCTTAATCAAACTATTCAAGACTTTGAAAAACTCCATCCATCAATTCATGTGAAGCATGAAGTAATCACTGATCAATACATGGATATTCTAAAAACGCGTTTAATAGGTGGAAATGGTCCAGATGTTTTTTATCTTGATGCACTTGAAGCGCCGGGTCTTATTAATACAGGGGTTTTAGAACCTTTAAATTCTTATGTAAAATCTGATTTTGATGTTCAGGATTTTGAGAAACCATTATTGAAAGCGTTTCAAAAAAATGGAGAGACTTATGGTTTTCCAAAAGATTACTCCACATTAGGCTTATTTTACAACAAAAAGCTATTTAAAGAAGCAGGAGTAGAAGTACCAAAAACATGGGATGAGTTTAAAGAAGTTTCAAAAGTATTTAAAAAGAAAGGGATTCAAGCGTTTGGTGTTACGCCGGAATTAGCGCGTATCTTCTACATGGCGCAGGCAAACGGAGGAGACATTGTAAAGAGCAATAAGGCAAACTTTGCTACGAAAGAAGTCGTGGATTCTCTTCAGCCGCTCATCGATCAGCATTTAAAAGATAAAACGTCTGTACAGCCCTCTGATGTAGGCGCAAATTCAGGTACGGACATGTTTGCACAACAAAAAGTAGCTATGGTGATTGAAGGGAATTGGATGATTCCATTTTTACAGGAGTCCTTCCCAAAACTTGATTACGGTACAGCGGAAGTTCCGACAATAAACGGTCATAAAAATACGATGGCATTTACGGTCGCGTATGTAATGAATGCTGACTCAAAAAAGAAAAAAGCATCTTGGGAGCTCATTCAGTACTTAACCGGGAAAGAAGGAATGGAAACTTGGACAAGCAAGGGTTATGCATTGCCAACAAGAAAATCCGTAGCGGATAAGCTTGGTTTTGCTGAAGACGAAAAACGAGGTCCATTAGTAAAAGGAGCTGCTTATGCAACTGTCTGGCAAGATGGTCCGTATTTGCCTATTATCATGAATAACTTTAATAACCAGTTTTTAAGCGCCTTTTTGGGACAAAGTGATTTAGAGACAGCTTTGAAAAAAGCACAAAAGCAGGCAAATCAAGAGATTAGTATTTACGAATAAGGCTCGGCGGGGGAGTGGAGGAAATGAAAAACGGAAAAATACGAACGTACAAACCTCGTGATGTAGGGCAAGGATATGCTTTTATGACGCCTACACTGTTTGTACTATTGCTGTTTGTTATTGCACCTATTTTTTATGCCATCTTTTTGTCTTTACATAAAGTTCAATTGCTGGGAGGAACTGAGTTCCATTTTCGAGGGCTTGAGAACTACATGAAGGTTCTTGAAGATGAGAAAGCTAAAATTGCTCTTTGGAATACGGTGAAGTATGTAGTAATTGTTGTACCGGTACAAACCGCATTGGCACTTATACTGGCTGCCACATTAAATGCAGGGCTAAAAGCAGAAAAAGTTTTTCGCATTATTTATTTTTTACCTACACTTACATCATCGGCTGTATTAACGCTTATTTTTATGTGGATGTACAATCAAAATGGAATTGTGAACGAGTTTTTAAAGTTTGTTGGTCTTCCAACTTACAATTGGCTTGGAGATCCTCAGGTCGCTTTGATTGCCATTATGATTATGAACATCTGGGCAACAGCTCCATTTTTTATGGTTATTTATTTGGCAGCTTTGCAAGACGTACCAGATTCGCTTTATGAAGCAGCTCAGTTAGATGGGGCTAATGTATTTCAACGATTTTGGCATATTACAGTTCCGAATCTGCGACCGGTTACATCATTCGTAGTGATCATGGGACTGATTGGTACGTTTCAGTTATTTGATCAATCGTTTATTTTCTCAGGAGGTTCAGGAGGTCCTAATAACTCGACTCTGACTGTTGTTCTGCTTATTTATCAATATGCATTTAAAAATTTAGGTACTATGGGGTATGCTGCAGCACTAGCCTTTATGCTGGCGCTCGTGATTTTGGTGGCAACGGTTATTCAGAGAAAGTTTTCAAAAGAAGAAAGTATGTACTAAGGGGGGGAGAAAAAGATGAAGAAAAAAACAGGAGTCCTCATTTTATATACGATTTTAAGCATATACGCGCTGATTACTCTGATTCCATTTATTTGGGCGCTGTCCGCTTCTTTTAAAACGCTAGAAGAAATTGTGTCAGGTACGGTGAACTTTATTCCGAAACACTTTACGCTAGACAACTATAAACAAATTTTTGTGGAACAAAAGCTGTTCCCTCGCTGGATGTTTAATAGCTTATTTATTGCCGTAGTAGGAACAGCTCTGAATTTGCTATTTAACTCAATGGCTGGTTATGCCCTTGCACGCCTCAGTTTCCCGGGAAAGAAAAGTTTATTTATTATTATTTTAGCGGTGCTTATGATTCCTGGACAAGTAACGATGATTCCTAATTTTTTAATTTTAAAAGAGTTAGGCTGGTTAAATACCTATCAGGGAATGATTGTACCGGGAATGGTAAATGCGACTTTTATATTTATGATGCGTCAATTTTTTATTAATTTCCCAAAAGAGCTTGAAGAAGCAGCGGAGTTGGATGGGTTATCGAAGTTTGGAACATTCTTCAAAATAGTCCTTCCACTTGCAAAACCTGCCTTAGCAGCACAAACGATTTTTGTATTTATGGGGTTTTGGAATGATTTTATGAAGCCTTTAATTGTGATGTCTGATGAAAATATGTTCACGTTGACTTTAGGCCTTAACACATTTAAAGGTCAGTATATCAGTTATTGGAACTATATTATGGCAGCTTCCATGGTTTTTACACTTCCAATTTTGCTCATTTATGCGTTTTTTAACAAATATTTCATTAAAGGAATTTCGTTTACTGGAGGAAAATAAAAAAGAGGCTGGGATAAAAGTATTTTAGTTGGAATTACAAAAAAACGAACGATTAATTAAAAAATCATAATCGTTCGTTTTTTGTTGTCATGGTGAGCGTTAATTTCATATGTTTAGTTGCTTCTAGCTGTTGATTGAAGTTCACTCACATACTGATCAATCATCGTTTGCAGTTCCTCTAGGTTCGTTTTACTGTTGTTAACAGGCAGCTGCTTTAATGAATGAAGGGCACTATCCACAACAAACTTGCGGGGAGTCGACTGTTTAAACAGCTCTTCTTCAATAAAACTAATAAGCTCTGTACATTTTTGACGTTCAAATTCATCCGTAAATTGTTTGTGAACCTGCTTTTTTAAATCGATAAGTGCTGCGGAAATGTCCTGTTCTATTTGATTTTTAGTATTTGGGCAAGATGGAAGCCATTCTTTAATCGTTTGCGGATCGAGCAAAATGTCTCCTGAATTTGCTACTTCGTCTACAAGAGGAAGCAGACGCTTAACGCTGTAAGTTATAATCTCATGGGGATCAGTCTTTGTACCATTGACCATAAAGTTATAGTGAAAGTTGCGGTGAAGCATGCCAAGAAACATAATTGCACAATCTAGCAGGTAAGGTTTCTTTTCTTGACCAAATAAATCAATGAACCGTTTGTAGAACCAGTTTACTTCAATAAACTGGGTTTTTTTTATGTATGCTTTTAAATCAGGGTCATTGGAAACAAATACTTCTTCAAGTAATGTAAAAAATTTGTGTTTGTGATGGTTTTTCATCTGTGCATCGATCTGTTTAATAAATACATCTACATCGGTCAGACTTTTACCAACCAGCAGCTGATTCCGCTCTTGTTCAATGGTCGTATGAAGCCATGTAAAAACAGCGATTAATAATTCATTTTTTGAAGAAAAATAGTTGTAGAATGTTCCTTTTGAAATGCCGCTATAATCAATGATGTCTTGAATAGACGTAGCTTGAAATCCTTTTTCAACGAAGAGATGGTGTGCATTTTTTACAACTTGCTGTTTTCGGTTATTCATTATTATCACCTAAATATAAAATTAGACTCATGGTCCAACTTTATGATACATGATTTAAAGCGTTTACACAAATGTTCTTTTCAGAAAACTGAACGATATCACGACAATATATTGGTATAAAAGGAGTATAGGACTAAAAAAGTTGAGAAAATAAAGAACGTGAACGTAAGATTTTTCACTTGCATAAATTGAACTCACAGTATAATATACTCTATGTAGAACACGTGTCTAAAAAAATGAACCTAAAGTATAAGGAGGTACAATAATGAGTCGATCGATAAATCAAATGGAAAAGCCGCCTTATGGCATAATTGCTATTTTGTTAATTGGCGCTTTTATCTCATTATTGAATGAAACGTTATTAAATGTGGCGCTGCCGTCTATTATGAAAGACTTAGATGTGACAACGTCAACTGTCCAGTGGCTTTCTACTGGTTATATGTTAGTGAATGGTATTATGATTCCAACTACCGCTTTTTTAATTCAGCGCTATTCTGTCAGAGGCTTATTTTTAACGGCGATGACTTTATTTACAGCAGGAACAATACTTGCAGGTGCTTCGCCCGTATTTTCTGTGTTGTTAACCGCTCGTATTATTCAAGCGTCAGGCGCAGCTATTATGATGCCGCTTTTAATGAACGTATTGCTCACAAGTTTTCCATTAGAAAAACGCGGAGCTGCGATGGGGATTTTCGGTTTAGTTATGATTTTTGCTCCGGCAATTGGTCCTACATTATCAGGATGGCTAATTGAACACTATGAGTGGAGAATGCTGTTCCACCTTGTTACGCCAATCGCAGCCATTGTATTAATAGGCGCTTTCTTCCTATTAAAAGACAAAAAAGAAAAAGTGGAAATCAATTTGGATTTTTTATCCCTTTTGCTATCTACAATTGGATTTGGCGGACTTCTATACGGGTTTAGCTCAGCAGGGGATAAAGGCTGGGATTCTGTGGAAGTATATGGTACCATTATCGTAGGAGCTGTGGCTCTGATTTTATTTATTACACGTCAGTTCAAGCTTAAAACACCGATGCTTGAATTCCGCATTTTTAAATATCCAATGTTTGCTTTATCATCAACGATTTCGATGGTGATCACAATGGCATTATTCTCAGCCATGCTGCTAATGCCAATTTATGTTCAAACGGTACGAGGCATCTCTCCGCTTCATTCAGGATTACTAATGCTTCCAGGTGCGCTGCTAATGGGTGTAATGTCACCGATTACCGGAAAATTATTTGATAAATTCGGAGCGCGTGCATTGGCTGTAACGGGTCTAACGATTACAGCCGTTACGACGTATTTCTTCAGTAACTTAGAGCTTGATACGACGTATACAACGCTCATTACGCTTTACACGCTTCGCATGTTCGGAATGTCTATGGTGATGATGCCGGTTATGACAAACGGATTAAATCAGCTGCCGCAGCGCTTTAATCCGCATGGTACTGCCATGAACAATACGCTTCAACAAGTATCGGGAGCTATTGGTTCGGCTCTTTTAGTAACGGTGATGTCAAACCGTACAGCTACTCATGCAAAAGAGCTCGCTCAAGATGCAATGAGCGGAGCAGGAGCAGCTAATGCAACCGCAGCCGGGGCAGCTCAAATGAAAGAGCAGATTGGGATGCAGGCAATGGTACAAGGGATTAACGATGCGTTTGCTATCTCTGTAGTCCTAGTGGTGGTTGCCTTAATTCTTTCATTGTTTATGAAACGAGCAACGCCGGCAAGTGAAGATGAAATGATAAAGGAAAAAGCAGGACGCGAGCAGTTTGCTAAATAAAAAAGAAATCCCCGCTGAGACAGCGGGGATTTTTTCAGCTTGTATATCTAAAGCTTAAGCCCATTTTCTTTAATAATTTCCGGTAGCCGATAGACGTTTGATCAGCCATAATATGCGCTTCCATCTGCAGGTCTAAAGGCAAGTCTTCAGGTTTTTGATTTTCAACCATTTCACGGTCTTCGTCAAAGACGCGAAGGTTAAAGTCATACACACCTTCAACGGGAGAATCTTTGTCAAAGTTTCGAGCGATTGGCGCGAATAAACGTGTTTCGCGGGCTGAAATAGGAGAGACTGCATTCATAATCCACAGCTCTGCGCCTTCTGGGAAGTATACTTTTAGCGTAGCTGTAAACGGCGGATAAACATCAAAGACGCGAAGCCATTTAAAATCAGGTGGATTTAAATGCTGCTGTTCTTTGGAATAATTGCTCACGGTGCTCGTATATTCTACATGAAGCCCATAGTCTGTATCGCTTACTTTATATTTAGGCACAAAGGCGTTGTTTCGATCACCAAATGTGTCCGTGTGAACCCAAGCAAAATGAGCTACGTCTAAAAAGCCTTCCATTTGACGACCGGCTGAACCCATGATATCAAAGCTCGGACAAACAATTTGCTGAAAATCAGGGTCTTCCCACGCATCGAAGTAAGGCAGGTTATCTTGTTCTCCTGTCAGGGAAGTCCAAACTAATCCAAATCGTTCAATAACTGGATAGACGGCCATACAGAGGCGGGGAGAAATGTTGGCGTCAGGGTGAGCTGGAATCGACGTGCATGCGCCGTCCGTTGCGTAGCGGAAGCCGTGGTAAGGACAGACAATTTCATCATCTTCCACCCAGCCCATGCTAAGCGGGGTCCCTCGGTGAACGCATAAATCGCGTGCCGCTACAACTTTGTGTGTGGTGCGGTATAGAACTAGATTTACATCTAGCAGTTTTACAGACGTTGGTTTCTCAGTTACATCACTGCAGCGTGCGACGGGGTACCAATACTTAGCGAGCGTCGTCCAATCTTCCAGGCTGAACGTGCAGTCTCTTGGGTAGGGAGTTGCCGTTTTTGATTTGGTCATGGTTGGTTGTTGTTCCATCTATTTTCTTCCTTTCTTTTGTAAGCTCTTTTACTAAGGGTAATATAAAAAAAGAAAATTCACACAATTTATGTGAGAAGTTCTAACATAAAATATGGAACTTTGTAGAAAGTGCGAATTTCAGAAGACGCCAATTAGAGAATATACCAATAAAAAAATTTAAAAAAGCGCTTCCTAAATAAATTTAAACGTGATATAATTTTCCAAGACGCTGGTGTAGCTCAGTAGGTAGAGCACTTGCATGGTAAGCAAGAGGTCGCAGGTTCGATCCCTGTCGCTAGCATACTCAAAAACCTTCTTTCTTGTTGAAAGAAGGTTTTTTTATTTGAATTGGCTTTAAATTTATTCTCCGAATTATTCTTCCCCGCCTTGTGAAAACTTTAACAGTTTGATAGCCTTATTAGGAGGCTGTTAGAAAACATGTGTATCTTTTCCACTATGTCTTATGAATCATATTTAGAAATATTCTTAAAAGAATGTTTATTGCCTCTAAGTATTGGGTACACGAAACTAGGGGTTAAATTTCAACAGGGAGTGTGAACGATAATTTGATTACGTTTAAGAATGTGTCAAAGCAATATCCAGACGGTACGACCGCCGTGAAAAATATTAATCTAGAAATAAAAGAAGGAGAGTTTTTCGTTTTAATTGGTCCGAGTGGATGTGGGAAAACAACCACCTTAAAAATGATTAACCGTCTTCATGATATTACCGAAGGAGAACTATACATAAAAGATAAGCTCGTATCGGACCACAACATACATGAGCTACGCTGGAACATTGGTTATGTGCTACAGCAGATTGCTCTTTTTCCTCATATGACCATTGCTGAGAATATAGCCATTGTACCGGAGATGAAGCATTGGAAGAAAAACAAAATCAAAACGCGTATTGATGAACTGCTTACCTTGGTAGGACTAGACCCAAAGCAATATCGAAACCGAAAGCCGTCTGAGCTCTCAGGTGGCCAGCAGCAACGTGTAGGTGTAGCACGTGCCCTCGCAGCTGATCCCCCCGTTATTTTAATGGACGAACCCTTTAGCGCCCTCGATCCGTTAAGCCGCGAACAGCTTCAACAAGATGTTATTAGCTTAAAAGAAAAAATCAAAAAAACATTTGTGTTTGTTACGCATGATATGAGCGAAGCCATGACGCTTGGAGATCGTATCTGCCTGATGAAAGATGGGGAAATTGTTCAAGTTGGCACCCCGGAGGAATTCATTCAAAAGCCTAAAAATGAGTTTGTAAAAACATTTATTGGAAATCAAGGAAATACTTTATTTGAGACATTGGATATGTTTGTCAAAGAAAGTGAACAGCCAGACGTAGAACCTACTGAAGAGCTAGCTTCAACCGCCACTGTTCAGCAGGCAATGGACGCCCTTTACGACCATGAAGCAATAGCTGTGAAAAAAGGGAGCAAACGCATTGGCGTTGTAACGCGCAAAACTCTATTAGCGTTTCTTTCTGATAAAACGAAAGAAGGAGGAACGCTGTAATGAATGCACTAAGCACATTATTAGATCAACGAGGAGATGCCCTGTTTCAAGCTCTTCTTGAACACATTCAAATTTCAGTACTGGCTCTTGTGATCGCCGTATTAATTTCAGTGCCGCTTGGACTGTACTTAACGAGGCATGACCGCATTGCTGAACCGATCATTGGCGTAACAGCCGTACTGCAAACCATTCCCTCACTCGCTTTATTAGGATTACTGATTCCTCTTGTCGGAATTGGAACCTTTCCCGCGGTTATTGCACTGTTTTTATATTCGCTTCTTCCTATTGTACGAAATACATATACCGGAATTAAAGAAGTGGACCCATCTTTAATTGAAGCATCCAAAGCCATGGGGATGAACTCGTGGAGACGATTAATCAAAGTAGAACTTCCTCTAGCGCTTCCTGTCATTATGGCCGGAATTCGCACAGCGATGGTACTCATTATTGGTACAGCGACAATCGTGGCTCTTATCGGAGCAGGCGGACTCGGAAGCTTAATTTTGCTTGGTATTGACCGAAGCGATAATAGTTTGATTTTATTAGGAGCCGTTCCAGCAGCATTATTAGCGCTTATTTTTGATGGAATTCTGCGAACGATTGAACACTCTGCTAAAAAAGGGTCCAAAAAACGCTCGTTCATCATGATCATCGTATTAATACTTATTCTTGTTTCTCCGTTTGCAGCAATGAGCGCAACAAAACCAGACCTTGTTATCGGAGGGAAAATTGGCGCAGAACAAGATATTTTAATTAATATGTACAAAGAATTAATTGAAGATCAAACCGATATGAAAGTAAATCTTCGTTCGTCGCTTGGAAAAACAGTATTTGTATTTGAGGCTCTGCGTAACAAGGAAATTGATTTGTACCCTGAATATACGGGGACAGCCATTGTGACGCATCTAAAGGAACAGCCGGACAGCAAAGATGAAACACAGGTGTACAAGCAGGCAAAAGAAGGATTTCAAAAGAAATTCGGCCTTGTCTATTTAGATCCAATGAAGTTTAATAATACGTACACATTGACCGTTACAAAAGAATTTGCTAAAGAAAATAATCTAACGACCATTTCAGATTTGGCAAATGCAACAGATAAAGTAAAAGCAGGATTTACGCTTGAGTTTAAAGATCGTGAAGACGGCTACGTAGGCCTTCAAAAAGAATATGGCCTTACCTTCCCGAATATTAAGACGATGGAGCCGAAGCTTCGCTATCGCGCTGTAGAAAAAGGCGATATTAACATGCTTGATGCTTATGCAACGGATCCTGAAATCAAACAGTTTGGTTTAAAAGTCTTAAAAGACGACCAGCAGTTCTTCCCACCGTATCAAGGAGCGCCTGTGCTTCGTGAAGATACGCTAAAAGAGCACCCTGAACTGAAAAAAATCTTAAATCAACTGGGTGGTAAAATCAGTGACGACGAAATGCGTGAAATGAACTATCAAGTAAACGCAAAAGGAAAAACGGCTGAAGAAGTCGCTCATCAATTCTTAGTGAAAAAAGGATTAATTAAAAAATAAAAATGAAGACAAAAAGATCCGAACGATTTATCGTTCGGATCTTTTTTTAGGCGTGATTTCGTTATGTTTCAATCTCTTTTTAATGTGAGAGAAGCGTTAATGAAAATGAGGTCTTATGAACAAGCTAAAGGTACCAAATTTGTTTTCTGATGGAGAGGAGGCGCCGTTATGAATTCATTTTTTGCGTGTCATCCTGTACAACATTCTTTTCAGCTTTTTTCAGTTGAACACCTTGTAACTTTAGCCATTATCGTGATCATAGGAACAGTTATTTTTTTGTGTCGAAAGCAGCTGCGAAAAAAGAGGTTTGCGTTCGTTTTGCTTTCACTCGTTCTAATTGCTTCAGAAACGGCCTACCAGGCTTGGGAAATCGGATGTCATCAGTGGTCCGTTGAAACTTCTTTGCCTCTTCAGCTGAGTGATATAGTCGTGCTGCTGGCTGCTGTTATGCTGATAACCAAAAGCAGATTTCTTTTTTATTTTGTGTACTTCGCAGGAATCAGCAGCTCTGTTCAAGCGATGATTACCCCAGACCTTGGCGGCTATGCGTATGCCCAGTTTCGCTATGTGCAGTTCTATGTATCGCATGGTGGTGTGGTACTTGCTTGCTGTATGCTAATTGCTGCCTGCAGATATGAGCCGACGCTTCGTTCTTTATGGGTAAGCGTAGTATTTGTTAATCTGTACGGAGGTTTTATCTATGTCATGAATCGTTTACTCGGTGCGAATTATTTATACATGATGAAAAAGCCAGAGCACGCTTCCTTGCTAGATGTTCTTGGACCTGATCCTTGGTATTTAGTATGGATTGAAGGAATCATGATTCTTAGCTTTCTTGTCCTTTATCTTCCGTTTTGGGTACATAAAAAAATTAAAGGTGATAAAAGCAAAGTCAATTTTATTGAAGCAGAATGATAATACTGGTAATTTATAAGTGTAAACGAACTCGGATTTCCTGAAGGAAAAGGAAAGAATGAGTGAACAAGACGTGAGAGGCAAGCGTAAAAAATAGAAAAGAAAAAAGCAAGCACAGACATCAGAAGGAGAGTATCCAAATGAAAACACTGGTTATTTTAGCGCATCCAAATCTAGCATCTTCTCGTATTAATAAAGCGTGGGCAGAGCGAGTAAAAAAAGAGGAGGATGTGTACGTTCATGATTTATACGCAAACTATCCCGATTTCAAAATTGATGTAGAAAAAGAGCAGGAGTTAGCTGTTCAATTCGATCGTATTGTTTTTCAATTTCCATTTTACTGGTACAGCTCACCAGCACTCTTAAAAGAGTGGCAAGATGTTGTTTTAACATACGGATGGGCTTATGGAAGCAAAGGTACTAAACTTCAGGGAAAAGAGTTTGTCGTAGCTACTTCGACAGGAGGCCCTGCAGAAGCTTATCAAGAAGGGGGATACAACCGTTACCCAATGAATCATCTGCTTCTTCCTTTCCAAGCTATGGCAAATTTAACAGGTATGAAGTTCCAAACTCCATTTTTATTTCAAGGAGCAGGCGGTGACCTGAGTGACAAAGTTATTCAAGATAGCGCAGAAAGCTACGCTCAATTACTAAGATAATAAAAAAAGCCGCGTCAAAGCGGCTTTTTAATTTGCGTTTGTTCGTGAGAAAGAAGTAAGCAGCTTTTGAGGAGCAATATCTAATCCTTCAATCAGTAGTCCTGTCATAGCCGTTAGACTCCCGACTTCAAAAGATTCCCCAGCTCTCCAAAATGCTGATTCACCTTGTTTGATATAAATTTTCAGTCCGTTATCGCCAGCTACCCAGCCTTCCCCGTGAACGACTAAAAGAAGCTGTGGAATCGTAGCTTCTTGACGGGGGGTATAATCATTTTCTTGAAAAGATAAAAAGCTGATTTTGACATCTCCAGTATGAGAAAGCAATGGGTTTACTTTATAGGTAGAATGAAGAAAGGAACGCTCTTCTTCAGATTGAAAACCATATAATTTCATCATTTCATCTCCTTGACTAAAAAATATAAAAAAGAAGTCCTTCTCTTTTCATATACGCATACAGGAGAAAAAATAGAACTCCAAAGAAACAGCTGTTTTCTAGAAAACAACTCCATTTTATCTCCATTTTTTGTCGAAGCTGAAAATTTTTTGAAGGATAGGGAGGAAAAACAGAAGTTTTTTTGAATAGTATAAAAAAAGGTGTCCTCTAATGGACACCTTTTCCTAATTTAAAAATGACTGTAACGCTTGTTTGTTTTCTTCAAGGTCGATGCTTAAAACAGCACCAATACCGGATATTCGTTCATTTGAATAGGAACCTTCAACCGGTAAACGAAGAGATTTTAAATCTGGCTGATTTCCAACTAAAAAATCTTTTCCTATCACAATAAATGTTTTTGGCGGAATATTTGTATCCACATATGGATCAATGACACCCCATAGCTTAGGAGCTTTCGCCAGTGTCTTTACTTGAAGAGCTTCATCCATTAATTTACCAATCACTTCTTGTTGACGCTTCACACGCCCGAAATCACTTTGGCTATCATGGCGGAATCGCACGTATCCTAGTAATTTATCTCCGTGAAGAGTTTGTTTTCCAGGTTTTAGCGTCATGCCAATTCCTGACGACATTTCGTGTGGCACGGTAACCGTAATTCCCTCAGGGGCAATCGTATCGGCAACTTTAGAAAAACCTTTAAAATCAACAACGGCATAATAGTTTACATCTACGCCGAAATTTTCTTTAATTGTCTTACGCATTAATTCGGGCCCGCCAAATGCATAGGCTGAATTTAATTTGTTTTTGCCATGTCCAGGAATATCCACATATGAATCACGCATCAAAGAAACAATTTTAGGCTGATTGCTGTCTTTGTCATAATGAGCAATCATGATTGTATCGGCACGCGAATGTTCTTCACCGCGAGAGTCAATTCCGAGAAGCAGCACATTCATGCTATCTAAATTGGCACTTGCACCATTAAAATCAAACTGTCCATCTTTCCCAAAAGCTCCGTCTGCTTCTGCTAATCCTTGTTGGTATTGATAATACACATATGCACCAGCGGCGATTACAAGAATGAGAAAGAAAAGAAGTAGCTTTCTAAAGCGTTTCTTTTTTCTTTGCTTTTTTCTTTTATGTTGTTTACGTTCTGTACGTTCTTCCAAATGTCTCACCATCGCATTCAAAAATATTAATACTTTTTTGTCTAAAACCAATTATGCAAAAAATTATAAAACGACATAATAAAATTAACACTAAGGAATTAGATTAGCAAGTACGTTCACTAGTAAATCTGCGAAGACAGCTAAAATAAGAGAAGTGTACAAATAGAAGAAAGAGGAAATAAAGGTTATTTTTTTCGAGGATATTTGTTATAATCTATCATAGTTAGGGAAAAAGTTCTGTCTTTTAAGAAGGGTATAAGAGAAAAGTCTCTGTTTGTTGAGAATTAAATATAGGTCTAAGTGTAGAAAAAAGGAGTGAAGCGAATGAGTATATATGTGTCATCTTCGAACCTTGTGCTGATTCCAGAAGCGGCGTTAAGTCATTGGAAACCTTATGGCGCGGGGGAATTGACCGGAGCTATTATTTCAGGTAAGGATAGTGCTGAAATAATTAGAGAGCTTAATCAATCGTCTATTCTGCCTTTTACAAGTTTTTTCTATCGAAAGCATTTTGTTATTCTATTTGATAAAGAACAAGTGAAAAATCATTTTGAACAGCTGCTTTTATTATATAAATCTCAGGGCTATATTTTTTATTCTTCTACTTTATACGATGATCATTGGTCCCAGGTCCTTGAAGGAACCAAGCAGCTGCTAACGGTAAATGGACAAGTGGTACCGGTGCTTGAGCTTGAACAAAACGGTGAATTTGACGTTGTGCGTGATGAAGGTGGTCTTCACATTGTGATAGATGATGACGAAGACGAAGAGAAGCAGCTAGAAAAAAAAGTTCATGAGCTCCCGCTTGAAGAAGGTAGCTATTTTATTGGCGATCCGGGATTTGTTGAAAACCGAGACATGCTGGTAAAAGAATATTTTCCTAAAGGTACGTACGAATTTATTTATAGATACGGAGAAAATGGCTGGCTGATGAAAGTAAGTATTCAGCGAAAAGCGATTAAAGAGCAGCTTACTACTCTTCACGCGGCTTTGTCTTAACCTCTATTCATTGTACAATATTGCTAAATAACTATGTTATAATAGTAATATTGCACAATGAAAGGGGTTTTTTTAATGGAAGCACGTTTGCAAAAAGTCGTATCATGGCTGAAGGAAAAGAATGTAGAAACGGCCTTTATTTCGTCAACTGAAAACGTATTTTATTTAACTGGATTTCACACGGATCCGCATGAGCGTCTGCTTGGTTTATTTTTATTTAATGAAGCGGAGCCGATGCTTGTTTGTCCATCAATGGAAGTGGGTCAAGCAAAAGAAGCCGGCTGGAAATTTGATGTGATCGGATATGAAGACCATCAAAATCCTTGGGAACTTATTAAAGAAGCTTTACATAAACGAAACGTAATGGATGTGAAAAAAGTTGCTGTAGAGAAAGAGCAGCTGCTGTATGCGAGAGCTGAAGAACTGCTTAATTTATATCCAAATGCTGAGCTAGTCGGAGCAGAAGAGAAATTAAATCAGCTGCGTTTAATTAAAGATGAGCGTGAAGTTGAGATTCTGCAAAAGGCAGCTGCATTAGCTGATTTTGGCGTGGAAGTAGGCGTAGCTGCCTTAAAAGAAGGCGTTACGGAAATGGATGTTCTGGCTAAAATTGAATACGAGCTAAAGCGAAAAGGAATTCGTGAGATGTCGTTTTCAACGATGGTGTTATTTGGTGAAAAAACGGGAGAAGCGCACGGGAACCCAGGTCTTCGCACGTTAAAGCCAGGAGATATGGTTCTCTTCGATTTAGGTGTAGTGCTAGATGGATACTGTTCAGATATTACGCGTACAGTCGCGTACAAGTCGATTAATGATAAGCAAAAAGAAATCTATGAAACGGTACAGCGCGCCGAGCAGGCAGCTCTTGAAGCTTCCAAGCCTGGCACTCGCATTGGCGACTTGGATATGGTAGCACGCAATATTATTACAGAAGCAGGGTATGGAGAGTATTTCTTGCATCGTCTTGGTCATGGCCTTGGTATCAGCGTGCATGAGTTTCCTTCAATGAGCCGCAACAATGATGATGTGCTTCAAGAAGGCATGGTGTATACGATTGAACCGGGTATCTATATTCCAGGACTCGGAGGCGTGCGTATTGAAGATGATGTAATCATCACAAAAGATGGATACGAAACGTTAACGAAGTACCCAAAAGAATTACAAATTATTTCATAATAATGTCATAAAAAATAGAGGCTGCCATGGTGCAGGCTCTATTTTTTTATGGGAAAAGAAAAAATTGGTTAAGGTTTCTTGTTTGCTTCTTGAGACAATTTCATAGTATGTTACGAAACGATAACATTTCTATCACATTTTCTAAAAACTATATCGTAAGCGAGTGCGGTAGTATATGCTGTACAGTAGGGGACTTTTTAAGGTCGCAAGCAAGGAGGTTTTTTATGAGTAATTTTACAAAAGATGAAGAATTAATTATACATAAAGCAATAGATGTATTTGGTCAAAAGGACCGAATTGAAGATTATTCAGATGAACGAAAAAAGCATGGTATTCACGTTGTGGCATGTGAAAATCATCCGCGTCAAGACGTAACCGCGTATGCAACGCTCGGTGGACATCAATGTCCGACAGGTTATACAGTTGGAGGGATCCCGCTTCGAATTGAAATTGTTGGGGCATGTCATGAGGAGTTCGGTATTTATTCTGCTATTTTAGCAAACTGTATTTTCCATATGATGAAATCTCATGTCTCCATTTTCCCAGGAGCTATTTATAAAGACGTTATTGCAGTCCTTGATGACAGCTTTCATATGCAGCACATTTTGCTGATTCCGCCGTTTTTATGGGATAATTTTTCAACGATTGAACTATCTGATAAAAAAGTAACGTTCCTGCAGGCCGTTCCGATTTCAGAAAATGAACGTGCTTTTGCACTTGAGTACGGAGTAGATTCGTTGCTAAGCCGCTTTGATGCTGAGCAGGTTAATGTCTTCAATTTAGAAAGAAGATCTGTTGTATAAACAAAAAGAGCGCCGACTGAGACGCTCTTTTTTGTTATTGATTAGTAGGTCAATTCTTTTTGAGGTATAGCTTTTTTATGACTCGTTTGGTAGCTGTGAAGCACCATGCCTGCTACGATAACTCCCATTCCAACCCAAGAAAGAATCGATGGCAAAGGACTTGATAGAAGGAAGACCTCTCCTAGCAGGGCAAATAAAACTTCCATCGATTGTGTAGCTTCAACTGCACCTAACTTGTGAGAATCTTTTTTCACAAGGTCAGTTGCCGCAAAAAATAAAATCGTTGCACACACTCCTGAAAGTAAAGCAACTAAACTGCTTTGATACATCTGAGTTGGTTTTGGTAGTCCATCGGTCAAGTAGGCATAGACAGAAAGAATAATCCAAAACGGCAGGCTTGAAAGCGTCATTCCAAGCACGCGCTGAAACGTATTAAGCGACGACAGCTCCATCATCTTACGGTTGCCAAGCGGATACGCAAAAGACGCAATTAAAATGGGAATCGTACAAAGCAAGGCAGTAGCCGCCGACAGTTCAGTCGCATGCTCAAGCTGCATGAGCACAACTCCTATTAAAATAATAAACGAAAAACCTAGCTGCTTGAAAGGAATGGCTCCTCGCTTTTTTCCTTCCTTGTAAAACAAAGGAGCTAGGAGAGACCCCGATAAAATCGTGATTTGCCAAGTTCCTGCAATAAGCCAGCCGGGACCGTAGGCGGAAGCAAAACAAAGAGGAGCGTAAAATAAGCCAAATCCGACCGTGCTCCATAGCAGCCATTTTTGCGGCTGGGCTTTTATTTCTGCCACCACAGGTTTGATGCCACCCCAAAAATAAACAAGCATAAGCAAAAGAGGTACCATAAAAAAATAGCGCAGAGATGCGCTCCACGCCCAGCTGCCTCCAGATAAATCCATCGCTCGATTTAAAACGAATGTAAAAGCAAAAAAGAATGATGCAGCAACGCCTAATAAAAGAGGCTTCACTTTGCTTCCTCCTCACTTGTCAGCGCTTCACCTAGTGTCAGCCAGTTTGTTTCGACAAGCTGTGATGTCAGTGCGGAATCTTTTTGACGGCAAGCATTTATGATTTCTTTGTGCTGATCAACGGAAGCAAGGCTAGCAAGAGAAGAAAAGCGAGCGATTTCCAGACGTTGAATTTTGGCGCTTGTTTGTTTTACAACACGTTCTAGCTCTAAATTATTTGCCCGGTTTAAAAAAACGGAATGAAATGCTTCATCCGCTTCGATCGCTTTCAGTACATTTCTTGTTTTGATTGCATGTTCTAGAGATTGATTATGTTTGATTAGTTCGCCCATATCTTCTTCTTGCAATGAAGTACAAGCCAGCTTAGCAGCAAGTGCATGAAGAGCTGCGACGACAATAAAGGATTGTTTTGCCTCCTCAAGGTTTAATGGAGCCACTTTTGTAGAAGAACCAGGTGTCGTTTGTACAAGGCCTTCATCTTCGAGCCTTTTTAATGCTTCTCGAACAGGAGTGCGGCTAACTCCAAATTGCTCAGCCAGTTCTTTATCCTGAAGCTTTTGTTCCGGCTGAAATTCAAGCATAACGATATTGTGTTTAAGTGTTTGATAGACTTCCTCCCGTAGGGAAAGTCGTTTGAGAGGTTGAATGTTATTTTTCATAAAACCAATATATCGCATATCATATTAAATAACAATGTGAAATCTAAAAAACTTCGTCTAAAAAGCAGACAGCTGCTTTTTAGATGAAGAGCTTAATTACTGCTGCGCAAAGATTTAGATAAGATGCGCGCAATTGCTTTGCTGTGCTCAACCTGCGTTTTTTTGGACTCTTTTCGTTCAAGAGCTACTTTTTGAAGGCTTTTTTCTTCTTCAGTTTGAGCAATAACTTGAGGAACGGGAGCAGGCTTCCCATTTTCTAATGCGACGAAGGTAAGAAAAGAAGTAGCAGCAATACGTTTAATGCCCGTTAACAAATTTTCGGCAATGACTTTAACAAAAATAATCATGGAACTTTTTCCTGTGACAACAACGAATGCCTCATATGAAATAAAATCTTCTTCTGTGACGGGCTCGATAAAGTCAACATGATCAATGGAAGCTGTAACACACGACTTTCTGGAATGTTTAGCTGCTGAAAGAGAAGCCGTCATGTCCATGTCAGCGACAATTTTGCCGCCAAAAAGGGTGTGGTGATTGTTCAGGTCATTTGGAAAAATGTGCTGTGATTTGACTACTCGTGAGACGCTGCAAAGTACTGCTTTTTCACTCATTGAAAACACTCCTTCAAACTGTTTATATGGTTTAATGTATGTTGACTACTTGTTCTTATGTATACAAGTTATAGAAAGCCCTTTCGTAAAAAGCTCTTCAAAAGCTTCTATATGGTAAAATAGAACAAATATGAAAGAGAGGATGAGAGCATGAACTTAACGCAATTTTCTAGAAGAAAATATACGGATTCCCCTACACCTTTAGAAAAGCTATCGGTTTTATCTCAGCAGTTAAACGGACCTTCAATTTATATGAAGCGCGATGATATGCTTGGACTGACAGGGGGCGGAAATAAGACGCGTAAGCTTGAATATCTAGTAGCTGATGCAAAAGCAAAAGGGGCAGACGTGCTTGTAACGTGCGGTGCGATACAATCCAATCACTGTCGTTTGACGCTTGCTGCTGCCGTAAAAGAGCAAATGAAATGCGTGCTCGTATTAGAAGAAGGGGAAAATAAAGCAAGTGATCAGCCGACGGGAAACTATTTTCTTTATCATTTATTAGGCGCTCATGACATGCGGTTTGTCGCTGAAGGTTCGGATTTGACAGCAGAAATGGAAAAAGTAGCGCGCGAGCTAAGTGAAAAAGGTCATAAGCCGTACCTAATCCCCGTAGGAGGTTCAAATGTTATCGGTGCAACAGGCTACGCTGCCTGCGCACAGGAGCTGCTTATGCAAAGCTATGAGCAACAAATAAAGCTTAGCCACGTAGTTTGCACAAGCGGAAGCGGAGGCATGCATGCAGGGCTAGTGGCAGGCTTTCAAGGCCTTCAAAGCGGGGTGTCTGTTATTGGAATGAATGTGAGTCGTGCTAAAGAAGAGCAAGAAATGAAAGTTGCCAAGCTGACGAGTGAACTTTATGATCATTTACATAGCAAAACGCCTTTTAAAAAAGAAGATATTGTTTGTATGGATGAATATGTCGGTCCAGGCTATGCTGTTCCAACAGAAGAGATGGTGGAAGCAGTCAAACTTGTGGCCGGTACGGAAGGAATTTTATTGGATCCTGTGTATACGGGAAAAGCGATGGCCGGCCTGATTGATTTAATTCGAAAAGGTTATTTTAAAAAAGATGAGAATGTGGTGTTCATTCACTCCGGGGGTTCACCAGCTCTTTATGCATATACATCGGTTTTTTCATAAAAAAGCAAGGGAGTCGACTCCCTTGCTTTTTTAGTTTATATAGGAATAGTAAGTGAAAACGTCACTCCGGCGTCTGTGTTTTCAGCCGTAATGGCTGCATCGTGCATCGTAACAATACGCTTTACGATACTTAGGCCAATACCGAATTCACCGTTTGCTCCTTTTTTAAACGGTTCAAACAAGTGTTGAAGCACGCTTTGATCAATCGGCGGACCATCGTTGCTGATGGTACATTGAACGTTCGTTTGGTGTTTAGCAAGTGAAAGTGAAACCTTCGTATCAGCATAGCGCAGCTGATTGTCGAGTACATTTTCAAGGACTTTTGTCCACAGCTCTTTGTCTCCCTTAATCGTTGCATTTACGTCGTCAAATTCCCACTGTATTTCAGGGCGCCTCCACCGCAAGCGATCCACTACTTCATGAAGAAGTGCAGTAAAATCAAAGTCGTCTTGTGCAAGCTGGTGAGTGGACATATAGTCAAGCTTGGTTAAGTAAAGCAAATCGCGGATTTTTTTCTCAAGATTTTTGGATTCATCTTCAATGACTTTTACCGTTTGGGATAAATCACCTTTTGGATAAATGCCGTCTTGAATCGACTGAGCGTAGCTTTGAATAACCATTACCGGTGTTTTTAAATCATGTGAAATATTTTGAAGGAGCGTTTGCTGTGCTTCATCTTTAGATACGAGCCTTTTGCGCATTTGCTCGATGGACGCGCCTAGCTTGCCGATTTCATCGGAACGGTTGACTGTAACAGGTTCATGCCAATTTTGTTCGGCGATTTTTTTTACATCTTTTTCAAGCGATACAAGCGGCTTGCTTAAGTATCTTGATAGCCAAATAGATGGAAGCCAGCTGAATAGAAATACAATTGAAATGACAAGAAGCAGCTGTTTAAAAAGAGTAGAAGTGAGCGCGTTGCGATACGTATCCCACGAAAATGAAAGTAAAAAAGCAGGCTGTCCGTTTACGCTTACTTTTCGAATCACATAAAAAAGCGTCCGGTTGCCGAGATCTTTTTCATAGCGAGCGACGATTTTCCGCTGACTGATTGCATCTTCCTGTGCTTTTCTCAAAAAGTCTTGAGGCAACACCCGTGATGAAAAATAAGAGATATCCGCATGTTCAGGCAATAAAATATGATCCACGGTTCGATTGCCAAGCGTTGGTTCACTGTCTTCATTGCTAAAGTAGTATTCACCTGAGCGGCTTGGCAGGCCGTATTCTTTTAAAATATGCTGTTCATTTTCAATAGTGGTATAAATTTCATTCGTGAAGAACTGCCTAAGCGTCGTTGGGAATAAAATAGCGAGCAAAATTGAAATGAGCAGTAAAATACCCGAGATGACGAGCCAAATTTGAAATGCAAGCGACTTGTTTTTCATGCTTTCATCATCCGGTATCCGTATCCGTAAATCGTTTCAATTCGTGCTTGCGGCATTTTTTTACGCACGCGCCTCACTAAATCATCCACCACTCGGTCTGTGCCGAAATAATCTTCTCCCCAAATGAGATTCAACAGCTGCTCCCTTGAAAAAGCCTGTCCAAGGTCTTTTGAGATAGTGACAAGAAAATCAAATTCTTTAGACGTCAAATCAATCGGCTTTCCATTTTCACTGACTGTACGCGTATGTAAATCGATTTCATAAGGAGTCAGCGTAATGGTATCGGTTTTCTTTTGATTGGAACCATATACGAGGTTTAGCAGTTTGTTTGCTCGAATAACTAGTTCACGAGGTAAAAAAGGCTTTGATAAATAGTCGTCGCTGCCCATTTCAAGTCCAAGAACCCGGTCAATATCGGCATCGCGTGCTGAAATGAAAATAACAGGCACATGTGGCGTTTGCTGCTTGATTTCGCGAATGAGCTGATACCCGTCAATATCAGGCAGCATAATATCTAAAATCCACAGGTGCGGAGGAGTTGCAATCATTTCTTTTGCGTCCGTGCCGTTAAAAAATGAGCGAACGTCCCAGCCTTCTTTTTGAAGGTAAAGGGTTAAAACTTCGTTTAAATTTTGTTCATCCTCTACTAAATATAGTGTAAAGCTCAAATTTGACACCTTCCTCTGAATATATGAAAATTAAGGTAAATAAAGCATATTGCGCCATCTATGCGCGTTTTTTTAAAGGTTTATGTACCCGCTATTATACTACGTGTTTGCTGTTATAAAGAAATTTTTCACAATTTCACATATTGTTTTGATACTTATCCCAAACTTTTATTTTATAGTATAGATAACATAAAATTTGCTACGTTAAAAGGAGTGTTTTTCATGGATCCACGTGATTATGAAAGAGAGCAAGAACGAAAAGAAGAATATGAAAACCGCCAGCAGCGCTACGATCAGTATCAGCCTGCGTCATCATCACAGCCTCCAAGAAGACGCTTATTTCCAGTGATCGCATCTTCCATCGCGGGAGCAGTGCTAGGGGGAGGAATTGTGCTATACGGCGCTCCGCAGCTAGGGTTAATGGATTCAGCGGATACGCAAACAGCGAATCAAACAACGCAGACTCAAACGGCAACAACAACGAGCACAACGCCTCGAACAGTAAGCACAACCGTGAATCAGTCAGATCTTGTTTCAGTTGTAAATAAAGTATCAGCTGCTGTTGTAGGCGTGAACAATATTCAACAGCAAACAAATCCATTTTCTGGAGATACCCAAACGCAAGAAGCAGGAACGGGTTCCGGTGTTATTTTCAAAAAAGAAAATGGAAAAGCCTACGTTGTAACAAATAACCACGTTATTGACGGCGCAAGCGAAGTAGAAGTGTCACTTTCAAACGGACAAAAAGAAAAAGCTAAAATTGTCGGAGCTGACGCGCTAACGGATTTAGCGGTGCTTGAAATGTCCGACAAAAATGTTGAACAAGTGGCGAAGTTCGGAAAATCATCAGATTTAGTGGCGGGTGAAACGGTTCTTGCAATCGGAAATCCTCTTGGTGAACAATTTTCTCGTACGGTCACACAAGGTATCGTGAGCGCAGCAAAACGCTCTGTCCCTATTTCAGAGAATTGGAACGTAGATGCAATTCAAACGGATGCGGCTATTAATCCAGGAAACAGCGGCGGTGCCTTGATCAATTCTTCCGGTGAAGTAGTTGGTATCAACAGTATGAAAATTTCAGAAGACAATGTAGAAGGAATCGGCTTTGCTCTTCCAAGTGATGAAGTGCAGCCAACAATTGAACAGCTGATGAAAAACGGAAAAATAACGCGTCCATATATGGGGGTAGGTCTTCAAGATGTAGGTCAGCTTTCAGCTGCAACAAAACAAGATCAGCTAGGCCTAACAAGCGATACGTCTGAAGGGGTTGTCGTAACGACGGTTGAACCGTTCTCTTCTGCTTCTGATGCTGGTTTACAATCAAAAGACGTGATTGTGGCCATCGATGGAAATGAAGTCAAAACATCCAGTGATTTACGTCAATATCTATACACAAAACGCAAAGTAGGAGACACGGTAAAATTAGACGTGTACCGAAATGGAAAAAAACAAACTATTTCTCTGAAGCTTTCAGAGCAGCAGGATAACAATGGATGAGTTCAGCACCGTTAAAGCTGCTGCTAGCAGTATTAACAGCGTTCGGATTTTTAACAGGCTGCGGAGGGAAGCATTCAAACACGATGTTTCCTTCTGTAGAAATTAGTCAGCTATCTTCTGCTAAAGAAGTGGCAGCGTATGAAGGAGGAAAGGTGACAGGAGCTGAATTCAATCGTTTTTTAGCAGTTGAAGGGTTCTTAAATCCCGATGCTCCGCTAAATGATACAAGCTACCGCAAAGAGTTGTTGCGGCAGCTTGTCATGCAAAAAATCTTAATTTCGCATCTAAAGACAAGTGACAGGGTACAGAAAAAAGTCGAGGATATGTGGAAACAAATCAAACGTTCATATGACGAAGATACAAGAAAACAAGGCTATGAAGTCTTGCACATTCGTTCTAGCGATGTAACTAAACAGCTAATAAATCAGTTTAAATTAGAAGAATATTTCCGTAAACAAATTACGTCTGATGAACTAGACGCTTACTATACACGTATTGAGAATGATGTAACGCGCGTATCTTTTTCGCAGCTAACTTTTACAACTTTACATGATGCCGAGACCGTTGCGGCTGAGCTGCAAAAAGGAACATCGCTTCAAGACGTTCAAAAAAAATATGCTGATGTCCAGACCATCAGCAAAATAGAGAATGATGATAATCTAAAGCTTTCGAATCTATCTCCCTCTTTTATAGATGTTTTAAAAAAACAGTACATCGGAGAGTGTAGTAAGCCCATTAAAATGGGTAAAGTCTATTATATTCTTATTTTAAAACAAAAAGATAAAAAAACGGAATCAGAAGTCAAAGAAGAAATGATGAAAGAACTTGTTTTGAATCATATCAACCGGTATATCCAGGATCAACTGCCAAGGTTTCACGTGACTTTCAACCTTAGGTAGTTCCCTTTTATATAGATTGATTGTTTTCAAAAAACAAGCAGGTAAAAGAGCTTTCTATTAATAGAGAGCTCTTTTACATTTTTAAGTAGACAGAAATGTCGGTACCTGATAGAATGAAGTTGTAAAACTTTCATTATTCGGAAAATTTATACCCTCCAGCTTTGGAGGGTTATTTTTTATGCTTTTGGACGAATAAAAGAGGCTAGGACAGAAGTAGTTTAGTGGAAAGAAGATCCGAACGATGAATCGTTCGGATCTTTTCGTTAGTACGGTGAACGTATGTTTCAATCACTTTTCATCTTTTAAATGACTCAATAATGCAGAAGACATCTCCACGTGAGAAAGGGCGATGTGTGAAATCGTTTTGGCATAAGGTGTAATTTCGTTAATAAATTGCTCGAGTACGTGCAGGTGAGGAAGCTGAAGCTTTGTAATGAAGCAAGCCTGTCCGGCGATGCGTTCACAGAATAAAGCATAGGGATACTGAGAAATAAATCTTTTAAAACGCTCGTGCTCTCCGTTTTTCATGGTTACTTCAATAAAACACGAGACGGGCAACTGCAGCTTTTCATAATCAATATCGATTGTATATCCTTTTATAATACCAAAGCTCTCTAGCTGTCTTACTCGCTCTGCCACTGAAGGAGGAGACAGGTTAATTTGTTTTCCTAGCTCTCTTAAGGAAAGACGGCTGTTTTGCTGCAGTGCCTGCAAAATCGATAAATCAATTTCATCAATTTTCAATTGAAAACCTTCTTTCATATTAATGTTTCATTTGATTAGTAACAGCAGATAATATGTTTTATTTGTTATCTGAAATCTCCATTTTTCTTACTATAATAATTAAAAAGGAGTGAGTGAAAAATGGCAAGAGTTTTGTTAACAAACGAAGAGGGAACAAATTTTGAAAAAGCACTGAATTTAATTCCAGATGTAAAAAGGTTGTATGATGAGCTATACGACAAGCTTTGGAACAGTGATATAGTAAAAAGAGAGACTAAGGAAAAAATCAGGCTTTATCTAGCAGGTGTTAACGGCTGTGAGACGTGTATGAGCATGTCATATGTAGGCGATAAGACGCTTAATCAAAAAGTGTTAAGAGAAAAAGAGCTGGAAGAAAAAGATCGACTGCTGTTTCGATTTATAGATGTATACCGAGTGCGTCCAAGGGATTTGACGGATGCTGATATGGATCAATTAAAGAAATTTTACAGTGATACGCAGCTATTAGAGCTTTTGGCTGTTATTAATTTGTTTGATCAATTTCACAAACTGATTGTCAGTTTAGATTTATATGATTTTTGCAGTTTGCAGCGCAAGTGATGTCTTCCCTAAAAATATCTTGACAGACAAAATCCACAGGAGTAAGATAGCTTTCGTGAAGTGAAACGTATCATGAATCGAATCGATTATTCTAAAAAATAGATCATAGACATTTGAATAAAAATCGCTTAATCCATTACGGAGCGGAGGACCCATTATTTACGCACATATTGTGCTCCGGGGTGAATCCTTAAAAAGGTAGGGTTACTCTTAAAACCCGAACCCGACAGCTAACTTCGCAAGCGTTTTGAGGGGGAAGAGTGTGAAAAAACACAGGAGCCTTCCTGTGTTTTTTTGCGCTTTTTTTAAGAAAAACATGTAATTTTTTAGAAAAAGTATAAGCTAAGAGAACACACAGCAGTTGAAGAAAGGAATAAATACATTATGAAAAAACAGTTTGCTGTATTGGGATTAGGTCGTTTTGGAGGCAGTTTGGTTGAAGAGTTTGCTAATTTGGATGTGGATGTGCTCGCTATTGACCGCAATCAGGAGGTAGTAAAGAAATATAGCAACTCAGCTACATATGTCGTGCAAGCGAACGCAATTGATGAAGCTAGCTTAAAAGGGCTAGGCATTCGTAACGTTGATCATGCTCTTATTTCGTTTGGAGACGATATCGAAGCAAGCGTGCTTGCAACGATGCTTTTAAAAGATATGGGCGTTAAGCAAGTATGGGTAAAAGCGGTGAATATGTATCATCAAAAAGTGCTGGAGAAAATAGGAGCGGACAAAGTCATTCACCCTGAGCGCGATATTGCGAAGCGTATTGCTCATCACGTGGTGTCAGAAAAAATCATTGATTACATTGAACTGTCAAAGGATTATAGTATTGTCGAAATTGTCGCTTCTAAAAAGCTTCATAATAAAACGCTGTTTGATTTAAATATCCGTGCCAAGTACGGCTGCAATATTATCGGCTTTCAGCGGAAAGACGGGGAAATGGTGATTTCGCCTACCGCGCATGAAATAATTGAACAAGGAGATATGCTGATTGTTATCGGACATAATCGCGATTTGAACCGTTTTGAAGAAGAAGGAGTTTAACTCATGAAAAAACAAATCATTAAACTAACTCCTCCGCAGCTTCTTGTTTCCATTTTTGGCGGAGGAATTATTATTGGTGCTCTTCTATTGATGATGCCTTTTTCTACTACTGAGCCAATCCGGTGGGTAGACGCCCTTTTTACATCTACTTCCGCTATGACAGTGACCGGCTTAGCCGTCGTAGATACAGGTACGCGTTTTACCGTCATCGGTCAAACGATTATTATGCTGTTAATTCAAATAGGCGGTCTTGGCATTATGTCATTTGCCGTGCTGATTTTCATGATGCTAGGTAAAAAAATTGGATTTAAAGAGCGTATGCTCGTTCAGCAGGCATTAAATCAGACGAGCGTCGGTGGAGTTGTGCTGCTAGTTAAAAGATTGTTCATCTTTTCATTTTTAATTGAGTTTGTTGCACTGATCTTTTTAGCGATACGCTGGGTTCCGGAATTCGGATGGTCTAAGGGGCTGTTCTTTAGCTTGTTTCATTCGATTTCGGCTTTTAATAACGCAGGGTTCGGACTACTGTCTGATAACTTAGTTCAGTATGTAGGAGATCCTATTATTAACATCACGATTTCTTTTCTCTTTATTATTGGTGGGTTAGGGTTTACCGTCCTTGCTGATATGTGGGTGAAAAAATCGTATAAAAAACTAACGCTGCATTCAAAAATTATGATTATCAGCACGTTCGCCATTAACGTGATTGCCATGCTTTTTATTTTTTTCTTAGAGTACGGCAATTCGCATACGCTCGGAAATTTATCATTAGGAGACAAAGTATGGGCTTCTTATTTTCAAGCGGTAACAACAAGAACCGCTGGCTTTAATACGATTGATTTAGCTCATTTGCATGACGCAACGGTGTTTTTAATGGTTTTATTGATGTTCATTGGTGCAGGGAGTGCGTCAACAGGAGGGGGTATCAAACTCACGACGTTTGTGGTGATTGTCTTTTCTGTATGGGCATTTTTACGAAGCAGGGAAGATATTGTGCTGCTAAAGAGACGACTTCTTCCTCTTCATGTGTTTAAGGCACTAGCCATTACGATGATTTCAATTATGTTTGTGTTTGGGGCCATCTTCCTGTTAAATATTTCGGAAAACCTGCCGTTTGTAAAAATTATGTTTGAAGTTGTTTCTGCGTTTGGAACAGTAGGTTTATCGATGGGAGCGACTCCTGAACTTTCGTACTTTGGACGCGTGATTATTATCTTTATCATGTTTTTAGGAAAAGTGGGGCCATTAACGCTTGCGTTTTCATTATCTAAGCAAAAGCGTGAAGCCGTTCGCTATCCAAACGAAGATATAATGCTAGGATAGAAAAATCGCCTTCGATGAGGCGATTTTTTTATATTATTTATACGTTCAAGACATATAAGAGGTTACGCACAAAACAGTTGCGATGAATAAAAAGAAGGCAAAAACAAGAACAATGGGCAATTTGGAATGTCGGCGCATTAAAGCCCCTCCTTTTTTATAGTAAAAAAATCTCTTACTATATATAACGAAAGAAACAAAAATATGATTCACTTTTTTTGGCGAAATTTGAAGGTTTTTCTCATTGGAAAAATCCGCACCCCTGTCCTAAACATTTTGCCAAGCTGTTGCATACACTAAAAGCAGATAACAGGAAGTGAGGGATGGTACGTGGGAAAACAAAATTTTGCGTTAATCGTTGTGTTATTTGTTTTACTTGTTATTGTAGGTGCGTCTGGCTTTCGCTTTTAAACGTTAACTTTATTTGCGCATAGCCCCCGTCAAAAAGGGCATACTAGGCGGAAGTAAAAACCAAAAATTTCTTCAATATTGCCGAACAATGAGTTCCTCTACTCATTCATCTAATCGGTATGTAGCCATGCGAAAGCATGGTTTTTTTTGAAATAGGAGAGGATGAATGATGTTCATCCTCTCTAGAAATTAGTAGTAGCAAGAACACCCTACGATTACTAATAGGATAAATAAAACAACGATAAATGAAAAACCAAAACCGCCTTTTGCGCCCATATGTGTAACCTCCTTTAATAAAAGTCTCTATATCCTATGTACTAATTGGGTTAAGTGATTGAGAAATTTGCCTATTTTTTAATGGTAACGTTTTTTGTGAAGAATGAAGAACACTTACTTTTTTCATTTGCGCAGAAATCCTTTATGATAAAGAGGAAAAGGAGGGCAAACAGGTGGGAATACATGCACAATACGTCATGAATCAGCTAGAAGAGGGAAAGTGGAAAGAGATCAAGCGCGAAATTCAACAAGAAATGAAGAAAAAACCTCAAGCATCTGATTTGTACTGTTACTTAGCCGTTTGTTTAGCAAAGCAAATCGAAGAATCAATTATCTTTGAAAAAATGGTATTGAACTTAGAAATGGACCGGGCTCTTCATCAGGCATTAACATTAAATCCATCTTCAAGCTTGGCGCACTTCGTTCGAGGAATAAAATATCGGGAAACTCCGCTTATGTTTGGAGGGAATTACGAAAAATCGCTGTTTTATTTGCAGAAGGCGCAAGATCTTGGTTTTGAAGGGATTATGCTGCCGCTCGAACTCGCCAAAACCTATATTCAATTAAAAGAAATGGAAAAAGCGAAAGAACAAATCGCCTATGCTCGGGAAATCAATCCTACGCACGCGGACATTAAAAAAGTCGAAAACATGCTCCAAACAGGACGATGAATCTAAAGTCCTGTTTTATTTTTGATTTTCAGAAAACGTATGCTGATTTTCATAAAGGATTGCTTTTTATATAACAATAAGAATATTTATAAAAAATTTAAGAAGTGCATGTAAGTCGAACGACTTCTTAACTGCTAGATTTTCTACATTATTAGAGCGTTCAGTCTACATAGTTCCAAAAATAGTAAGAAACTATCAGCCTATGGATAAATTGTTAGAAAATATAGATAATTGTAAATGAATAGAGAGAAAAGTTAAACATGCGATTAACTAAAAAAGCAAAGGTATGATTTACTTTGCTTTTTATTTATACGCATATGTAAAAAATATCATAATAAACCAATTTATTCTTCGTGAAATCCATCGTCTCAGGCGATGTGAAATAATGCATTTGAAGGAGGAGACCCAGATGAAGGTTATGAAGATGTTGGCTATTACGTTATTTAGTTTATGTTTAGTTGTCACACCAGCTGCTGCTGAAGTTCCGGGTGTCGACCATTCAATGAAACGGGGTGCTACACAAGGAATTGTAGCGGCATCTCACCCGCTGGCTGCTGAAGCGGGGAGGAAAGTGTTAGCTGAAGGCGGAAACGCTGTAGATGCGGCAGCGGCCATTCAACTATCTCTAAACGTTGTGGAACCGATGATGTCTGGTATCGGCGGCGGCGGTTTTATGATGATTTATGAAAAAAAGAAAGATAAAATTACGATGCTAGACAGCCGTGAAATGGCACCGGCTGATGTCACGCCTAAGCTGTTTTTAGATTCAAAAGGAAAAGTCATTCCTTTCAGTAAGCGTCACATAACAGGAAAAGCAGTTGGAGTTCCGGGCACGTTAAAAGGAGTAGAAACAGCCCTTGAAGATTATGGAACAATGGACTTATCAGATGTTATTAAACCTGCTATTACTCAAGCGGAACAAGGAATTAAAGTGAATTGGTCGATGGCTCAGTATATCGATGAAAATGCGGACAAGCTTGAAAGATACCAAACGGCCGGTAATGTATTTGTACCGAATGGCAAGCCGTTAAAAGAAGGAGATAAGCTTGTTCAGCCTGATCTTGCGAAAACATTAAAGCTTATTCAAAAAGAAGGGTCAGACGCTCTTTATAAAGGAGAAATTGGAAAAGCACTTGTTAAAGAAGTTCAAAAACGCGGTGGAAGCATGACCATGGATGATTTAAAAAATTATGTTGTAAAAGAACGCGAGCCGGTCAAAACAACTTACCGAGGCTACGATGTGGTTAGTGCGGCTCCTCCTAGCTCCGGCGGATTAACCGTGCAGCAAATTTTAAAGCTAATGGAAGGTTATGATGTAGAAAAAATGGGTTCCAATACGCCACAGTATTTGCAGCATTTAACGGAAGCGATGCACTTAGCTTTTGCAGACCGCGCGGCGTATATGGCAGATGAAGACTTTTACGAAGTGCCGAAAAAAGGCCTGTTAGATGAAGATTATATTAAAGAACGTCGTAAATTAATTAATCCAAATAAAGCAACGCCTAATGTTAAAGAAGGAGACCCTTGGAAATATGAAGGAAAAGAAAATCCAAATAAAGCAACGGTAACGGAAGAAAATCCAATCGGCCAAACGACTCATTTCTCTGTTGTAGACAAATGGGGAAACATGGTTTCTTACACGACTACCATTGAACAAGTTTTTGGTTCAGGAATTATGGTTCCTGACTACGGATTTATGCTCAACAATGAAATGACGGATTTTGATGCCACTCCGGGAGGCGTGAACCAGGTTGAGCCTAAAAAACGTCCTCGAAGCAGCATGTCTCCAACGATGCTGTTAAAAGACGGAAAGCCGTTCATGGCAATTGGTTCACCGGGAGGCCCAACCATTATTGCGTCTGTAGCAGAAACGATTATGAATGTTATTGACCATAAGATGCCAATTCAAAAAGCGATTTTAACGCCTCGTATTTATTCAAGCGGCTATCCAACCGTAAGATGGGAACCTGGCTTTAGCCAAGATACACTCCTTGAAATGATGGCTAAAGGACATGCGTTTGAAGAAAAGCCAGAGCATATTGGAAATGTCCAAGCGGTTATCTATGACTATGAAACGGGGAAAATGTACGGAGGTGCTGATAATACGCGCCAAGGCACGGTATTAGGAGTAGACGCAATTAAATATGTATCCAAACAGCCAAAACCAATTAAAGAAGAGAAAAAAGGAGAGTTTACGGTCGAAGTCAACCGTGCCGTGTATCCATTTACTGATAAGCAAGTAAAACTGATTGATGGAAAGCCTTACGTTCAGTCCGACCGCTTGCTGCTAGGATTAGGCGTCATTGATTCGAGTGATTTAAAGCTGTATAAGCCAAATCACCACTCCTATTTATCGGTTATCAAAGTAGCCAAATCACTTGGCTACAAAGTGAAATGGGATGAAGAAAAGAAAGTAGTCTCATTAGAAAAAGATCCTGGTGAAAACGATACCGGCGATGATGAAGACGGAGACGTTATTACAAATTAAATGGGATAAAAGTAGCTTAGTTGAAGGGAGATTCCGAACGCGTTTGATTCTTGATAGAGAATCTAAAGCGTTCGGATTTTTTTATTGCGATGGTAAACGCAGGTTTCATTTATATATTGGCTCACTCCTTTTTAAGAAAGCAAATAAAATTGGCGATTTTAAACCAAACGACAAAAAAATTTGCGTAGTTTGCCAAAAAGTTGTAGAAATCGACAGTTTTTTTGGCATGTGTAAGAAAAACTGTGATAAAAAGACTGATAGAATGCTACAAATAAAGTTGGCATCATTTTTGCATAAGAAATAGATGAGGGGCTGTATCAATGAAAAAATACATAGTTAAATAAACGCCTATGTTTACTTCACACAGACTAACATGCAACGGAGGTATAGAAAATGAAAAAAGAAATTTCAATTATCGGTGTACCAATGGATTACGGGCAAACAAGAAGGGGCGTAGACATGGGGCCGAGCGCAATCCGCTATGCGGGCATGAATACACGCTTAGAAGCTCTTGGCTATACCGTACATGATGAAGGCGATATTAAAGTAGAGATTAAAGAACGGGCAGACGTGGATAAAAATACGAATTTGAAAAACTTAGCGGCTGTAGCCAGCGGAAATGAACAGCTTGCTGCAAGAGTTGAAGAAGTGAAAGAGCAAGACCGCTTTCCGTTAATATTAGGCGGAGATCACAGTATTGCAATTGGAACGCTTGCAGGAGTCGCGAAAGGTTCAGAAAATTTAGGCGTTATTTGGTATGATGCTCATGGTGATTTAAACACCGCTGAAACATCTCCATCGGGCAACATTCACGGCATGCCGTTAGCGGTGAGCCTGGGTATAGGACATCCTGTACTTTTAAATATTGGAGGGTATACACCAAAAATTAAACCTGAAAATCTAGTTATTATCGGTGCACGCTCGTTGGATGATGGTGAAAAAGAGTTAATTAAAGAAAAAGGAATTAAAGTGTATACCATGCATGAAATTGATCGTTTAGGTATGACGCAAGTGATGAAAGAAACGATTGATTATTTAAGCGGTACAGACGGTGTGCACCTGTCGCTGGACTTAGACGGCTTAGATCCAGATGATGCACCAGGCGTAGGTACACCTGTAAAAGGCGGCATCAGCTACCGAGAAAGTCATTTAGCAATGGAAATGTTAGCGGAAGCAGACATGGTCACATCCGCTGAATTTGTAGAAGTGAACCCTATTTTAGATCAGCATAACAAAACTGCAGAAGTAGCGGTTGCGTTAATGAGTTCATTGTTTGGTGATAAGCTTTTATAAGAAAAAGCTACTTACAGGTATCGTGTGGAGAAAATCTGTTATGACCAAGAAACGGTCATACAGGACTAAGCGGCTGCCATCCTCGCTACGGGGGTGGCGCCATTTGAAAATCATCCGGCATCAATTGACTTCAGTCAGGAAGAGCTGCGTAATAAGCGGCTATAAAAACAAAATAAACCTAAAAAAATGAAAGCGATTTCATTTTTATGCAGCAAAGGGAGGAAATGGGATGAATATTCCACAGGGACAGCCAGGAGAATTAAAAAGAACGATGAAAACAAGGCATCTTTTTATGATATCACTAGGGGGATGTATTGGTACCGGTTTTTTTCTTGGTTCAGGTTATACCATCAATGAAGCAGGTCCGATGGGAGCAATGATTTCCTACTTAGTAGGAGGGATCATTATGTATCTAACGATGCTGTGTCTTGGAGAATTATCCGTTGCTATGCCAGTTGCAGGATTGTTTCAAACGTACTCCACTAAATTTATCGGCCCTGCAACCGGTTTTGCGATTGGATGGCTGTACTGGCTAGGATGGGCAGTAACGGTGGCACTTGAGTTTTTAGCTGCCGGACAATTAATGCAAAGATGGTTCCCAGACTCGCCCGTTTGGTTATGGTGCGCCATTTTTGGAGCGTTAATTTTTTCACTAAATGCACTTTCAGCCAAAGCATTTGGTGAAACAGAATTTTGGTTTTCAAGCGTTAAAATTTTCGCCATCATTATGTTCATTGTGGTAGGTGGAGCGGCAATGTTTGGACTTATTGATATGAAAAGCGGACAGGAAGCACCGCTTCTATCAAACTTCTTTGCCGAAGGGCTGTTTCCAAACGGTGTAACGGCTTTACTGATTACAATGATTACGGTGAACTTTTCATTTCAAGGAACAGAATTGATTGGAATTGCGGCGGGAGAAAGTGAAAATCCGGAAAAAACAATTCCAAAAGCGATCAAACAAACGGTTTGGCGTACGCTTTTCTTTTTCGTCTTATCCGTGTTTGTCTTAGCAAGCATGATTCCTCGTGAAAAAGCAGGCGTTGTAGAAAGCCCGTTTGTTGTTGTGTTAGATAGTGTAGGTGTACCTTACGCGGCGGATATTATGAACTTTATCATTTTAACAGCTCTTCTTTCAGTCGCAAACTCTGGGTTTTACGCGGCTACACGTATGCTTTATTCTCTTTCAAGAGAAGGAATGGCAAGTCCTGCGCTTGGAAAAGTCAACAAAAGAGGTGTACCGTTTAATGCACTATTAATTACGCTTGTGATTTCATGTTTTTCGCTGCTTTCAAGCGTAGTGGCAGCTAAAACCGTTTTCGTATGGCTGATTTCACTCGCTGGACTTGGCGCTCAAATTGGCTGGATTGCGATTACAGCTTCACTGCTTGCGTTCCGTCGTGCTTACGTGGCTAAAGGTGGAAAAGTAGAAGATCTGAAATTTAGAACACCTCTTTATCCGGTTCTGCCTATCGTAGCGCTTATTACGAACTGTATTGTTATGATCAGTCTTGCGTTTGATCCTGAGCAGCGAATGGCGTTATACTGCGGAGGTATCTTCTTTATAGGCTGTTATGTTTATTATTATTTGAAAATTCGAAAACAAAATCAGTCAAAACAGGAGCAAGAAGTTCAGCTTGCGGAAAATAAACGAATGATTATTTAACATAAAAACCCGGAAAATCATGATTTTCCGGGTTTTTTATGTACTTGTCTTTAGCTATCTAGTGTTGTCTCTTCATTTTTACGGCGGCGAAGTCTCCATAGCGTAATAAGGGCAAGCAGTGTAAGAACGATACCGCTGCCGAGCAGGATATGACTCACTGTTTTATCCTGCTTTTTTTGGCCTTGTTCAAAATATTTCTTGTACATCGCCACCGCAGCTTTATTTTGCTTGTGTTTTTTCGGAACGCTCATTTCTTTTCCTAGTTTCCAGCCGTCTTTATAAGCTTTTTGCTGTAAAGATTTCACATCTTTATTCGAATAAAAACCTGCTTTGTACCATTTTTCTAGTTGAGGCTTGTCTTGAAGACTTTTAGGCGCTCTATAGGTCTGATAAGTGAAAGCTGAGTCGTATCCATCTGCTTTTACGTCTTTTTGTTTTTGTTTCTGTCCTTTTTCATATCCTTGTTCAAAGGCTGTTTGCAATTCGCCCTCTGCTTCTGCAGGTACTTCGAGTGGAAGGTCGTGATAGCCTTGTACGTAGCCTTGCTTTTTAAACTGCTTTTTTTGCTGATTCAGTACTTCGGCTTGAGCGGTTTCAAAGCCTTCTGTAAAAGCCTGACGTGTGACATCCTCATCATCATACATGCTGGGAACACTCATCGAATCATTTTCAAGACCTTGTTCAAAGCCTTCTTTTTTTGCTTTAACAGATAGGTCCATTAAAGAAATAGCTTTTTTGTAGCCTTGAACATAACCTTTATTCCAGTCGGATGACTTAGAAGGGAAGGGGTCGATTTCTGATTGAATAGTAGCATGTTTGTAATCAAGGACGCCTTGCTGATAGCCTTCCTCTTCGCCGGCAGCCATTTCATTTTCTTGTTCAGTCTTGAGCTCTTCCTCTTTTTGCTGCTGTCCTTTTTTATATCCTACCGTATACCCCATCATAAACCACGTGAATTCTTCAGAAGATTTGTCCAGTCCTGTTGTTTGATCGAACTGCTCGAATTTTTTCTGTGCGTATCCATCTTCTTCTCCGAGCGAATAGCCTTCTTGATAGAGAGAGTCAAAAATAGCTTTTACATCTTCAGTTGTATCCACGTCCGTTGACTGGTCCACAACATCGGAAGAGGAATCCGGGGAATCAGGAGTAGCATAAGAAGAGATGGGGTCACTTGCAAGAATAAGTAAGCAAGCTGTACTAATAACGGCTAATTTTTTTTTCATCATTTCTTCACCTTTTAGTTCAAAGTTAATATTTATTTTGTAGTTTAAGCGTACAGCTTTCCATGAAGAAAGGCGTGTAAAAGTTTCTCCAATTATGAAAATTATAACATTTAAATGGAAAGGAGAATAGGTGGTAAAAAGGAGAAATATGTGTTTTTTACGGAGTTTTATTTTTGCTGCTGTTTTGCTTTTTTTACTTTAAATGAGCGGTAAAATACTTCAACTACAAAACAGAACAAAAGGAAAAAAAGGACAAATAATTCAGCAAACTCCATAACACGAAACGGACTGTAGGCATTTTGCAAGGCCATGGAAAAACTAAATCCTTGCATCATATCCACGCCGATAGAAAATCCCATTAAGCATCCTAACAGCAAAGCTGATATCCAAACGATTTTCATATGTCTCACTCTCCGTTTTTATTTTTTTCTCAAAAACATTCTACTGATAGTTTTTGTTATTTTTTTGGTCTTACGCTTTGATTGCTCTATTAAAAATTGCATACAAAGCATTTATTTGGAAAAAGCTAAAAAAAAGAAAAGAAAGGTGTTTTTAATCGTGCCTTCTTTATTTAAAAATAAAAAAAGCAAAGACAATAAAAAGGAAACAGAAGGTTTGCTACCAGAGGAACAAGAACTGCTGATGCAGTCGCTTGAAGGTAATATAGCTAACATAAAAAAGCGAACGGGGAACAGCTCGGATATGGTGATCCGCTATATAAAAATTGGGGAAAGGGCAGCCATTCAAGCGGCTGTTATCTATATAGACGGAATTGTAGACAATCAGTCTATCCAAGAGCTTTTAGTAGACACCATGATGAAAGATGACGTGTTTTCTGAACCAATAACACCTCAAAACGCCTTTACGTTATTAAAAGAAGATGTAGTAGGAATTGGAGACGTTGCGATTTTACATACGTGGAGTGAAGTATTTCCCGCCTTGATGTCAGGAGACACGCTTATCTTGATAGATGGAAACAACCATGCGATGAGTGCAGGTACGAAGGGCGGGGAGTGGCGTTCAATTCAAGAACCGACTACACAGCTTGTCGTTCGGGGTTCTAAGGAAGGGTTCACGGAATCGATTGCTAAAAACATGCCCATGGTCAGGCGAATTATCAAATCGCCTGACTTATGGGTAGAAACGATGAAGATTGGGAAAGTAACGCAGACAGACGTTTCAATGATGTACATTAATGGGATTGCCAATGACAAAATCGTAAAAGAAGTAAAGCAGCGTCTTAACCAAATTAATATCGATAGCATTTTAGAATCAGGCTATGTAGAGCAGCTTATTGAAGACCAAACGTACACTACTTTTCCTACAATGTATCACACGGAGCGTCCCGATATCGTTGCAGGAAATCTCTTAGAAGGGCGTATTGCGATTTTTGTAGACGGAACGCCATTCGTGCTGATTGCACCTGCTGTCTTCATTCAGTTTTTTCAGTCTCCTGAAGATTATTATTCGCGCTTTGATATTGCCACGTCGATTCGTTTTTTACGCGGTAATTGTGGGGCTTTCCACGCTGTTTAAGGTAAAACGACCTTCTGCGCTGACATATCCTGTTGGCACGGTGATTTTATTTTTTTCTCTGACGATTGCAAGTAATTTTCAAGAGCATTTAAAAGAAGGCTTAACGATTATGCCGGTGCTACTTTTTATCCCTTTTCACGTAGTGATTCCGCTTACGCTGCTCTGTATAGCCTTTATTAAACATCGCATAAAAAAAACAAAAGCGCTGCAGCCATCCTAATGGCTGCAGCGCATTCGTCTGCGATCCTCTACTGCAAGTGCAGCTGTTCCCGCTCTTTTTTTACTTGTTCTAGCTGTGAAATCGTAACAAGCTGATATCCTTGTGCGTGAAGCTGCTTCATAATTTCAACTGCTGCTTCGGCACTTGTTTGGTAAATATCATGCATTAAAATAACTTTTCCGTCTCCGACTTGGCTCATAACTGCTTGAACGGAGTGAGGAACGTTTCGATATTTCCAGTCTTCAGGATCGATATCCCATAGAGTCACGCCAACATTTCCGACATAACGTCTTACATTTGCGTTCACAGCTCCATAAGGAGGACGTACATGCATTGGTTCATAGCCGCTCACTTGTTTAATAAGCGCTTGGGTATCGCCTATTTGGTGTTTGACCTGCGCTTCATTTAAACGTGTGAGCTGAGGGTGGTCCCAAGAGTGATTTCCGACTTCGTTGCCTTCCTTCACCATACGTTGGATTGTTTCAGGATAATATTGAACGCGGCTTCCTAACACAAAAAAGGTAGCGTGTCCGTTCACTTCTTTTAATCCATCTAAAATCACATTGGTAGATGCAGGGTTAGGTCCATCATCAAAGGTCATCGCAACGACTTTTTTAGTTGGATCAATAGGCGCTCCTTGCTGCGGTATTTCGTTAACGATATGTTTTGGAGGCGTTTCTTTGACTTTATTTTTATTTGCGGCTTCGTCTTTGTAAGCATCACTCAGCATGTCTTTAAATAAATCTTTTTGGATAGCGATTGTTTTGGTTTTCGTTTGTTCAGCACCTAGCTGATAAGGCTTAAAGTAGATCACAATACTGTTTTCAAGCAGCGCAAACTGACTGAAATTTTGATTGGCTGCCTGAGTTCCTTTTTGAAGGCCCGGGTCAAAATCAGCTTTTTTCATTTGTTTTTTTAATTCAGCATATGAAATAGCCGAAAGGCGATCTAAATAGTTTGCATTCTCGTTAAATAAATCTTTTAACGTCATTTGTTTTTGAGCAGGCAGGTCAAATGTAAAGGTTTTGAGAGAAGACGTTCCTTTCTCTCCATTTATAGATTCATATTCATCAAAGACAATGCTTAGCGTTTGCTTGCTGTAATGGACGATTTTATATGTAATCGTTAATTCAGATTTTTTCTTTTTTGACTGCTTCTTCAGCTTTTTTTCATAGTGTGCCACTTGATCTGTTACGTAAGCTTGAATGGATTGATCAATTTCTTTTTTACCAAAGGAAGGGTAGCTAATGGCATAGCCTCCGTCGGTAAGGTCCTTAACTAGCGTTTGAATTTCAATGTCTGGATAGGTTTGATCTGTTTGAATACTTGCCGTTTTTTTCTCTGTACTGTTTGCTTTGACGATATACCCTGCTGTACCAAGAAACAAAATACAGCATCCAAGCAGTGTCAAAATACGTTTGTAGCCCATGGTTTTCATGTAGTAATATTCCCCTTTTTGTATATATCTACCTAATAGACGCATGAGACCATCATTTAGTTTTACTTTTTTTAAAAAAAACCAAACTATTTTTCTACTCATTCCGTCTACCTTATAGATGTACTTCAGCAAGAGAAAATAGAAGGGGTATGAAAGACAATGAAAAAACACGATGCACATCAGATGCTCGTAGCATGCATAACCGAGCATAAAGCAGATTTTTACCGGCTTGCCTTTAGCTATGTGAAAAATCAAGAAGATGCGCTTGATATTGTGCAAGAATCGATTAAAAAAGCACTTATTTCAATAGACAGTATCAAAGATATTCAATCGATTAAAAGCTGGCTTTATAAAATTGTTGTACGAACGGCAATCGATTTCCTGCGTAAGCATAAACGTTTAACGCTTATGGGCGATGAAGAGCTTGAGTATCTGAGCAGCGAACGTGAAGATCAGTATGAAGATATTGATTTAAAGAAAGCAATGGATCAGCTGCCGGTTAAATATAAGACCATTATTATTCTGCGGTTTTTCGAAGATTTAAAAATGGACGAAATTGCGGAAATCATTGAGGAAAATGTAAATACAGTAAAGACAAGGCTATACAGAGCGTTGAACCTGTTGCGGATTACGATGACGGAGGAGGACTTAGAACAATGAATGAAAAAATAGAAAAGTTAAAGAAGCAGTATCATGACATTCCTATTCCAGACGAATTAGATGGTGTTGTTGCACAGGCACTTTCTTCACACCCTCGTAAAAAGAAATTCTATATTTGGCCGAGCTCGATTGCGGCAGCAGCGATGATTTTTATCACAACGGTGAATGTAAGTCCAGATGCGGCAAATGCAATGGCAAAAATTCCTGTACTGGGAAAAGTAGTAGAAGTAATTACATTTGAGGAACTAAAACAAGAAGAAAAGCATTCTCGTATTGACGTGAAAACACCATCGATTTCAGGCTTGGAAAACAAAGGTCTTCAAACAAACTTAAATGAAAAGTATATAAAAGAAAATGAACAGCTGTATGAACAGTTTAAAAAAGAGATGAAAACATTACGAAAAGAAGAGAAAGGAAACGTGGCTGTCAGCAGCGGCTATGATATTATGACAGATACCGATGATTTGCTTGTGGTTCATCGATATGTGGAAGAATCGAGAGCTTCAACGTCGAGCGTTAATCAGTACGACACGATTGATAAAAAACACGAAGTGCTCGTTACGCTTCCAAGTTTGTTCAAAGATAAAAGCTATATAAAGGTCATTAGTGAAAATATTAAACAGCAAATGAAAGATCAAATGAAGCATGAAGAAGGCACAATCTACTGGCTGACTGAAGAAGATATGGATCCTTTTAAAGAGATTGCTGAAAATCAAAGCTTCTACATTACAAAAGATCACAAGCTTAGAATTGTATTTGATAAATACAAAGTCGCTCCAGGATATATGGGAAACATTGAGTTTGAAATTCCAACGGACGTTATTTCAAACCTTCTAGTTGGTAAACGGTATATTCATTAAAAACCAGGCGTGAACACTGAACGTTCACGTCTGGTTTTTTACATAAAGAAACGTTTAAATTTATTTTTATGCAAAATAAGTTGAAATATATAAGCAATCATGTATAATATTCTGTATATATTTTCATTCTTTTTATTTATAAAGTCTTAGGGACAAATGATGTGAACGGTTGCATTTCTAGAGAGGAAGTGAAGAGGTGAAACGCACGTTAAATCAAGATACGATTAAAGATGCCATGCTGTTTAATCAGCTTGTGATGCAAGTAAGCAAAGCTCTTTGGAAGTCTACTGAAAAGGATTGGGAACAGTGGGTTAAGCCGTACGATCTGAGCATTAATGAGCATCACATTTTAGGGATTGCTTATCAGCTGGAAATTGCGTCGATGACCGACATTTCAAAGCTAGGCGTCATGCATTTATCCACAGCTTTTAACTTTGCAAAAAAATTGCACCTGCGGGGCTATCTTACCCTTTCTAAAAATGAGAAAGATAAGCGGAATACATACGTGCAGCTCACAGAAGAAGGAAAAAAGATGTTTTTAAAAACGATCGAGGATTATAACCCTCTTGAAAATCCTTTGTTTCAAGGAGCGATGCCGCTGCGAGATGTTTACGGAGAGCTGCCTGACTTTGTTGAGCTGACGGCTCTGATTCGAAGCATATACGGAGATGATTTTGTCCAGTTCATCGAACGTTCTTCTCAAGAGCCCGCTAGCTTGAAAAAATAAAAAAGCCTTCTTGTGCAAGCTGAGAAGGCTTTTTTGCATATCAACTTTTTTCAGTTAACCGTTCAAGTTCTTCTGAGGAATGGGCCATCTTCTCAATCCGCAGAGATAGCTGCTTCATTGCGTCAGCGATTTTATCAAGCTCTTTTTTTGTTAGAACTGTTTGCTGTTTGTTCTCGGTTGTTATGCTAAGGACGTTCGTGAAAAAAGAAGTAATGTTGTTCATATTGTCAGCTGTATCTTTTGTTAATGTAGCGACTTCTCCACCTAACGCCGAAACGCTTTCGATTTGTTTTTGAATGTCTCCGATAAAAGTAGAAATATTAGAAATCGATTTCTTCGTTTCTTCTGCAAGCTTCCGTACTTCCTGTGCCACCACTGCAAATCCTTTTCCATGCTCACCTGCTCGAGCAGACTCAATCGAAGCGTTTAATGCCAATAAATTCGTTTGCTCCGCAATAGAAGTAACAATCGAAACGATTTGATGGATTTGCTGTGATGTATGTTCGAGCGTTTTCATTTTGTTTTGAATGAGCGACGTATTTTTTTGTATGCTTCCAAGCATGTTTTGTTCTTCTTTTAATTTTGCTTGACTCGTAACGGATTCTTTCTCAATGACTTCTGCCAATTGGGAGCTTTTGTTTGCATAAGAAACGACGTCAGAAGACTGATTGTGCATTTGATTCATAAATTTCTTCGTTTCTTCAGATAACGAAGAAAGGATAGATGATGTACGAGAGATTTCTAGCTGAATTTTCTCTTTTTGAGTCTGAAGTCCAGCGCGCTGCTCGTCATATTCAAGCTCATAGGCTTTTAACACAATTTGCTGTTCTAGACTAATAAGCTTTGTCATACTTGCGATAAAAGCTAGACATTCTTCTTTTGATTCCATCGTACGTTCACATACTGAAAGAAGCGACGTAAATAAATTTTGAAATGCGCACAAATACCAGTTTGGCTCAAGTCCAATTTTAACGTGCATCTTGGAAATTTTTTGACGTTTTACCACAAAAGCGTCGTCTATTTGTCCATCAAACATTTCTAAGATGTGCTGTTTTAACGTTTGTTTTAATGCATGGACGCTGCTGTGCTTTTCGATAATCGCAACCAAATGAGCCTGTTCGCCAATAGCTTTATAAAAATCATTCACGATTTCTTCGATGGCGTTCAGCGCGTGAACTTGAAATCTGGCAATGCGTTCGAGATCCTCTGCCGTTAAGGAAATCATGTTAATCTGCTTTTTTATCATCGGGTCCGATACATGAAGCTTTACAGTGATGGATTCGACAGCCGCGGCTTCGGGGTGCACGTTGTTTCGTTTAAACCAATTCATGTTTATCACCTTTATTTGCTAGAATAGTTGTTTTTCTCTTCTTCTTATATTTCGGCGTTTTACGTCTAAGAGTTGAGGCTGTTTAAAAAGATTGTTATCAAATTGTTATCTTCTATTAATTGAATTGTTATCCGCAGATGTTATGGTTGTACGGTGCTTAAAACATGATTCGGGGAGGAAACGAAATGAAAAAAATGCTATCGGCGCTTCTTGTAGGAGGAGCTTTATTTGCAAGTCCGGCAATGGGACATGCTGCGTTTGGCGACACGGTTTTAAAACAAGGGATGACAAATGATGATGTTGAACAAGTTAAAACGGTGTTAAAAGATAAAGGATTTTTAAAAGGCGAAGTATCGCGTTATTTTAATTATGAAACAAAAAAAGCGGTTATGGCTTTTCAAGAGAAACATAACCTAGAAGCAGATGGAATTGTTGGAGAGAATACATACAATGCATTAGGTAAAGGCGGCGTTGTAGAAGGCGAATCAGAAGTGAATACGGATAAAGTAATCAGCAAAGCAAAATCCTTAATGGGCACCCCGTACAAATGGGGCGGCACTACACCTTCGGGATTTGACTGCAGCGGATATCTTCAGTATGTATATAAAGAAAGCGTAGGCGTTGATATTCCAAGAACGGTTGAAGATATCTATAAAGCAGGTGAAAATGTAAGTGAACCGCAGGTAGGAGATCTTGTTTTCTTTGAAACGTACAAAGAAGGTCCTTCTCATGCAGGCATTTATCTTGGAGACGGACAGTTTATTAACGCATCGTCTTCTAAAGGCGTTACAATTAGCGATAAAAATTCAAGCTATTGGAAAGAGCGCTATATAGGAGCAAAGCGTATTGCAGTCAACTGATTCATAATTTAATAAATAAACAAGGCAAAGCTTAAAGGCTTTGTCTTTTTTTGTTTTCGTTTCAACAGGACTAGGTAACAAGGATCCTGTGTAAAATGGGCTAGTCATGTGCGTATTTGTATGAAAATACGACAAAAGTTCTGTCACCTTTACGACAGAGCTTGTATATATTGATAAAGTAATCTCTTAGGTTAAGTCAATTGTTGTAGGTAATTTGAAGGGATAACAGTATAAAAAGGAGGAACAAACTTTATGTTTTTTTGTTGTTACCGTCGCTATGTAGAAAAGATAAAATACCTGTTGTTTTCAAATCGATTTGCTGAATTTATTCAGGAAAACACAAAAAAAGCAGTAGAAGACGTTGTTTATTCCGACACGTTTAAAGAGTATGTGATCAGTATTATTAAAGAAGCTCAAGAATCACCTTTTAAAGAAATTGCCAAGCAGTATATCGGACAAGAAGTTGTAATTGAAACAACGGCTGGTCCGCTTGAGGGCGTCGTGACGTTTGTTGGGGATAACTATTTAGAATTGATAGAGTCTTCCACATCAACGGTATTACTGCCATTTACAAGCATCGTCACCATTCAAAGTGCTTAAACGAAAGGAGAGAAAAGTATGTTTCAAGATGCATTAAGAGAAAATGTGGGTTCATTTGTGCAAATCATCACAGCTATTGACGTTATTAATGGAACACTGCTTGCTGTTACGGACGCAGCTGCTGTTGTACGTACATCAAGCTCATATGGTGAGCCAACGGATGTAACCATTCCACTAGTATCCATTACGTATGTTCGAATTTTTAGCGGAGTTGAGTGAGTTTGAAAGTATCAGTGATTATTCCAGCCTGTAACGAGGCCGATTCTTTGTTACCTGTCATTAAAGAAGTTCAAAAAATGAAGCCGTTTGAGATTATTGTCGTCGTAAATGGATCCAGTGATACAACAAAGGAAATAGCCGAGGATGCAGGATGCCGCGTTGTTTATTATGAAGAAGCTCTTGGTATTAATATCGGAAGAGCCATTGGGGCTAAAAAAGCAAAAGGAGATATTTTGCTTTTTTTGGACGGAGATATAGCGGTTCCTCATGAGGAGCTGATGAAATATACTCAAGCTATAGAAACCGGTCATGATATCGCTTTAAATAATCTTACATGGATTATGAAACGAAAGGTGCGTCCTCATCCTGTTTCTGTTGCCAAATATATGCTGAACTTGTGCTTACAGCGTGAAGATTTATCTGTTCAAGCCTTAACAGCTATTCCTCATGCCATCAAAAAAACATCAGCAGCTAAAATCGGATACGAGAATTTAGCTCATCCGCCCCTCGCTCATACGATTGCTCTTTTAAAAGGAATGTCAATTGTTGCACCGTGTTCTTCAGACGTTATTTATACAAACAAGATTCGAAACACTCATAAAACCATTCCTACCAATTCCCCTTTTCCTATTTCCACTAACTATATCATTGGAGATCACATTAAAGCGTTAGCTCATCTTATTGAAGAAAAAGGAATAAGAGGCGGACTAACAGACGGCGATCGAAACCGGGAAGTTGTTTCGGCTTATACACCGAATGTGAAACGGAAAACAGGCGTTAAGTACAGCGCCGTTATTCCAGTAGGTGAAGAAAAAGAAACGATTGCAAGCGTGATCCAAGAAGTGAAAAAAGCAGGAGTGGAAGAAATCATCGTGGTTGCCAACGGAGCCGATGAAGTGACGGTTAAGCGAGCAATTGAAGCGGGTGCTACTGTTCTTCATTACAAGCAGCGGCTTGGGCATAACGTCCCTCGAGCAATCGGTGCGATGTACAGCAGCGGTGAGATTTGCTTGTTCATAGATGGAGACATTGTGATTTCCGCGGAAGATTTACGACGGTATTTAGAAGCAGCTGACCAAGGCATTGATGTAGCGCTTAATAATTTAGAGTGTCTGCTGGATGAAGTGCATCCTATTCACTCGGTAAGTACTGCCAAATATTTTCTGAACCTTATCTGTAAACGTCCTGATTTAACAATTAATACAACGACGGCTATTCCCCATGCCATTAAACGAAATGTAATGGAGAAGGTTGGCTACGAATCTCTTATTATTCCGCCTTTATTTCAATTAAAAAGTATTATGTACGGCTTTATGGTTCAGCCCGTTCATTTTGTTGATGTGGCGCGAACGAACCGGGTTCGAAAGGAGCACATGAAAGTCAAAGGTTTGGCGGCATCAACGCAGCGTATTCTAGGAGATTATGTTGAGGCCCTTGCATACTATATTAGCCAAACAAGTGAAAGAGGCGAGTTTTTTCCGGACATACGAAGACATGATATCTTGTTTGAGGTGTTGAAGAATGAATAAAAAAGTTGCTGTTATTGGTCTTGGCTATGTTGGATTGCCGCTTGCTCTTTTATTTGCAAAGAAAAACTATAGCGTCGTTGGTCTTGATATTGACGCACGAAAAATTGAGGCGCTAAAACAAGGGAAAAGCTATATTCCAGATGTGCATAGTGATGTGATTCAAAGCGAGAAAAATTTTGAAGCATATGAGTTACAAAAAGGTATCTCTGCATTTCAAGCATGCGATTATGTAGTTGTGACCGTGCCAACTCCTATTACAGAAAATCATAACCCCGATCTAGGACCAGTCATTAGCGCATCTGCATTCTTAAAAGAACAGATGGTAAAAGGGCAAACCGTTATTTATGAAAGCTCTACTTACCCAGGCACGCTTGAAGAAGTCGTGTTGCCTATTTTGAAAGATTCCAACTTACAGGCAGGTAAAGATTTTTATCTAGCTTATTCTCCAGAACGAGTTGATCCGGCAAACAAATCATACGATATTGAGCATATTCCAAAAGTAATTAGCGGCTACAGCAAAGACTGCCTTTATCACGTGCAGACGTTTTATGAAAGTATTTTTCAACAGGTGGTGCCTGTTTCTTCTCCAAAAGTAGCGGAAATGTGCAAGCTGTTTGAAAACATTCAGCGCCTTGTCAATATTTCGTTGGTGAATGAAACAAATGAATTGTGCGAGGAATTAGGGATTGATTTTCATGAGGTATTACAGGCGGCATCTACTAAGCCGTTTGGGTTCACACCGTATTATCCAGGACCCGGAATTGGAGGGCACTGCATACCCGTTGATCCGCTTTATTTTTTATGGAAACTAAAGCAAAATGGGTTAACGAGCGAACTTATTGAAGCTGCTCATCATATTAATGAAGAAATGCCAAATAAAGTAATTAGACGTGTTGAAAAGCAGCTCGCAGCAAATGAGAAACGCGTGTTTGTTGTAGGCATCGCGTATAAAAAAGACGTAAATGATATGCGTGAATCGCCTGCGCTGACGGTATGTGAAGGTCTTTTAGCCAAAGGATATGAGCTGACGTATCATGACCCTTACATTGACTCCGCTATATTAAATAAGCAAACGTATTTCTCTGTCCCGCTGACAAAAGAAGAAGTTAAAAAAAGCGATGTTGTACTTGTGTTAACCGATCACAGTCAAATCGATTGGTCGATTGTAAAATACGCAAAAAAAGTTGTCGATACAAGAGGTATTTTAAACAAATGAAGCCGCTGAATTGTTCAGTGGTTCTTTTTTTAGGGGTGATATCAATGAAAACTCTTTCTGTCGTGCTGCCCGTTTACAATGAAGAAGAAACGCTAAAAAGCGTGCTTAAACAAATTAAAAAAGTGAACGTGCTTGAGATTATCATAGTTGCAAACGGCTGTACCGATGCTTCAGTTAAAATAGCGAAAGAAGAGGGATGTACGGTAAAAGTAGTAGAAAAACGCCTTTCTCCACATGAAGCGAGAATGGAAGGGGCAAAGGCTGCTAAAGGAGATGCCGTCTTATTTGTAGACGGCGATATTATTCTTTCGGCTTCCGAGCTTGAGCGTTTTGTTCAGCCGCTGTTATTTGAACATAGCGATGTGGTGCTAAACAAGTGGGAAAAAACAAAGATGAATGCTTTTAACCGCAGCGAGCTGACGTGGAGTACGGTTCTGCATCATGCACTTGGAAAGCCTCATCGTGCCAACGCTTGTTTAAAAGCGCCTTACGGTGTGCTAGTAAGCGTATTAAAGAACCACTGGGAGTTGCCGCCTCTTTCTTTATTTGTGACGTTCTTAACACAGTATCGTGTAAGCTCGCATATTACGATCGAAACGCAGGGAAAGGGAAGCTTTCGTCCGTTTGATCGGCCGCTGCGTAGCAGAGAACGAATTCAATCCTACCAGCAGCTTCTTCAAACATATTATACGTTTGCGTCACACCGTAAAAGGCGAGTGGATATGCTCGCACAGCCTCTTCCAGTTGTTGAGCACGGCTGGGGGAGATTATCTTCTTTTTATGGAGGTAAACAGCTTTCTGTTATTATTCCGGTTTGCAACGAAGAACAAACACTCAAACAAGTGATTGCAGAAGCAAGAAAACTTGAACCGTTAGAAATTATTGTTGTGATTAACGGCTCTACGGATCAGTCGGAGAAGTATGCCAAAGAACAGGGTGTTAAAACTATTGTTTACGATGAGCGGTTAGGGCATGATTGCGGAAGAGCTGCAGGAGCACTTGCAGCAACGGGAGATATTCTTCTCTTCATAGACGGGGACTTTGTTCTTTCAGCTCAGGAGTTGTATCCGTTTGCTGCAGCGGTAGCGAGCGGTGTCGATGTAGCTTTAAACATATGTGAAGATGAAGAAAAGCTCACGCATGTGGTCCAGGGGTGGAAGTACGTGTTGAACGAGACAATAGGAAGAAAAGATTTATTAATGAGCTCCATGACAGCTGTTCCTCATGCCATAAGCAGAGAGTGCCTCGAGAAAATTGAGCCCGAATCTCTTGCTGTACCGCCTTTTGCCCAAGTAAAAGCCATAGTAGGGGGGTTTCATGTGCAGGCCGTTCACCATGTTGATGTAAATAAATTTAACCGATTTCGATATTCTGAACACTTATCATTAAAGAGCCATTCTGCTACGGCAGAACTCATTATTCAGGATCATATTTTTGCATTTCTATCTTATCTTCAGCGTGACTGAGCAGGAAGCATGGTCTTATTTTCAAAAAAATGTTTAAAATGAGGTAAAGAAATTTGCTGATATCTTGTTTTTCTGTTCTAACCTCTTGAATTTGTTCACAGTTGTAACTAAAATTGTTACATGTGCAGACAAAAGTAAAAAAGGAGGAAAAGAAATGAAAAGCTATCAGCTTGGAACGTTTTTACTTCGTCTTATGTTAGGACTAACGTTTTTTATTCATGGACTTGGCAAATTTCAAAGCGGTATTGATAATACGGTCGGTTTTTTCCACAGCATGGGGATTCCCGCGTTTTTCGCTTACGCAGTTGCTGTTATTGAATTCGTAGGAGGAGCCGCTATGATTCTTGGGTTTCAAACGCGCTTAATAGGTGTTCTGTTTGCGATCGTGATGATTGGCGCTATTTTCACAGCGAAAAGCGGTGCTGGTTTTACAGGCGGCTATGAGCTTGAGATTGCCCTTTTTGCTGTTTCGCTTCATGTGATTCTAGCAGGAAGCGGCGCGTACGCGTTAGACAACCGATTACAAAAGCCAGAAGAACATTATTCTTAAAAAGGGTAGGCGCTATGCGCCTACCCTTTTTTGTAAAATATATACTTCTATCGATTCATTTTTACTAAAATATACAGCTATCATTTTTAAGGAAATTCGTATATATGGTACTATTTGGTCATAGATGACTACATAGTCAGTCTATTTGAACGATACGGGGAGGTTTTAACATGAAAACCGAAAGAGAAAACGGAATCGTCCGTCAAGTGAATACGATTCAATCAAAAGAAGAGCGCTTTAATCCTTTTTCATGGTATGAAGAGATGAGAAACAGCGCGCCTGTGCAATGGGACGAAGAAAGGCAGGTATGGGATGTTTTTCACTATGCTGGAGTCAAAGAAGTGCTAGAACAAAAAAATATTTTTTCTTCTGATCGAAGACCTCCACAAAACCAAAGACAAACTGCTCTAGGAACAAGCCTAATTAATATTGATCCGCCTAAGCATGCTGAAATGAGAGCGCTTGTTAATAAAGCTTTTACGCCTAAAGCAATGAAAGCATGGGAGCCTAAAATTGCGCGCATTACCGCTGAATTATTACAAGAAGTTGAGCATCTTGAAGATATTGATATAGTTGAGCATCTTTCCTATCCGCTTCCGGTTATGGTAATTGCCGATATTTTAGGCGTCCCGATAGAAGATCAGCGCCAGTTTAAAGACTGGTCGGATATTATCGTAGCGGGTCCATCGAATAATGAACGTGAAACGCTCGAAAAATTGCAGCAAGAGAAAATGAAAGCAAACGATGAGTTAGAAACTTATTTTTATCGAATCATTGAAGAAAAACGGACGCAGCCAGGAGATGATATTATTTCCGTGCTTCTTCAGGCAAAAGAAGAAGGGAAACAGCTAACGGATGAAGAGATTGTCGGTTTTTCTATTTTGCTGCTGATTGCAGGAAACGAAACAACTACGAACTTAATTTCAAATACGATTTATTGTTTAATGGAAGATAAGGATTCTTTTGAACATCTCAAACGTGAGAAAGAGCTTTTGCCTTCTGCGATCGAAGAAGTTCTTCGCTATCGTTCACCGGTTCAGGCTCTTCACCGAATCGTAAAAAAAGATGTGACTCTTGCCGGTCAAAAACTAAAAGCGGGCGAACACGTTATTCCATGGATGGGATCCGCGCACCGAGACGCGCAGTACTTTGAAGACCCAGATGTATTTAAAATCGACCGAAAACCAAATGTGCATATGGCATTTGGAAGAGGGATTCATTTTTGCTTAGGAGCACCGCTTGCTCGAATCGAAGCAAAGATTATGCTGGCTGAGCTGATTGATCGCTATCCGCATATGGACTGGAGCCCGGCATTTGAGTTAAAGCCGATTGAAAGCACGTTTGTGTACGGGTTAGAAGAATTATTGATTCGTAAACATGTATAAAAAAAGCACGCTTTGCGTGCTTTTTACTCTTTCTCTGCCTGAATTCTCGCTTCAGCAATTTTATCCGTATGATCATATCCCCATTTAAACATCAGCTCGATAATAGGAATGAGAGTTTCTCCAAAAGGCGTTAAATAATATTCTACTTTAGGCGGAACTTGTTTGTAGACTTCGCGGTGGATAATTCCGTCCCGCTCAAGTTCACGAAGCTGCAGCGTCAGCATTCGCTGCGTCACGCCTGGAATGAGTCTGCGCAGTTCATTAAAGCGCCGGCGTTCCTTCGATAATTGATATAAAATGACGCTTTTCCATTTGCCTCCGACTACATCAACGGCTGCTTCCACAGGGCAAGAATAGCCGTGAGGCTCCCATTTTGTTAAGTCGTATTTCATAGTGATTACTCCTTTTATCCGTGAGTCCAGCTGCATTTGTGCTGTCTATACTATAGCACGTCTTATTTGATAAAAACATGGAAATGATTCATGGAATTATTGACGGAAAATTAAAAAAGTAATGGAAATAATTATGAGTTTGTTGTATGATGAAACTATGAAAATAATTTTTCTATTAAAAAGCGAAATATTTTGAAAGCGCTTTATTTATAAAGGACGACAGGGGAAAGGGCGGAGGAACGATGAAAAGATTTATCAAAGTAGAAAAAAGAAATCACGTGGCGGTTGTACGAATGAATCAGTCGATGCTTAATCGTTTGAACAGTGAAGTTATGTATGAGCTGCAAGAAACGATGAATGAGCTGCAGCACGATGCGTCGGTTGGATCTATTGTATTTATGGGAGAGTACTATAAAATGAACGGCGATCATAGAACAACTTCTTTCCTGCGTGAAGAAACAGGAAGGCTTTATCAGCCGATTCATGCAGTAACAGCTCGAGCGATTTTTCATCGCATTTCATGGAGCTCCAAACAAACGATTGCGCTTCTTACAAACTTTACGTTTGGCGGAGGGTATGAGTTAGCTTTAGCATGCGACGTACGAATTGCAGAAGAACCTGTGCAGCTGAAGTTAACAAACGGTATGACCGTTAGTGCGCAAGAAGCATGCAACATGGGTAAAGTGCAGCATATTGTGCAAAAAGGAAAAGGGTTGGACTATTCGCTTGCGCTGAACGCATTAGAAAAGGAAGCTTAAAAAACGCTTTCACTTTATTTTTATAAAGTGAAAGCGTTTTTATTTCATTTTGTTGATAAAAAGGTATTGAAAATTCTGAAAAAAGGAGTAGAATGATAACAAATCTACTTATTTTAAATAAGCAAAGGAGCTGGTATCAATGCCATTCATTTTTAAAGAAGCGGTAGTCGGATTGTTTACAGCGGCAGCAGCAGGTTTACTGGCGTTTCAAGGGGTAGAAGTGGTGTCAGCCATCATTCATCTGCTAACTTTTTGGAAACAGTAATAGCTAATAAGTAGAGAAACAACTTATAAAGATAAGGGGCTTGAGACTTTCTCAGCCCTTTTTGTTGTGGAGCTCATTATTTTTCAGTATACTAACGGTGGAAATTAAGACATAATATGGTTACATAGCAGGGATTTACGAACTCAGTAGGGAAGTATGTAGACTCTGAAAAAATAAACAATGATCGCTTTTACCCGGTAACAAGTTTTGTTATCGGGTAACGTGTGTAAGGGGTGTGGATAAGTGAAAGATAAAAATTTAACAGAAGAACAGCAGCGAGTTGATTGGGTAGTCGAAGAAATCAGCCAAAAAGCTGAAAAAATAGGCAAAAGCGTAGGAAGCGTAAAAGGCGAAATTGTCGATTTGCGAAGCACGTTTTGGGACGATGTCACGGTTAATATGGATGAGCCGGATGACGTGATTGAGACATTTACGAGCATTAAGCAGCAGGCAGAACTTTTAGCTGAACGTGAAATTACCCATAGACAAGCGTATGATCAATTAAAAACATTAAAAAAGCTAACGCAATCCCCTTATTTTGGACGTTTTGATTTTATAGAGAATGGTGAAAAAGAAGCGGAAGCTGTTTATGTGGGCGTGGGCTCTTTAATGGATCAAAAAGATGAAGAGTTTTTAATTTATGATTGGCGTGCGCCTATTTCGAGTCTTTATTATGATTATTCACCGGGAAAAGCGCAGTACGAAACGCCAGGTGAAGCGATAAAAGGCGAGATGAAGCTAAAGCGTCAGTTTATTATCGAAAATAGCGTAATTAAAAGCATGTTTGATACAGGAATTACCATTCGAGACGAGCTGCTTCAAGAAGTGCTCGGACACAACGCAAGCAGTCAAATGAAAAGTATTGTAGCGACCATTCAAAAAGAACAAAACCAAATTATTCGAAATGAAAAAAATAAAGTGCTGATCGTCCAAGGAGTAGCAGGGAGCGGTAAAACGTCTGCAGCTCTTCAGCGGGTGGCTTATCTTCTCTATCATCATCGAAAGCAGCTGACTGCAGAAAATATGATGCTGTTTTCGCCAAATCCGCTTTTTAACAGCTACGTCTCAACTGTTCTTCCGGAGCTTGGAGAAGACAATATGAAACAAACAACGTTTCAGCAATATGCCGACGGACGGTTAGGAAACGAGTTTGACGTGGAGGATTTGTTCGTTCAAATTGAATATTTATTAACGGAAAAAGATGCTGCGGCAAAAAAACAAAAAATGCAGGAAATCCGCTACAAAGCAAGCCGTGAATTTAAAAAGCAGGTAGATGCGTATATCGAAGAGCTGTCTACTAAAGACATCATTTTTAAAAACATTAAGTTTCGCGGCGAAATCGTGTTATCTGCTCGGCGTTTGTTATCTTATTTCTATTCGCTTGATACGGGAATTTCCATTCCTAACAGAATGCAGCTCGTAGCCGAGTGGGCGCTTAAGCTCATCAACCAGCTTGAAAAACTTGAACGTAAAAAAGATTGGGTTCAAGAAGAAATTCAGCTTTTAGAAAAAGAAGATTATGTCGAGGCCTATCAGCACCTGCAGAAAAAGGAAGGCTATACCGAAAGCTCATTTGATGACTTTGACCGGGAACAAGCGTATTTAGCCAAAGCCGTTGTAGCTAAGAAAATGAAATTTATTAAGCAGGCCATCAAGCAGCTTAAATTCATCGACATTCGTCGTATCTATATGCAGCTGTTTGAAAGACATCACCTTTTTTCACATGTAGAAGGATGGGACGAAACAGCTAAAAACACGGTGGAAAGAGTTATGAACATGAAGCTGTCTTATGAAGATGTAACGCCTTACTTGTATATAAAAGATCAAATTGAAGGGCGAAAAGCCAATCCTGTCATTCGCTATTTGTTTATTGATGAAGCACAAGATTATTCACCGTTTCAGCTAGCGTTTTTAAAAGAGCTGTTTCCGCATGCTAGAATGACGCTGCTTGGAGACTTGAATCAAGCGATTTATGCGCACGCCTTGAACGCACCGACCATTCTTTCAAGCGAACTGTACGAAGAGAAAGAAGCAGAAACGCTGACTCTTACAAGAAGCTATCGATCAACGCGTCAAATTGTCGAGTTTTCAAGGGATATGGTGGCAAACGGCCATTTAATCGATCCGTTTAATCGAGACGGAGCGAAGCCGACCCTGACGGCTGCAGGTAACGTCAAAGATCTGCATGACGCAATTATAAACAAAATTAATGAATTGAAGCAGCAAAACTATAAAACAATTGCTGTGATTGCCAAAACTGCTGAAGAAAGCCGAGAAGCATTCCAAGCACTGCCTGATTCGATGTCTGCAAGGCTGCTGACAAAAGAAACAAGTTCATTTGAAAAAGGCATGCTTGTCCTGCCAGCCTACTTAGCAAAAGGAATTGAGTTTGATGCAGTCATCATTTACAATGCCTCGAGTGAATGTTATCAGGATGAATATGAGAGAAATTTATTTTATACAGCATGCACAAGAGCGATGCATGAGCTCCACCTGTTCTCACTTGGTGAAATTAGCCCGTTTATATCAAATAAAGAAACTTATGAATACAACGGTAAATAAACAGAGAACGGTCAGTGTCTTGAGTGTCTGAAATAGTAGTACGAAAAATCGAGGGTGAAATCGCAAAGGTTTTACCCTCGATTTTTTATTTATATGGAGTCAGCTCCTGTTCATTGCCAAAATAAAAATTGTTTGATTAAGTTTCCACTACTATAAAACGAATTAGAAAGACAGTGAAAGGAGGATTTTTATATCCAATATTTACGAATAAATGTATTACTCACCTCTTTGATAAGTTTATTTTTCTCGGGTATTATTCTTATTTCTTATAAGTTATTTGCTGCAGGAATGTTGCCCATCATAGGCTTGCTTTTTATCTACGCTTTAACCTCTAAATACCGTTCAACTGTTTCTCTGTTTCTATTCTTTTTAGTAGGGACATGTATGTTTCAAGTAGGAAGCAATTATTTCATTGAATGGGATCTATCTAAAGAGATGAAAATCATTGTAAACAGAGTTTTACTTTTGTTTATCATAGGTGGACTATTGCTTTCAATTTTATTGTCCAAGCAAAAGGTATTTCTTTTTGCATCATTACCAGACTGGCAGAAACGTATAGTGATGCCACATCATTCAATTAAACTAACGTATTTTTTACTGTTTGGTCTAATTGGTTCGGCTACAATTTTTGTACCTTTACTATTCGCTGAAGATATAAGCTATACAAAATCATTCGTCATATACGGTATAGTATTCTCAATTATAAATGCAATTTTAGAAGAGGTGCTTTGGAGAGGAATTATGTTATCTCATTTAAAAAGCAGTCTATCGACTTTTTACGCTGTTTTTATTACGAGTATTGGATTCGGTCTTTTGCACATATCAATAGGAATTCCTGTGGTAACAAGTTTACTTTTTTCTTTTGTTGGACTTTTCTATACATTTGTCGTTTTAAAGACGAAAAGCATATACCCAGCCGTAGTTTTTCATTTTATTATTAATTTAGGCATGGTCTTTAACGGATGGATATTTTAGTATCTTGCACCAAAAAGCTCAGAGCTATATATCGCTCTGAGCTTTTTATGAGTTATTAGTGTTGTATATTACCTGAACTGTCTACAGTAGGTCGTCTTTTTTTATTGACTTTCAAAATGCAGCAAATACTTCACTAAATAAAGGCCTGAGTTTGTTTTTTCTTGAAGAGGAATGGTCAGGCATGTAACGTAATAATATCCTTTTGGAATATCATAGCTTAAGGCTTCAGATAGGACGCTTTTGATTTCAATGCCATCGCTTTCGACGTGAAATGGAAGGCGAGTCGTCTTTTCAGCTTGTGATGCGTCTGGAGTTTCGTTTACCCACACTTCGACAATGGCTTTTGTGTTCGAAACGGCTTCAAACGAAATGGCTTTATCATCTGCGACATATCCTTTTTGAATATCTTCATCACTCCAGTCGTGATGGGGCTTTGGCTGTCCTTTTTGAAACAGCGTAAACTGATGATATGACATCGTTAGCTCTTGTTCTTTCCATTTTGTTTTCATCTTTTCACCTCTTCAAAGTAAAGCTTGTTCAGCTATTATTGCACGATAAATTGTACGCGTGTACCATCTGGGTATTGTTCTAATTGATTTCCAACCCATGAGCCCGCTCCGCGGTTATCAGAAGGTGAAATATAGCGAATATCAGCTCCCGCTCCGCCTTCTTCGCACATAGCCATTGGCCATTCATCGCGGTCATATCCTGTTTTTGTTGGGTATCCTTTCAGCGATTCTTCCCGATTCGCTTCAGCACCGTCGCGATCAATTGTGCAAACGGAAGAGTGACCAGCGGCAATCGCGTCGCGAATATGATCACCCGTTTCAGGATATCGGTCCAGTGGAAAATAAAGCGTTGCATCATAGTTTACTTCGGCTTCCGTTTTTTCAGGAGCTAAAAACGCTGCATGTCCTATAAACCCTAAAACGCATGCAATGATAATGAATAGACTTGCCATTAATTTTTCCCCGTATGTACTCATCTCAAACCTCCAGTGTAGTCGTTTTTACAGCTTAACTATACTCTCAGATTGCTAAGTTTAGATTACAGGACAATAAATACGGTGTAAACAAGTATTAACAATTATGTAAAAATGATCATTTTGTCTTGTCTGTAAGATGTAAAAAGCCCCCATAATATTCTGAGAGTTATACTTTCTGATGTTTATCTACTTACGATTCAGATTAAATGCAGTGTGAAGTGTATATTTGCATGTGGGTGAGTCCTAGGTGAAAAAAAGAGTCAATTTCCTTTACTTGACATCATACCCTAATAGGTATAAAGTTGTGTATACATTTACTTCTTGCGTATAGCTTAAAAGCAAGAAACGCAATCATGCATGAGCGGAGGTAGTAGTATGATGGAATATGATAAGCAAGTTAAAAATCGCTTGAAACGAATTGAAGGTCAGTTAAAAGGCGTCTTGAATATGATGGAACAAGGAAAAGACTGCCGCGACATCGTGACACAGCTCTCAGCAGCCAGAAGCGCAATTGATCGCACGATGGGTGTTATTGTCAGCACAAACCTTGAACAATGCGTAAGAGAAAGCATTGAAAAAGGCGAGAATACCGAAAACTTAGTAAAAGAAGCAGTAGAGCTGTTAGTAAAAAGCAGATGAGACATTCGTTTCATCTGCTTTTTGTTTTTACTGTACGCTGCTCATAAGGATAAAAAGCGCTGTTCCTAAACACAATACGGATAGGAACAGCGCTTTTTAGGTTTATCTCGTTTTAAGAACAGGAAAGATATATGAAGAGAAAGGAGGAGGTCAAGGTGAGTGATGACAAAAAGTCACCAACATATAATCATACGGAAATTCATCATAAAATTGAGGCTTCTCCAAAAGCGCCGGGAATCAAAGCTGCTTTTCGCTTTAACCACGCTTCTTCTCCGTGGGTAAGAGGAATCAGCTCGGGCTTGTCTTCAAGTTTGCCGATTTTAATAGGAATTTTGTTTGATCATTTGCAGTACGGACTCATTGCAAGTATTGGCGGCTTTACATATTTGTATACAAAAGATGAACCTTACGCGCAGCGTGCCGTTAAGTTATTTTTAGCTTTGCTTGGCGTTACGCTGTGCTTTACGCTAGGCTCGTTATTTGCTGACGTGGAGTGGATGAAAACTATTTTATTTGGTGTGATTGGAGCCGTATCGGTTTATATCTTCGGAGCTTTAAAAATTCCGGGACCCTCCGCGATGTTTTTTGTCCTTTCATTTGCAGTGAGTACAAGCATTCCAGCTCCGAATTTACAGGCAGTTTTTTTGCATGCAGGTCTCGTTTTTTTAGGAGGAGCACTATCTTGGTGTATTAGCATGAGCGGCTGGCTTATTAATCCGCGCGGTCCTGAAACGGCCGCTGTGGCGAAAGCTTATAGGCAGCTAGCTTCATTTGTTGGATCACTTGGCACGGAATCGTTTCACGCTGAGCAGCACAAAACGGTTGTAGAGCTTCGGGCAGCGGAAACAGCAATGAAACAAGCGAAAATTAATCGAAAAAAATCATCGTTTTCTCACCGCCTGTTTTTATTAAACCAAAAAGCTGAAGGGCTGTTTATTTTTGTGATGGCCGCTGCGAATGATTTTAATCCGGCTGTTTCGAAAAAAGCACAAGCGGTAATTGAAACGTTCGCATCCGAAATGGCCACGTTAAAAAAACATAAAAAAATTCGAGACGTGCGAGAAGAAATTGAAGAGCTGTCCATCAAAGAAGAGCTGCGCACATTGTTACTAGATGTAAACGACGTTCTTCAAATGAAGGAATTAAAAGAAACGGAGTATATTCAATTTTCACAAGGCAGCGTAAAAGCACGGTTAAAAGCTGCTTTTCACAAACGTTCGTATGTACTTAAAAACGCTTTGCGCTACGGAATTATTATGATTATCGCCGCAGCTGTTGCCTACACGACAGACATTCCAAGGTCTTACTGGATTCCTCTCACGTGTGCAGGAGTGATGCTTGGGGCAACCGTTCGTGCAACGGTTCAGCGAGGTATTCAACGCTCTGTCGGAACCATTTTAGGTATTTTAATTGGAACCGGGATTCTCATGCTTGAACCAACGGGAATTGTCATTGCGCTCATTGTCTTTGTGCTTCAGTCAACGATTGAAATTGTGATTGTTAAAAACTACGCGCTCGGTACGCTTTTTATCACACCGAATGCTCTTTTAATTGCTGAAAGCGGTCATCCGGACAAAGCGATTAGCTACTTTACGTCCGCTCGAGTGATTGATATTGTTATTGGTTCTGTTATTGGAGTGGTCGGTACGGTATTAGTTTTTAAACGAGCTTCTTCGCTTCGTCTGCCGTATTTACTTGGAGATGTCATTCGAAAAGAAGGACAATTTTTAGAAATGCTAAGCACTGAACAAGATGAAGAAAGAATTAAACAAGAAAGAAATAAGCTTCAAGGGGAACTAGTTAATCTTCGGGCGCTTTATGATAATGTGATTGGAGAATATTCTAAAACGGCCGTCAAGCTCGAAGGACTGTGGCCGGCAGTTGTCGCTACGCAGCAGTTAGGTTATATGCTTCTTGCGTCGTATGAAGGATATGAGCTGTCAGAAACGGAAAAGCGAGAGCTTCAGGAAACATTTGCTCAGCTAGCCGCAGCAGCAGAGCAAAAGCGAGCGCCAAAGCTTTCAAGTGTTCCGACCCTGAAACGCTACCCCATTATTCAAGGGGAAATCACTGCTTTATATGAAAGTCTGCAGGTAGAAATATAAAAAGCACGGAACCAATGAATTGCCCCCTGTCAAGTAGACAGTGAAAATAATAAAAACAACACTAGACGGCTTTAGCCCTGAACTCGAGAGGG